>JAGBKK010000023.1 GCA_017934045.1 Neisseriaceae bacterium | reverse complement strand
GTCAAGGTGTGAAACAAAACTATGCCCAAGCCGCTAAACTGTTTGAACAAGCCTGTCATGGCGGTGATGCACAGGGTTGCTTTAATCTCGGCGTGTCGTATGACAAAGGTCAAGGTGTGAAACAAAACTATGCCCAAGCCACTAAATGGTATGAACAAGCCTGTCATGGCGGTGTTGCAGAGGGTTGCTTTAATCTCGGCGTGTCGTATGAAAAAGGTCAAGGTGTGACACAAAACTATGCACAAGCCGCTAAATTGTATGAACAAGCCTGTCATGGCGGTGTTGCAAAGGGTTGCTATAATCTCGGCGTATTGTATGACAAAGGTCAAGGTGTCAAACAAAACTATGCCCAAGCCGCTAAATTGTATGAACAAGCCTGTCATGGCGGTTATGCACAAGGTTGCTATAATCTCGGCGTGTCGTATGACAACGGTCAAGGTGTAAAACAAAACTATGCCCAAGCCGCTAAATTGTATGAACAAGCCTGTAATGGCGGTAAGGCAAACGGTTGCTATAATCTCGGTGCGTTGTATTACAACGGTCAAGGAAAACGGCAAGACTTTTCTACTGCCAAAAAATATTTTAGCAAAGCCTGTGATTTAGGCTATCAAGACGGTTGCGACTGGTATAAAGAATTGAATATAGCAGGATATTAAAAAACGCCCTTTGGGGCGTTTTTTATTGTTGCTTGTTATTATTCAGGCTGCCTGAAATTTAAACCGTGTCAAAAGTGAGCAATAACGAAATGGGCTACCTGAAAAACTTAATGCAATGCCGTTAAAAACGCCTATCGGCGTTTGTTAAAACCTGCGGTTTTAACTGGATTGCCACGATTTGAACTTCGTTCAAATCTCGCAATGACACAGTTTTTAACATTTTGAAGTTGTTTTGCTATATTTTTAGGCTGCCTGAAAAACTTAATCGCACAAAAAACACCTTTCGCTTTGCGGAAAGGTGTTTTTACTTACAAAACAAGCAATTATTTCAACAAATGAGCCACGCCTGCTTGTTCTTCTTTCAATTCGGCGATGGTTTTGTCGATTAAGCCTTGGCTGAATGCGTCAATTTCCAAGCCTTGAACGATTTTGTATTCGCCGTTTTCGCAAGTTACTGGGAAACCGCTGATAATGCCTTTTTCAATGCCGTAAGAGCCGTCAGACGGAATGCCCATAGTAACCCATTTGCCGTTTGTGCCTAATACCCAGTCGCGAATGTGGTCGATGGCGGCATTAGCGGCAGATGCGGCTGATGATAAACCGCGTGCTTCGATAATCGCTGCACCGCGTTTGCCCACGGTGGGCAAGAATGTGTTGGCATACCATTCGTGGTCGTTAATCATTTCTTTAACGCTTGCTCCGTCAATCGTGGCAAAACGATAATCAGCATACATAGACGGACTGTGATTGCCCCAAACGCACATTTTTTCGATGGCAGCCACAGGTTTGCCTGTTTTTTCAGACAGTTGGCTTAATGCACGGTTGTGATCCAAACGCAACATTGCGGTGAAGTTTTTGGCAGGTAAATCAGGAGCAGATTTCATCGCAATATAAGCGTTGGTATTCGCAGGATTGCCCACCACCAAAACTTTCACATTGCGGCTAGCTACTTTATTCAAAGCCGCACCTTGCACGGTGAAAATAGCGGCGTTGGCTTGCAACAAGTCAGCACGCTCCATACCTTTACTGCGTGGTCTTGCACCCACCAAAATGGCGATGTCTGCGTCTTTGAAAGCAACTTCGGGGTCGTCTGTTGCCACCATACCAGCCAACAAGGGGAATGCACAGTCTTGCAATTCCATCATCACGCCTTTCACGGCGTTTTGGGCTTGGGGCAAGTCCAATAATTGCAAAATAACAGGTTGGTCTTTACCCAACATTTCGCCAGAAGCAATGCGGAACAATAAAGCGTAACCAATTTGACCAGCCGCACCAGTAACGGCAACACGAACAGGTGATTTCATAAGAGATTCTCCAAATTTATGGTTTAATAAAAATTTACGCCGATTGGCAATCGGTGAAACTGTCAATAATAGCACTAAATAACGATTGATTTAAGTATTTTTCATCGTTCAGGCAGCCTGAAAAAAACCGTCCTAATCAATAGAACGGTTTTTCAGGCTGCCTGAATGATTATTTTATGCAGTTAAGTTATGCAAAATCTCATCAACCGTTGCTTTGGCGTCGCCGAAGCACATCACGCTGTTTTCATTGAAGAATAATGGATTTTGCACGCCTGCGTAGCCTGTGTTCATGGAGCGTTTGAAGACCACAACTGTTTTGGCTTCCCACACTTTCAATACAGGCATTCCTGCAATCGGACTATTCGGGTCAGTCATAGCGGCTGGATTGACGGTGTCGTTCGCACCAATCACCAAAACCACATCGGTGTCGGCAAAGTCGTCATTGATTTCGTCCATTTCCAGCACAATGTCATACGGCACTTTGGCTTCTGCCAACAGCACATTCATATGTCCTGGCAAGCGTCCTGCCACAGGGTGTATGCCAAAACGCACATTCACACCTTTTTGACGCAGTTTTTCGGTGATTTCTGCCACAGGATATTGTGCTTGTGCCACTGCCATACCATAGCCTGGTGTGATAATCACGCTGTTTGCGTTTTTAAGCATATCAGCCACATCGGCAGGTTTGACTTCTCGATATTCGCCCACTTCTTCGCTTGAAGTACTTGACGAGCCGTCTGTGCCGAAACCGCCTGCAATCACGGAGATAAACGAGCGGTTCATTGCACGGCACATAATGTAGGACAAAATCGCCCCTGATGAACCGACCAATGCACCTGTTACAATCAATAAGTCGTTGCTTAACATAAAACCTGCGGCAGCGGCTGCCCAGCCTGAATAGGAGTTCAGCATTGAAACCACCACAGGCATATCCGCACCACCAATCGATGCCACCAAATGCCAGCCGAACGCCAAAGCAATCATCGTCATTAAAATTAAGCAGAACCAAGAACCTTCGGCGGCAACAAACACAATCAGTAAGATTAAGGACAATACCAACGCACCCAAGTTCAACAAGTGTTTGTGGGGCAAGGTCATCGGTTTGCCGCTGATTTTGCCTTTCAGTTTGCCCCACGCCACGATTGAACCTGTAAAGGTTACCGCACCAATGAATACGCCTAAAAAGACTTCAATTAAATGCACGGTGTGCATGTCGGCAGAGATATTATCCGATTGAATAAAACTGTTAAAGCCTACCAACACGGCGGTTAAGCCGACAAAACTGTGTAATAAGGCAATCAATTCAGGCATTTGTGTCATTTCGACTTTTTTGGCTTTATAAACGCCCACCGCACCGCCTGCAATCATCGCAATGATAATCCAGCCTAAACCTTGTACATTTTCGCTGAACATTGTGGCAATTAGGGCGATTGCCATACCAATCATGCCAAACATATTGCCGTTTTTGGCGGTTTCTTGTTTGGAAAGCCCTGCCAGAGCCAAAATAAAGAAAATTGCCGCAATAATGTAAGCGGAAGTAACGATTCCTGATGACATAATCAACCCCCTTAACCTTTGCGGAACATATTAAGCATTCGGCGAGTTACAAAAAATCCGCCAAATATGTTAATGCTCACCAAAAATATGCCGATAAACGCCAACAAGGACGCAAAGCCGTAGCCCTGCGAAATTTGCAGCAACGCTCCGACAATAATAATGCCACTAATCGCATTCGTAACTGACATTAATGGCGTGTGCAGTGAGTGGGTTACATTCCACACCACATAATAGCCAATCACGCACGACAAGGCGAAGACCACCAAATGCGATAGCAAATCAGGTTCTTTGGGGGTTTCAGGAGCAACCGCACCAATGAACAAAATCACTGCTGCACCTAATATCGCAGGCAACAAGCGTTTGATTGCCGAAACTGGCTTATCTTCTTTCACAGAGGCAGCCTGAACAGTTTGTTCTTCTTTTTTCGGTGCGGCAGAAACTTGAATTGGTGGCGGCGGATACATTACTTCGCCAGCGTGCGTTACCGTCATATTGCGAATAATCGGGTCTTCAAAATTTAAGTTAATTTCGCCATTTTTTTCAGGCGATAATAACTTGGTTAAATTCACCAAATTGGTTGCATAAAGTTGCGAAGACTGACCCGACAAGCGATTTGCCAAATCGGTATAACCCACAATGCGAACGCCGTTTGCCGTCATTACCGCTTTACCTGGTACGGTGTATTCACAGTTACCGCCACCTGCGGCGGCTAAATCCACAATCACCGAGCCGTTTTTCATACTATCGACCATTTCGCGGGTGATGAGTTTGGGCGAAGCCTTGCCTGGAATAGCGGCGGTGGTGATGATAATATCCACCACTTTGGCTTGTTCGGCAAACAAAGCCATTTCGGCGGCGATAAATTCTTCGCTCATCACTTTGGCGTAGCCATCGCCTGAACCCGTATCTTCTTCTTTGAAGTCTAATTTTAAGAAATGACCGCCCATTGATTCAATTTGTTCAGCCACTTCGGGACGCGTATCAAACGCATACACTTCCGCACCCAAAGAATGAGCCGCACCAATTGCAGCAAGACCTGCAACCCCTGCACCAATCACCAACACTTTGGCAGGTGGCACTTTACCTGCGGCAGTAATTTGCCCAGTGAAAAAACGCCCAAAAGCGTGAGCCGCTTCCACCACCGCACGATAACCGCTAATGTTTGCCATAGACGACAAAACATCCATCGATTGAGCGCGTGAAATGCGTGGCACCATATCCACCGCCATTGAAGTGATTTTTTTATCTTTTAATTTTTCCACCAAAACAGGGTGTTGGGCAGGCTGAACGAACGACACCAACACGGCACCTTCGTTCATTGCGGCAATTTCTTCATCGGTGGGCAAATTGATTTTGTAAATCATATCCGACTGCCAAACGCTGTCGGCAATTTCTGCCCCTGCCGCAACATAATCTTCATCGGCAAAATTCGACAATTTACCTGCACCGCTTTCTACGGCAACCTGAAAACCCAATTTTAGTAATTGAGCCACCGTAGTTGGCGTGGCAGCAACGCGTTTTTCACCGTCCAAACTCTCTTTGGGGATACCAATTCTCATCGTTTTATTCCCTACTTGTTAAAACCTACAAAAGGTAACATTCTAACGGATTTATGGCACAGCACAAAATAATTTATTGACTTTTTTGCAAAAATTTGATTGTTTCAGGCTGCCTGAAACTCATCGCCACTTCGTTATATAATACGCATTCACACAATTAAGAGCATATCAGGTGATACTTATGGCAGAACAATTTGAAAACTGCATTATTATTCAAGGCATTACCCAAAAAGGCAAAACCTTTCGTCCCAGCGACTGGTCGGACAGATTATCAGGCATTTTGTCGTCTTTTGACCGTGGTCATCGTTTGGCTCATCACAAGTTTGTGCGTCCGCAATTGATTAACCAAGTGCGTTGCGTGATTGTTGATAAACAGTTAGAAAGCGTTAATCCTGATATGTTCCGCTTTTTGATGGATTTTGCAGGCGACAATGAATTACAAATGTGCGATGGTGAGCATGCCGCTCAAATTTCAGCAAATGTTGCCACCAAAACGCCGTCTGCCATTCGTGTGGCAGAACTCTTGCCGTCCGAAACCGCTTTGGCATTTGACGCATTATCAACGATTTATCCGCAATTTACATTAGAAGAATTTACCTTATTTATCAATGACTTTATGCGTAAAGAAGGCTATCGAATGGTGGGCGTTTTCAAGGCAGAGCAAAAATCAGCGTCAGCGGTATGCGGTTTTAGAACGCGTCATTCCTTGCGTTACGGCGGTTGCTTACGCATCGAAGACTGGGCAGCTGGCGACTTTGCTGCTCAATTAGACGACTTCATTAAAGCCGAAGCAACACGATTGGGCGGTTTAACCATTCGATTTTGCGATGAAATTGTGCGGTAATTCACTTTCAGGCTGCCTGAAAATAAGGTTTATTTGATACGAAGTATCAAATCTTATTTACGAAGTAAATAAAAGGATTGCGAAGCAATCAAACCGAAATTTGGGCGAAGCCAAAATTATTTTTTTATATATCAATCAAAATGTTACATTTTATTCTTTCTCCTGCTAAAAAATTAGCCGCATTGTCGGATTGTCCGCAAATTGCATTAGCAAACCCTGCATTGATTACGCAGGCTGAAATATTGGTGGAAAAAATGCGGACATTTGCTCCGCACGATTTGGCACAGTTAATGGGAATTTCTGATAAATTATCGCTATTAAATGTTCAACGATTTGCCGAATGGAACAATGATTTACAGCACGCTGCTGCTGCCGTTTATTTATTTAACGGAGACGCTTACAACGGCTTATCGGTGCGGACGCTGCCTGAAAAATCGATTGCCTATTTACAACAAAATTTAAGCATATTATCAGGACTATACGGCTTATTAAAACCATTAGACGGCATTTATCCGCACCGTTTGGAAATGGGGACAAAATTGCAACCGTCTTTATACGACTTCTGGGGCGACAAAATCACTACTTTGTTGCAAGACAAAATCAATGCCGCCAACGCCACGCATTTAATCAATTTAGCGTCCAACGAATATTTTTCTGCCGTGCTGCCTGAAAAACTCACCGTTCCCACCATTAGCCCACAATTTAAAGAATACAAAAACGGCAAATATCAAACGGTGAGCCTGTATGCCAAACAAGCACGCGGCAAAATGGTACGATTTGCGGCGTTAAATAACATTCGAGACGCTGACGCATTAAAAGATTTCAATGACGGCGGTTATGAATTTTCAGGCAGCCTATCGAATGAAAAACAATGGGTATTTGTGAGATAACTTAAATAAATGGTCGGAGTGAAAGGATTCGAACCTTCGACCCCCTCGTCCCGAACGAGATGCGCTACCAGACTGCGCTACACTCCGACTTGCTTTGAATGGTTGGTTTTTATTTAACACAAAGCCTTTGACAGTATCCATAATACGGCAAAGGTTTGCCAACGCTGTATTATTTAAAAGTAAAACAACCAACGGTTTAGTCGTTTTAATTTAACATAAGACAAGGCGGTAAGCCTTTGACAGTATTCATAATACGGCAAAGGCTTGCCAACGCAGTATTATGTTAAAGTAAAACGACTAAATGGCACTCCCATGGGGATTCGAACCCCAGTTACCGCCGTGAAAGGGCGATGTCCTAGGCCGACTAGACGATGGGAGCATTTACTTTTCAAAAGACTGTTGAATATACGACAATCCACCCTACTTGTCAATTTTCAGGCTGCCTGAAAAATTGATTTTTCATCTTTCAGGTTGCCTAAAAAAGGTTTAATATTTAATCTTTTATGTCAGCAGGGAAAATAAGAAATGCGACCATTAACGGCAACGATCAATCTTCATCATTTACAAGATAACTATCTTTATCTTAAACAACAGCACGGCAATGAATTGTATGCGGTGGTGAAAGCCGATGCTTATGGACACGGTGCCATCAAATGCACGCAAGCGTTAGCCGAAGACGCTGACGGTTTCGCCGTGGCGTTTTTAGAAGAAGGCATAGAATTACGCAAAAACGGCATTGCCGCCCCCATTGTGTTGTTAGAAGGCGTTTTTTCGCCTGATGAATATGCCGAATGCGACCGTTTTAATTTATCGCCTGTGGTGCAAAATCAAACGCAGTTGCGAGAATTTATGCGTTATGCGTGGCGAAATTATGTAACCGTATGGCTGAAATTGGATTCAGGTATGCGGCGAGCAGGTTTTATGCCAGCCGATTATGCCGTTGCCTATCACGCCATTTCACGCAATAAAGCGGTGCAGAATATCGTCAAAATGACGCATTTATCGTGTGCGGACGATTTGCAATCGCTTTTTACCAATTATCAAAACAAAATTTTCGACACCACCACACAAAGTTTAGGCGGATTAAGCAGTGTTGCCAATTCCGCAGGCATTTTGGCTCACCCCAAAACACACCACGACATTGGACGAGCAGGCATTGCCTTGTATGGCATATCGCCCTTTGAAGAAGAAAACGAATTTTCAGGCAGCCTGAAACCTGTGATGACACTCACCACACAAGTTTTTGGCGAACGCGTATTACGCAAAGGCGAAACCGTGGGCTACGGTTCGATTTTCCGAGCGGAAAAAGATATGCGATTGGGCTTAATCGCCTGCGGTTATGCAGACGGCTATCCACGAATTCCGTCTAACGATAATCCTGTTTTAATAGACGGCAAACCGTCTCGCGTCGTGGGCAGGGTTTCTATGGATATGATGACGGTGGAATTAACCGACCCATCACAAGGCATTGGCAGTGTTGTGGAATTGTGGGGCGAAAATATTTCCGTTACCGAAATTGCCCAGCGTTGTGGCACAATTTCGTATGAAGTGCTGTGTCATTTGAAACGCGCCAAAAAAGCTTATGTGTAATTTCAGGCTGCCTGAACACACTTTATCAAACACAATTTAACTTTCATCAAAGAAATCGTAAAAATATATTGCCACGCACAAAAAACGGCGTATGATTGCGTATCTTTGTTTTTGCTAATTTAAGGGAGCGTTTATATTATGAAATGGGTCGATGAATTTAAAGCGTTTATCTCTCGCGGCAATGTGATGGATATGGCGGTTGGTATTATTATCGGCGGTGCTTTTACAGCGATTGTTACCTCTTTGGTGGAAAAAATCGTTAATCCTTTGATTACACTGGTTTCTGGTGGTGGTCAGGTCGGTGAGGGCTGGCGTATTCCAGTAGGCGATAGCGGTCAATTTGTGGATTTTGGGGCGTTTATTTCTGCCATTATTAACTTCTTGCTGATTGCCTTTGTGGTGTTTTGGTTGGTGAAAACCATTAACGGCATTAAAGATAAAATGAGCAAAAAAGCCGAAGACGCACCTCCTGCACCAACATGCCCTGCGTGTTTAGAAGAAGTTAAAGTAGGTGCAACGCGTTGCCCACATTGTACACAAGCGTTTGACAAAGCGGCAGAGTAAAGTTTTTTTGACATCAAGCCTATCTTTTGCGAAGATAACGAGTGTTTAACTTGCTTAAACACTCGTTATTGTTTTTTTAGGAGTGAAATCATGAAAAAATACGCTTTAATCGTAGCCGCTTTATTCGCATTAACCGCCTGCAATACCATTGCTGGTGTGGGTCAAGATGTTAAATCAGGCGGACAAGCCGTTACCAACGCCGCTCACAGTGTACAACGCGCTATGTAATGTTCAGGCTGCCTGAAAGAATAGTCGATGAAACAATCCATATTAGACAAACTCATTCATTTACAAGAACGCTTGGAAGAAATCAATTTACTGCTTGCCGATGAACAGTCGGCAGCAGATATGAATCAATATCGTGCTTTAACGAAAGAACACGCCGAAATTTCGCCGATTGTGGCGGTTTTTTCGCAATACCATCAGGCACAACAAGACTTAAAAGACGCAGAAGATTTGTTGTCTGACCCTGAAATGAAAGCGTTTGCACAAGAAGAAATTGATAATTCTAACAATAAAATCAACCAGTTAGAAAATGAATTACAACTTTTATTGTTGCCCAAAGACGAAGACGACAATAAAAATGTTTTTTTGGAAGTCAGAGCAGGCACAGGCGGCGATGAAGCGGCGTTGTTTGCAGGCGATTTATTGCGAATGTATTTGCGATACGCCGAACGGCACGGCTGGAAAAGTGAGATTGTTTCTGCCAACGAATCGGATTTGGGCGGTTATAAAGAGGCGATTGTACGCATTGCAGGCGACAATATTTATGGCAGGCTGAAATTTGAATCAGGCGGACACCGTGTGCAACGCGTGCCGACAACCGAAAGTCAAGGCCGCATTCACACTTCCGCTTGCACGGTGGCAATTATGCCCGAAGCCGATGAACTCGCCGAAATTGAACTTAATCCCAACGATTTACGCATTGACACTTTCCGTGCGTCAGGGGCAGGCGGACAACACATTAACAAAACCGATTCGGCGGTACGCATTACGCATTTACCCACAGGTATGGTGGTGGAATGCCAAGACGGCAGAAGTCAGCACGCCAACAAAGCCCAAGCGATGAAAGTACTCGCCGCACGCCTAAACGACAAACAAAAACGCGAAGCCCACGCGAAAGAATCTGCCGAACGCAAAAGTCTCATCGGCAGTGGCGATAGAAGCGAACGCATACGCACTTACAACTTCCCCCAAGGACGCGTGTCGGATCACCGCATTAACTTAACGCTGTATAAAATCGACAGCATTATGGACGGCGATTTGGACGAAATCATCAACGCACTTTTAACCGAACACCAAGCAGAATTGTTGGCACAGTTTGGGGAGTAAAAAGTTTCAGGCAGCCTGAAAGCACTTCCCGTGCAGGGATTAGCACTTTCCGTGCAGGGAAACTGTCATTGCGAGCCGTTACAAAATAACGGCGTACGCAATCTCCGCACGCAAGAAGAACGGCAATGCAAAACGCTTTTCAGGCAGCCTGAAAAAGTTTTCTTATAGTCGTTTCAATTTAAAAGGATTATAAGTATGAAACACCCGGCCATTTTATTGACGCTCACTCAATTAAGGCAAGCGTATGCGAATTTGCTTGCGATTGCCCAGCATTATCAGGGTTGTAAAATTTTTGTTAGTTGTTATCAAGATAATGATATTAAAGAAGATTTTGCTGAAACATTAGCAGGCTTACTGTATGAAGAAGATGATGATATTTCGATAGATGATGATACTTCGATTGAATACAATATTTTAACGCAAACGGAAATCAAGCATTTACGCAGTGTGGGCTTGGTTAATGGTGCAGAAAATCGGAAAACACCTGACGGTCAAAATGTTGCTATTTTACCGATTGATTGCTTGGACGAAAAGGCATACGCCACGCTTTATTTTGTTGCTAATTTACTCCACTACAATGATTTATCTTACATTATTGCCCCCAAAGACACCGCAAATGACAAGGTTTTTGCTTTTATCGACCGTGATAATCAGTTGAAAGAGATTATTCATCAACAGCCAAATAAAAATATTGCTGCCTATGTTGAAAATATGAGCCACTTGGCAGATAGTTTAGAATTTGTCTGGATTAACGATGTTGGCGGTTACGAATGTGCTGGCAGTCCTGCGGCTTTGTTTGCTTGTCTTGACAAGAAAATGTTTTTTAATATCAGAACGCTACCTTGCAATACAAAACATGTGTTGTATGACGATAAAATTTTTCGCTATACCCAAGATTATGGTTGCGGCATTTGCTCGTGTTTTGATACCGAACCACGCACAGGCATTTATATTGATGAAAATTTATACAGGAAAGCATGGAAAAAATTTAACTCTTGGCAACCTGAAAGCAAAACCGAAAAACAAGCCAGTCATTCTTTCGAGAAATTTTTAAAATACGCACTGCGTCGTGGCTTGGACAATATCTAATAATATGCTTTGTCTTGTGCTTTCAGGCAGCCTGAAAACTATTTTTCTGTCTCATTATCTAACTTCTTCAAGCGTGCCAATTTTTCTTTGATTTGAATTTCCAAGCCGTAATCTTTGGGTTGGTAGAATGCAGGTTCTGCCATACCGTCAGGCATATAGGTTTCGCCTGCGGCGTAAGCGTTGGGCTCATCGTGGGCGTAGCGGTATTGTTTGCCGTAGCCCAATTCTTTCATTAAGCGCGTGGGGGCGTTGCGTAAATGCAGTGGCACAGGGGCAGAACCGTGTTCGGCGGCAAATGTGCGTGCTTGATTATAAGCGTTGTAGCCTGCATTGCTTTTGGCGGCACATGATAAATAAATCACCGCTTGGGCTAATGCCAATTCGCCTTCGGGCGAGCCTAATCGTTCGTAGGTTGTTGCCGCGTCGTTGGCGATTTGCAAGGCTCGTGGATCTGCCAAACCAATATCTTCCCACGCCATACGCACAATACGGCGAGCCAAATAGCGTGCGTCCGCACCGCCGTCCAACATTCGACACAGCCAATACAACGCCGCATTCGGGTGCGAGCCACGCACCGACTTATGCAAAGCCGAAATTTGATCGTAAAAATTTTCGCCGCCTTTATCAAATCGGCGAACTTGACGGTCAAGCATAGACGATAAAAAATCATCATCAAGCACTTGAATTTGTTGCGTTTTTGCGGCATTGAAAAGTTGTTCTGCCATATTCAACAAGCGGCGAGCGTCTCCGTCTGCCAATTCGCATAATTTTTGGCGTGTTTGGTCATTCATCTGCAAATCGGCGTATTCAGGTAGCACAAAAACACGGTTTAATAATATCAATAAATCGTTTGTATTCAATGCGTTAAGCGTATAAACTCGCGAACGCGACAACAGGGCAGAATTGACTTCAAAAGACGGATTTTCGGTGGTTGCACCGATAAACGAAAACAAACCGCTTTCCACATACGGCAAAAAAGCGTCTTGTTGCGATTTGTTGAAACGATGAATTTCATCAACAAAAAGAATGGTTTGCTGATTTCGAGCCAAAGCCATTTGTGCTTTTTCCACCGCTTCACGAATGTCTTTTACGCCTGAAAACACAGCGGAAATGGGCAAGAATTGTGCGGCAAAACTGTCGGCAAAAATTCGAGCCAGCGTGGTTTTGCCCACACCTGGCGGCCCCCATAAAATCATCGAATGCGGCTTGCCGCTGTCAATGGCAAGGCGTAGTGGGCGATTTTTGCCCACCAAATGTTGTTGCCCCACAATGTCATCAATGGTTTTGGGACGCATTCTTTCTGCCAAAGGGGCTGTGGGTTCGGTTTGGAATAAATCAGTGTTATTCATGGTGATTTTTGCTTTCAGGCAGCCTGAAATCGTTTATTTTACTTAAAACATCACAAACACACACGGTCGTTTTTTTAAGTGGGGTAGGGGGGTGGTTTTCCATTGCGAAATGCTTTGGCTGATAATGCTTTGCGTGGCGAGTGTTAAGTCGGTGGCGGTGCATAGGTGGGTGGTGTCGTGCAATGTGGCAATGGCATCTTGCAACATATTTTCATTGCGATAGGGCGTTTCGATAAAAATTTGTGTTTCGCCTGCTTTGGCTTTTTTTTCTAATGTTTTCAAGGTGTTTTTGCGATTTTCACTATCAGCAGGCAGATAACCATTAAAAGCGAATTTCTGCCCATTTGCCCCTGAAACCATTAACGCCATTAAAATCGAAGACGCACCCACCAACGGTTCTACGGCAATTTTGTGGCGGTGTGCTAATTGAACCAAGTTAGCTCCAGGGTCGGCAATCGCAGGGCAACCTGCTTCGCTCATTAGGGCGACATTGTTGCCGTTTAACAACGGTTGTAACAATTCAGGCAGCCTGAAAGAATCGGTATGTTCATTCAGTTCTGCCATAACAACTTGTTGGATTGGTGTGTTAATATTTAATAATTTCAAATGTTTGCGTGCTGTTTTGGCGTTTTCTACAATAAAATGCGTGATAGGCAAAATTTTTGCCCTATCGTGTGGTAATAGCCAAGCGTTATCAGTGTCGCCCAAAGGTGTGGGCAGTAAATACAGCGTGCCTGTCATAGTTTGACCTTTTCTTCAAGCAGAAAATCAATCAGCCGCAACATTGGCAAGCCGATAAGTGCATTGGGGTCGGTGCTGTCGATTTGGCGAATGAGCGTCATACCCAAGCCCTCGCTTTTTGCCGCACCTGCACAATGCAGTGCGTCAGGTTCGCGTTTGAGATATTGCGAAATAACGCTCGGACGCAAGGGACGAAGCGACACAAAAGTGGTATCAATATGGCGATGAATCTTGCCTGTGGCGGTATTTAGCAACACCACAGCAGTATAAAAAGTGAGCGTTTTATCGGATAATTGACGCAACATTTCAGTCGCTTTTTTCAGCGTTTTCGGCTTGCCATATTGCACGCCATCACAAAACGCCACTTGATCCGAACCGATAATCAAAGCGGCAGGATAATCGTTTTGCAAAGAACGCGCTTTGGTTTCAGCCAAACGAATGGCAGTCGCATCAGGCTCTTCGCCCACAATCGGCGTTTCATCGCAAGTGGGGGCAACGGCAGTAAAGGACAGTTGTATGCGTTGCAATAATTGTTGGCGATAAGGGGAAGTGGATGCCAAAATAATGGGGAGTGTGTTGTTCATAGCGGTTCTCTTAATGCGGTTGAAGTGTTAATGATACACGCTTTCAGGCAGCCTGAAAGTTATTCATCAGGCAAAATTCTTGCCAACAGTGCATTTTCTGCCCCTTGCATATTCGGCAACACCACTTCAATGCCGTTGCCTGCGGCGACTTCTATGGGTTCGCCTTTTTTGCTCATCTGTTCAACACGATACACAGAATTGCCTTTGGGCGAAATAATTTCCAATTCATCGCCTGTTTCAAAATGATTTTTCACTTCCACCAAAGCGTTACCATTGTCATCAACCGACAGCACTTTACCAACATATTGACTGCTGCGTGCCATCGAATGATTATCCAAATAATTTTGATAATCTTGCGTTCTGTGGCGTTCCAAAAAGCCCGAAGTGTAGCCACGATTGGCTAAACCTGATAAATCCGCCAACAAGGCAGGGTCAAACGGCTTGCCTTGCAAAGCGTCATCAATCGCACGGCGATACGATTGGGCAGTGCGTGCCACATAATACGCCGACTTGGTGCGTCCTTCGATTTTCAAGGAATCCACGCCAATGTCAATCAATTTTGCCACTTGCTCAATCGCACGCAAGTCTTTGGAATTCATAATATAAGTGCCGTGTTCGTCTTCCATAATCGGCAAATATTCGCCTTGCCGATTTTCTTCTTCAATCAGCCACACTTGATTGGCGTGTTCATTGCGTTGTTGGCAACCTGCGGTTGCTGTCATCGGCACGGCATTGCCTGCGTCATCGATTTCGGCTTGATAAACTTGATATTGCCAACGGCAAGCGTTGGTACAAGTGCCTTGATTGGGGTCGCGATGATTGAAATAGCCTGACAACAAGCACCGCCCAGAGTAAGCAATGCACAACGCCCCATGCACAAACACTTCCAATTCAATATCAGGGCAGTGCTGGCGAATTTCGGCAATTTCGTCCATAGACAACTCTCGCGACAAAATAATGCGAGAAATACCGATTTTCTGCCAAAATTTCACCGCCTGCCAGTTGGTGGTGTTCGCTTGCACGGAAAGGTGAATGTCCATATCAGGAAAATGCTCTCGTGCGAGCATAATTAAGCCTGGGTCGGACATAATCAATGCGTCAGGTTTAAGTTCTGCTATGGGTTTTAAGTCGTCCAAAAAGGTTTTCACTTTGGCATTGTGGGCAATAATATTGCTGGCTAAATAAAACTTTTTGCCGTGTTGGTGGGCATATTCAATGCCTTTTTTAATTTCTGCTAATTTGCTAAATTCATTGTTTCTCGCACGCAAGGAATAACGCGGCTGACCTGCATACACAGCGTCTGCACCAAAATTAAAGGCGGTTACCATGCGTTCAAATCCGCCTGCGGGAAGTAGTAGTTCAGGAGTGTTCATTGTTTGTTATCAATATAAAAATAAAGCGTTATTGTAAGGGATAAATGCGTTTTCAGGCTGCCTGAAAATATGTAGAAATGCGTGGGCAACAAGTTGCCCACCCTACGGCGTTTGATAAATCACCTGCGTATTGGGATAATCCACAAAAGCCTTGGGAAACAGGTATTCGCCTGTGAAAATCGGCGTATTTTTGTATTGCCATGACGGTTGAAAATCAGGATAAACGCGTTGAATTTCATCGCCAATCAGCGTAGTGCAATACAAATGTGCTTGATTTTTTTCTCGCAAAACAAAGGGTTGTCCCACTTTTTGTTGTATTGATTGGGCAATTTGTTGTTTTTGCTGTGCATTCAAAAATTGCGGACGCATAATGGCGTAATATTCCGCTCGATCATTGGCAATAAAATGCGATAACGGTGTAATCAGCACGCCGTCAGACGGCGTTTGTTGGGGTTCGCCTGTGGTGGCATGGACAATTAACGGTTCAGGTTGCAATGCCACAATCATACCAATATGCGAATATTTGCCGCCACTCATCTGGCGAATAATGCGGCTATCGGTTTCTACCCCCATTCGCAACACCCAATCGCCTGTTTGCAAGGGGGGTAAATGCGATAAATCCGCAGGAAGAAAGGCTTTTTCAGGCTGCCTGAAAAACAATACGCAACAAAGCAAAACCGCCACAACAAGGGCGGTTAGTAATGCAATGATTTTTAAGCGTTTCATTGTTTCAGGCTGCCTGAAAAACAGTTTTTGTCAATTTTTTTTATAAAATACAAACCACTACAAATTCACTTTCCACTGTTTTTTCTCGTCTTTAATCATTTTTACATTTTCGCTAACTTGCTCATTATCTTTCTTAAAGGTAACGGTAACTTTAACCGTGGCTTGGGTTTTGTCGCTGTTGTATTGAGCTTTTTCGGTGGCAATTTTTTTCACCCCACCTTTGCCATCGGCTTGTTGTTTGGCCTCGCCGATAATCATCGTGAGTTTGCCTTTCATCATATCTTCCACACCTGGTTTTTTCTCGCTGGCAGGGATATAAATCAATTTCATCACCGTATCAATATCGCCTTTGTAAGTGGCAGTGTAAAATTGTTGTGCCACTTTTTCAGGCGAACCGCCACCGCAAGCAGTGAGTGCCAACGACAAAAACAGCAAGGAGAAAAACGACAAGATTTTGTTGAACATAGCCAATCCCTTTGAAATGTTGAATAAAATGGTTGATTATACCGTATTTTCAGGCAGCCTGAAAACCAAAAACTGTATTCTTTTGACAACATTTTCAGGCTGCCTGAATACTTTTTTATCGCAACTTGTTGCAAAAAAGAAACAAAAACAATAATCTACCCACGGTTTAATTTTTTGAAAGAACACGCAATGAATAATCAAATTCAACAGACGGATAATCCATACGCCGCACCGCAAACCCCTTTCTTGAATGAATACAGCGAACAGCCCATTTCTTTGGGTTGGTGGTTAATGGTACATTAGGGATTGCTGCTGTTATCTTTTTTCCCATAGCACTGGTTGCCGCTCTTATTGCCATTTTTGTTACCGACAATAAAAGCAAAAAGAATTTTTTTATTGCTTATTTATTAAAATTTGTGGTTGTTTTAATTTTGCTAATCCCTATTTTGGCAGCCATTGCTTTACCTGCTTATCAAGATTACATCAAACGATCTAAAACGGCACAAACAATGGCAGAAGTCAGTGGCATTAAAACAGAAATCGCAGAAGCCTATCTTAAAGGCGAACCTTTTACTCAAATTGATACTGAACCATTTAAATCGAACAATATCAAAGACATTGAAATTCAAGAAAATGGTACGGTTGTGATTACCGTGAGTGAAAAAATCGATCCACAAATGCGTTCTTTCACTTTAACGCCACAATTTAATGAACATAATATGCAATGGCAATGTTCTTCAAATGGCTTGCCGTTAAAATATTTACCACAAGAATGTCGTCAATAAGAAAGGATTTTGACAATGAATACACAAAATCAATTAGAAAAACCAGTGGGCATTGGTTATTGGTTTTTAATGGAAATTTTGTTAATTATTCCATTGATCAATATTATTTTGGCACTTATTTTTGCTTTTACTGCCGAAAACGCAAGCAAACGCAATTATTTTCGTGCATGGTTAATTATTGCCATTGTGATTAGCGTTCTTTATTATGGTGCAATGGTGCTCATTGCCAATTCTATGGGGTCGGTTGTGGGATAAAATACCACAACTCCCTTATTTTTAGAGTAAAATCGGACTGTTTTGTATGGCAAACAGTCCGATTTATTATGATTATTCAATCGCTTTTAGACACCGATTTATATAAATTCACGATGTTGCAAGCGGTGTTGCACCAATTTCCGCAAACGATGAGTGAATATCAATTTCGCTGTCGCAATTTAGATGAAACCGTTTATCCTTTGGTGGAAATTAAAGACGAATTGGAAAACGAATTAGACGCACTGTGCGACATTCGTTTTACACATGAAGAGTTGGATTATCTGCGTTCTTTACGCTTTATTAAAAGCGATTTTGTTGATTATTTGGAACTTTTCCAACTCAAACGACGATTTATTCAGGTTGGCATTGACGAGCAAGGACGCTTGGATATTGTCGTCAAAGGACCGATGATTCAAGCTATGTTCTTTGAAATTTTTGTGTTGGCTATGGTGAATGAACTATATTTTCGCCGTTTGGAAACGCCAGCCGTGCTAAATGAAGGTGAAAAACGCTTGCAAGCCAAAGCAGCATTTTTGCAAGAATGCGAGCAAAAACAAAATCCGAATGATCCGCCGTTTGCGGTTTCCGACTTTGGCACACGCCGCCGTTATACTTTTGCGTGGCAAAAACATGTGTTAGAAGTGCTGCATGAAGCGTCTCCTGCGATTTTTCGTGGCACCAGCAATGTGCATTTGGCAAAAGAATTGGGTTTAGTGCCGATTGGCACAATGGCTCACGAATTTATGCAGTCATTTCAATCGCAAAATGTGCGTCTGCGTGATTTTCAAAAAGCGGCGTTGGAAAGTTGGGTGCAAGAATATCGTGGCGATTTGGGCGTGGCATTGACGGACACCGTGGGTATGGACGCATTTTTGCAAGATTTTGACTTATATTTTGCCAAACTGTTTGACGGCTTACGACACGACAGCGGCGACCCCTACGAATGGGGCGAAAAAGCGTATCAGCACTACAAAAAATTACGCATTGATACCAAAACCAAATCGCTCACCTTTTCGGACGGCTTAAACCTGCAAAAAGCGTGGGATTTATACCAATATTTCAAAGACCGTTTCAAACCCAACTTCGGCATTGGCACGAATTTAACCAACGATATGGGACACACGCCGTTGAATATTGTATTAAAATTAGTCAGTTGCAACGGACAATCGGTGGCAAAAATTTCCGACAGCCCAGGTAAAATTATGACCACCGACAAAACATTCTTGGCATACTTAAAACAAACTTTTGGCGTGCCTGATTAACTGAAAAACACATTCAGGCAGCCTGAAAGTCTTTTATTTAATGAGCATTCCACGAAACGCTATTCAAATCTACGCCGTCTTTGTACATTTCCCACAGGGGTGATAGGTCTCGTAGTCTGCCGATTCTCTCGCAGATTAACTTGGTGGCGAAGTCGATTTCTTCATGGGTGGTAAAGCGTCCAAAGGTGATTCGCAATGATGAATGGGCTAATTCGTCATTTCTGCCCAACGCACGCAAAACATAGGACGGCTCTAAACTGGCAGAAGTGCAGGCAGAACCGCTGGACACTGCCAATTCTTTGACTGCCATCATCAGGCTTTCGCCCTCGACAAAGTTGAAACTCACATTCAGGTTTTGCGGTATGCGGCGGTTTAAGTCGCCGTTGATATACACTTCTTCTATGTCTTTGATTCCATTCAAAAATTGCGTGCGTAATTCAAGGGCACGGGCGTTGTCGTCCGCCATTTCCAAACGAGCCAAACGATAGGCTTCGCCCATACCGACAATTTGGTGCGTGGGCAGCGTGCCGCTGCGAAAGCCGCGTTCGTGTCCGCCGCCGTGCATTTGGGCTTCTAATCGTACTCTCGGTTTGCGGCGGACATACAACGCCCCCACGCCTTTTGGTCCGTAGATTTTATGGGCAGAAAGGCTCATTAAATCAATCGCTTGCGTTTGTACATCAAGCGACATTTTGCCTGCGGCTTGGGCTGCGTCTGTGTGAAATAAAATGCCTTTTTCTCGGCAGATTTTACCTATTAAATCAATATCTTGAATAACACCGATTTCATTATTCACACTCATCACCGACACCAATATGGTATCCGAACGAATGGCATCTTTTAGTTCGTCCAAATCCAACAAACCGTTTTCTTTCACGCCTAAATACGAAACTTCAAAGCCTTCGCGTTCCAATTCACGGCAAGTATCCAACACCGCTTTGTGTTCGGTTTTCACGGTGATAATGTGCTTGCCTTTGCTTTGATAAAAATGTGCCGCTCCTTTAATCGCCAAATTGTCCGACTCGGTTGCCCCTGATGTGAAAATAATTTCGCGTGGGTCGGCGTTGATTAACGCAGCAATTTCGGCTCTGGCATTTTCCACCGCTTCTTCTGCGTCCCAACCAAAAGAATGCGAAGAAGACGCAGGATTGCCAAATTGTTCGCATAAATAAGGAATCATTTTTTCCGCAACGCGTTTATCCACAGGCGTGGTGGCGGCGTAATCTAAATATATTGGGGTTTTCATTTGCGTGTGTCCTTATTCGTTTGTATTTTTAAAGGCTGCCTGAAACGCCAGCGTTGCGTCAGGCAGATTGTGCATATCTGCCAAAGAAACAGATGATAAATATTGGTGCATTACCACGCTTAAATTTTGCCACAAGCGATGAGCCAAGCACTCACCGCCGTTCAAACAGTTGGCTTGCCCTTGACAGACGGACGCGTCCATAGAATCTTCCACGGCATGCACAATTTCGGCAATGTTAATTTCGTTTGCCTCGCGTGCTAATACATAGCCGCCACCAGGCCCACGCAGGCTTTTAACCAAACCAACGCGTTTCATTTTGTTGAATAATTGTTCTAAATAGGGCTTGGAAATATTTTGCCGCTCGCTAATGTCTTCCAAGCGAACAGGCGTATTATTGTTGGTATGCTTCACCAAATCCAACATAGCATTCACTGCAAAGCGACCACGCGTGGTAAGTTTCATTTAAGTGTTCCTTTTTGTTTTTTTAAGATTAAAGGTTTCAGGCTGCCTGAAATGACATGGCCGTTGGCGGTTTACCGCCTGACGGATAAGTCATTGCGAGCGTCCGCAGGACGCGTGGCAATCTCCCTACCAATTAGGTAGGTTAAAACAAATGTTTTCAGGCTGCCTGAAATAATTTTCTGCCGTTATGGTAGGCAGGAATGCCCACCCTACGCATTATTTTTTCTTATCCGCAATCAGCACGCCACCTTGGGCAAAGTTTTAACTTCACTTCGTTCGTTGAACTTGCGTTTCAGGCTGCATATCTTCAATCGACAGCCACACATTGGCTTGATCGATATTCAAACTTTCTGCCACCGCCTGTGTAACTTTATCTGCCAACAAGCGTTTGGTTTCAGGCGTGCGACCTGTCATCATTTTAATAGTTACAATCGGCATAGCATTTTCTACTTCACAACAATCAGCACGCTATTATGCGATTTTTGAGTGATTTAATCAATATTTATGCCCATAAATTTTTCAGGCAGCCTGAAAGGGTTATTATAAATAATAACTATAAAAATATCATATCCTTAAACAATTATCAATAATAACAACCCCCACCATAGCGATTTTTAACGAAATTTACCTGTCTAACGATTGACATTTCACCTAATATAAGGGTAAATTACAGGGTTTGCGGTTTGGCATTGATTAAGTTGTTTTAAGTTCAAAATCATTCGCTGATGATTCGTTGTGTCAAATGATTTAACCGCCTTGGCTGTTTTTGAACACAATCGACAACACAATGCACTGCAAAATTACTCACTGCCAAGTTGTATAACTTTGAGGAACACCGAATGAAAAAACCAATCAAGTATATCGATGTGCCGTATCTTGCCCCAAGAATGTCGGTTACAGCGATCGTTTCCATACTGCACAGGCTTACAGGGATTGCCTTGTTTGTTTGTCTGCCCATTATTTTATGGCTGTTTTCAGGCAGCCTGAACAGTCAAGAGGGCTTTGACCTGTATCAATCCATTGTGGGCAATCCATTAGTCAAAATTATTCTCATCGGCTTATTGTGGGCGTATTTACACCACGCCTTTGCGGGCATTCGCTTTTTGATTTTGGATTTGCATAAAGGATTAGAATTAAACACAGCCAAAGCAACTTCCAAACTTGTGGCGATTGCCGCTCCGATTGTGGCGTTAATTATGGGAGCGATATTATGGTAAGGTCAAAACGCAAAATCACTGGTGCACACTACGGTATTCGTGATTGGGTGTTGCAACGCTTAACCGCCGTGGTTATGTTGGCATACACCGTTTTCTTGTTATTAGGTTTATTGTTTATCCCCAAAGATTATGCAGGTTGGCAAGCATTCTTTTCATGCACCATTGTGCGTGTTTTCACCCAAGTAACCGTGTTGGCGTTAATTGCCCATGTGTGGGTGGGTATTCGTGATGTGTGGATGGACTATATCAAGCCCTTGGGCTTGCGTTTAACAATGCACACACTGACAATCCTGTGGTTAGTGGGTACTTTGGTTTATTCTATTAAAGTAATTTGGGGGGTCGCATGAGTTTTCCTGTTCGTCATTTTGATGCCGTGATTGTCGGCGGCGGCGGTGCGGGTTTGCGTGCCGCATTGCAATTATCCAAAGCAGGCTTAAAAACCGTTGTTTTATCCAAAGTATTTCCAACGCGTTCGCACACCGTGGCAGCACAAGGCGGCGTTTCAGCGTCATTAGGCAATGTCAATCCTGACCACTGGACTTATCATATGTATGACACCGTGAAAGGTTCAGACTGGTTGGGCGACCAAGATTCAATCGAGTTTATGACGCGTCGCGCACCAGAAGCCGTGATTGAATTGGAGCATATGGGTATGCCCTTTGACCGTGTGGAAAGCGGTATGATTTACCAACGCCCATTCGGCGGACACACGCGTCCCGAAGACCCAGAAGACAGCCACAGCAAACGCATTCCAGTAGAGCGTGCTTGTGCAGCCGCTGACCGCACAGGACACGCAATGTTGCACACTTTGTATCAACAAAATGTGCGTGCCAACACACAATTTTTTGTCGAATGGTCGGCATTGGACTTAATCCGTGATGAAGACGGTGCGGTGGTTGGCGTGGTCGCTATGGAAATGGAAACTGGCGAAGTGTATATCTTGCACGCCAAAGCGGTATTGTTTGCCACAGGCGGTGCAGGACGCATTTATGCGTCATCAACCAACGCTTATATGAACACTGGTGATGGCTTGGGTATGGCGGCTCGCGCTGGTATTCCTTTGGAAGATATGGAATTTTGGCAATTTCACCCCACAGGTGTTGCTGGTGCAGGTGTGTTGATTACCGAAGGCGTGCGTGGTGAAGGCGGTATTTTATTAAACAGCGAAGGCGAAGCCTTTATGGCTCGCTATGCCCCAACCGTCAAAGACTTGGCAAGCCGTGATGTGGTTTCGCGTGCTATGGCGATTGAAATTCACGAAGGTCGTGGTTGTGGTCCAAACAAAGACCATATTTTGTTGAAAATCGACCATATTGGTGCGGATAAAATCATCAACAAATTACCAGGTATTCGTGAAATCTCGATTAACTTCGCAGGGGTTGATCCGATTAAAGATCCGATTCCCGTCGTACCCACCAACCATTATATGATGGGCGGTATTCCTACCAACTATTTGGGCGAAGTGATTGTCCCCAAAGGCGATAATTTAGAAACCGTTGTACCAGGTTTTTACGCCGCAGGTGAATGTGCTTGTGCGTCCGTGCATGGAGCAAATCGTTTGGGCACAAACTCCCTGTTAGACTTGGTGGTATTCGGCAAATCCGCTGGCGACAGTATGATTGAATATATTAAATCGCAAAAAGAACTGCGTCCCTTGCCGAAAAACGCAGGAGCAGCCACCAAAGCCCGTTTGGATAGATTAGAAAACCAAACAGGCGGTGAAAATGTTGATGAAGTTCGCCGTGATTTACAACGCACCATTCAAGCACACGCAGGCGTATTCCGCACAGACGCTATTTTGAAAGAGGGCGTTGCCAAAGTGTTTGAAATTGCCGAACGCGTTAAACGCACCGAAATCAAAGACAAGAGCCGTGTGTGGAATACCGCACGCTTGGAAGCGTTGGAATTAGACAACCTAATCGAAGTTGCCAAAGCCACCATTGTTTCAGCCGAAGCACGCAAAGAATCGCGTGGTGCGCATGCGTCAGACGATCACCCTGAACGCGATGATGTGAATTGGATGAAACACACGCTGTATCACGCCGATACCAACACATTAAGTTACAAACCTGTGCATACCAAACCTTTGACAGTTGAATACATTCAGCCTGCCAAACGAGTTTATTAAAAATATAAGGACGCAAATCAATGGAAAGAATCCGTTTTCAGGTTTATCGCTACAACCCTGACAAAGACGATAAACCCTATTTTCAAGATTACGAACTTGATATTGAACCAAGCGATGTCAAACTGTTGGACGCACTGATTAAACTCAAAGCACAGGACGACACGCTGTCATTCCGCCGTTCTTGCCGTGAGGGCATTTGCGGTTCAGACGGCATCAATATCAACGGTAAAAACGGCTTGGCATGTTTAACCAACATTCGCGATTTAAAACAACCGATTCACTTGGCACCCTTACCAGGTTTGCCTGTGATTCGTGATTTAATCGTGGATATGACGCAGTTTTTCAAACAATACCACTCCATTAAACCGTATGTGGTCAATGACGAACCTGCACCCGAACGCGAACGCTATCAATCGCAAGAAGACCGCAAAGAATTGGACGGCTTATACGAATGTATTTTGTGTGCCTGCTGTTCCACTTCTTGTCCGTCATTTTGGTGGAATCCCGACAAATTTGTTGGTCCATCAGGCTTATTGAATGCGTATCGTTTCATCATTGACTCGCGTGATACCATCACCAACGAACGGTTAGACAACTTGGACGACCCATACCGTCTGTTCCGTTGCCACACCATTATGAACTGCGTTGATGTTTGTCCGAAACACTTAAACCCCACTCGTGCGATTGGCAAAATCAAAGAGTTAATGTTACACCGTTTCGTATGACGAATGCGTTAAACAACTATCAACGAAAAGTCCGTTGGCAAATGCGTAGGGGCTTGTTGGAACTAAATATTGTGTTTAATCGCTTTATTGACAATGGCGGTTTTGCACAGTTAGACGAACAAGAACTACGCATTTTAGAAGACATTTTGACTTGGAACGACCAAGACTTATTGCAGGTAGTGCTTGGTTGTAAAACAGTCGAAGAACCGTTTCAGGCAGCCCTGATACGGAAAATCCGTGGCGATGAATGAGTTACTTTATTTTCAGGCAGCCTTATCTTTCAGGCAGCCTGAAAAGCAAAGCAACTGTTTAAAACGCCAAATATGAACAATTCTTAAAATGGAGAACATTCTATGTCCAAGACAGCAACATTGAATATCACTGGTCAAGAGCCTTTGGAATTACCCGTAATGGAAGGTACATTAGGTCCTGATGTGATTGACATTCGCACCATTTACGCCAAAACAGGTGCATTCACATTTGACCCAGGTTTCACTTCCACTTCCGCTTGCGAATCCAAAATCACCTTTATTGACGGTGGTAAAGGACAGTTATACTACCGCGGTTATCCGATTGAACAGTTGGCTGAACACAGCGACTACTTGGAAACCTGCTATTTGTTGTTATACGGCGAACTGCCCAACAAAGAACAAAAAGCCCAATTTGAACACGACATCACCTATCACACTTTGGTGCATGATCAAATGGCTCGTTTTTTCAGCGGTTTCCGTCGTGATGCACACCCCATGGCGATGATGGTGGGCGTGGTTGGTGCATTATCTGCGTTCTATCAAGACAGTTTGGAAATCTCCAATCCAGAACACCGCCGTTTGGCAGAAAACCGCCTGATTTCCAAAATCCCAACATTAGCCGCAATGTGCTATCGCTATTCCAACGGCTTATCATTCGTATATCCACGCAACGACTTATCATATACCGAAAACTTTATGTATATGATGTTCTCCACCCCATGTGAAGAATACAAACCCAATCCAGTATTGGTGCGTGCATTAGACCGCATTTTCATCTTGCATGCCGACCACGAACAAAACGCCTCCACTTCCACTGTGCGTTTAGCAGGTTCGTCAGGTGCTAACCCATTTGCATGTATTGCCGCAGGTATTGCGTGCTTGTGGGGTCCAGCACACGGCGGTGCAAACGAAGCCGTATTGAAAATGTTAGACGAAATCGGCGATGTATCCCGCGTTCCTGAATTTATGGAAGGCGTAAAAGCCAAGAAATACCGCTTAATGGGCTTTGGACACCGTGTTTATAAAAACATGGATCCGCGTGCCAAAATTATGAAACAAACCTGCGATGAAGTGCTGAACGAATTAGGCTTACAAGACAGCCCCAAATTCAAGTTGGCTATGGCATTAGAACAAATCGCCCTGAACGACCCATACTTCATTGAGAAAAAACTCTATCCCAATGTCGATTTCTATTCAGGCATTGTGTTGAGTGCTTTGGGCATTCCAGTGTCTATGTTCACCGTAATTTTCGCCTTGGCACGCACCGTAGGCTGGATTTCCCACTGGCACGAAATGATTGCCGAACCCACACAAAAAATCGGTCGTCCGCGTCAGTTATACACAGGTGCAACCCGCCGCGACTATGTACCTTTGGAAAAACGCTAATTATTTGTTTTATAATAAAAACGGATACTGCGGTGTCCGTTTTTTTATGCGTATGATATATTTTCAGGCTGCCTGAAACAAACTACTGCAAAACTTATACAGAAACAAAAATTTAATTCTATCGTAGGGTGGGCATGTTTCCCACCAAAATTGAGCAATTTATAACCACTTGAATTTCAATAATATTTATTCTGCTTTATCAAGCGATTGGTGGGCAAAGCCCCGCCTACGGCGTTTCGTTTTAAAAGATTAAGTTTTGCAGGGGTTTCTATCGTAGAGACTCCTGCAAAACCCGTCATTTTGAGTTTTCCGTAGGAAAACGAAAAATCTCAACTAACTGTTTTATAAAATATTCTTCGCTATTGGCGAGTAATGACGCAAGGTGAAAAATGGCGTTTTGCAGGGTTTTCTCGCAGGCAAAGTCGCCTGTTATTGTTGTGAAGTTTAACGACTATAAAACTTGATTATAAAAAATATATACAATAAAAACAAAAAGTTAAAAAATAATTTCATTTTTTTAAAAAATTTTTTTTCAAACTGGCACAGCCACTGCATTAAAGCAAATGACCGAAGGGAATGGTTCTCTTCACCAACAAATCCACTTTTTTAAGGAGTATTGAAATGAAAGCAATCCAAAAAGGTTTCACCTTAATCGAATTGATGATCGTTGTTGCAATTATCGCTATTTTGGCAGCTATTGCATTGCCAGCATACCAAGACTATACCAAACGCTCTCGTGTATCTGAAGCTGTTACTTTGGCAGGTGGTGCTAAAACAGCCGTTGCAGAGTACTTCTCTAACGAGAATGCATGGCCAAGCAGCGTTAAAGAAGCAGGTATTGCATCTAAATCTACCGATATTAAAGGTAAAGCAGTTGATTCTTTATCTGTTAACAAAGGTGTAATTACCGTTACTTTGTCTGACAAAGTGAAAAAAGGCGAAACAATTATGTTCACCCCATCTGCTAAAGGTAGCAAACCTTCTGCAATCGTAGCTGGTAATCCAGAAGGTGATAGCAACGGTACAGCAGGTTCTTTCACTTGGAAATGCACTGCTTCTTCTGGTATGAAAAAAGCATGGGTTCCTACCGAATGCCGCGGTTAATTTGAAACTTGTAATAAAAAGTGGCGAGCAATCGCCACTTTTCTTATAGAGAACTGATAAAAAAATCGTTATTCTGAATTAAGCGTAGTGAAAGGAATAATCTCAATCTTTTGTTTGATAAAAAGATTATTTCTTTATATTCAAAATGATGAGTTGTGACAGAATATTTTTGCAGAAATTTCTAAAAATTGGCACAAAAATTGCAGATTACAAAGCGAATTTAATGAGTTAATAAAACATAAAGGGTAAGACGATGAATAACATAAAACAAAAGGGATTCACTTTAATTGAGTTAATGATTGTGGTCGCCATTATTGCTATTTTGGCAGCAATCGCTATTCCTGCATATCAAGATTATACCAAGCGTACTCGTGTAGCAGAAGCAGTTAGTCTAATTATGCGAACAAAAGTTGCGGTTACTGAATACTTTTCTACCGAAGGTAGATGGCCTGTGAATAATCAGGCTGCGGAGGTAGTTTCAGCCAGTAGCATTAAGGGCAAGGGTGTTGATGCAATTATTATTGATAACGGTGTTATTAAAGCAAAAACCAGTTCCAAAATTATTGCTGGTGGTGAGTTGTGGTTTACACCTGTTGCTGATGGTTCGAATTTATCTTCTATCACCCCAGGTACAGCGTTACCTTCTTCGTCACGCAGTACCACCTATGGTGGTTCAGTACAATGGTTGTGTTCGCATAATGCTGTACTTAAAGACAAATGGGTACCCACCGAATGCCGTAGAGCAAATTGATACGCTTTTTATACTTCAATCGACAGTATGACGCTGTCGATTTTTTATCTGTTTTTTGTATAATATTCATAATAACATTAAGAAACCCTTGCCAAACTCGTCATTTTGGGTTTTTCGTAGGAAAACGAATAATCTCAATTTGTTGTTTTACAATAAGATTCTTTGCTACGCTTGGAATGACGAAAGGTGAAAAAGTAGGTTTTGCAGGGGTCTCATTAAGGAAAATCATATGTCATCTAACTTTCCACAACGCTTTAAATTTGCCGCAAAGTTGTCATCAATTCACTTGTTGATCAGTTTAACCATTGCTTGTTTAATGGCGGCTTTGGTGTTTTTTGTGTGGTACAAATATCCTTACACACATATGTTAGGTGGTTTGGAATTATTCTTTTTAGTGTGTTCCATCGATGTGATTTGCGGTCCGTTAATGACTTTGATTTTGGCAAATCCAAAAAAATCAAAACGCGAAACGGTGTTGGATTTTTCTGTTATTGCCGTTATTCAAATTGCGGCGTTGATTTATGGTATGCACACCGTCTATGTAGCTCGTCCTGTGTATTACGCTTTTGATGTGGATCGCTTTACCACGGTTACGGTGGCTGAATTGGCAGAATTAGCCAAACCAGAAGATATGGCAAAAGCCCCCAAAGAACTGCAATCTTTACCTAAATTAGGGGTAAAACCCATTGCTTTGTATTGGGACGCCAACAATGTTGATCCTGAAAAAACATTGATTACTATGATTGCTCGTCCTGAACATTGGCGTGTGTATAATCAAGCGGAAGAAACCGCCAAGGTACGCAAAACCATGCAATCTGTGGCACAGTTATATACTTTGCCCACCAATCAAGATAAAAAAGCAGTGATTGATAAAGCGGTGGCGAAAACGGGCATTTCTGCGGATAAGTTGTATTTTTTACCTTTCACCTGTGATCGCGATGTAGATTGGTCGGCCTTGTTAAATGAACAAGGTGAAATTGTGGGTTATGTGCATGCGGACGGTTTTGGGCAGTAGGTTTCAGGCTGCCTGAAAAGGCTTGCCAACGGTGTTTAAGTGAAATATAATCAACCGTTTAATAAACAACAGGCGCGTAGCTCAGTTGGTTAGAGCATCACCTTGACATGGTGGGGGTCGTTGGTTCAAATCCAATCGCGCCTACCAAAAACGGCGAAGCCTTATCGCCGATTTTTTTATGGAATATTATGTTTCAGGCAGCCTGAAAGAAACTCCTGCAAAACTGGCATCTGTGGTGCATTTCTTCGTTATGCGTTGCTCGAAAAACTCGCCTAACTATTTGTTATGTCTTCGTTTTTCTGTGCTACTATAACTTTGAACTGCACGCACATCTACCAGTTTTGCAGGGGTTTCTGAAAACTATTTTTGTTGTTTTATACATATATTATCTGTATAATTTAAGTTAATGAAACCATATCAATACGACCCAAACAAAGCAAACGCTAACCTTAAAAAACACGGTATATCGTTTGATGAAGCCTATACGGCTTTACTTGATGAACAAGCAATCGTGATACCTGACCCTGATTGTGAAGATGAAGAACGCTTTGTTTTATTAGGATTAAGCGATAAAGGACGGCTTTTAACAGTGATTTACACCATGCGTGGGAATACACCAAGACTCATTTCCGCTCGCAAATCAACAGATAGAGAGAAAAAACATTATGCGTGACGAATACGATTTTAGCAATGCCAAACCTGTCAAAGAAGTGGCTCACCTGAACAAACTGCGGACAGGCAAAACCAAAGTAACCATAATGTTGGATAACGATATTATTCAACATTTTCGTCAATTAGCCGAAAAAAATGGGCGTGGTTATCAAACGCTCATTAACGAAGCCTTGCGTCCGACAATCGATCCTGAAAATGCCCCAGTTACAGCACAACAACTCAAAAATATTTTGCACGATTTTGCTGTATCACATTAAATAAAACCTTTTCAGGCAGCCTGAAAAACTCTTTTTTATTAGGAAAGCGAAAAAACGAAATGGAACAAAATAACAATGCTTGGGCAAAACAACAATTCAAACTGCATAGAAACAGCAGAATGGCAAGGCAGGATTTAATACAAGCCAAAAGTGATTTTAATAATGGAAAAAGCAAAATTAAATACAGAATGTTTATTCCTGTTCGTGGTGCTGATTATTTTATCAATATCATTAAAAATATTGCGTTTTTCTATTTAGTTGTATTTGTGTTTCTTTTTGTTCCAGTTTTTATAAAATCAGATATAAGTTTTTATACAGGAATAAAAAATGTTTTCTTTAATGCAATATTGAATATTTTTCATATACATTTTTTTGCTTTGGCATGTTTTACCAGTTGGTTAATATCAAAGTATAAAATTTTTTGGTGCAATATTGATAGGGAAAATAAAATTGTTTTTGTAAATAGTTTGCCTGTTTTTTGGAAAAAAATTCAATTTGAATGGCACAGCAATCATTATTTACCTGAATTGAGTCTGCCAGAAACAGAACAGGAAAAATATAAAGAAATGCAACAAAATTTACAACAAGCCATTGCATTAGAAACAGGTTTAAAATTTGATACACAACAGTTTTTATTGCAAAATAAGGGAAAATTAGGAATTTGAACAACTTTTCAGGCAGCCTGAAAAGGTTTCAGGCAGCCTGAAATATTTTTGTGGTAGATGGTTTTGCATCAAAATAGTGATGATTTAGAAAAATGACTACTATGGATTTATCTAATGCTTTACACTTGATAATACAAACCGCAGTGGTTAAAAACAGGCAGTTGCGTTTTATTGATTTGATTAAAACAGAGCGTGGATTGCATAAGTTTATTGCACAGTTAGACCATTTTGAGCATTATATAAAAACACAAGGGGCAATGATTTTCGATAAACCGCAAGCAATGGAAACATTTATTAGGGAAAACTTGTCATTAGAAGATTGTGCTTGTGTTTTATCTACGCAAAAAGAATATAAACAGGGCAAGATGACAACAGTGCGTCATTTATTGCAAGACCTTGTGGGTGCAGGCAACGGAACGCTTGCGTTCGCTGGTAAAAATCCTTTATTTTGTTTCTATTTGGGCGAAGATGTATCTGTAAATTATGCTTGGCGTATTGAAAATACAGAGTGCCAAAAAGTAGAATAAACGATTTTGAATTTTCAGGCAGCCTGAAATGGTTTCAGGTGGCCTATAACTTATTGATAAACAGAAAGAATTTATTATGCCACAAATTACTTTACCAGACGGCTCAATCCGTCAATTTGAACAAGCAGTTACGGTTTTTGAAGTTGCCCAAAGTATCGGCACGGGTTTGGCTCGTGCGGCTTTGGCAGGACGAGTTGATGGTAAGTTAGTGGATACCACATATCTTATTGAAAATAATGCAAATCTTGCGATTATCACCGATAAAGACGCAGACGGCGTGGAGATTATCCGCCACTCAACCGCACATTTAATGGCGTATGCGGTGCAGGAGTTGTTTCCTGACGCACAGGTTACCATCGGCCCTGCGATTGAAGACGGTTTTTATTACGACTTCGCCTATAAACGCCCTTTTACGCCTGACGATTTGGCAGCGATTGAGAAAAAAATGACCGAACTTGCCAAAGCCGATATTGCGATTGAACGCTTTGAACTGTCTCGCAATGACGCAATCAAGTTTTTCTTGGATTTAGGCGAAAAATATAAAGCAGAAATTATTGAATCTATTCCAGAAAACGAAGTTTTATCGCTGTATCGTGAAGGCAAATTTACCGATTTGTGTCGTGGTCCGCATGTGCCATCAACTGGCAAACTGAAAGCCTTTAAACTGATGAAAGTGGCTGGGGCTTACTGGCGTGGCGACAGTAATAACGAAATGTTGCAACGCATTTACGGCACGGCGTGGGCAAATAAGGACGATTTGAAAGCCTATCTGTTCCGTTTGGAAGAAGCGGAAAAACGCGATCACCGTAAGTTGGGCAAACAGTTGGATTTATTCCATTTGCAAGACGAAGCACCTGGTATGGTGTTCTGGCACCCTGACGGCTGGACGCTGTGGCAAATTATCGAACAGCATATGCGAAAAGAACTCAACGCCGCAGGCTATAAAGAAGTGAAAACGCCCACGATTATGGATAGAACGCTGTGGGAAAAATCTGGACACTGGGAAAATTATCAGGAAAATATGTTCACTACGCAGTCGGAAAAACGCGATTACGCGGTGAAACCGATGAATTGCCCTGGACATGTGCAAATTTTCAATAAAGCCTTGCGTTCATATCGTGAATTGCCTTTGCGTTTGGCAGAGTTTGGCTCGTGTCATCGCAACGAACCGTCAGGAGCATTGCACGGCTTAATGCGTGTGCGTGGCTTTGTGCAAGATGACGCACACATTTTCTGCACCGAAGATCAAATCGATTCCGAAGCCCAAGCGTTCAACCGTTTGGTGATGAAAATCTACAAGCAGTTTGGCTTTACCGATGTTGCTATTAAATTATCTCTGCGTCCTGATAAGCGAGCAGGTTCGGACGACATTTGGGACAAAGCCGAAAACGGCTTGCGTTCGGCACTTAAAGCCTGCGGCGTAGAATGGGAAGAATTGCCAAACGAAGGGGCGTTCTACGGACCAAAAGTCGAATACCACATTAAAGACGCTTTGGGGCGTTCGTGGCAATGCGGCACAATCCAGTTAGACTTCGTGCTGCCTGAACGCTTGGACGCAGAATATGTGACGGAAGACAACGGCAGAGCAAGACCCGTTATGTTGCACCGAGCGATTTTGGGTTCATTAGAACGCTTTATCGGTATTTTGATTGAAAACCACGCAGGAGCGTTCCCCGTATGGCTTGCCCCCGTGCAAGTGGTGGTGATGAGTATTTCCGAACACCAAGCGGATTACTGCGTGGCTGTGGTTGAAGAATTGAAAAAATTAGGCGTTCGAGCCATTGCCGACATTCGCAGCGAAAAAATCGGCTACAAAATCCGCGAACACAGCACACGCAAAGTGCCGTATCAAATCATTGTCGGCGATAAGGAAAAAGAACAAACCAAAATCGCCGTGCGTCAAAAAGGCGAAGATTTAGGACAAATGAGCGTGGCAGAGTTTGCCAAACGCATTGCTGACGAAACAGCAGCCGTGTTGGCAGTTGAGTAAGTTTTCAGGCTGCCTGAATATCAATCATCAATGGAGTATTGTGAATGAAAAAAACATTATTATTCATTGCGTTATTGTGTTCTTTGAATATTGCCACCGCCAAAACCGTGGCAGAAATTAAAGCAGATTACATTCGCCATTTGCCTGAAATTCAACGAGCGGCACAGCAGGGCGACCCCAATGCCCAAGCCATTCTTGGCACAATGTATAAAAAAGGCTGGGGCGTTGAACGCAACGACAGTCAAGCATACGAGTGGTTGGAGAAATCCGCACGCCAAGGCAATAAAATGGCACAAAACAATTTAGCAGGTTTATATACTCGCGATAACACACAAAATAATGATGAACAAGCCTTGCGACTATTTCAACAATCAGCAAAAGACAGAAACGATGTTGCGTCTAACTACAATTTAGGCTTAATGTATGAAAACGGTTATGGTACGGCGGTGGATTTGAAAAAAGCCGAATACCATTTTAGCAAAGCCGCCGCACGCGGACACAAACGCTCACAAGAAGCCTTGGAAAATGTCCGCCGTAGAATGGGTAAATAAAAAAATCCGCCTATTTTGGGCGGATTTTTATTTATACAAAGAATGCAGAAATTTCTATTATAGTTGTTAAACTGCAAAACACTAATGCGTTGGCGTGTCTTGCCGTATTATTTATACTGTCTTCGGAAAACCGCCTGTTTCACTTTTGAAGTTGTTTGACTATATTATTTTGAAGTTTAACGACTATATTTCAGGCAGCCTGAATATAGTTTATAAATTTTTTTTATTATTGCCATAAAAAAATTTTTCTGTTGCAAAGCGAAAATAAAAAGCCGAAAACGCACCATTTTTCAGGCAGCCTGAACGGTTTTTTATTACTTTCAGGCTGCCTGAAAATGAAAAACAATCAAAAACGAACACAAACGCAAAATCTTATTTTGGGGAACACTTTTTGACGCAAATCAAACAATAGACAAATCAATTTTTTGTCGTATAAAATACGCCCACTCACATCGGCAACGGTGTATTTTTTTTCCATTTGTTTTACAGTAAAGGACTGAACTATGTCATTGAAATATCAAGAAACAATCAAAGAAGCTGGCAAAGCTATTGGCAATTTCAACCCTGAATTTGCCGCTCGTATGCGTTTGCAAAACCGTTTCAAAACGGGTTTGGACATTGCGAAATATACCGCCGCAATTATGCGTCGCGATATGGCTGCATACGATAAAGACACTTCCAAATACACCCAATCTTTGGGTTGCTGGCACGGTTTTGTGGCTCAACAAAAATTGATTTCGATTAAAAAACATTTCAAATCAACCGAACGCCGTTATTTATACTTGTCTGGCTGGATGGTTGCAGGCACGCGTTCTAAATTCGGTCCTTTGCCTGACCAATCTATGCACGAAAAAACCGTTGTGTCTGATTTGATTGAAGAAATCTACACTTTCTTGAAACAAGCAGACGCACGCGAATTGGACTTGTTATTCACCGCTTTGGATAACGCTCGTGCTGCCAAAGATTCTGCCAAAGAAAAAGAAATTTTGGATCAAATCGACAATTTCCAAACCCACATTGTGCCGATTATTGCGGATATTGACGCTGGTTTCGGTAATGTGGAAGCCACTTACTTGCTCGCTAAAAAAATGATTGAAGCAGGTGCGTGTGCTATTCAAATCGAAAACCAAGTGGCAGACGAAAAACAATGCGGACACCAAGACGGTAAAGTTACCATTCCGCATGACGACTTCATCGCTAAAATCAATGCCGTGCGTTACGCATTCTTGGAATTGGGCGTTGATGATGGCGTGATTGTGGCTCGTACCGACTCTTTGGGTGCTGGTTTGACCAAACAAATCGCCGTATCCAGCGAAGAAGGCGACATTGGCGACCGTTACAACAGTTTCTTGGACGGCGAAGAAGTTACCGACTTATCACAAATCAAACCAGGCGATGTAATCGTTAAAACTGCTGGCAAAGTGATTCGTCCAACCAAATTACAAAGCGGCTTGTTCCAATTCAAAAAAGGCTCTGGCATTGACCGCGTGGTGATGGACTGCATTCATTCTTTGCAAAACGGTGCGGACTTATTGTGGATTGAAACCGAAAAACCACATGTAGAACAAATCGCTGGCATGATGGATCAAATCCGCAAAGTAATCCCCAATGCGAAATTGGTATATAACAACAGCCCATCTTTCAACTGGACTTTGAACTTCCGCAAACAAGTGTTTGAAGAATGGAAAGCCCAAGGCAAAGATGTTTCCGCTTATGACGAAAACAAATTGATGAGTGCTGAATATGATGACACCGAATTGTCGAAAGCTGCTGATGAAAAAATCCGCACTTTCCAAAAAGACGCGTCCGCTCGTGCAGGCATTTTCCATCACTTGATTACCTTGCCGACTTACCACACAGCCGCTCTTTCCACAGACGACTTGGCAAAAGGCTACTTCGGCGATTTGGGTATGTTGGCGTATGTTCAAGGCGTTCAACGCCGCGAAATCCGCAACGGCTTGGCGACTGTTAAACACCAAAATATGGCTGGTTCGGACATTGGCGATAACCACAAAGAATACTTCGCAGGTGCCGCCGCTCTGAAAGCCGCTGGTAAAGACAACACTTCTCACCAATTCGACTAATCTCTCATTGATTGTGTTTAGAATAAAACGCTCCTATTTGGGGGCGTTTTTATTTTCAGGCAGCCTGAAAAATTACTTGCGTTCATAGAACGGCTCTAAAATGGCACGATTACCGCGTTCTTGGTATTTATTTTCCACTGTTTGTATTATTTTACCGTCTTTTAAAAACTCACCTTTGCTAACATTCACACTATTATCCGTGTTAATCACAAAGGTAATTTTGGCTTCCATAGATTGTGGCATTTGTGGCTCGTCTTGACATTCTTCTAACCAGTCGCCACATACACGCTTGCCATCATCGGTGTTTTGGGCTAATTTTTTCAAATAATTTTTGGCTACGGTGTCCAAAAATATACCTGTTCTCCAACCTTTTTCTTTAAGATTAAATTCCTTACCGAATGCACTAATATCGCACTCATTATTTTGGCAAACTTTTTGAGCAGCAATAATCACTTTTTCACGATTAAATTCAGGCGAACTTTCAGTTTTCATACGATTATATTCTTTTTCCAAATCTTGTAATGCGTCCTGAATTGTTTTATCAACTTTTTCCTTAACTTCTTGAAAATATTTTGTTTCTGCTTCAAAATCTTTTTTCAACTCTTCATCAGTAAAGGTGCAAGTTACACTAACAAATTTTTGTTCTTTGGTGCTTTCATCTTTCCACAGAACTTTTTTACATTGCGGTGTACCGTCAATCGCCGTGCCCACATTCATTGATTTATTAAAATCAAATGTATAATTTTTAACCGTTTTCACATTAGAACCGCCACAGGCGGTAAGTGTGGTTAATACAGCAACACTTGCCAAAATTTTTAATGATTTCATTGTGTTTTTTCCTTAAAAATAAAGTGAATAAAAGTTTCAGGCTACCATTTATCATAAAATCTATAAACACGCCATTCACCGTCTTCTTTTCGCATACCCATTATGCCAATGCGTGACTCACCAGACTCCTCCGATACAAACAACACTCTAAAATCAAAAGCATTTTTGGCAACCATTTCCCAACTATCCACTCGTTCAACATTCAAACATTTACCTTCGGGGTGATTTGATGGTTTGTACATTGCTACAAAGTGATCCCTTTCAGAAGAAGTAATTCGTGCAACGCCGTTAAGGTAAGTACCACGACCTGTTAATTGACAAGAAGCCACTTCTAAAAACTGATAAATCACAGGTTTGGCTTCTGTAATGGCTTGTTTTAATTGTGCATTTGACGCTTTATAAGTTAAAGCAGTGTTCAGTTGTGCTTGTTGCTGTGCGTTTGGTTTTTGGGTGTATGAACCCTGTGCAGATGATGACGAACTTGTGCTATTTGTTCCGCCTAAAACGGCACTGGTTGAATTTAACACTCTGGCAGTTGAATTAAGTACTTCGGCAGTGCTTTCACAACCTGCCAAACCTACGGCGAGTAAGCCGATGATTGCCATTTTTTTCATTTGATGATTTCCTTTTGAAAAAGCGTTCAGGCAGCCTAAACGCATTGATTTATTTGGTAATATTAACTTATAAATGAAACTAATATTACGATTACACCAATCAAAGCCACGATATAAGAAACCCAACCGATAACCGCTTCCATAATACCTGCGGCAACTGCGTGTTTGTATGAATTAAACCCTTGAACGCCTGCTTCATTTGTTCTATCAAATGCTCTTTTACCGATCCAAAGTCTGCCTGCAACGCCAAGTGCAACCATAATCAAACCAATAATCAACATATTTTTTCCTTAAAATTAAAATTGACAAACACAATGGGTGCGATTGCACCCAAAACAGGTGCATTATACATTGCACCTAAAATCGGTGCAATGAAAAATCTTCGTTTATCTATTCATTCATCGGAACACCTGTGGCTACGCACGCTTTTGACGGAACGCCGCAAGGCGTTAGGCTATTCGCAACGCGATTTAGCAGAAAAAATGGGCGTGATTTATTCATTTATCGGCAAAGTAGAAACAGGCGATAGACGATTGGATATATTTGAATTTATTGAATATTGCCAATGTTTGGAACTCAATCCTACGGATATTTTGCAAGAAATACAACAACAATTCGGTTAATAAATAGATTTTCAGGCAGCCTGAAACCATTTTTACATTGTCGTTGTATCTGATAGGCTACCCTAAAACAGTTTTTGAACTCGCTTACGCTCGTTTAAAAACTGTTTCAGGAGATTGCCACGCCGTGCGGAGGTTGCCACGATTGACTGCGTCAATCTCGCAATGGTGTATGCCGTAAGCGGCAATCCGCTAACGCCCACGCCAGCTCGCAATGACGAAATCGGTTTCAGGCAGCCTGAAAAATACTGTCCAAAGCGAGAGCCGTATGCCATAACGAAATCGGCTTTTTCCACGCAAAACCCCATATCATCACCACAAACTTCATTATTTCTTCCCAAAAAGCAGACTTCTTTTTTCCAAAGATGAAAACAATTTGCATTTGCGTTCAATATTGTGGATAATAACCATTCTTAAATAAGAATGAATATCGAAATAATATGCAACACTTTTTAATTGCTTTATTGATTATGCTGCGTGAGGGTTTGGAAGCGGCTTTGATTGTGGGGATTGTGGCAGGGTTTTTGCGGCAGTCGGGTAAGGGTTATTTAATGCCCAAAGTGTGGGGCGGTGTGGCTTTGGCTGTGGCTTTGTGCTTTGGCGTGGGCTTTGTTTTGTTAAAAACAGTCGGCGAAATTCCGCAGAAACAGCAGGAGTTAGTTGGCGGCATAATCGGGCTGATTGCAGTGGCGATGCTCTCTTATATGATTTTGTGGATGAATAAAGCGGCAAAATCCATGAAACAAAACTTGCACGGCTCTATGCAGCAGGCTCTGTCTAAAAGTGCGTCTGGCTGGTTTTTGGTGTCGATGGCGTTTTTGGCGGTGTTGCGTGAGGGCTTGGAGAGTGTGTTTTTCTTATTTGCGGTTTTTACGCAAAAACCTGCGACCGCGAGCAGCATATTATGGGATGGGACAATCGCAGGTTTGGTGGTATCAAATATGTCGCTCGGTGCGGTTACAGGATTGCTTGTGGCGGTTGTCATCGGCTTTTTGATTTATCAAGGCAGCGTGCGTATCAATTTGGCAAAGTTTTTTCGCATAACCAGCATATTTTTGATTTTTGTTGCCGCAGGCTTGTTTGCGGGTTCGTTCCGAGCCTTACACGAGGGCGGCGTGTGGAATTTGTGGCAGCAACGCTTGTATGAATATTCGTCCGCTTTTGACTGGTCAAAAGTGTTGGACGAAGACAGCCCATTAGGCGTGATGTTGGGCGGCTTTTTTGGCTATGTTCATCAACCAACGGTGAGCGATGCGGTGCTGTATTTTGCCTATCTATTGCCCGTGTTGGCGTGGTTTTTGTTGGGCAGTCGAAAGAAAGTTCAGGCTGCCTGAAAGTTTGTACAACGGATTTGTAGGGTGCAGTTTCGACCAACCACAACGGACAAAACAATTTCAGGCTGCCTGACATTGTCAATATTACGGTGAATCGAAGACTCACTCTACGATAAGTTAAATGTTTGTTTCTTTGTTATGGAGATTTTTTATGTTAAAAATCAAACCGTTGGCATTATCGATTGCCAGCATTTTAGCTTTGGCTGCTTGCCAACCTCCTGCGGCAGATAATTCTGCTCCTGCTCAAAACAACAACGCTGCCGCTCCTGCGGTGAATGCGGACGGCACGGTGAATATTGCCGTGAATGATGCTCAATGCGAACCGATGGAACTCACCGTGCCCAGCGGTAAAACTACTTTCAATATTGTCAATAATTCCGCTCGCAAGTTGGAATGGGAAATTTTGGAAGGTGTGATGGTGGTTGATGAACGCGAAAATATTGCCCCAGGCTTAACCGACAAAATGACGGTTACGCTGTTACCTGGTGAATATGCAATGACTTGCGGCTTGCTAACCAATCCTCGCGGTAAATTGATTGTTACCGACAGCGGTTTCCAAGCTCCTGAAAACTTGGCAGATATGTCGAAATTGGCTCAACCTTTGGCAGATTACAAAGTATATGTGCAAGGCGAAGCAAAAGTTTTGGTCGAAAAAACAGACGCTTTTGTGGCAGCGGTGAAAGCTGGTGAAATCGACAAAGCCAAAGCAATGTTTGCCGACACTCGCACGCACTACGAACGCATTGAGCCGATTGCGGAATTGTTTGGCGAACTTGACCCTGCGATTGACGCACGCGAAGACGACTTCAAGAGCGTTACCGACCCTGAATTTACAGGTTTCCACCGCATTGAATATGCTTTGTGGGAGAAAAATTCGGTTGATGATGTGAAAGAAACCGCAGACAAATTAGCCGCCGATGTGAAAGCATTAGCCGCTGAAATTGACGCGTTGAATTTTCCGCCACATAAAGTGGTGGGCGGTGCGGCTGTGCTGATTGAAGAAGTGGCAGGCTCGAAGATTTCAGGCGAAGAAGACCGTTACAGCAAAACCGATTTGTCCGACTTCAAGGCAAATGTCGAAGGTGCGGAAAAAATTGTGGAACTTTTCCGTGCTGTGATTAACGAAAAAGATCCAGCCTTGCTGCAAACGGTTGATGGCAACCTGAAAACCGTGAATGACATTTTGGCGAAATACAAAACCGCTGACGGTTTCCAAACTTATGACAAATTAAGCGAAGAAGACCGCAAAAATCTTGCTGCACCAATTAACACGCTGGCAGAAGAGTTAGCGAAATTCCGTGGCACTTTGGGCTTGAATTAAGCATTGTCTGATTTTTCAGGCAGCCTGAAATAATGAATATATTTTTCAGGCTGCCTGAAAATTGGATTGATTTAGAAGAACACAAAAAGAATCGTCAAAATGATGTTTGAGATTTAAAAAATACTACGCAAAGCAGTAAAAGCCACTTTTATCCTGCTAAATGATTTAATGATGAAAAGCATAGATAAAATTTTAACTGTAATCAGTATTTTATTGGTAAGCGTTTTAATTATTGGTGTCATTACATTTATGTTACCCGATGGTTTTTGGAACAAAATAGCAGATACATTTGGTTATTGGTCTGAATATCATCAAGCAATAAATAATGTAGAAATATACGAAGAATTTGATATTTATTTATCTAATGGAACTATTCAAAAGGGAGAACAATGCAAAATTTACAGTTGGCAATATAACGGCAAATTAATGTCAGCACATAAAATATCTTGCCAAAATGGATTATCGGGATATATTTCTATTGGTGATTTGAAATATTTTCCGACATTTAAAAAGTAACTGTTTCAGGCAGCCTGAAACTTATTTTCAATCATCAACCAAAGGATAACGAAATGAAAAAATTAGCTATTTTAACCGCTTGTGTGTTGGCTTTATCGGCTTGTGCGACACAATCTAAACCTGATGATCATCATCACCATGCGGCAGGGCATAATCACAGCCATGAAGCGGGGCATAATCATCAAATGCCTGAATTTATGAGAGATATGACCCCCGAACAACGCCAGCAATATCGCCAAAATATGCACAAGGCAATGGCGCAAATGACCCCAGAACAACGCAAAGAGTTCCGTGAGTCTATGCACAAAAATATGCACGGCAACAGTGGCAACCATGCCCACGGCGATGAAAAAGGCGAACATAACTGCCAACACGACCATAACGATGAACAAGCCAAAAAAGCCGTGAAAAAAGGCAAAAAATCACTCAAAAAAGCCAAAAAAGCGAAAAAATAACTTTCAGAAACCCCTGCAAAACTCGTCATTTTGAGTTTTCCGTAGGCAAACGAAGAATCTCAACTTGTTGTTTTCCAATAAGATTCTTCGCGTAGTGGAGAATGACGAATGATGAAAAAGTAGGTTTTGCAGGGCTTTCTTTCAGGCAGCCTGAATGTACTTTCTTTCTAATTTAAACAAGTACTTTTCATCTGAATGCAAATAATTTCTATTCAGATGATTTTTTATTGTATAATATAAATAATATTTATTATCAAAATAAGGGAATTTTATGATAAGCAAAAATATTGACAATCTGTCCAGACGAAACTTACTCAAAACCGCCGCCATTGCCGTTGCCAGTAGCACGGCATTATTGTCGGCGTGCAAACCGCAATCGCCAACACAAGCACCAAACGATACTGCCCCCAAACAAGACGCACCTGCTGTGGTGGTGGAAGACCGCTACGACTGCTTTGGCGTTCATCAGGCAGGCATTACCACGCCGCACCAAATGTTTGGCAACTTAACCACCTTTGACTTAACCATTACCGACCGTAATCGCCTGATTGATTATTTTCGTATTTTGACGGCTCGCATTGAATTTTTAACCCAAGGCGGTGAAATCAAAGACACCGACCCACGCTTACCGCCCGAAGCGAGTGGTTTATTAGGAAAAACCTTGCGTACAGACGGTTTAACCATTACCGTATCCGTGGGCGATACGCTGTTTGACAGTCGTTTTGGATTAGCCGACAAAAAACCTTTGCGACTGAAAGAAATGAAACGCTTTCCCAATGACAAATTGAATATCGACTGGTGCGATGGCGATATTAGCATTCAATTCTGTGCGCATTCGCCTGAAACCTGCCAAAACGCTTTACGAGACATTATTAAAAACACTGCCAAATTTGCCGTGCCGCGTTGGTCGTTGGACGGCTGGTTGCCCAAAGCCGAACCAGGTGCATTAGCCGCACGCAATTTATTCGGCTATCGAGACGGTTCAGGCAACCCCAATATTTCCGACCCCAAAACCGCCGATGAAGTATTATGGACAGGTGTCGCGGAAAACAGTTTAGACGAACCGAAATGGGCGAAAAACGGCAGTTATCAAGCAGTGCGGTTAATCCGCCAATTTGTTGAATTTTGGGACAGAACGCCCTTACAAGAACAAAACACCATTTTCGGACGCGAAAAATACAGCGGTGCCCCATTAGGACAAAAACACGAGGGCGACACGCCCAACTACACAGGCGATTGTCGCAGTGATGAGGGTAACTGCGATGGCAAGAGCATTCCATTAGACAGCCACATGCGACTTGGCAATATGCGTAACGAGGGCTGGGAAAGACACCGCATACTCCGCCGCCCATTCAATTATTCATTAGGCTTGGCGAAAAACAAACAGTTGGATGTCGGCTTATTGATGATTATCTACCAAGCCAATTTAGATGACGGCTTTATCTTTGTGCAGAACGCTATGAACGGTGAACCGTTAGAAGAATACATCAGCCCATTCGGCGGCGGCTATTTCTTCACCCTACCTGGTTTTCAAAAAGGCGAATTTTTAGGGCAGGGAATGTTTGATATTTGAGCGTGATTATGGTTTTCAGGCAGCCTAAACAGGCAAATAAACATCAAACCGTGTACTTTTGCCCACATACTGATACGCAGGCTTTATATCACCGATAAACGCTCCGTGCTTGGGGCGTTTGACGACAATGCGTTTCACAGGCATTGTGCGCGCTTTGTTCAACAAATCGGTACTATCGTTATCTTCACCTACGGCTGCCTGAAAAAACCGCATTTCTTTTTTCACCAATGCCGATTTTTGCCGTTCGGGAAACATTGGGTCAAGGTAAATTACATCAGGACAGGGTAAATCAGTATTAAAAATAGTGCCAAAATTCAAAGACATACGAGAAATAATTGCCTGCATTTGCGGCTCTTGTTGTCCGCGTTGCAAAGCGTCTGCCAGCAAAACCGCAGGTACAAAATGGCGTTCAAACAGTTGCACGCTTGCTCCCAAACTTGCCAACACAAACGCATCTCGCCCCAAACCTGCGGTTGCGTCCCAAATAGATTTATTTTTTTTAATATCAACCGCTTTGGCAATCCATTCTGCCCCACGATGATGAATGCGATGATTTAATGCACCGCCCACAAAATCGGCAAAAACCTGTTGCTGATGATTGGATAAAACCACTTTATTATCAATATATTGCAAAAAATATTCGCTTTCAGGCTGCCTGAAAGAAATGCTGACGGATAACGGCTGTAATAATAAAGACAAGCGTTGTAATTCAGCGTCCGCTATTGATGACGACACAAAAACCACAGGCAAAACGGCATTCATCGGCGACCTTTAATCCACGCCACAATCAACAACAAGATTAAAAACGAAAACAGCCCAGCACTCCACACAGGCAAGGGCAAGCCGAATAAGTTGGCAATATCATCGCAACGGGCGTGGTTTTTCAGGATTAAACTTAAAAAATCGGCATACGGTTTTTCGGCTAATTGCATTTTGCGTAATGCCAAATTAAAACCAGGTCCGCAATTTGCCACCGCATTGGGGTAATACAAAATATATAAATGGCGAATGGATACCGCTAATCCTGAAACAATCGGAATAAGCAATAAAAGCGTTGATAATAATTTTCCCCACACCGAACGCAAAGAAAACGGCAAACACAATAGGGTAACCAAAGCCACGCCCATTACGCCCAATCGCTGATAAATACATAAAGAACAAGGCTTTAAGCCCATTATGTATTGCGAAAAAAATGACGCACCACTGCCGATAAGTGTGAGTAAAAAAATAATGAAAATATATTGTCTAAATGTCAGTTTGTTCATATAAAAAACCTATTTATCGTGAAAATAATTCAAAATATAATGCCTTTTTTTATTTTGAAGTATTTTGACTATATTTTTACTTTTTTCAGGCAGCCTGAAAAGATTAAATTTATTTTTTGTCGTCAAGAGATTGCCACGCCGTCTTTTAGACGGCTTGCAATAACCGTAATGATTTTCAGGCTGCCTGAAAAATAATTGTCGTTATTTACACCCTACGGCGGTTTTGTTATTTTCAGGCTGCCTGAAAAAAGGTGGGTCGAAGACCCACCCTACAACAGTTACACCACAATACTCACCAATTTTTTCGGCACGATAATCACTTTTTTCACTGCTTTGCCGTCTATGTGTTTCTTCACGCTGTCGTTTGACAGTGCCGCTTGTTCAATTTCTTCCTTACCAAACGCCGCTGGCACGGTGATTTCGGCTCGTTTTTTGCCGTTAATTTGCACGACATACAGCACTTCATCGGCAATCAAAGCCTGTTCATCAACTTGTGGCATGGGCGTGTCGGCAATTTCGCCTGCAAAACCTAATTCTTGCCACAGAGCGGTTGTGATGTGTGGCACAATCGGATTTAACAACAATAACAATGCCTTAACGCTTTCGGTTTTGAGTGCAATTTGTCCGTTTTCAATTTCGGAAATAGCATTAAAAATTTTCATCGCTGACGACACCACCGTATTAAACTGCAAACGATCGTAATCGAATTGTGCCGATTTAATTTGCGTGTGAATTTCACGGCGGATTTTTTTGTGTTTATCGTTTAAGGCTGCCTGAAAATCTTGTGGCAAAGTTAAATCCGCTTGAATTTCTGCTTGATTATCAACACAATAAGCCCACAGACGGCGTAAGAAACGCAAACTGCCTTCCACGCCTGAATCCGACCATTCTAACGAGTTTTCAGGCGGTGATGTGAAAATTGTATAAAGCCGTGCGGTATCTGCTCCATAGGTTTCAATCAAAGCACCAGGATCAACGCCGTTGTTTTTGGATTTGGACATTTTTTCCATACCGCCATACACAACGGGCTTGCCGTCATTCATCAAAACGCCTGAAATAATGCGACCTTTGTCGTCCGTTTGCGGTTTGACATCGGCAGGGTTAAACCATTCTTTTTTGCTGCTTGCGTCTTCACGATACCAAGTGCCAGCCAGCACCATTCCTTGTGTCAGCAAGCGTTGAAACGGTTCATCAACCGCTACAATGCCTTCATCTCGCATCATTTTGGTGAAGAATCGTGCATACAAAAGGTGCAAAATGGCGTGTTCAATACCGCCAATATATTGATCGACATTGCCCCAATAGGCTGCGGCAGACGCTTCAACCATACCGCCGTCAAAATCAGGCGACATATAGCGGAATTGATACCAAGACGAATCGACAAAAGTGTCCATCGTATCGGTTTCTCGCCGTGCGTCTTGCCCACATTTAGGGCATTTACATTGATAAAAGTTAGGTTCTTTTGCCAAAGGATTGCCAGAACCGTCTGGAATTAAGTTTTCAGGCAGCCTAACAGGTAAATCCGCCTCTGGCACAGGCACATCGCCGCAGGTTTCGCAATGAATAATCGGAATCGGACAGCCCCAATAGCGTTGGCGAGAAATGCCCCAATCCCGTAGGCGATATTGCGTTTGTTTTTCGCCCGCACCCTTTTGTTGCAAAATGTCGCACACCTTATCAAAGGCTGCCTGAAAACCCAAACCGTCTAATGCTTGGCTATTGATATTTTGCGTATTTTCTTTATCCGCATACCAATCTTGCCAAGTGATTGTATTAAAAGGTTTATTTTCAGGCAGCGTGCTTTGAATCACTTGACGAATAGGTAGATGATATTTCGTAGCAAACTCAAAATCGCGTTCATCGTGTGCAGGCACAGCCATTACCGCACCGTCGCCATAGCCCCACAGCACATAGTTTGCCACCCACACAGGCACTTTTTCGCCATTCACAGGATTCACCGCAAAACGCCCTGTTGGCACACCTTTTTTCTCCATTGTGGCTAAATCCGCTTCGGCAACGCTGCCTGATTTACATTCTTCAATAAAATCAGCCACTTGTTTATTATCTAACGCTGCCGCTTTTGCCACAGGGTGTTCGGCGGCAACCGCCATATAACTTGCCCCAAACAGCGTATCAGGACGCGTGGTATAAACCTGAATATAATCAGGATAAGTTTCAGGCAGCCCTTTTTTATTTTCCGCCGTCAAAGCAAACCGCACCGTAGCCCCGTGCGACTTGCCAATCCAGTTTTGCTGCATTAACTTCACCCGTTCAGGCCAGTTGGGCAGTTTTTCCAAATCAGCCAACAACTCATCGGCATAAGCCGTGATTTTGAAGTAATACATCGGAATTTCACGCTTTTCAACCAAAGCCCCAGAACGCCAGCCACGACCGTCAATCACCTGTTCATTTGCCAAAACCGTTTGGTCAATCGGATCCCAATTCACCGTGCCATTTTTGCGATAAATTAAGCCCTTTTTGAACAATTTTAAGAATAAAGCCTGCTCCCAACGATAATATTCAGGCTTACAGGTTGCCACTTCCCTTGACCAATCAATCGCAAAACCCAAACTTTTCAACTGATTTTTCATATAGTCAATGTTGGCATAAGTCCATTTAGCAGGCGTACCGCCATTTTTCATCGCCGCATTTTCCGCAGGCATACCAAACGAATCCCAGCCCATAGGCTGCAACACATTAAAGCCCTGCATACGGCGGAAACGCGAAATCACATCACCAATGGTGTAATTACGCACATGCCCCATATGCAAACGCCCAGACGGATAAGGGAACATCGACAAACAATAAAATTTCGGCTTATTTGGGTTTTCAGAAGTTTTAAACAGTTGTTTCTTAACCCATTGATTTTGTATTTGTTTTTCAACAACTTGCGGCTGGTAGGAAGTTTGCATTTTGCTTAACTCTTAACAAAATAATAAAAACGCAAAATTATATCAGGTTGGTAAGTTTCAGGCTGCCTGAAAACATATTGATTGTTGTAGAAAAGAGACAATCATTAAATAAAGGCGAAAAAATCATTTTATAACCTATTGAACTTTCAAAAAAAAAAAAAAACAACTCTATTTTTTTAATGATCATTTAGAAATTTTGCATACAACTTGCCCATTATTTACTGTAAAATCCAAACCGTTAAACTTTTTTTTTCAAGAGGTTGAATAAATGAAAAAAATCATCGCATTGTTGCCCTTATTAGGCTTAATGGCATGTGCAGGTAACGAATTCGTCTCTGGTGCTCGCACCATTCAATTGAGTCCAGAACAACGCCAACAAATGTTAGCTGATCAAGACCGTGTTCAACGCATGGAGCGTGCCGAGCGTGCAGAACGCCGCCAAGATATGAAAGAAGATCTTGATGTGATTGTTGATGCTCGTGGTAAAGACGCAATGAATCAAGCCAAAGCATACAGACATGCCACACAAGGCAAAAAACATGTTTATTGCGGCTGGTGGGGCTGTCATTAAACTGTCATTGCCATAATTTTATTTTCAAATTATGTTATTTTGGAGAACCGAACAGATGAAAAAATTAACCGTTGTTGCTGTATTATCAGCATTTGTTTTGTCCGCTTGCGTTGCCACTGGTCAAGGCGTGAATGATATGGCTATTGGTGATGATTCTATCGCCATCAACCAAGGTCGTAACCGTGCCGAAGCACAAGTTTCTCGTGCTCAATTAGAACAACATCGTCGCCAACGCGCTAATGCTTCCGAAGAAATGGATTTAGCAGAGAAAAAACGCCAATCCAAACACGCTGCTCTGCGTGATAATATGGGTACCGCTTTGGGTGGTGCTGCAACTGTTTTAGGTGTGGTCGGTGCCGCCAAAGCCGTGGGCAGTATGTTCTAATAATCATCATTCCAACAGAACCGCAGGTTATTCTGCGGTTTTTTGTTGTTTCTATTTTTCAGGTTGCCTGAACAGATTAAATAATTTATGGACTAACCTTTTAAATTTTTAATCAAAATACAATTTATTTCTTGAATTTGTTGTAATTGTTTGTCATTGGTTAAAAATGCGGAACAATTTTCTGTTATTGCAGTAGCAATTTGTAAAGCGTCTATCATTTTTATTGCTGAATATTTAGCTCTGATTTGAGATGATAATTGTGTTATTTCTTTTGTTAATTCAATAAGTTGTATATTTACATCAAGAATAAATTGTTCAAAATATTCAATTTTTTCTTGACAATTTAAACGATATGGCACAACGCAATATTCTGCAACGGTTAATAAAGAAGTACAGAAATCATATTCTGCCATAAAACAATCAGAAATATATTTGCGAACCTGTTGAGAATATAACGGATTGTCTTCTAATAAATAAATAAACGGTGCTGTATCAATAAAAATTTTAGAACCGTTCTTCATTTCTTAATCCTTTAATAAAGGCTTGTGCGTCCATAGACCATAAATTTGTTTTAGTTGAATATTTTGAAAAATCAATAGGTTGTCTTGCATTTTTGGATAAAGAAATATTAGATTTTGTCAGCAAAAAATCAATATAACTTTCTGCATTTTGTTGCAAAATAGGCGGTAAGGAATTGATTTTGGTTTGTAGTGTTGCGGCTGTCATTTGTATTATCCTTTTTCTTTATCAATCAGTTTATTATAACATACTTCACTTATTTTTCAGGCAGCCTGAAATCTATTACACACACTCCCACAACGCACCTAATATGCGTTCGCCTTTTGCACCTGTGGCGTGCGGTAGATTTGCGGGAATTTTGTGTAATCGGCAGTGGGCAAGCCAAGCGAAAGCCGCTCCTTCGACTTGCATTGGTGGTAAGCCAAAAGCGGAAGTGTCGGTTACGGACGCATTCGGTAAAAGTGCGGATAATCTTTGTCTAATCAATGGGTTAAATGCTCCGCCGCCGCATAAAATCAAGTCTTCGCAATCAGGAGCGTATTTTAAAACGGCGTTTGCTAAACTGCGTGCGGTTAGTTCCGTTAAAGTGCGTAAAATATCGGCAGGATTTTCGTCTCCTGTGAGATTTTTTTCCACCCAAGCCATTGAAAATAAATCGCGTCCTGTGCTTTTGGGCGGTTTGCGGTGAAAATACGGTTCGGTATTCAACCATTTGGACAATAATGGGTGAATGGTTTTGCCTGTGAGTGCAATTTGTGCATTGTTATCAAAGACTTGATGAAAATATTTTTGACACCAAGCGTCCATCAACATATTACCAGGACCTGTGTCGAAGCCAAACACTTCACCGTCTTGGGGCAACACGGTGATATTGGCAATGCCGCCGATATTCGCCACCACGGCGGTTGAGCCGTCTTCGCCAAACGCCATTTGATGAAACGCAGGCACCAGCGGTGCTCCTTGTCCGCCAGCGGCAATGTCGGCGGCTCGAAAATCGCCTGCCACAGGCAGTTGTAGGCGTTCAGCCAGCAATGCCCAGTCGCACAACTGAATGCTGTAACCGTCATCAGGATTGTGGCGAATGGTCTGCCCATGGCAACCCACCACTTCCACAGGAATGCCCACCATTTCAGGCTGCCTGAATAATTGCTGCACGGTTTGTGCATAATTTTCTGCCAAAGTTTGTGATAATTTAAGCGATAAATGCAACTCGTTTTGTGTAATATTTTGTAAAGATAATAATGCGTTACGCAATTTTTCATCGAATGGCAAATAACTGTGTGCAATCACGCTGTCAAATTGATGATTGATAAATCGTACACACACCGCGTCTGTGCCGTCCATACTGGTACCCGACATTAAACCTACGGCGTGATGAATGTTTGTTTTCATAGTGTTCGGACTTTTCAGGCTGCCTGAAAATTAGATATAAGATTATACCTTGTCGGCAAGATGATTTTGTAATAAATGCAATTTGCGTGGAAAACACGGTAGTAACGACAGCAAGTGTAGGGTGGGCAATTTATTGCCCACGCAGTTTGTTGAATAATCAATAGATTCAAATAAAAAGTTGTATTCAAAAGCGTGGGCAACAAGTTGCCCACCTACCTTGCTATATAAGTCGTAGGGTGGGTTTCAACCCACCGCAACGCCGATAGGTGTTATGCAAACCTGCGGTTTGCTTGGTGTGTTGAAGACCCACCCTACGGAGATACTGTTTTATTTTCAGGCAGCCTGAATTTTATTCATTATCAGCATTTTCTGCTGTTAACTGTTGCAATGCAATCGCTCTTTGTTGTTCTGCCATATCGGCTCTGCCGCTGTCGGCGAAAACTTTGGCTAATGCCAAGTGAAGAGTAGGCGTGTCGTTAATAACAATCGCTTGTTCCAACCAGTGTTGGGCTTTGCCCCAAATGTGTTCGTTTTCTGCCATTTTGGCTGCCATATTCAACAAGTCAATGTTGTTTTTATCGTCCGTCAAACGGCGTTCGGCATCTTCTAACAATTTTTTGCGGTCGGCATCGGGCAGATAGGGGAACACTTCACTTAAAATGTGCAGTAATTCTGGGTTGGGTTGGTGTTTGTAGGCGGTGCGAATGTGTTTTACCGCTTCTTTTAACTGTCCCATTGAACGCAAAGACTGGGCAATATCAAGTGCCAAAATGCCGTGTTTTTCGTTATCGGAAAAAGGTTTCAGGCAGCGTTTTAAGTCTTTGATATTATTTATATTTTTTAACATTATCTGCACGGCAGATTGTTTGCCTAATGCCGCTTCTTCTTGGCTTATGGCTTTCTTTTTTTGCAATATGGCAATATTTTTCAGGGTACCTTCATGGTCTTTTTCTGCCAAGGTGCGGCGTAAATCCAAACGCACGGCAGGCAGGGAATCAGGGGCAATTTTGAGTGCCGCTAAAATATTGGTGCGTGCCGTGGCGTAATCGCCCTTGCTTAACGCATTTTCTGCCATTAACAGGCGAGACGGCAGGCGGTATTTTTCAGGTTGCTTTTCTAATTTGGTTAAAAACTTATCACGACTGACGGTATCGCCTGCGGCGTTGGCGGCGTAGGACGCTAATACCAAAGCCAACGGCAGTTTTTCGCCTGCGTCTTTGTTGTTTAATAATTTGAGAATGTGGGTTTCAGTTTGGGCATATTGTCCAGAGAAAAACGCCATGCCTGCGTCATTTAAGGCTTGGTCGGCTTGACGCAAGCGGTTTTTACGCCCCCAACGGCGAAATCCGCCTGGCAAACCTGCAATGGTTTTGGCGGTTTTAATGAGAATGTGCAGCACCAACCACAGCAACAGCAAGCCGATAATCAGCGTATTCAAATTCATTGAATATTGCGTATTTGCCAAAATAATGTGTGCCGTGCCTTGATAATGTTGGCTTAACACCGCTAATCCCACGGCGGCGGCAAACAAGAGAATAATCCACACTAACGCTCTCATGCTGGTGTCCCTCCATTATCGGTAGGTTCAGACGGTGTTTCAGGCTGCGTTTCAGGTGTGTTTTCAGGCGGCGTGTTGGCAGGTGCGTTCGTTGCTGGTGTTTCAGGTTGCGTTTCTGCCGCAGGTGTGTCCGCAGTGTTGCTGGATAAATCAGGCATAGGCGGCACCACTTCCACCGCAGGCGGCGGATTAGGCAAGGTTTGTGCAGGCGTTTCAGACAGCGAAATATTGCTTTGTTTGAGTTTTCGCACTGCCGATAAACTGTTTTTCAGCATATCGCCGTCTTGCTCGCGGCTAATATCCGTATCTTTTAACTGTTGTGCTTCGGCTAACCACGCTTTCACCGCAGGGTGATTGGTATCAAAATGACGATTCACTTCGGTAAGCACGGCTTGCAAATCATCTTGATAAATGGCAGATTGGTGTTGCATTAAGGCAAGGCGTGCGTCAAGTAATCGTAACTCTATGTTTTTACGAATAAAATAAACTTGATCCGCCGACAACGCCATAATGTCTGGATTATCAATTTTGCGAATTTGCACCAAATTGCCCATATTGTCTTTGGCGGTTTGCCACAGATTTTTATACCATACGCCCTGATTTTCAGCCAAATCAATCGGTTGCGGCGTGTTTTCTTTGAATAATCTGTCTATTAACAAGGGCAGATTTTCCGTATCCGCCAACAAGCGTTCCAAACGCAAAGAAACCGCCACGGTATTCACCGCAGGGCGTGCTTTCAATGCCGATAAATCATCGCTAATGGCTTTTTTCAAGGGCAGTAATTCAGGAAAATCAAAGGCGGATAAGCGTTGCTCCAAAGCAGTGAGCGTATCAATCACCGCAGGCGAATTGCCGTGCCACAAAATCTGTTGCGAAGTGGCGTTTAGCGTGTAGTCGGTTTCGTTAATCAGCCACTGCAAACGGTCGTTTGAGAGCGACTGGTATTGCGTTTGCGTTGCCGTTAAAGCATTCTGCGTTTGGCGAACACTGTCATCTAATGCCCGAAAATGCTGTTCTAATTTTTGTTGCGTATCTATCGACTGATTTAAGCGGCGAGCGTTATCGCTTTCGCCCAAAGCGGCTTTGTCCAGTTGATGAGCGTAATCTCGCTGTGCGTTTTGCAACACATTCTGCCCCTCAACAAACAAAAAGCCAGACGCCCCCAAAGCAACCAAGGAAAACAACAACGCCAAAGCCGCCCACCCTTTACCACCGCCTTGCTTAATCACCACAGGAGCAGCTGGCGTTTCAGGTTCTTTGGGGCGGCGTTCGATTTTGACTTTTTCTTTTTTTGGCGTAGGTTGATTGTCCGATTTGTTTTCTTGCAAATCGTTCATCGTGATATTGGGCATATCCTTGTTTTCAGGTTGCGGTGTATTTTTTTCGCTCATAGTAAGCACTCCGAGTGAAACGCTAATTAGGGTAATAGTATAAAGGACAATGGCAGATATTTTAAGCGATTGTGTAAAAAATTGATACACAATAAAGTTTTGTTGGTTGAAATCTTATCTGATTATTCAGGCTGCCTGAAAGTTGTTTTTTATACTTCGCTTTTGCGGTAAAATCGCCTATTCAACTTAAAGCATACAAAAAATGAAAACCACAAAATTTATTTTCATCACAGGCGGTGTGATTTCTTCTTTGGGTAAAGGTATTGCGGCGGCTTCAACGGCGGCGATTTTAGAGTCGCGTGGCTTGAAAGTTACGATGCTCAAACTTGACCCGTATATCAATGTCGATCCTGGCACGATGAGTCCGTTTCAGCACGGCGAAGTGTTTGTTACCGATGACGGTGCGGAAACCGATTTGGACTTGGGACATTACGAACGCTTTATTGACGCAACGATGACTCGCCGCAACAATTTTACCGCAGGGCAAGTTTATGAAAGCGTGATTGCCAAAGAACGCCGTGGCGATTATCTTGGTCGCACGGTGCAAGTGATTCCTCATATTACGGACGAAATCAAACGCAAAATCCACGCAGGGGCAGAAGGTTTTGATGTGGCGTTGGTGGAAATCGGTGGCACGGTGGGCGATATTGAATCCTTGCCGTTTATGGAAGCCATTCGGCAAATGCGGTCGCAATTAGGTCGCAATAATACTTTTTATATTCATCTGTCGTATGTGCCGTATATTGCAGCTGCTGGCGAAATCAAAACCAAGCCCACACAACATTCGGTGAAAGAACTTCGCAGTATCGGCATTCAGCCTGATATGCTGATTTGCCGTATGGATCGTCCCTTGCCTGATGATGAAAAACGCAAAATCGCTCTGTTTTGTAATGTGGAAGAACGGGCAGTGATGTCGTGCTATGACGCAGACAGCATTTATAAAATTCCGCAAATGCTGTATGAGCAAGGCATTGATAAAATTATCTGCGAGCAGTTGCAACTGAATGTGCCTGACGCAGATTTAACCCTTTGGCAAAAAATTGTGTATGCCCAAGAACACCCCAAATCAGCAGTGAAAATTGCGATGGTGGGCAAATATGTGGATTTGACTGAATCGTATAAATCGCTCACCGAAGCGTTGAAACACGCAGGCATACACACCGAAACGGCGGTGGAAATTCAATACATTGACAGCGAAAGTATTGAGAAAAACGGTACAGGCAGCCTGAAAGACGCTGACGCGATTTTGGTACCAGGCGGTTTTGGCTCTCGTGGCACGGAAGGCAAGATTTTAGCCGTGCAATATGCACGCGAAAATAATGTGCCGTATTTAGGCATTTGTTTGGGCATGCAAATTGCGGTGATTGAATACGCACGCCATGTTGCCAAAATGAATAACGCCAACTCCACCGAATTTAACGCCGCCACGCCTTATCCTGTGGTGGGTTTGGTGGAAGAATGGCTTGACCGCACAGGCAAAGTGGAAAAACGCAATGAAAACACTGACTTGGGTGGCACAATGAGATTAGGTTCGCAAGCGTGCGATTTGGTTTCAGGCAGCCTTGCGGAAAAAATTTATGGAAGAAGTCAAATCAAAGAACGCCACCGCCACCGTTATGAAGTCAATAACGACTTACTGCCCAAACTGATAGACGCAGGCTTGGTGGTGGGCGGTTTCTCCGCAGGGCAAGAGCATTTGGTGGAAACCATTGAACTGCCTAATCACCCATGGTTTTTCGCCTGCCAGTTCCACCCCGAATTTACTTCCACGCCGAAAAAAGGACACCCACTGTTTATTGCGTTTATTCAGGCGGCGAATGCTAAAAAAAGTGGTAAATAACTTTCAGGCAGCCTGAAACCTTATGAAATTCGCTTATATTCATTGGCATTCGTATGGAATAAAAAAAATTCCGTATTTGTCGGCATTTTTATCTCCTGATTTTACGGTCTGCAAAACGCTGGGTAATGCCGATATTGTTATCGGCTGGGGCAATCGTCCAACCACAAACAAGGCACGCCAAATGGCGGCGAAAAAAGGTGTGCCATTTGTAGCACTTGAAGACGGTTTTTTGCGTTCATTAGGTTTGGGCGATACGCCGCCGTTGTCGTTGTGTGTTGATGATTTGGGCATTTATTACGATATTGCCACGCCGTCTCGTTTGGAAAAACTTATTTTACGCGGTGAAGTAGATGGCGAAAAAGCACGCCAAGCGATTGATTTAATTATTCAAAATAAATTATCTAAATACAATCTTGCCCCAAGTTTTAGGCTGCCTGAAACAAACCAAAACAATCAGCCACGAGTTTTGGTGATTGATCAAACTTATGGTGATGTGTCGATTGCTGGGGCAAAGTCTGATAAAAATACATTCACACAAATGTTTCAGGCAGCCTGTGAAGAAAATCCGAACGCACAAATTATCGTCAAAACGCACCCTGATGTATTCAGTGGTAAGCGACAAGGTTATTTAACGGAAATAGCGAAAAAACAAGGGGTTACACTGTTGTATGACAATGCTAATCCGATTGATTTATTGCAACAAGTGGATCGTGTTTATTGCGTGTGTTCGCAAATGGGGTTTGAAGCCTTGTTGTGTGGGAAGTCGGTTACGGTGTTTGGTGCGGCGTGGTATGCGGGCTGGGGTTTGACGGATGATAGGCACCCTGAAATACACCGCTTGCAACACTCCGACAGACGCGAGCCACGCACCATTGAACAACTTTTTTCGGCGGCGTATTTTGATTATTGTCGTTATGTGAATACGGCAGGGGAACGCACTACACTGGTTGAAATTATTAACTATTTGATATATATAAAAAATTTTCACAATCTGGTGCGTGGTGAAGTGTATTGCGTAGGTTTTTCTTTATGGAAAAAAGCTGCCGCATTGCCATATTTCAGGCTACCTGAATGTCGTGTGCATTTTGTTTCTTCTATTCATAAAATCAAAGACTTATCTAAAAAAACCAAAATCGTGGTGTGGGGCGTAAAAAACAAGGCGGCAGAACAGTTTGCGGCGGCTAATCATCTGCCCTTATTGCATATGGAAGACGGCTTTTTGCGGTCAGTGGGCTTGGGTTCTAACTTGGTTGCCCCCCTGTCTTTGGTGTTTGATGACGCAGGCATTTATTTTGACCCCAACCGTCCATCACGATTAGAAAATATATTACAAAATTATCAATTTAATAATAAAAATCAACAAGATATACAAGTCTTAATAGAATTATTACAAAAAAACAAAATCAGCAAATACAATATTCAAGGGACAGAAATTGCCCCAAATGCGGCAGGCAAAAGGGTGTTGTTGGTGCCAGGACAAGTGGAAGACGATATGAGCGTGCAATTAGGCTCGCCCAACATTCGCACAAATTTAGATTTACTCAAAGCCGTGCGAGAAAACAACGCAAACGCTTATATTATCTACAAACCGCACCCCGATGTGTTATCGGGCAACCGTGTGGGGCATATTCCGCTTGATGAATGCCACAAATACGCCGATGAAATTGCCACAAATGCCGATATTTTCTCTTGCATTGAAGCCGCAGACGAAGTGCATACGATGACTTCGCTCACAGGTTTTGAAGCCCTAATTCGCCATAAAAAAGTGCATTGTTACGGCATACCGTTTTACGCAGGTTGGGGTTTAACGGTTGATGAAGTTGCGTGCGAACGCCGAAACCGCTGCCTTGAATTGTGGCAATTAGTATGGGCAACGCTTGTTGCCTATCCTGCCTACATTCACCCCCAAACACAACAATTCATCACTGCCGAAAATGCCGCTTTATGCTTACTTGCCCAAAAACAAAACACAGGCGGCGGCAAAATTCACCGCAATTTTTTCAGTAGAAATTTTGGTAAAATAAAACAATTAGTTAAAGTTTTATTGATGAAATAATCTTTCAGGCAGCCTGAAAATGAATGACGCACAACTTTTACGCTATTCTCGTCATATTTTATTAGACGAAATCGGCTTGCACGGTCAAGAAAAATTAGCACAATCTGCTGTGGCGGTGGTTGGCTGTGGCGGTTTGGGGTGTGCGGTTTTGCCGTATTTGGCAAGTTCAGGTGTGGGCAAACTGCTTTTAATTGATGACGACAAAATCGAGTTATCCAACTTGCAACGACAAGTTTTATACACAAACAACGAGCAAGGCTGCCTGAAAGCCGAAACCGCCGCACGCTATTTGCAAGAACGCAATACAGATTGCAAAGTGCAAGTGATGACGCAAAGAGTGGGACAAAAAGAATTAAACGAAATCTCACAAGCCGTTGATATAATTGTTGATTGTACCGACAACTTTCCCACTCGCCACGCCATTAACGCTGCCGCTTTTTCTGCCCAAAAACCGCTGATTTCAGGGGCAGTAAGCGGTTTTACAGGGCAACTGACCACTTTTGATTTCAGGCAGCCTGAACAACCTTGCTACGCCTGTATTTTCCCCGATACGCCACAACAGGGTGAAAACTGTGCCACATTTGGCGTATTCGCTCCGCTTGTCGGCATAATCGGCACACTACAAGCGGCAGAAGTGCTAAAAACCTTAATGGGCTTACCCAATTTGCACGGCAAAATGCAAATCTTCAACGCCAAAACAAACCGTTGGCAAACGCTGACATTAAATAAAAATCCTGATTGTTGTGTGTGTGGCACACAATAGTTTCAGGCAGCCTGAAAGATTAAAGCCAAAAAATTACACCGCCACTGCCGCTTTAATATGCGGATCAGGATGGTAATTTTTTAATTCAAAATCCGTATATTGAAAGTCAAAAATGCTTTTTACCTGTGGGTTAATCACCATTTCAGGGAGCGTCTTTGGGGTGCGTTGCAACTGCAATTTGGCTTGTTCAAAATGGTTGCTATACAAATGAGCGTCTCCAAGCGTATGCACAAAATCGCCTGCGGTTAAACCACACACTTGGGCAATCATCATCGTCAGCAAGGCATAAGACGCAATATTAAACGGCACACCCAAGAAAATATCCGCACTGCGTTGATACAACTGGCACGACAAGCGACCGTTTGCCACATAAAACTGAAACAAGCAATGGCAAGGCGGCAGAGCCATTTTGTCTATTTCTGCCACATTCCACGCCGAGACAATCAAACGGCGGCTGTCAGGATTGGTTTTAATTTGTTGAATTAAATCAGATATTTGATCAACAACTTTGCCGTCTGCCCCTTGCCACGAACGCCATTGAGCGCCATACACACGCCCTAAATTGCCGTTGTCATCAGCCCACTCGTCCCAAATGGATACGCCGTTGTCTTTCAAATACTTGATATTGGTATCGCCACGCAAAAACCACAGTAATTCATAAATAATTGATTTCAAATGCAATTTCTTGGTAGTTAAAAGCGGAAAACCGTCTTGCAAATGAAACCGCATTTGGTAACCAAACACCGAACGCGTGCCAGTACCTGTGCGGTCTTGCTTATCCACACCATTGTTCAAAACATATTGCATTAAATCTAAATATGCTTGCATTTTTGAAAATCCTTAAAAATCAATAAATTGAATTATTTATTGTATCATCGAAAGTGCTATTTTACTGTTTTTCAGGCTGCCTGAACAATCAATTTATAGTCGTTAAACTTCAAAACAATAACAGGCGGCTTTGCCTACGACAGTATAAATAATACAGCAAGGCGTACCAACGCATTAGTGTTTTGAAGTTTAACGACTATATCGTTATTTTCGTGGAAAAAACCGCCCTATAAAGGGCGGTATATTCAAAGAAGAGACATAATTAATAAATTTCACGCCAAGAAATACGACGCAGACAGTTGGCAATAACAATATTCTTATTACCGCCCAAGAAATATTGATCTTTCTGACCCCGTCCCATCAATGCATACTTGATTTCACCATCATCAGGTGCACAGTTATTATCGCGTTTCATCACATTGGTATTTTCCAATTCGATATGAACTTCTTTTTTAATATCAGCATGAATACCACTGTCGTATTGGTTGTTGTGTTTGTCGAAATTCATACCCTTGCGTTCTGGGTCATGAAGTCGCCACGAAACAAAACCTGGAAAGCTCATTGATGAGATTAAAGAAGTAACACTATCACCAGCAATATAAGGATTAGACGAATCGGTTTTGTCAGAGCCTAACAAAACATAGGTATTTGTTTTTCTTGGGTTAATCGTGGAACCTGTACCAATATCCAACTGGAATATTGCACTGTATTGTTCTGCAACACTGCCGTCAATATTTTTAGTCCATTGAATTTGTTTGCTATTACCTTCCGTACAAGTACTTTGGTATTTTTGTGTTACCGTTGTGCTTGTTGAAGAGTGATTGGTACATTTGTCGGTAGATGCCGCAGCAGTTGCAATGCTACTTTCATCAATTAACTGTTTGATCGACCAACCACCACGACCATTTTGAATATCGTCATCATTGGTGCTACACACAGTTACCCCACCAGTGGTTATGTCTTGCCAACCTGTTGTTTTCCAGTCGTTAGCAATCCACTCACTTTCAGTCCAATTTTCATTCCAACTGCTGTCATGACCTACGGTTTTATCCACTTTGCCATAGACACGCGTTGTGTAATACACGGTACGCAAAACCAACATTGGACGAGTAACCACGCGTTCGCCTTTGGTGGCATCTAATTCCAGCATCCAACCTTGGTATGCTAATGTGCCATCGCCATTACGCATTTTGCTACCGTTTTTATATTCACCATCAACAGTGCGTTGCAAGTCGTATGTTTCCCAAGAACCTTTTGAACTGGTAATGTCTTGTTTGAGCAAATCATTTTCAGTAAAGGTTTTGCCTGCGTACTCTTTATCGATATTGTTCAGTTCATCGAATTTTTGATAAACCGCATACAATGCTTGGCGTTTGTTTTCGGTAATATCCGCAGGGAACATATCACTGCCTGTACCCCAAGTAACCACAAACTCACCATTATCCAAGCGAGCGATAATGGGTGCAGAAGTAACAGGACGATCTTTACTGCCTTTGAAGATCATACTACACGAAACTTTTTGGTAATCACGCACATCGCAACGGTACATATTACCAGAGTAATCACCAGCAAATATGTAATCCATGACATGGTCGCCATCAACATCATATAACGCTGGGGTTGCTAAACCGCCCGTGTTGCCCAAACTTACTTTGGTAACCAATTGACCGCGTTTTTCTTTTGAACCCACACAAGAAACACTGTTTTTGTGATTACTTGTCAGCGTTGTTTTATCATAACCGCAGCCCTCAATACCTACATCAGCACCGCCGAAAGTGTCATAGATATACAAAGCGGTTTCTTGTTTTTCCAAATCGGTTTTGGTGCTGAAACCACTACCCACAGCAGTGTACATATGAATGCCGTTATCAACAGAACGCTCGAATTTTCCGCTACTGTCTTTGGTTAATACATTTTGACCAAAGCGTTCGTTCATAGAATAACCCACGGTGTAGCCCATTTGGCTTTCGTTGCCACCACGATGAGCACCAGCGTCAAATAAAGGAACAGTATTTTGCCAATTTCTATCACTGCTTTCGTTAATGGCAGAGATATTCATTGCATACAAACCTTTGGCACCACGACCAGCATTACCCACCATATACTCAATTTTGAATGGTTTATTCAAAGTATGACCTGAAATACCACCAGAGAGCATATACAAATGTGGGTTATCAGGTGTTTGGGCATAATCTTCTTTGGCTAATTTTTTGTAATGTGTTGCCAAAGTGTCATCGGTATTTTGGCGTTGCAATGCTGATGGTGCATAAGTCATCATCAAGTTATAAGGTGTTGATGCATTTACTGTATTTTGAGCAGCATTACTTTTGAAAATGTATGCCATACCGTCATTAGCGGCGGCAACCACAAATTGTTTACGCCCTTTAAAACCTGTACTGGGGTTGCCATCAACCAAATCACCCACGGTTAAAATATCCGATTCCAAAATATCACCCATAGGGTAGGAACGCGTACGGTAATCGGTAT
>JAGBKK010000022.1 GCA_017934045.1 Neisseriaceae bacterium | reverse complement strand
TCTGCCCTATCCTACCGCCTGCGACAAGCATTATTGCCGCCTTATTTTAAGTCTGTTGTTGAAGTCGAACGACAGATGGCTGAACAACAAATGGAACAAGGTCAGTTTATCTTTTTATTAGATATTCCACCCAATTTTGAAAAAGATCTCACCGCAGGACGCAAGCCCAAAATTCAGGTTGCCACCGATGCCACCGCGATGACTATTGCCGCAGGTGGGGCTAATTATATTGAACAAATTTTTCGTCAAGAAATTGCCGAGTATTTTCACTTACAAAACAATTCATTACCTTATGATATGGTTATTCGCACGCATTACAATCCCAATGGTGATTCATCTTGGTATTCTACGGTGATGCAAATTGTTAATAATATCACTATGTTATCAATGATTTTGGTGGGTGCGGCGGTGATTCGCGAACGCGAACACGGCACATTGGAACACTTGTTGGTGATGCCGATTGATGCCACACAAATCGCCTTGGCAAAAATCATTGCCAACGGTGCGGTGATTGTGTTTGCTGCCGTGTTATCAATGTATTTTGTGGTGCATTTGAGTATTGGCATACCGATTAACGGCAGTTTGGCATTATTTGCCTTAACCGCCATTATTTACTTATTTGCAATGACCGCATTAGGCATACTCGCAGCCACCTTTGCCCCAACCATGCCACAATTAGGCTTATTGATTATTCCTTTTATCATCGTCATACAACTCACATCAGGGGCAATGACCCCAACCGAAAGCATGCCCGAAACAGTGCAGAAAATTGTTTTCATCAACCCTGCCAAACATTTTGTTAGCATTACTCAAAACATTATTTTCCGTGGCACAGGTTGGCAAAGCATTTGGCAACAAGTACTGACAATTGCTACAATGGGACTTGTTTTTCTAACCATTGCTTTATTTCGATTTAAAAAAATGTTAGAAAAACAAGGTTGATTAACAAAATCAATCAAATCAAAGTTTTCAGGCTGCCTGAAATGCAGTGAAATACCACACACACAAAAGGCTTGCTTTTATTTTAGAATATGCTAAAATAAAACCGTTTTATCAACATTCATATAATGAAAGGATTATTCTATGAAACTTTACTATATGCCAGGTGCTTGTTCTTTGGCTGATCACATTGCCTTGGAATGGACAGGAGCAAAATACGAAGCCGAAGTTGTGGCACGAGATGCCTTGAAACAACCTGAATTTTTGGCACTTAACCCAATGGGGTCAGTACCGTGTTTGGTTGATGGCGATTTTGTTTTAACACAAAATGTGGCGATTTTGTTTTATTTAGACGAAAAGTTCCCACAAGCCAACTTGTTGGGCGGTAACGACAAACAAGTGCGTGCCAATGCTATGCGTTGGTTAGCATTCTGTAACGCCGATTTACACGAAGCTTTTGTCCCCATTTTCGCCCCCATGCGATTTATCGATGACGAAAATGCTCACCCTGCCCTGCAAGCCAAAGCTCGCGAAAAAATTATTCGCCTGTTGGGCGTTGCCAATAATGCTTTACAAGGTAAAACATACTTTGCAGGCGTTCGCACGGTGGCTGATGCTTATTTGTTTGTGATTTTGCGTTGGGCAGTGGGTGTAGGCATTGATTTAACGCCTTTTGCCAACTTAACTGCTTTGATGAACACTATGATGCAAGACACAGGCGTGCAAAATGCAATGAAAGCCGAAGGCTTGTAATTTTTCATTGCAACATATTGATTGCTTGTTAAAACTTCAAAAGTAAAAAACAACGCATTATATATTTTGAAGTTTAATAACGATAAAAAAGACGGTAACTAATTACCGTCTTTTTTTGAACCAACCTATTACATTACAAGCATAATAACAAGATTGAAGACAATGCTAACACACCTGTACAAGCAGATAATAGCCATAAAGTTTGTTCTGACATTTTATTTCCTATCTAAACGGGTATTGTTAATACCAAAAAAGAACTGGATTGAGTTTATATTTTTTGTAAAAACATAAAATCGGCTGGATTTTACAATCAATATATTTTTATTGCAAGAGATAATTATAAAAAAAGAACAAAAAGATAGTTTTTTTTCTATCTCATTGTTCTTTATTGTTTATTTTATAGTCAATTTAGACCCAAAGTAGGCAAGTCGTTCCTAACGCTACATAATTTTGGTATGAATTGACGATAACCGTGATTAAATAAGCATTATCACCGTAATATAGGTACACATAGATACATAAGCAATCAAATTTTGATGATTTATCATAATAAAGTAACCATCAATACTGATAATAACGCCAATGCACCTGTACTGGCGGATGTAATTAAAAGTAGTTTTTCAGACATTTTTCCCATTTTCCTAAATACTGTGTTGTTGATTGCAAAAAATAGCCATTAAAAGCAAGTAAAGTAATCACTTGCTTTTAATGGAAAAGTAAGCATTGAAATAATCCTACTATGGTTTCCCAGTGCTTGTTAGTATGGTACTGTCAAGTACCATACTCAATCATATATGATTGAGTGATTTTTGATTTTTTTCAGGCTGCCTGAAAACATTATAACTGATTGTTTAATAAAGATTTTCTTTTAATAATTGCAAAGCATAATCCACGGCTTGTTGTCGGATTTCATCGCGGCTACCTGAAAAGTGTTTGCTTTGCGTAAGGGTTTGATTTTTTGTTGCTAAACCAAAACACACTGTGCCAACTGGTTTGTTCGGCGTGCCGCCTGTGGGACCTGCAATGCCAGATATAGCAATAGCATAATCAGCATTCGCTTTTTGTAATGCACCGTTTGCCATTTCTTTGACCGTCTCAACACTGACCGCTCCAAATTGTTGCAGCGTTGTTTCAGATACGCCAAGTAATTCCTGCTTGGCAAGATTGCTGTAAGTAACAAAGCCATACGAAAATATCGCCGAAGAGCCTGATAATCGGGTTAATTCGCCTGCCAACAAGCCACCCGTGCAGGATTCGGCACAAGTTACGGTTTGTTTTTGGATAGTTAAATGTTGCAAAATCTGTTGTAATGTATTCATTGGAATTTCCTATTTTCAGGCAGCCTGAAAAATTTTAACTTTTTGATTTTTCAAGTTCTTTATTTACTTTTTTTAAACTTTTGCAGGCAATTTTTTTATCACTATTACAGGCTTGCTGATAATATTTTTGGGCTTGGCTTAAATTTTTTTCCACGCCCAAACCATTTTCGTATAATTCTCCTAAATTTTGTTGTGCTGTGGCATTTCCTTGTTGTGCGGCTTTTTGATACCATTCAAGAGCGGTTGCATAATTTTGCTTTACACCACTGCCGTTTAGATACATAACGCCTAAATTATTTTGTGCTTGTGAAAGACCCTGTTCTGCGGCTTTTTCATACCACAGTTTTGCTTGGGTATAATCTTGTGCAACACCTTGCCCTTTGTCATATAGAAAGCCTAAATTATATTGTGCTATGCTGTCTCCCTGCTTTGCTGCTTTTTGATACCATTCAACGGCTTTGGCATAATCTTGCTCAACACCCCAACCGTTTCCATACAAGGCACCTAAATCATTTTGTGCTTTCACATATCCTTGTTCGGCAGATTTTAAAAACCATTCAATGGCTTTGACATAATTTTGCTCAACACCTTCGCCTTTTCGATATTTATGTGCTAAATTATGTTGTGCTTCTGCTAATCCCTGTTCTGCGGCTTTTTCAAACCATTGTTTGGCTAATATATAGTTTCGTTCTACACCCTGTCCTTGATTATACAAAATACCCAAATTATATTGTGCTTGGGCATATCCTTGTTCCGCGGCTTTTTCATACCACAGTTTGGCTTGGGTATAATCTTGTTTTACACCTCGACCATTATCATACATAATGCCTAAATTATTTTGTGCGTTTGTATCTCCTTGTTGTGCGGCTTTTTGATACCACTCAACCGCTTGGGTATAATCCTGTTTCACGCCCAAACCATTTTCGTATAAACTACCTAAATTTCTTTGTGCTATTGCATGTCCCTGTTTGGCAGATTTTTCATATAATTCAAATGCTTTTTCATAATTCTGTGCTACTCCTTGTCCTTGTTGATAAAGCGTACCTAAATTATTTTGTGCTTCTGCTAATCCCTGTTCTGCGGCTTTTTCATACCATTGTTTGGCTTGGGTGTAGTCTTGTTTGACACCTTGTCCAAAATGATAGAGCGTACCCAAATTATATTGTGCGTCTGCAAATTTTTGTTCTGCCGCCTTTTCATACCATTGTTTTGCTTGGGTATAATCTTGGGCAACAACCAAGCCACGATAATAAAAAAAACCTAAATTACTTTGTGCTTGGGCAAATCCCTGTTCGGCAGATTTTTTATATAATTCAAAGGCTTTTGCGTAATTTTGTTCTACTCCATTGCCCTTTTCATAAAGCGTACCCAAATTATTTTGTGCTTGTGCAAATCCTTGTTCAGCGGCTTTTTCGTACCACTGTTTTGCTTGGACATAGTCCTGTTCTACACCTTGTCCTTCATTATAGAGAATGGCTAAATTATACTGTCCCTGTGCATCTCCTTGTTCTGCGGCTTTTTCCGCATAAATCTTGGCGTTAGCGTAATCTTGTTTTTCGTAATAAAGGCTACTCACAATAGTGCAACTATTTGCACGCCCCATAGCACAAGCCATTTTTTCTAATTGCATTACTGAACACGCTGATAAACTCAAAGACAATACAACAACGGAAACCCTGAATAAGTGTTTCATTTCCACGCTCCTTAAAAATATGATTGAAAATATAGCGTTAGAATAATATTTTCAGTTAAAAAATCGCAAGTAATAAAATAAAAAAATGTAATTTTGTGGCATTTCTTACGACAAAAAGTATTTCAGGCTGCCTGAAAATCTTTCAGGCAGCCTGAAAGAATGACTAAATAAGCAAATTATTTTATAATGCGCACCTTAATTGAAAACAGTGTGTATTGCAATGATTTTTACGCTTAAAACCATAATTGCTTTTATTGTCGCTTTGCTGATTTTGGTGAGCGTGCATGAGTATGGTCATTATTTGGTGGCACGATTTTTTAATATTAAAGTGTTGCGGTTTTCTATCGGTTTTGGCAAGCCGTTTTGGTCGAAAAAAAAGGGCGATACCGAATGGTGTTTGGCACCCATTCCTTTGGGCGGTTATGTCAAAATGGTGGATACACGCGAAGGTGAAGTTGCCCCCGAAGATTTGCCCTACGCATTCGATAAACAGCACCCTGCCAAACGCATTGCGGTGGTGGTAGCAGGACCTTTAACTAATCTGATTTTAGCGATTGTGTTTTTTGCCGCTGCTGCAATGTTTGGCGTGGTGGAAATGCAACCGATGGTCGGCACAGTGGTGCCTGATTCAGTGGCTGAACGAGCAGGCATTCAAGAAAATATCCGCATTAACGCGATTGACGGTAAGCCTGTGAAAAACTTTACCGATGTCGGCGTGGAATTGTTATTAGCATTAGATAAAAGCCAAGCGGTGGTGATTAACGCCACCGATGAAAACGGAGCAGCGGTTGAATATCAAATCGACACGCAAAAGGAAAAAGCGGCGATTGACGCAATGGCGCGTGGCAAAGAATCATTTGGCATTTTGCCGTATCGCCAACTGCCTGTGTTAAGTGGCGTTTTGAAAGACGGTGCGGCAGGCAAAGCAGGTTTGACGGACGGCGATAAAATCATCGCCATTAACGATGAGCCGATGAATTCCGCTCAAATTATTACGCAAAAAATTCGTCAAAGTGCGAATACGCCTTTGCAAGTGCAGTATGAACGCCAAGGACAAATCGTCACGGTTACGCTTACGCCTGATTCCGTGAAAGAAACGCCTGATAGCCCTGCGGTGGGCAAAATCGGCACATACTGGGCAGCAGACGAAGCGTGGAATAACCAAGTGCAAACTGCTTTCAAACCGAATATTTTTCAGGCAGCCTCAATCGGTGTCAAACAAACTGGGGAATATTCTTGGCTAACACTCAAATTCTTCGGCAAAATGTTGGTGGGACAAGCGTCTATTAAACATATTTCAGGGCCAGGCACAATTGCGGAAATGGCAGGCAAAACCGTGGAACGCGGCATTCAGCCTTATATTGCGTTTTTGGCATTAGTCAGTTTAAGTTTGGGCGTGTTAAATTTAATGCCCATTCCCGTGTTAGACGGCGGTCATTTTTTATACTACGCAATCGAATGGGTGCGTGGCAAACCGTTAAGCCTTGCCGTGCAAGAGTTTGGCGTGCGTTTAGGCATTGCCGCCTTATCCTTACTGATGATTATCGCCTTTTTTAACGACTTTATGCGTTGGTTTGGGTGATGTTTTTTTCAGGCAGCCTGAAATAGTTTTAGACAGCGTTCTCAATAAGTTGTTCCCCCTACGGCGTTTATGTTGTTTTTTGCTCACAATGACGGCAAGGCGTAGGGTGGATTTCCAACCCATCAACAGCACCGTGAGAGGTTGCTTTCTAACTTTCAGGCTGCCTGAAACAAAATTTAAACCAATCTTTTAATGTGGTTAATGTTAAAATATTGCCTTTATTTATTTTTCCAACAATAGAAAACCATTCACAACATGATGAAAACACAACTGATAACAGCGGTGGCAACTGCTGCGATTGTTTGCACTGCACCTGCATTTGCGGAAGAAACTTTCACCATTCAAGATATTCGTGTCGAGGGTTTGGAACGCGTTGAACCTGATACCGTGTTCGCTTATATGCCTGTAAAAATCGGCGATACATTCACCAATACCGTGGGCGAGCAAATTATTAAAAATCTGTATGAAACAGGCTTTTTTGACGATGTGCAGGTGGAAGCACAAAACAATTTGGTGTTACTCACCGTAACCGAACGCCCTGTGATTAGTCAGTTGGAAGTTAAAGGCGGCAAGGTTTTGTCGAATACCGATATTCACAAAAACATTTCCGCAATGGGATTGGCTCAATCACGCGTGTATAACCCTGTGATTATGGCACAAGCGGTGGAGGGCTTGAAACACGAATATCGCAATCGTGGCAAAATGAATGTCAAAATTGAACCCAAAATCACGCCATTAGAACGCAATCGTGTCGGCGTGGAGTTGGCGATTGAAGAGGGCGATACCACGGTTATTCGTGATATTGACTTTGTCGGCAATGAACATTATTCCGACCGCACTTTGCGTAATCAAATGGCGTTGTCGGAAAAAGGTATGCTCACTTGGTTAAGCAAATCCGACCGTTTTTCGCCTGATAAATTATCGGAAGATTTGCAAAAAGTATCGGAATTTTATCAAGATAGAGGCTACCTGAATTTTGCCGTGGTGGATTCAGACGCCAAACCCAACGAAAAACACCCGAATGATTTAGATGTATCGATTGTGGTCAATGAGGGCGACCGTTTCCGCTGGGGAACGGTAACTGTGGGTGGCGATAGCCGTGAAATTCCCATCGAAGAATTGCAAAAACTTGCCAAAGTGAAAACGGGCAAATGGTATAACCGTTCGGAATTAAATGCTGTTTTGGAAAAAATCCGCAATCGCTTGGGCGATGAGGGTTATGCGTATGCCGAAATCAGCGTGCAACCCAAACCGAATGGCGATACGGTGGATTTTGATTTAACCATTGACCCCAAACAAAAAGTATATGTGCGTGAAATTCGCATTTCAGGCAACAACAAAACACGCGATGAAGTGGTTCGCCGTGAATTGCGTCAAATGGAAAGCGCACCTTATGATTACAGCAAAATCCAACGCTCGCAAGAACGCATACAGCAGTTGGGCTATTTTGACGATGTGAAAGTAACGCAAACCCCTGTGGCAGACGCACCTGACCAAACCGATTTAGATGTGGTGGTGCATGAACAACCCACAGGTTCGATCAATGTCTCCGCAGGTTATGTGCAAGATGACGGCATTGTGTTATCAGGCGGTTTTGCCCAAGACAATTTATTCGGTTCAGGCAAATCGGTGAGTGCAAGGGTGTCGAACAGTTCATCAACCAAAGTGGCATCTTTGTCGTTTACCGACCCATACTTTACCGCAGACGGCGTAAGTTTGGGCTATGACGCATTTTGGCGTACTTACGACCCTTATAAAGCCGAAATTTCTGCCTATAAAACAGAAACTTATGGCGGTGGTGCAAGATTAGGCGTACCGATTACCGAATACGACCGCTTAAACTTCGGTTTGGGTGCGAATAATATGCGTGTCAAACTTTATCCACAATCGCCACAACGCTATGTGGATTTTGTGGAAAAATACGGCGAACGCAACTGGACAATTACAGGCAATATCGGCTGGGGACGCAATAAAACCGACTCGGCATTTTGGCCGACGCGTGGTTACATTATCAACGCCAATGTCGAAGGCGGCTTGCCAGGTGGTGATATTCAATATTACAAACTCACGCACTCGCAATCGTGGTTCTTTCCCTTGTCTCGCAGTTTAACCTTAATGTTAGGCGGCGGCGTGGGTTATGCCAACGGTTATGACAAAAATGATGAATTGCCATTCTTCCATAATTTCTACGGTGGCGGTTTAGGCTCGGTGCGTGGTTATCAAAGCGGCAGTGTCGGTCCAAAAAGTTATGACCAATATGGCAATGTCGATTACTTGGGCGGTAATAAACAAGCCAATATGAATGCCGAGTTGCTGTTTCCTATGCCAGGTATGAAAAACAACCGCACCGTGCGTTTAAGTTTGTTTGCAGACGCAGGCAGCGTGTGGGACGGCAAACGCTATAACAAATATGATTTTGAACATTATGGCAAAGGACACCACAGTACATTCAAAAGCGAACTGCGTTATTCAGGCGGCTTGGCATTCACATGGATTTCGCCATTAGGACCGATGAAATTCAGTTACGCCGTGCCAATGGGTAAAAAAGACGGCGATGAAGTGCAACGCTTCCAATTCCAGTTAGGTACCGTGTTTTAATTAGGTGTGCTATGAAATATCTGAAAAAAATTGCTTGCTTGGGCGTTCTGTTGTGGAGCGTTCAGGCAGCTTTCGCTGACAACGCCCCTAAATTCGCCTATATTGACACCATGCGAATTTACACCGACAGCAATTCGGCACAACAAATCAATCGCCAATTAGAAAGCGAATTTGCCGAGCGGCGTGCCGCATTAGAACGCCAAGAAAATGAAATACTGTCGTTCAATCAAAAAATTGCGGCAGAAAGCAAATCATCGACAAAAGCTAAATTAGCAAAACAACGCGAAAAACTGCAAAAACAATATATTCCCGTATTGCAACAATTTGAAGTCGATTATTCCCTGCGGCGAAACGAAGAATTTTCACACTTACAACGCCAAGCCTATCAAGCGATTATGCAAATCCGCCGTGAGAAAGGCTTGGATATTGTATTAGACAACGCCGTGTGGGTGGATAAAAAATACGACATAACCGACCAAGTAATTGAAATTTTGAATAAAAACACACAACCATAATGATGGTCGTCTGATAACACAGGCTAAAAAATGTGTTATCAATACTAATGTTGTACGAAGACAAAAATTCACGGCATTGTTCCGTAGGTTGTAATATCAGTTAGTTAGTTTTACGCCTACCGAATTTTTCCGTATGTTAATTGCAGATAAAGCCGTCTATTATTGTTTTCAAGTTCAACAACAATAATACAACAGACCAAAATAATGATAGTTAATTTGAATATAAATCAACCACATTTTGGTTACCTAAAATAAATTAAAGAAAAAACCCATGAATGAGAATATCCTAAAAAAAGATTTCCAACTCCCTAAATGCGATAAAAAAGCATTAGGACAATTTGTTCTGTCTTTTTTATTACCTAATATTGTTTTTTTAATTGCTTGTTTTTTTCTATCAGCTGTTCGTCCGTTAATCAATATTGATTACCTCTTCCCTTGTTTATTATTAGCATTTAATAACAAGTTTATTCGTATTGCAGGTATATTACTCTATATTGTTGTGATATTATTAGATGCATTTACTGTTATTACACAATTTTTCCAGTTTTTAGATTTAGCCGCATTCAGAGATTTTCTGCCTTTTGTATTTGATGCACCCAAAGAATATATTTTTTTATATAGCTTATTAGGTGTATTTTTAATCATCTTACCATTATCCGCTTGGATATTAAATAAAAAAGCACAAAAATCATATGCAGTGATATTTTCTGTCATTGTATTTGTGTTATTTTATTTAGTGGGTTATATGGGTAATTTTAAATATATTCAAAAATCTAACGATTCTTTTGTTAGTGATTATTTTTATATTCACAGTCAAGCATATTCTATTTCCGATTCAATGTCTAGTATGTTTGGAAGAGCATTATTAGAACCTTCTGAATTATCTGAATATTATCCTAATGGTGAATACGAACGAGCATCGGTTCATCTAAAACAACCCTATCATCAAAAAATACTATTGATTGTCGCCGAATCATTAGGCAGCCTGAAAAATGAATCTGCACAACAAGAAGTTTTTCGCAAAATTAGCGAACAAAAAAATTTATATGAATTTTTAACAATTGATGAAGTCCATATTAGCGGTGCAACCGTGCAAGGTGAAATTCGTGAATTATGCAATTTATTATTGCATCAAGGACACGATACGCGTCATTTTAATGCACAAGATTTTGCTGTTTGTTTACCACATATATTAAGCAAACAAGGCTATCACACGACAGCATTTCATGGTGCAGCATCATCAATGTATCACCGCAAAAGTTTATATCCTAAATTGGGTTTTCAAAAAACTGTTTTTAACGAACAAATGCAAGATAAAAAACGCTGTCATTCATTTAAAGGCACTTGCGACAGTGAAATTTTCCCATTAATCGCACAAGAATTTGCTCATAATGATAAAGCCTTGGTTTATTGGCTTACACTCACTTCACATTATCCGTATAGCGAAAAAGACATATTTAACCATCGCTTTGATTGCACAAAATTTAATATGGATAACAATACAACCATTTGTCGTAATATCCAAATGCAAACACAATTTATGGATTTATTAGCCGAATTGTCTATGCAACCTGAAATGAAAGGTGTAGAAGTTTTAATAGTAGGTGATCATATGCCACCAGCTTTTGAAAATAATATCTATCAAATCATTAAATTACATCGCAGTGCTTTTGTACATTTCAAAATTAAGGAGTAATTGACATGTCATTTTTACAACTATCTAATAAACGCACTTTTCCACCTTGTGATGGAAAATTGTTATTTAAATTTATCTTATCATTCTTATTACCTAATATTATTTTCTTTGGCATAGCATACTATTTAAATGCAACAAGATTAATCATTAACATTGATTACATTATTCCTTGTGTTTTATTATTATTTCGCAATCGTTTAATTCGTATTAGTGGCATTGTTATACTTCTTGTATTTATGCTGATTGAAACCCATTTACTTTTATTAAAATTCTTTCCATTTTTAGATATAGCAATGGCAATAGATTTATTACCTTTTATTTTTATTGGACCAAAGTTATATTTAATATTAACTTGTGTATTGATTTTTTGTATGATCTTTATTGTATTTTCGGCTTGGTTTCTAAATAAAAATCAACCAAAATACTATCCTATTGTCTTTACTGTTTTTATGTTACTGCTATACGGCTATGCAGGCATATTTTATGCTTGGAAGTATAAAGATGAACCTGCTGGCGAAGATGGTGTTTGGAGTACGCATCCTTTTTATATTCATAGTCAAGTTTCGGCTTATAAAGGCATAATGAGTGACGGTTTTGCTAAATCTCTACTCACTGATGCAACACTACACCCATATGAAGATTTTGATACAATTGGTATGGATTATATAAAAAAACCATATAATTCAAAGATTTTATTTATTGTAGCAGAATCTTTTGGTACGCTGAAAAATCAAAAAGCTCAAGAAACTATTTTCCAAGAACTTTATAATCAATCTGATCGCTTTGAATTTATTCAACATGGTTCAATTGGTGCTAAATCATCAACATTGGCTGCTGAATTTAGAGAATTATGTCGCAAATCTTTTGAAAATGGATTTGATTTTAGCAAAACAGATGATCAAGAATTTGCTGATTGTGTACCACAGCAGTTAAAAGCACAAGGTTATCAAACCGTCTCTTTTCATGGGGCTTCGTCTTATATGTATAAACGCCGTATTACCTATCCTAAATTGGGTTTTCAAAAAATGGTTTTTGGTGAAGATACTTTGGATAAGAAACAATGTCATTCTTTTCATGGTACTTGTGATAGCGAACTTTTTGATTTGGTTGCACAAGAGTTTAAAAATAATGATAAAGCATTTGTCTATTGGCTAACACTGACATCTCATCATCCATTCAGTGCGTTAGATATTACTAATCATCGTTTTGATTGTACGAAGAATGGAATTAAAGAAAATGATTTATTATGTCGTAACTTAAAATTACAGGTGCAATTTTTAGATCAGTTAGCAGAACTATCAAATAGACCTGAAATGAAAGGTGTAGAAGTATTTTTAGTAGGTGATCATCCTGTTCCCAATATGGGAGCAGAAGACTTTTGGATTAGTGAGACTATTAAAGTTTCCTTTGTTCATTTCAAAATCAAAGAATAATTCAGACAGCCTGAAAAAGGATAATTGATGTTATTACGCTCGTTTTGTATTTTTTTATTATCATTCTTGATTGCTTGCAATCAAAATGTTGCTCAAAAAAATACAGTATCCGCAGTAGAAATGCAAAATAGCAACACTTGGGCAGGCAGCTACTATGGTGCATTACCTTGTGCTGATTGTAATCGTATTGAATTGGAAATTAAATTATCACCTGATTTTACCTATCAAATGAAAACACAAAAAGTAGGCAGTCTTCAATTTCCGCCACAAATTGTGCAAGGTAAATTTAAATGGCGATTAGATGGTGATGGTTTAATTCAATTAGATGAAAATGGAGATAATATGGTATTTTTTGTCGGAAAAGACGGAAAATTAGAAATGCGTGGCAACGATGGTAAAGCCTATCCTAATCATAAAGGTGAAATTTGTCATTTAAATAAATTGGTGGAACAAAAATGAAAAGAAATATTTTATTTGTTTTTTTATCGGTATTTATCATTATTTTTGATCAAATCACTAAATTTGCTGTATTGAAAAACTTTCAATATGCGGAACGATTAAATATTATTCCCAATTTTTTTGATTTAACTTTGGTATTTAATCCAGGAGCTGCATTTAGTTTTTTATCCAATCAAAACGGTTGGCAAAAATATTTCTTTTTAATTTTAGCCATTGTGGTAAGTTGTTATTTAATTTACGCCGTTTTTAAAAAACATTTTGGACTATTAGGTTCCATTGGTGCAATGATGATTGTTGGGGGGGCAATTGGTAATGTGATTGACCGTTTAATTCACGGACAAGTAGTGGATTTTTTATTGTTTTATTTCGGTAATTATTATTATCCTGCGTTTAATGTTGCTGATAGTTTTATTTGTATTGGTGCAGGTTTATTATTATTAGAAAGTGCCAAAAAGAAAAAGGATAAATAATTTTTCAGGCTGCCTGAAAATAAATAACCGTTTTTATTTTAAATAACAATTAAAATAAAAACGGTTATGAAATAAATTGGCGGAAGCGGTGAGATTCGAACTCACGGTGGGCTACTAACCCACGACGGTTTTCAAGACCGCTGCATTAAACCGCTCTGCCACGCTTCCGAAAAGAAATGCGATTTTAACCCTTATTAACCATTTTGCCAAGAGTTTTATTAAAAAATGTTTGTTTGTTCTCAACAAGATTTATTTCAATTTGCCGATGAAGTGTTGCGGCAAGCCAAAGTGGGCGGTGCAACTGCCGCTTCTGTTGATGTGTATGAAGCCACAGGTTTGGAAGTTTCCGTGCGTATGCAGGAGACGGAAAAAGTAGAATATCGCCGTGATACTGGCGTGGAAGTGGTGGTGTATGTGGGGCAGAAGAAAGGCTACGCTGCCACTTCTGATTTATCGCCCAACGCCTTGTCGCAAACCGTTTCTGCGGCGTTGAATATTGCGCATTATACACAAGACGATGAATGTGCAGGATTACCTGATAAGTCATTGATGGCAAAAGATTTAATTGATTTAGATTTATATCATCAGCACAATTTATCGCCTGATACTGCCTTGCAAATTGCGATGCAGTGCGAAGATGCCGCTTTGTCGTATGACGAAAAAATCAACAATAGCGAAGGAGCCAGCGTTTCTGCCGATCACGCACAGGGCGTATTTGCCAATTCGCACGGCTTTGCGGCGTATGACAAACGCACACGATTTGGCGTATCTTGCGTTGCCGTTGCCACAGACAACAGCGGTATGCAACGCGATTATTGGTCGGACGCAGCACGCAATATTCACGATTTATGTGCGGTTGATGACATTGGACGCACCGCTGCTCAAAAAGCATTGGCACGATTGGGTTCAGGCAGCGTCAAAACAGGCGTGTATCCTGTATTGTTTGACAACACCATTTCAGGCAGCCTGATTGGACATTTAACAGGAGCATTATCAGGCGAAGCGTTGTATCGCAAAAGCAGTTTTTTATGCGACAGTTTAGGTAAAAAAATTCTGCCTGATTTTATGCAACTCTTTGAAAATCCACATATTCCACGGGCTTTTTCGGTTACTGCCTGTGATGATGAAGGGGTAGCAACCAAGCCACGCCAAGTGATTGAAAATGGCATTATTCAAGGTTATTTTTTAAGTCATTATTCGGCACAAAAATTGGGAATGACCACCACAGGCAACGCAGGTGGCATTCATCATTTGCAATTAAAACCCACTGTGCCGACACAAAAAGACTTATTAAAACAAATGGGTACAGGTTTATTAGTTACCGAGTTAATGGGGCAAGGGGTGAATTTGCTCACAGGCGATTATTCGCGTGGTGCGTCAGGTTTTTGGGTGGAAAACGGCGTGATTGCTTATCCTGTGCAAGATTTAACCATTGCAGGACGATTACAAGATATGTTGGCACAAATATTAGGTATAGCCAACGATTACCGCCCACATGCACCGCACAGCATTGGTTCGATTTTGGTCGAACAAATGACGGTGGCAGGTGCTTAAATGAATGTTTTTTTCAGGCAGCCTGAAAATTTTATTCATATCATCAATTTATTGATAAAAAGCATATTTCAATCAACGGCGATAAAGGTACAATCTTACTTTCAATCCATTTTCAAAAGCAGGAAAAACCATGGCACAAATCAGCATTTTAGGCGGTGGCTTAACAGGTCGCTTAATGGCTTTATTGTTGGCTCGACAAGGACATTGTATTCAATTATTTGAACAAGGTGGCAAAGACGGCAATTTGTCGGCGGCGTTTGTGGCGGCAGCCATGCTTGCCCCTATGGCAGAAGCGGTTGATGCCACACCGTTGGTGTTGCAATTAGGTTACCAAAGCCTTGATTTGTGGAAACAAATTATGTCTATGCTGCCTGAAAAAGTGTTTATGCAGTTTTCAGGCAGCCTGATTGTGTGGCACGCCCAAGACAGCGATATTTCTCATCGCTTTGCCCAGCAATTACGGCGTGGCAATGGTGGCAAAGAAGTTTGGCAAAATTGGAATGGCGATGATATTGCCACCAACGAACCGCAACTTGGCGGACGCTTTACGAGTGGTTTTTATCTGCCTACCGAAGGGCAGTTAGACAATCGCCAAACCTTGATGGCATTGGCGAACGCCATTGAAGAAGTAGGTGTACAATGCCACTGGAATACAGCGGTTTCGCTGACCGATATAACCGCCGACTGGCTGATTGACTGTCGTGGTTTTGGGGCAAAAGCCGACTGGAACACTGGCAAATCGCAATTGCGTGGCATTCGTGGCGAAGTGGCTCGCGTTTATGCCCCTGAAATCACGCTCAACCGCCCTACTCGTCTGCTTCACCCACGCTATCCCTTGTATATCGCCCCCAAAGAAAACCACATTTTCGTCATCGGTGCTACGCAGATTGAAAGCGAAGATGAAAGCCCAGTTTCCGTGCGTTCAGGCTTGGAATTGATGAGTTCGCTGTATGCCGTTACGCCTGCCTTTGGCGAAGCACGCATTTTGGAACTTGCCACCAATCTACGCCCCACAATCGATCACCACGATCCTGAAATTCGTGTGGATACACATAAAAAAATATTATCCATCAATGGCTTATTTAGACACGGCTTTATGATTGCTCCTGCGGTGTGTTTCGCCGCAAGTCGTATATTAAATAACGCATTGAATAATCAAGCAATTGAAAAAGATAAAGAAACAGGTATTGAACCTGTCATCTTGTAGGGTGGGCAATTTATTGCCCACGCGGTTCAACATATTTTCAGGCAGCCTGAAAGAATAAATAATGAAAAACCCCAACCATAAAAACCAAGTCCGCATTATTGGCGGTACACACCGTTCGCGAATAATTACCTTTAATGACGCAGACAGCTTACGCCCCACTGCTGATTTTGTGCGAGAAAAACTGTTTAATTGGTTAGGACAAGATTTATATGGCAAAAATGTTTTAGATTTATTTTCAGGCAGCGGCATAATGGCTTTTGAGTCTGCTTCACGCAATGCAAAATATATTATTGCGGTTGAAAATAATAAACAAACAGCAGAAAAAATTAAACAAAACAAAAAGTTATTAAAAATAGATAATATAGAAATTAAAAACACCAACGCCTTTGATTTTTTACGCACGAGTCCTGATCAATTCGATATTGTTTTTATTGATCCGCCCTATCAATGGCAAGAATGGCAAACGCTATGGCAATTCTTACCCAATATTTTAAAAACAAATGCCGAAATTTATATCGAATACGCACAAAAAATCGAATTACCGCCCTTTTTATCCGAACGCAAAAAGGGCAAATGTGGCATAAGTCATTTTGTATTGGCAGAATATATCGTTGATTGAGAACAGAAACGCCAAAGCACCCAGAAGCAGACAGGATAAAAACCATACGGCACAACAAAATGCCTTGCCTGTTTTTGGTATGAATTGACTATAATGATGTCATTCAACCCTTTAAACTTATTTTCAGGCAGCCTGAAAATTTTTATAGAAAGCATAAAATGAACATTACTCAATATATTCAAACACTTGCCAAAGACGCAAAAAATGCGGCAAGCATTATGGCAACGGCAAGTACTGGGCAGAAAAATGCGGCACTTAATCACATTGCGGATTTGTTGTTGCAACACAAAAGCGATTTATTGCAAGCCAACGAGCAAGATATGGCGAATGCAACGGCAAAAAATTTGGACGCACCGTTACTGGATCGTTTGAAAATCAGCGAAAAAACGGTGCAGGCTATGGCGGACGGTTTGCGACAAATTGCGTCTTTGCCTGATCCGATTGGCGAAATGGGCGATTTCGCTTTTCGTCCATCAGGCATTCAAGTGGGCAAAATGCGTGTGCCGTTGGGCGTGGTGGGCATTATTTATGAATCGCGTCCGAATGTTACAGCAGACGCTGCTGGCTTGTGTTTGAAGTCTGGCAATGCTTGCGTTTTGCGTGGCGGCAGTGAAGCCATTAACAGCAACACTGCGATTGCGAAATTGATTTATCAAGGTTTAAAAATGGCAGGGCTACCTGAAACCGCCGTGCGATTAGTGGAAAACACCGACCGACAAGGCGTGGGAGCCATGTTGCAAGCGTCCGATTTAATTGATGTGATTGTGCCACGCGGCGGCAAAGGCTTGGTGGCTCGCATTGCCAACGAAGCAAAAGTGCCTGTGATTAAGCATTTGGACGGCATTTGTCATACCTTTATTGATGAATCTGCCCAAATAGATATGGCGGTTAAAATTTGCGTAAATGCCAAAACTTCTCGCTACGGCACTTGCAACACGATGGAAACGCTTTTGGTTCATCGTGCGATTGCGGACAAAGTTTTACCTTTATTATCAAAAGCATACAAAGAAAAAGGCGTTGAACTTCGTGGTTGCGAAAAAAGCCGTGTATGGCTGCCTGAAAGCATTGCGGCGGTTGAAGACGACTGGGCAACGGAATATTTAGCTCCGATTTTAGCCATTAAAGTGGTGGAAAACATTGACGAAGCAATCCGCCACATTAACCACTACGGCAGTCATCACACAGACGCAATCATCACCGAAAATTACAGCCATTCGCAACAATTCTTGCGTCAAGTGGATTCGTCATCGGTAATGATTAACGCATCAACTCGCTTTGCAGACGGCTTTGAATACGGCTTGGGGGCAGAAATCGGCATTTCCACCGACAAAATCCACGCCAGAGGCCCAGTCGGTTTAGAAGGCTTAACTTCGCAAAAATGGATTGTATTCGGACACGGCGAAATTCGTGTGTAAGATAAGGTTTCAGGCTGCCTGAAAGAATACAAAACCCTTTCAGGCTGCCTGAAATAAATTATTGGAACAACAATGCATAAAACAATTTTATCTTACGCCCTACTTTCTGCCCTACTCTGTATTTCTGCGTGTTCGGACAACACGCCAGCACAGCCTGAAAACACACAAGAAAAACAATGTCAAAACGGCAATGCACAGGCGTGTTTTGATATTGGCTGGCAACACCATAAAGCACAAAATTATGGTTTAGCCAAATCGTATTATGATAAAGCAGTTGCCCATCATTTGCCTGTGGCACAAAACAATATGGGCGTTTTGTATGAACAAGGACAGGGTGTCAAACAAGATTACCGTCAAGCCAAAGAATGGTATGAAAAATCTGCTCATCAAGGCTATGCCACAGCACAAAACAATTTGTGTTTGTTATACGCCAACGGCAAAGGTGTGGCACAAGATTATGTACAAGCCTTTGAATGGTGCGAAAAAGCCGCCAATCAAGGCAGTGTTCAAGCACAATATAATGTCGCCCATATGTATGCCAAAGGTTGGGGCGTGGCAAAAAATGAAGAAAAATCAATCGAATGGCTATTAAAAGCCGCAAAGCAAAATTCAAGCCAAGCACAGTATCAATTAGGTTTTATTTATTATTCAAAACAAGATTATGCACAAGCCAAAAGTTGGTTTGAACAAGCCGCACAGCAAAATCATTCTGACGCACAAAATTATTTAGGCATTTTGTATGAATTGGGACAAGGCGTTCAACAAGATTATGCCAAATCTTACGATTGGTACGAAAAAGCCGCCAATCAAGGCAATGCCATTGCACAAAGTAATTTAGGTTTAATCTATGAACACGGCAAAGGCGTATTACAAGACGATGAACGATCTTTTCAGTGGTATCAAAAATCTGCCCAACAAGACTATGCGCTAGCACAACTGAAATTAGGTTTAGCCTACGAAACAGGCAAATTTGTTCAAAAAGATTTACAACAAGCAAAAATATGGTACGAAAAAGCCGCACAGCAAGGCAATAAAGACGCACAATACCATTTAGGTTTGATGTATGAATACGGCAAAGAAGTCAAAAAAGACAACAATCAAGCCTTTGAATGGTATGCCAAAGCCGCCGAACAAGGACACACACAGGCACAGCAAAAATTAGACAAACAATTATTGCAAAAACGCTATGGCAAAATGTCTATTCAAGAATTGCAACAAATCGCCGAAATGGGCGACAGCAATGCACAATTTTATTTAGCAATAAAATACGACAAAGGACAAGACATTGCCAAAGATAAAAACAAAGCCGTTTATTGGTATCAAAAATCAGCAGAACAAGGGAACAGAGACGCACAATATTTATTGGGATTAACCTATTTAATCGGCGATGGCATTGCCAAAAACCCACAACAAGCCAAATTATGGCTCACCAAAGCGGCTGAACAAAACCATAGCAAAGCACAATTCAAATTAGGACAAATGTATGGCAATGGCAAACACATTGCAAAAAATGACAATATGATGAAATATTGGTTTGAAAAATCCGCACAACAAGGTTTTGCAGACGCACAATACGCTTTGGGGTTAATCTATTTTGTTGATGACATAGAAAAAGACGCAGCACTAGCATGCGAATGGCTGCAACAAGCCGCCAATCAAGGACACAAAGAAGCCCAATCCGTATTAGGCATTACCTATTTGAAAGGTCTTCAAGTTGAAAAAAATTATTACAAAGCCCACCAACTTTTACAACAATCTGCCCAACAAGGCGACAAAGACGCTCAATTTGCATTAGGCACAATGTATGAAGACGGATTGGGTTTGGCAATAGATTACACCCAAGCCAAAACGCACTACGAACAAGCCGCCGAAAAAGGCAATGCCAAAGCACAAAACAACTTGGGCATTTTGTATGCTCGTGGCAACGGCATTGAACGCAATCTCACCCAAGCCAAACATTATTTTGAAGAAGCCTGTCGTGGCGGTTCGCAAAAAGGCTGTAACAATGTCAAAAAAGTGGAAGTGGCAATGAACGATTTTCAAAGAGAAAATCATTAACTGTTTTCAGGCTGCCTGAAAACAATTATTTACTAAAAAAAGTTCTTGCCCCTGTAAAACGGCTTGCATAATATTTATCGCTTAAATAATTGATTCTAATTGTTTTATTTTTACTTGGCGAGTGAATAAAACGATTTTCGCCAATATACAAACCCACATGCGAGAATTTTTTGCCATTGGTATTAAAAAACACCAAATCGCCCACTTTCAACTGATTTTTAGGGATTGAGCGTCCTGCTCCTGCCATATCGCGAGCGGTGCGTGGCAAAGATACGCCGAGTGCGGTTTGATACACATACTGCACCATACCGCTACAATCAAAGCCTGTATCACGACTGCTGCCGCCAAAACGATACGGCGTGCCAATCAGGCTCATACTTTGCAACATCAGTTCGCTTGACGCAGTGGCGTGGTCAAGTTCTGCTATACGAACACTTGGCGTGTTGGCAACAGGCGAAGTTTTTTTCGCCACAGGCGTAGGCGTAGAACACGCTGTTAAAACGCTTAATAAACCGATAAAAAGCCATAATCGCATATTATTTCCCTTATGTTCAGGCTGAAACCTTTGCAAAATGGGCATCTGTGGTACATTTCTTTGTTATGCGTTGCTCGCAAACATAGCCTAACTAATTGTTATGTCTTCGTTTTCTGTGCTACTATAACTTTGAAATCTACCATATCTACCCCCTTTGCAAAGGTTTCAGGCTGCCTGAAAACTATTAAAACACCACAAAATAAGATACCATAACGCCTTTTACCCTAAATCAATCTGATGAATACCGAACTTGTCCGCCTATCCAAGCATATGGCACAATTAAACTTGTGTTCTCGCCGCGAAGCCGATGAATATATTGAAAAAGGCTGGGTTTTGGTAAATGGCAAGCCTGCGGTTTTAGGGCAAAAAGTGTGTGCAACAGACAAAATTGAATTATTATCCAAAGCACAACAAAATATCCATAACAAAATCACCGTTATTTTACATAAACCTGTGGGTTATGTCAGTAGTCAGCCTGAAAAAAATTATTTATCGGCGTTATCGTTAATTACAGCAGATAATTTTTATTCTCCCAATAATGAACCAATGCCAAAATTACCCATAAAAGGATTAGCCCCAGCAGGACGATTAGATATTGATTCTACTGGATTATTATTGCTCACACAAAATGGCGTTTTAGCCAAAAAAATCATCGGTGAAGAAAGTCTCATTAAAAAAGAATATTTGGTACGCATTCAAGGAAAATTAGATGAACAAGGCTTAAAATTACTTAATTTTGGTTTATCTTTGGACGGTAAAAAACTTAAACCTGCGATTGTTACACGGCAAAATGAACAGCAATTAAAATTTATTTTACAAGAAGGCAAAAAACGCCAAATTCGCCGAATGTGTGCATTGGTCGGCGTGAAAGTGATTGGCTTAAAACGCGTACGCATTGGCAAAATTAAACTCGCCGACTTGCCTTTGGGCAAATGGCGAGTTTTAAAAGATAATGAACAAATTTAACGCTTTCAGGCAGGCTAAAAAAAACAAGCGTCATTTTGAGCCAATCGGCGAAAAATCTGTATCATAGTTGAGATTCTTCACTACGCTAACGCTCCGTTCAGAATGACGAATATTTTTTCAGGCTGCCTGAAAAAACAAGTCATTTATTATGGTGGGTCAAAGACCCACCCTACTTTCAGGCAGCCTGAACGCCGCTTGTGCCTGACGCTGGACGGTTTTTAAATTGTTCTGCCTGAATGGCGGTGAGTGCAATGGTATAAACAATATCGCCCACCAACGCACCGCGAGACAAGTCATTCACAGGTTTGTTCAAACCTTGCAACATTGGTCCTACGCTTAATACATTGGCACTGCGTTGTACCGCTTTGTAAGTGCAGTTACCTGTGTTCAAATCAGGGAAGATAAACACGGTGGCTTGTCCTGCCACTTTGCTATCGGGGGCTTTTTGTTTGCCTACACTTGGCACGCTTGCTGCGTCATATTGCAAAGGTCCGTCAATCAACAAATCAGGGCGTTTTTCTTTGGCAATACGCGTAGCTTCAATCACTTTTTCCACATCTTCGCCTGTGCCTGAATTGCCTGTGGAGTAAGAAATCATCGCCACTTTCGGCTCAATACCAAAGGCAATGGCTGAATCGGCAGATTGAATGGCAATATCGGCTAACTCCGCCGCAGTCGGCTTGGGATTAACCGCACAGTCGCCATACACCAACACTTGGTCAGGCATTAACATAAAGAATACGCTGGACACCAAAGACGCATTAGGTGCGGTTTTGATGACTTGCAACGCTGGGCGAATGGTGTTGGCTGTGGTATGCACCGCACCTGATACCAAACCATCAACTTCGTTCAATGCCATCATCATTGTGCCGACAAAAACGCTGTCGGTTAAGGCTTCACGGGCTTTTTCTTCGGTCATGCCTTTGGCTTTTCGCATTTCAACCAGCGGTGCAACATAATTTTCTGCAATTTCCGCAGGGTTAATAATTTCCAAACTTTCAGGCAGCGTTAAATTCATCTGTTCAGCAACTTGCTGCACTTCTTTTTTATCTGCCAAAAGTACACAGCGAGCAATGCCTTTATTTTGGCAGATAATGGCGGCGGCAACCGTGCGTGGTTCAGCACCTTCGGGCAACACAATGCGTTTGTTGGCGGCAATCGCTTGTGCCATCATATTGCTGCGGAACGCCGCAGGCGACACACGGCTGGTTTCTGCTTTATCCACGCAATCACGCAAAGCGTCCGCAAATAAACTGTTCCAGTCGCCGTCTTTATCATTCGGCATAGTGCCCAAACACGGTATGGCATTTTCACCCATTAACTCACGGATTTTCTTAACAAAAATATCCGCGTCCGCTTGATCGCGAACCAAAACAAAACCAGCCACACCCACATCGGCAAATTCATTTGCACCTGTTTTTAAGTGCAGAACCACATCTTCGGGTTCGTGTTCAGACGCGTCAATCACCAAAATCACTTGGGCGTTTAATTCTTTGGCAATCTCGCGGTTTTTCGCAAACAAAAATGGGCGTTTATTAGACGGCGTTAAACCTTCCACCACCACCGTATCACAATCGGCAAGGAGTTTATAGCGAGCGTAGATTTCATCAATAAAATCATCAGCCGCCCCCTGAATAAAAAAATCTTCCACAGAAGTTAAAGGCATTAACGGCGGCAAATTGGTATTGAATTTTTCCTGCGCTTCACGAAAAATGCGTTCGGCAGATTTGCGTTCGGCAGCAAACATCAAACAGCCCACAACACGCCCCAAGCGTTTGCACGCCCGTGCAACGGCATAAGCAGGATACGCAGTGGCAGCGGATTTGTTCAAAGAAACGGTAAGAAAAACACTCATTTTTGGCACTCCTGTTGTTGTCGATTGGATAAAGGGTAGATTTTAACCTGTATTGCCCTATAAACAAAGTTTCAGGCAGCCTGAAAATGGTAGTTGATTGAATTGATTGTGGATTTTATATAATTTTCAGGCTGCCTGAAAGATTAGTTTAATCATTTTCATCGCACCTTGCGGTGCGTTGGTGGTTAGAAACCCACTCTACGCCATTTCTGTCATAACGAGTATAGCCGACAGGCTATGCGTGGTCATCTTCTTGCTATGGAAAATGCAGCGAATAATTATCGTCATAAGGGCGTTACGCCACTGTAATGGATAAAGTGTTTTCAGGCAGCCTGAAATTGATTTTTTTAATAAAAAACACAAAAACAATAGTCGTAAAATAGTGCAAAAACGGTGTTTTTGCTTTATTTTTTAGCGTTAAATTTTTTATTGATAAAACAAATCGTTGCGTTTTTTTTATGAGCGTTCAAGGGGTATATAGTTGCCCCCCATTTCGGGGTGGGCTATAATCCTATCAAGCAAATTGTTTTACCTTTATTTGTTATAGCCGCCCCCCCAAATAAGGGTGGGCTATATACCTTAAAAGGTATGAACAGGCTGTAATAAGAGCAGTGTGGTTAAAAGACGCTCGCGTGGTATATGTGTGCATTCACATAAAAGGGGTATCCACTAATCCACACAACAATCCCCCAAACAATCAAAACCGACAAGTTAAAACTTGTCGGTTTTGTCTTTTTATTTATTTCGTCATTGCGAGTTTTTCAGGCTGAAACCTTTGCAAAACCTATTTTAAGCATAATGATAAATGCAATCGTTATAGGGTGGGCGTGTCAGCCCACCAGCCGCCCGACAGGTCGGAATTTTATTAAATATCAATAAGTAATCAACTTCTCACGGCGTTGTTGGTGGGTAGCCTGCCCACCCTATAATATCTGCATTTATTATATAGATAAATAGGTTTTGTAAAGGTTTCAGGCTGCCTGAAAATTGAATAAAACTGCGTGGAGCTTCAAAGTTGCCCACCCTACGCATAAATGCTTTATTCGTCATCATGAAACAATTCATCAAAGCCTTGCCGTTCTTCTGGGGCAATCGGGGTGATTTTGCGTCCTAAAACATCAACGGCATATTTGGTAACTTCCATATTTTGAATGCCCACGCCCTGAAATAAAGTGGTTTGTTTTTCATCTTTGGCGGTTGTGTCAGATTCATTATCTGATGATTTTCTTTGACGACCAAATTTATTTTGGTAATGTTTTATTCTTGTCCAGTCGTCTTCGGGCTGTTGAATATCCACACCGCCTGTTGCAATATTGCATTGTCGATAATACCCAAAAATGCGTTTTTCAGGATTTTTCTTATCACGAATTTCAATTAAATCAAATGGATAGAATGAATAGATAAATTCATATTCGTCCGTCATTTCTAACCATTCTTTTTTCTTGCCTGTGCCTTTATCTTTTCCTGACACAATCGCACGATTAGGCAAAACGCCGTTTGTGGCTTGGTGTGCGTAAATCGGCACAATATAATTTTTGTGCGTTTTTTTGTGGCGGAAAACATCAATGCGTATCATTGTGGCATTTGCCACAATGCCGCCACGCAGGTGAATGCCGCTTTGCGGTTTATTTTTGTGCGTGGATTTTTCGGAATACAAAGTTTCCAAATGCCCTTGCCCTGAAATTTTTTTACGCACTTTACGTGAAACAAACAAAGGTTGCACAAATTCGTGTTGTGCTAATTCAGCAGGACGGTCGGGGAGTTTGTCGCGAATTAAATCAAGAAGTTCATCACGGTGTTCAATGTCTAACACTTCCCACTCATCTTTGCTTTTTTCTACTTGATTAAATACACGCAAGTTAATTTCATTGCGGAAAAAGTACCACGGCGTAGGAAAAGGTTTTTTAAGTGAATAATGTTTTTCACCTTGTTCATCTTCTTCAAGCATTAAATTTGTATTCTTATTTTCTTTATTTTTATACCAATTTGTGATTTTGTTTTGCACAAAAGGAGTGGCACAAGCGACTATAATTGCGTCTAATGCGTGATGACGGTCGTTATCTTCTCGCACTTTGCTAAATCCCCAAGAGCGACGAAGTATGGAAGTAATCTGCCCTTGCGGTGCAAATACTTTTTGATAACAATGTTCTTCGCCATTTTCATCACGATATTTCAGGCTGCCTGAAAACGCTAAATTATTTTCAAGATAGTTTTTCAGGTAGCGAGTGGCATAACGCGTATCGTTGATATTGCGAGAAATAAATTCTTTTTCTTTCTCTTCATCATATTCTTGCCGCAAAATATTTTGTTTTTTACGCAAGGAAAAACGACAAGCATTCACTCTTGCTTCAAAATCACGCCATTTTTGTTCATCGTGTCCCAGCCATTCAAACGGCGTTTTATTGCCTTTATTTTGATTTTCTGCCCCCAAAACCAAAACTTTATTATTTTGGCTGTCGTCCCAAGAACGCGAAAACGGTATGGCGTGGTCAATTTCCACATAACCTTTTTCAAAAATTTGTTCTAAATCAATCGGTTTTCCTGAATACAAACATTTGCCGTGCTGATTATCATACAAGCGATACAGCAAAATATCCTTGCCTTTGGGTTCAAAACCGTGATTTTCAATAAAACGCTCTCGTTCTCTTTCTCTTTCGGCTTGATTTTCTTTTTGGCGTTTTTCAATTTTATTGCGTTCATCACGGCTTTTGCCTAAATCTCGCCCCATTTCAATATGCACCCTGAAAGGTTTGCCGTGTTGGGCAATAAGGGCGTTAATAATTTTGCGTGCCTGTGTTATGGTGCGATACACCACTGGATTATTGGGCGTGTCAGGGTCTTTTTTATCAATCGGCGGCAGTTTGTCAAAGGCTTGTTTGTTTTTACTTCTGCCGTAATGGTTGCCAAAAACCTGCGTACAGGCTTCGTCATAACGCAAACCGTTTTCCATTAAGGGCAAAATTTCACGAATGGCTTTAAGCGATAAATTCAACGATTTATCAAAATTTAACTCTAAAATCGCCTCAATTTCATCATTAGAAAAATCGCTTAAATGCTGTTTTCTATCCTTATCTTCCTTGTAAAATGCCAAAACTTCGCCGATTTGGTCTAATTTTTCGTGATTATCTTTCAGGTTGCCCCATTCATTCGGCAAATTTTTATAGGCTTTTTTGACTTCGTGAAAAAACTTGGCTTCAAACAGCGTTGCTTTTTCGCTATCCGCTAAATTTTGTTCAGCGGTTTTGTCTTTATCATAAACATAACGGCATAAATTAAATGTTGCATTGTCTGCAAGCCCTAATTTTTTACGCACTTGCGTAAAGGCGAGTTTGCTTTGTTCAAACGGCAATTCTTTGAGCAACAAGCGTTGTTCTTCCGTGAGTGGTTTATTGTTGATTTTCAAATTATTCAGTTTAGAAATCCACACAAAGCGTTCGCCTGAATAAGACGCTTTGGGAGCTCGCAATTCATTTTCATAAATCGAACATTTGCCCCACATTTTTTTCAAAGCATCGCCTTGCAGGGCAGGTTTTTGATAATGCAATATATGCTTGATTTTTTGGCATAAAGCCTTATCCGCATACTCATTGCCAAAAGATTTTTGGCGTTCAAAAATCAGTTGTAATTCGTTTTCTAAATCCAAACGGTTAAAGGTGTGCAGATAAGAGCCTTCTTTTTGATGAACGCCGTCTTTAATAATGGGAATTTTCTGCCCCTGTGCGTCTAATTCAAACTGCCCCTTGTTTTCGCCTTTGCTTATGCGTTTGTAAGCAAGTGTTTGCTTATTTCGCATTTGACCGTGTTCTTTAAAGAAATAATGAACCGCAATTTCCGCAGGGCTTTGGTATTCTTTATTTTCTAATAAATTATGATTTTCCGTAACGCCTTTTAGCATTTTGCCTGTTTCTGCGTCCGCATTTTTTCGTTCTGATTTTCTTGTTGAACGATAACCTCTGTGTTTCACCAAATGACAAATCACCGCCGCAAATTCTGCTCTCTCTAATTTGCGGTGTAGGGCTTCAACTCGCAACTGCCAAACATTAGAGAAAAAGGCTTTTTCATCATTTTTCAGGCTGCCTGAAAGCAGTTGTTGTTCAGGAATACCTATCTTTTTCAATAATTTTTCATTGCGTTCTTTAATAAGCGTTGTATCTTTGTCTTTTTTATGTTTTGGATTTTGACAATAGGCAGCCTGAAACTCGTTTGCCGTTAATAGTCCGTATTTAAACAACAATTTTCGCACTTGCCGCATACGGTTGGCACGGCGGGCAATGGTGCGTCTTTGACTGCGTGCTTGGCGGCGTGCAAAATTCAAACTCTCGCCATTTTTCGGATTTTCGGCGGCGGCAAAACACCGCACCCCACAATCAATCAACCCTATCGGCTGTGCTTGCTCCTTACCGTCTTTATCGGTAAAAATATCCACTGCCACACACGCCCAACCCACAGACGCAATGCCTAAATCCAAACCGATAATATAATTGTGTTGTTGCTGTGCCATTTTGCTTATCCTTTATATCCGTGTGAAAAAAACAGCATAACAAATTTAAAATCATTATTCAAATATAAAAAAAATAATTTTTTTCAATGAGTTATATTTTTTTTGGCTACCTGAAATTATTTCGTTCGTTACAGTGGGCTAAAATTTCACCCTACATAAACTACTGTTATTGCGAGCCTTGCCATAACAAATGCACCGAATGACTACCGCCGTAGGGTGGGTTTCTAACCCACCAACGCACCGCAAGGTGCGATGAAAATGATGAAAACCAATATTTCAGGTTGCCTGAAATATTGTATAAAGGCAAAACCGACAAGCGTTTAACTTGTCGGTTTTGATTGTTTGTTTATGGTTAGTGGATATGATTTACCACGCGAGCTTCACTCTTCAAAGAAATCCCTAAAAACCAAATTTCTAAAAAGAATGCCATAAACGGCTCTTATTACAGCACACAAGACCCCTCAAAATTTAAGTAGTGGTATATAGGCTACCTAATTTTGGGGGGTGGCTATAACCGTAATAGATTGCGTTCGTTGCCATTTTTAATTATAGCCCACCCCAAAATGGGGGGCAACTATATACCACTTGGAAGTCAATAAAAAAATAACAAATATTTGATTTATCAATAAAAAACGCAATGCCAAAAAATCAAGCAAAAATAGCATTTTTGCATTATTTTGCGACTATTGTTTTTGTGTTTTTTATTTAAAAAATCAATCTATTGTAGAAAGAGTATTCTTACCCACCGTAACGAACAAAATAATTTCAGGCTGCCTGAAAAATATTCATAAATACAATATTTATTGATAAAAAACAAAGTATTATATTTTTAATCCACAGATAATTAAAAACATTTCAAAAAAAAGGAGCAGTATAATGTCGTGGCGAAGTGTGTTTATTTCTCAACCTGCAAAATTATCTTTGCAAAACAATCAGTTACTTATTAGTCAAGACAACAAAATTACTGTGCCTTTGGAAGATATTGCGGTGATTGTGGTGGATAGCCGTGAAGTGGTGATGACTGCCCCGCTTTTAACCGCCATTGCCCAACACGACGTAACGCTGATTGTGTGCGATGAGCATTTTTTGCCGTGCGGGCAGTTTTTGTCGTTTTCGCAACACAGCCGTTTTTTGAAAATGTTGTCTTTGCAAATTTCTTTATCAGAGGAAATCAAATCAATTCTGTGGCAACAAATTATTCGCCAAAAAATTTATCATCAATCTTTGGTATTAAAATGGGCAGGTCAAGATATAATATCGCAAAAATTATTAGCTTTATCCAACAGTGTTAAAGCGAATGATTTAGATAAATGCGAAGCAAAAGCTGCTGCTTTATATTTTCCTGCATTATTTGGTAATGGTTTTTCGCGTGGTATTGATACGCCTGTAAATATAAGATTAAATTATGGTTATTCGATTATGCGTTCGGCTGTGGCAAGAGTTTTGGTGGCATACGGCTTTTTGCCTGCATTAGGATTGTGGCATAAAAGTGAATTAAATCAATTTAATTTAGCAGATGATTTAATGGAAGTTTTTCGTCAAATTGTGGATTTAGAAATTTATACGCAATTAGTTTCAGGCAGCCTGAACGATGAATTGATACCGCCTGATAAATATCAATTAGTTAAATTACTCAATTATGAAATGCTGTTTAATCAAAAAATATACAGTGTTTTATCGGCAATGGAACAAATGGTTAAATCGCTTACAGCGGTTTTTCATCATCAAAATGCAGATTTTTTCAGGCTGCCTGAAATATCATACGCTAATGAGTGTCAATATGAGTAATCGTTTTATGCGTATTATTGTTTTTTTTGACTTGCCTGTTAAAACTGCGGAAGAAAGAAAGATTGCAAATCGTTTCCGTAAATCGTTAATTAAAGACGGTTATTCTATGTTGCAATTATCGGTTTATTCCAGAATTGTTCGGGGACGGGACGCGGTTGCCAAACACGAGCGGCGTTTAATTCAAATGCTGCCCAAAGACGGCAATGTGCGTTGCTTGGAAGTTACCGAAAAACAATATGCTGGTATGAAACTGTTAATCGGTAGCAGCACACGACAAGAAAAAAAGGTGAATGCTGAACAGTTTTTGTTGTTTTAATCACTTTCAGGCAGCCTGAAAGATTATTCAAAATCGTCTATAATGGCGGACTTATTTTATCAATCAAAGCATATGCAAAATGAACACACAAGACAAAACCACGCATTTTGGTTATCAAACCGTGAATGAAAACGATAAAGCGGGAAAAGTGGCAGATGTTTTTCATTCTGTTGCTAAAAAATACGACATTATGAACGATGTAATGAGCGTGGGCTTGCACCGTGTGTGGAAGTCTTTTACGCTGAATACCGCGGGCGTTCGCACTGGGGCGAAAGTGTTGGACATTGCAGGCGGCACGGGCGATTTGGCACGCGGTTGGGCAAAACGCGTTGGCAACACAGGCGAAGTGTGGCTCACCGATATAAATTCGTCTATGCTGACGGTTGGGCGAGACCGCTTGCTCAACGAGGGCAAAATTCTGCCTGTGGCGTTGGCAGACGCAGAACAACTGCCCTTTCCTGATAATTATTTCGACTTGGTATCGGTGGCGTTTGGCTTACGCAATATGACGCACAAAGATGTGGCGTTGCAAGAAATGTGCCGTGTGTTAAAACACGGCGGCAAGTTGTTGGTATTGGAGTTTTCCAAAATCTACGAACCCTTGCAAGGTGTGTATGATTTTTATTCGTTCAAATTCTTGCCGAAATTCGGTAAATTGATTGCCAAAGATGAAGAAAGTTACCAATATTTAGCCGAATCAATCCGCATGCACCCCGACCAAGAAACGCTCAAACAAATGATGATAGACGCAGGCTTTGCCATGGTGGATTATCACAATATGAGTGCAGGCATTGTGGCTTTGCATAAGGGCATTAAGGCGTAGTTTTTTGATTTTTATAATATAGTCGTTAAACTTCAAAACACTAATGCGTTGGCACGCCTTGCCGTATTATTTATACTGTCGCAGGCAAAGCCGCCTGTTATTGTTTTGAAGTTTAACGACTATAAAAACGCTTGTTTTTTTGATATAAACAAGCGTTTTTTGTTGTTCAGGCTGCCTGAAACAAAAAACCGAATTTCCATAAGCAGAAAATTCGGTTTTTATTCACAACAATGCAAATTACGCCAAGGCGGTTTTGGCTTTTTCGACTAATTGTGCAAAAGTGTTTTGATCGAATACGGCAATGTCTGCCAACACTTTGCGGTCAATTTCGACTGCGGCTTTTTTCAAGCCGTTCATAAATTTGCTGTACGATAAACCGTATTGGCGTGCGGCAGCGTTAATGCGGGCAATCCACAAACGGCGGAATTGGCGTTTGCGTTGGCGGCGGTCGCGATAGGCGTATTGCCCTGCTTTCATCACCGCTTGTTTCGCTACACGGTACACATTTTTACGGCGACCGCGATAACCTTTTGCTAATGCAAGAACTTTTTTATGGCGTGCTCTTGCGGTTACACCTCTTTTTACGCGTGGCATATCTTAACTCCTTCTCAATTATGCGTAAGGCATCATTTTGTTAATCGAAGCCATATCGCGTTCATTGACCATCGTAGTGCCGCGTAATTGGCGTTTGTTTTTGGTGGTTTTTTTGGTCAGAATGTGGCGTTTGAACGCAAAACTGCGTTTTACGCCGCCATTACCAAGTGCTTTGAAGCGTTTCTTCGCACTGGATTTGGTTTTCATTTTAGGCATTTTTGTTTGTCCTATTTTTGTTGGTTTATCAACAGGCAATTAGGTGATTTATTATTGAATAACAAATACTTATAAAACCCATTGCCACTCTTTTTTAAATTATTCACCAGTATAAGGGCGAACGCTAACGGTTTGGCGTTTTAATGCACCTTTAACGCTAAATTCAACATAGCCATCAACTTTGGCGAATAAGGTGTGGTCTTTGCCCATACCAACATTTTCACCTGCGTGAAAACGCGTACCGCGTTGGCGAACGATGATTGAACCTGCGGGGATTAACTCATTGCCGTAGGCTTTAACGCCCAAGCGTTTAGCTTCTGAATCGCGTCCGTTTTTAGAACTACCGCCTGCTTTTTTACTTGCCATAATTCATACTCCTAAATTTTAAGCAATCGCATCGATACGAATTTCGGTGAAATTCTGGCGATGTCCTTGGTGTTTTTGATAGTGTTTGCGGCGACGCATTTTGAAAATGCGAATTTTTTCGCCACGACCATGTGCCACTACTGTGGCAGTAACTTTGGCACCTGCCACTAACGGTGTGCCAACTTTAACCGCATCACCGTCAGCGATCATCAAAACTTCGGAAAGTTCGATTTTGCTGTCGATGTCTGCTGGTATCTGTTCTACTTTCAATTTGTCGCCGACAGAAACTTTATACTGTTTTCCGCCAGTTTTTATGACCGCATACATAGACTTCTGCTCCATTTAAGTTGAATAAAAAACTTAACACCCTTGTGTTAAGCACGAAAGGGACATATTTTGCAACATTTTCAATTTTTTGTCAAGTGTTCTGCGGCTTATTCAGGCTGCCTGAAAACTTTTATCAGCAAGGCTTTAACCGTTAATTCGTTAAAATTGCCGATTATTTATAAATCAATCGCTTTTTATTGAAAGTGTTATAATGCGAACATTCACACATTTTAAGCGGTTCAAACATTAAGGATTGATATTATGTTACGCACGAAACAACACGGTTTTACATTAACTGAATTGATGATTGTGGTTGCTGTTTTGGCCATTTTGGCAGCGATTGCTATTCCGTCTTTTTCGCACTTTACCAAAAAAGCACAACTGCGTAAGGCTCAATCAGCACTGTTGGAAAACGCCCACGCTTTGGAACAGGTTTATGCTCAAAATAAGAAATTTGCTGATGCGACTGGTAAGGGTATTATAGACGATACCAAATATAATGTGGGCGGAAACTGTGAATATAAGAACGGCAAACAAGAAAATTGCCAAGGCGGTCGCTTATTTAATGAGGTACCTGGTAATAAATTTGCAATTACAATCACTTACACAGGTACAGATAAATACGAAATGACAGCCAAATCAACAGGCACTTGGAAAAATCGTGAAAAACGCTATTTAACTTTGGATAATGGTGGCAAGATGTTGATTTGCACCACAGGTAAGGACGATTGCAAAATTTTCTAATCCAATGCTCCTTGTTTTCAATAGGCGGTTTTTCCTGAAAACCGCTTTTTTGTTTGTTATATAATATTGCCTTTTTCGTTCAGGCAGCCTGAAACCATTATTAGAGTAAAAAATATGTCGTCCATTTCCGAAAATGTCTCCCAACGCCGCACATTTGCGATTATTTCTCACCCTGACGCAGGCAAAACCACGCTCACTGAAAAACTGTTGTTGTTTTCAGGGGCGATTTTGAGTGCGGGCACGGTTAAAGGCAAAAAAACAGGCAAATTTGCCACAAGCGACTGGATGGAAATTGAAAAACAAAGGGGCATTTCGGTTGCGTCTTCCGTTATGCAATTTGAATATAAAAATCATACGGTTAATTTGTTGGACACGCCAGGACACCAAGACTTTTCCGAAGACACTTACCGTGTGCTAACCGCCGTGGATAGTGCGTTGATGGTGATTGACGCAGCCAAAGGCGTGGAAGAGCAAACCATTAAATTGCTGAATGTGTGTCGCTTACGCAATACGCCGATTATCACCTTTATGAATAAATACGACCGTGAAGTGCGTGATTCTTTGGAACTTTTAGACGAAGTTGAAAGCATTCTCAAAATCCGCTGTGCCCCAATTACTTGGCCAATCGGTATGGGCAAGGCGTTTCGTGGCGTGTATCATCTTTTAAATGATGAAATTTATCTGTTTGACGCAGGCGGCGAAAAATTGCCGAATGAATTTGAAATTATCAAAGGCTTGGATAATCCACGACTTGATGAGTTATTTCCTTTGGAAATCAATCAGTTGCGTTCTGAAATTGAGTTGGTTCAGGCAGCCTCTAATGCGTTTGATTTGGACGAATTTCTTTCAGGTGAGCTCACCCCTGTATTTTTCGGTTCAGCGATTAACAATTTTGGTATCCAAGAAATTTTAAATGCGATGATAGACTGGTCGCCTGCCCCACAACCACGCGATGCCAGCGTGCGAATGGTGCAACCCGATGAAGAAAAATTTTCAGGATTTGTGTTTAAAATTCAAGCGAATATGGATCCCAAACACCGCGATCGCATTGCCTTTTTGCGTGTATGTTCGGGCAAATTTGAACGCTCGATGAAAGTCAAACATTTGCGGCTTAATCGAGAAATCGCTACCAACGCCGCCGTAACTTTTATGTCGCACGAACGCGAACTTGCCGAAGTGGCATACGCAGGCGATATTATCGGCTTGCCTAATCACGGCAATATTCAAATCGGCGACAGTTTCAGCGAAGGCGAAATGCTGCAATTTACAGGCATTCCGTTTTTTGCCCCTGAATTATTCCGTGCCGTTCGCATAAAAAACCCATTAAAACTCAAACAGTTACAAAAAGGATTACAACAATTAGGCGAAGAAGGTGCGGTGCAAGTATTCCGCCCCCATTCAGGTGCAGACTTAATTTTGGGAGCGGTTGGCGTTCTGCAATTTGAAGTGGTAACCGCACGCTTGGCAGCAGAATACGGTGTAGAAGCCGTGTTTGACAATGTCGCCGTACAAACCGCCCGCTGGGTCTCCTGCGATGACAAGAAAAAATTAACCGACTTTGAAAAAGCCAATGCCATAAACTTGGCAACAGACGCTGGCGGCAATTTAACTTATTTAGCCCCCAATCGCGTGAATTTACAACTCACCCAAGAACGCTGGAAAGACATTGAATTTCACGAAACACGCGAACATGCAGCACAATTAACTATATGATTTTATTTGAAAATAGACTATTTGATTTTATCATCTATGCACTTGCTTGGAGTGTTATTACCATAATATTTATTAAAAGCAAAACATTGATAGAAATGTTTGGTTTTGTTATCGGCGGTGGTGCGACAGGATTTCTAATAGGATTTTGCTGGTGTATTCAGGAAGCGATTGCGGAATATTGGGAATATAGATTTGCAAGAGTATTTAAACATTTTTTCTCATATACCGATGACGCTTTTCAAACAACACATATATTTGGCACTTTTATATGGTACAGTTTTTTCTTTGCCTTATTAGGTATTGTCATTGCTTATTTTGTACAATAAATATTCAGGCAGCCTGAAAAAACATTACTGTGATGAATAAGCCGCATTTTCAAAGCGTGCATACTGTCCAATAAAAGTAAGATACACTTTTCCTGTGGGACCGTTGCGGTGTTTGCCGATAATGGCTTCTGCCAAGTCTTTGTGTTCGGTGGCTGGGTTGTAGTAGGCATCGCGATACATAAAAATAATTAAATCTGCGTCTTGTTCAATCGCACCTGATTCACGCAAATCCGACATCATTGGGCGTTTGTCGGTGCGTTGTTCAACCGCACGCGATAACTGTGATAAGGCAATTACAGGTACACTTAACTCTTTCGCCAAGGCTTTCAGGGAGCGAGAAATTTCGCCCAATTCCGCGGTGCGATTATCACTTCTGCCTGACCCTGACATCAGTTGTAAGTAATCAATCACAATCAAACCCAACTGCCCATTGTGTTGTCTTGCCAAACGGCGGCAACGCGTACGAATTTCCAAAGCCGTCAAAGCTGGCGTTTCGTCAATAAAAATCGGAGCGTCTGACAATTGCGTGGTGGCGTAACCTAATTTATCCCAATGCTCGTCCTGCATGCGTCCTGTGCGTAACACATTTTGATCGATTTTGCCCACCGAACCCAACATACGCATTGCCAACTGTTCTGCCGACATTTCCATTGAAAACACCGCCACAGGTGCGTGCGATTGAATGGCAGCATTTTCGGCAATATTCATCGCAAAAGCGGTTTTGCCCATAGACGGACGACCTGCCACAATAATTAAATCGCCTGCTTGCAAACCAGAAGTGGTTTTGTCTAAATCCACAAAACCTGTGGCTAATCCTGTGATTTCATTGTTATCTTTGCGATTGTATAAAGTTTGAATGCGGTCGGTAATGGTGGTAAGTAACGGCGGCATATCGATAAAGCCTTGTTTAGCGCGTTGCGAATTTTCGGCAATGCGAAAAATGGCTTGTTCAGCTTCGTCCAAAATGTTTTGAGCGTCTTTGCCCTGCGGTTGATACGCTGTATTCGCAATTTCCGTGCCTGCTTCGGCTAATTGTCGCAAAAGCGAGCGTTCGCGAACAATCTCCGCATAACGGCGAATATTGGCAGCAGATGGCGTGTTTTGGTTAATCGATACCAAATAAGGCAAACCACCAATTTCTTCTAATTGATTGCTAATCAGCAAAGCGTCCTGCACTGTCAGCACATCGGCAGGGCGTGCCGATTCAATCAGTTTGGCAATGGTTTGATAAATAATGCGATGCTCACGGCGATAAAAATCGTTTGCCGACAGTAAATCGGCAATTTTTTCCCACGAATTGTTGTCAATCAACAAACCACCCAAAACCGATTGTTCGGCTTCCAAAGAATGCGGCGGCAATATGGCAGACGATAAAGCGTTATCATCAAAAGTCTGTTGTTCGTCCATTATGATTTATTTTCAATAAGTTAAATAGTTTTGGCTTACGCCGAACTTCGTTTCAAGCTGCCTGAAATGAAATTTGCAAGGGTATTTTACCCTGTTTAGGTTGTCTGAAAATAATTGCGTGTTATTTATAAGAATTTTTTTCAGGCAGCCTGAAATTGACAATCCCTATAAAAATCACCATATTAAACTTTTAGCAGAAACTGAATAATCTAATTATTTGTTTTATAATGATTATTTTATTATACCCAAAATCAAAAATTTGACAAGAATTTCAGCATATCAACACATTGATTTTATAAGTCTTGTGCGGGATTATTGGGGGTTGGTTTATGTTCAGGCAATGCAGGGGGTTTGCCCAAATCATTAAAATTTTGCACCACACCATTAACCACTAACTTATTGTTATCAAACACAATATTTGATTTATACGCTTGTGTATCTTCCACCAATAAGCCGTTGCTGTTTGCCACCATTTGATTGAGCCATTTTTGTGCTTGATTTTCAGCGTCAGATTGATTGGCAATCATTAACGATTGACTCACAGCTTGATGAATCATTTGTTTGGGTATATCAATATTCACAGATGCCTTAAATAAGAAATCTTGTGGTTCTGCTTGCTTAAAAGATTTTTTCGGCATTTTGGCTTCTAAATCAAATAAAGCCGTGGCAATTTGATTATTGTTTTCCCAAGTTAAATTGATTTTTGCTACTGGGTTGGTTTTTAATACATCAATCAATAATTTTTCTTTTTCATTTTGTGATAATTGACGATGACGCATTTGCGATATTTGTTGAAGCATATCCACAGGCAATTTATCTAATTGAATATTACCTTTCAGGCTGCCAAAATGAAAACCTGCCACCTGTGCATTATTTAATGTCAATGCCATTTGTGTTTGATAATCACCGTTGATTTTATCGCTTTTGCTGGTGTATGAAATGCTATCAATAGACGCGGTTGGATTGGCGGTCATCATTTTGGCAACTTCACCACCGTCTATTTTAATATTGCCGATAGTATAACTGTTATCACCAACATATAAGCCATTGTTTTCTTTAAGATTGATTGTTCCTTTTAATTCGTTAATAACAAATGATGCTCCTAAACCTAAAATTTTTAATCCGTCCGATTGCCATTTACCTTGAATAAACGATTTTTCTTTATTGGTTTCAATACGGCTATCTAATCCAGAAAAGATAAAAGACGCAGTTTTATCAAATCGTAAAGGCATAATTTCGGTACGAATGTTGGTATTATCGCTAAAACCTGTTTTAACGGTAACTTTAAGGGGACTTTGATCACCTGCTGCCTGAAAAAAAGCAGCGGTATTGGCATCTTTTTCTAATTCATAAACGGTTGAATAACGCATAGGTTGAAAACCAATAATGGGACCATGTTTGGTTTTGGCATTTAATTTAATTGTTTCAACGCCACCTAAATGAACAATATATTGTGCTTGTGATGAAAAAATATTATTTTTAAAATCTGTTTGTTCAATTTGAAATAAATCTGCGTTGTTGGTTTGTCCCAAATTTTGTGAAAACGCTAAATTTAACGACTGCATTTCTTGGGTAGCATTTTGATGAAATGCTTGCCCTAATTGAAAAGCAAAAGCACTGTACACTACGCCTACCACGACTAAAATCGCCAGTATAATCATCAATTTTTTCATTTTTTTATCCCCTTAATCCAATAGTTAGGCTGCCTGATAATTGATTATCGCACAATTTCTCTTGCGGCTTGCTTAACCGCTTCCCCCAACGCTTTTGTCATTGCGTCATAACCATTTCCCTGTTGAATGTGTGTAACGGTAAATGGCTTAATTTTATTGGTTTTGCCAGTTTTATCATAAAAATACGCTACGCCTGCCACTTTCACTTCGCCTGTATAGGCTCCCTGAAAAGATTGTAAATCTATTTTAATACAAGGGCAGTTTTGTTTTTCGTTGTTTTTTGGTAAGTAAATGATATTTTTACTGTTTTCATTCATTGCATTGGCAAACGCATTACTTGCTGCTTGATTTAATGGCACTGCCCACACCGCATTTTTGGCAAAATGCACCGTTTCTGCTGTGGTTTGATAAATTAAGGCATTGTTTTGACTGCTGTTTTCCACCCAAACTTGTACGCTATTTTCCAACCGCAATACCTTGTTTTCAGGCTGCCTGAAAACGCTGTCAGGCAAGGTGTAATATTGCGTAGCTTGTGGGACAGCACAGGCGGTAAGAAACACAACAGACCATAAAAATAATTTATTCATTATTTGCCTTTCGGAATTGGGTCAAGACGATTGTCGTTAAAAATTAAGGCATTCGGTTTTTCATCTAATCGTCTTAACACAGGTTCGGCTTTATCCAAAGTGTGATTGATTTTATGCAAAGTTATTTGTATATCACGATAAACAGGAGCATCAGGCGAAATGCCGTTTAGCGTTTTTTGCAATTCTTGCAAGGTGTTATGAATGTCGGCAGGTAATGATTGCATTTCTTTATTTGCCAACAGTTTATCTAAATCGCTAATGGTTTTATTCAGTTCCACCACAGTTTTTTCCAATGGTAAATGGTTGATTTTTTCTAATACCGCATTGAGTTGTTGGGTAATACTGTCAAAGCCACCTTTATGTGTACCGATCACTAAAAAATCTTGATATTTATTCATCGGTTTTAAAGGTTGGTCTTGATTATTGTCGCTTAATTCAATTTGTCCGCCACCTAATAATAAATTATTACTGCCTATTGTCGCCGTTAAACCTTGATTTAAGGCTTCCTGAATAGAGTTTTGCCATTCGCTGATATTAATATTTTCGCTAAATAATTCAGGGGATAAATAAAACAACACAGGAATATTTTTATTATCAAAGAGTTTAGATTTATCTCATGAATGAAAAAACTGTGGATTTTCAACATATCCTACGGTAATTCCTTTATAAACAACAGGCGATCCTTTATGTAAATTTGCCACGCTTTGATCAAAAAATGCAACTAAATGAAAAGCATTTTCAGGTTTTTTTTCTTCAATCGCAGAATGGTTTTTATGTAAAGTGAAATGCGTGTTTTCGGCAACTTCTGCCCCCTTGCCTTGGGTGGGATTATCAAACGCAATCGCACCACCGCTTAAAATTGCCCCCACAGGCGGTGCAGCCACATTCAGGGTGCCGCCGTTAAAATCCACATTCAAACCACCTGCCGACCAAAATTGCGTATTTTCACCGATTAAAGTCTCATTGGGGTGCTTAATAAAAATGCGATATTCCACCGTATTTTTCTGCGGATTAAAGCGTGCGTCCGACACTTCGCCCACTTCAATATTGCGATACAACACAGACGAACCCACCGACAGCAAAGAATCATCGGCAATGCCTGTCAGTTGAAAATACTTGCCACCTGTGGCATTTAAATCGGACGGTTTGGCATCAATCACCGTAAAATTGCGTCGTGGCGTGCCGTTTTTGCCAGGCGACATTTCAATATAATAACCCGATACCAATGTGCCAAGCCCAGTTACGCCTGTGCGGTCAATGCGTGGCTTAACCAACCAAAATTGCGTTTCATTGGTCAATAATTTGGCAGCCGATTTGTCCATTCTCGCTTGCAAAATCACGCCGTTGTGTTGGTCGTTAAGCGATACTTTCACCACACGACCGACATCAACATTCAACAACTTAATCACCGTTGAGCCTGCCTGAATGCCGTCTGCGTCAGGCAAGGCAAGGGTAATTTCAGGACCGCGTTCGCGAATGGTGCTGGCTAATAACCAAACGCCTGCAATTAAGGCAGAAAGCGGCACTAACCACACTGTATTGATGAGTGCTGTTGAAGTGCGTCTTTTGCGTGCTTGCGGTATATTGTCAGGCGTTGGATTCATTATTGTTTTCTATATGTTGATTGAATGGCTTATTCTATCAAAATATCGCCGTCAAGAACAAAAAGGTGCTAAAAAAACACCAAAGCCCAAGCATTGCTTGGACTTTGAAAGTCTATGCAGGTTCTATGCAAGGATAGCCTTAAGAGGTTATTTGATATAGGAGGTAACCTTCGGAGCACAGACTTCGACGCTCCCTAATTATGTCAAATGGATGAATAAACAAATTTACTCAACTGGGGCAAAATCACAGGTATCGAAATACCCATCATTTTGTCCGTGTGTATTTTATAACAAAATACTGTTGATGAATTGATTTTTTCAGGCAGCCTGAAACAAAAAACCGCCATTGGGGCGGTTTTTCTGATTTTGAAATGCTTATTCAAATGCTTCAATAAACGCCAAAATTTCATCAAAAGCTGCCTGAAATTGTTGCAACCCTTTGATTTGTAAGTCTTTTGCAACAGCGGATAAGTCGGCGTATTGTGCCACTTGGCTTAAAATTTTATCCGCTTGGCTGCAATTTATTTCAGCCACTTTGCCGTGTTCCAAAAAGGCGTTCAGTGCTTTTTCAGGCAGCGTATTGACGGTGTTTTTGCCGATTAAATTGTCGATATACAGCGTATCTGAATAGGCTGGATTTTTGGTCGCCGTGGAAGCCCACAATAAGTTAATTAACGGCGTGCCTGCTTGATAAGTTGGGGTGAAATGATGATGGTGTTCATCACACGCACCACAACATTCGTGTTCATCGTCATGGTGATGATGACCGCCGCAACCGCCGCCGCCACAACATTCGTGTTCATCATCGTGATGATGATGATGACCACCACAACCGCAACCACCGCAACAGCCGTCTTCTTCATCATCTTGCGGTTCAGGATTTTGCCAAGCGTTGATGAGCGTGGCAGGAATGGTATGGCTTTGCATTTCTTGATATAAAGATTGAGCCATTGCCACCGCTGTTTTGCCTTGTAATTCGGCAGGTAATTGACTGTCAATCGCCGTGTCAATGCGTGATAAAAATACGCTGGCAACCAAGCGGCGGTGCGATTGTGGGCAACCTGCATAAAATGCTTTTTCTATTTGATAAACCGTTTCAGGTGAGAAAATCAGCGTAGTGTTGATATGGCATTCGCCTGCCAAGCGTTGTACTGCCTTAATGCCAGCTTCTGTGGCAGGAATTTTAATCATCACATTGGGACGATTGATTTTTTGTTGCAAACGGCGTGCTTCAAACACTGTGCCGTCTTCGTCATTCGCCAAAGCGGGATCAACTTCAATACTCACAAAACCTGCATTGCCGTTACTGTATTGATATTCCATTAAAAATATATCGCAGGCAGCCTGAACATCGGCACACGCCATCGTTTCGTAAATTTCTTTGGCGGTTTTGCCTTCCGCTTTGAGTGTTCGCATTTGTGCGTGATACAACTCGTCATTTTTAATGGCGGAAAGAAAAATCGCAGGATTGGTGGTAACGCCACAAACGCCTTGACGCATTTTTTCGCTTAATTCGCCTTTGATAATCATCGAACGCGATAAACTATCTAACCAAATTTGCTGCCCCAAAAGGCGTACTTGTTGAATGTTGTTCATTGTTGTTTTTCCTTGTTGCTGATACTTTCAGGCTGCCTGAAACTATTTTTCCAAGCGTTTTTGCCATTCTTCAATTTGGCGTTTTACTTGATTAGGAGCGGTGCCGCCTGTGTGGTTACGGGCTTTCAGGCTGCCTTCCAAGGTTAAGACGCTGTAAATATCTTCACCGATTTTGTCGGAGAATGATTGCAATTTTTTCAACGGCAAATCTTCTAATTTGCATTGTTGTTCTTCCGCATAACGCACGGCAGCGGCGACTATGCCGTGGCTTTCACGAAAAGGAATGCCTTTTTTCACCAAATAATCCGCCAAGTCAGTGGCGGTGGCAAAGCCTTGTAGGGCGGCTTGTCGCATATTTTCCACCACAGGCACAATGCCTGACACCATATCGGTGTAAATACGCAGTGTATCAATTACCGTATTCACCGCGTCAAACAAGGGTTCTTTGTCTTCTTGATTGTCTTTGTTGTATGCCAACGGTTGCGATTTCATTAAGGTGAGTAAGGCGATTAAATGTCCATAAACGCGACCAGTTTTGCCACGCACCAACTCTGGTACATCGGGATTTTTCTTCTGCGGCATAATGGACGAGCCTGTGCAGTAGCGGTCGGACATTTTGATAAACGCAAAGCGTTGGCTTGACCACAGCACCAATTCTTCACTTAAACGAGAAAAGTGCATCATTAAAATACTGGCGGCGGCGGCAAATTCAATCGCAAAATCACGGTCGGACACGGCGTCTAATGAATTGCGACACACTTCTTCAAAGCCTAACAATTCCGCCGTTCTTTCGCGGTTAATGGGGTAAGTTGTGCCAGCCAAAGCGGCAGCTCCCAAAGGGCTGCGGTTAATGCGGCGGCGGCAATCGGCAAAGCGTTCCGCGTCTCGTCCAAACATTTCCACATATGCCATTAAATGATGAGCAAAACTCACAGGTTGAGCTACTTGCAGATGCGTAAAACCTGGCATAATGGTGTCGGTGTGGTTTTTTGCTAAATCAAGCAAGGCTGCCTGAAAGTTTTTAATCAGTTGCAAAATGGTGTCGGTTTCACCCCGTAACCACAGGCGAATGTCGGTGGCAACTTGGTCGTTGCGACTGCGTCCTGTGTGTAATCTCGCCCCTGCGTCCCCCACTTTTTGCGTGAGCAAGCGTTCCACATTCATATGCACATCTTCTAAATCAATCGACCAGTCGATTTGATTATGGTTAATTAAATCAATAATTTCTGCCATACCACGGCGAATATCGGCTAAATCTTCTTCACTTAACACGCCGCATTCGGTGAGCATTTGGGCGTGTGCGAGCGAGCCTTGAATATCCACAAGGCTTAATCGTTTGTCAAATTGAATGGACGCGGTGTAAGTTTTCACCAATGCCGACACAGGCTCACTAAACCGTGCCGACCAAGTTTTGCTATCATTAGACATTGTTTTTTATCCTATAATTTATGCTTTCAGGCTGCCTGAAAAGGTATCATTTCAATTTTTATCAGTTATTTTTTCAGGCAGCCATAAAACCTTTGGAATTTAAAAATGCGTATTATACGACAAGAAATCCCTTTATTTGCAGTGCCCGATTTTCGCAATTTGGGCGTGGCGTTGCGTGTGTTTGCGTCATCAATGTTGTTGTTATTGTTGTTGCCCATTTTAACGCCCGACCAAAACACGCCGTATATGGTGCATTTTTCCAATTTTGCGATATGGTTAGCTCCTGCGATTTTGATGATTATCAGTGCATTATGGTTACTCAATCGTCCCATTCATCGCCTGCCATTTCCGCCGTTTTGGGTGTTGTTTGTAACATTAAGTATTTGTTCTTTATGCGAAACTTTTTTCACGCCAATCGATATTGAACTAAATCTGCGTCATCTGATGATTATTGCCGTTTATACGCTTGCTCTAATGCACTATCAGGCGGTGTTGCAAAAAGCGTTTTCGCCAGCACTTGCCCAAGCCCAGTTAGATGCACTCACCGCTCGCATTCGTCCGCATTTTTTGTTTAATAGTCTGAATGCGGCGGTTAGTTTGGTGCATACGCGTCCGTATGACGCAGAAGAAGTGCTGTTAAATTTAGCGGATTTATTTCGTGCCCAACTAAAATCATCAGGCAAAGACAGTTCTTTGGGTAAAGAAATTGAACTCGCACAAGGTTATATTGCCATTGAAATTATGCGTATGGGCAGCGACCGTATGGCGTGTGAATGGCAAATCAACGCCCCTGACAACGCACGCGTGCCGCACCTATTGTTACAACCTTTGCTGGAAAACGCCGTCTATCACGGTGTTGAACCCAGTTTGATAAAATGCACCATTACGGTAAGCATTAGCCACAAAGGCGAATGGATTTACATTCGCATCGAAAACCCCATTCCGCCCAATGATGAGCAACAAGAACATGTGTCAGGCAATAAAATGGCATTGCAAAATTTATCCGAACGGCTGTTTTTAATGTACGACCGCGATGCGGTGTTAAATCGCAGCGAAGTGGGCGGCGTGTATCGTGTGGATATTCGCATACCGTATCGTCCGTATAGCGTATAAGGCTTTCAGGCAGCCTGAAAGTTAAGTTAATTATCATTTTTGTATGATACAGTTACATAATTTTAGGCAGTCTAAATAAAGTTTTGTCTATAATACGGTTTTTTTTCAGGCAGCCTGAAAAATGATTATTTCATAACATTAGTGAGAAAAAAATGTCAAAAAAAGGTACGATTAAAAAACTTTCCTTGTGCATTTTATGTGCCTTGGCTGGTGCAATGTCTGCTATATCTGTGCAGTCATTTGCGGACAATCAAAAAGACGCTTTGCCTGTGCAAGAAATTCGCAATTTTGTTGAAGTATATGGGCAGATTAAAGCCAATTACTATCAAGACACCAAGGACGATAAACTCATTAAAGAAGCCGTAAAAGGTATGGTGAGCGGTTTAGATCCGCATTCTGAATATTTAACCGCCAAAGATTATGAAGATTTAAAAGAACACACCGCAGGTGAATTTGGTGGTTTGGGTATGGAAATCGGCAAACGCAATGATTCGATTGTGATTATTGCACCGATTGAAGATACGCCCGCCGAACGCGCAGGTGTAAAAAGCGGCGATTATATTTTAAAAATCAACGATGAATCCACGCGTGGTATGAGTACTTCCGCTGCCGTGAAATTGATGCGTGGCAAACCAGGCACGCCGATTGATTTAACTTTAAGTCGCAAAGACAGTTCCACCCCCATTCAAGTGCATATTATTCGTGATGTGATTAAAGTCAAAAGCGTGCGTTCTAAATTATTGGAAGACGGTATTGGTTATGTGAAAGTCTCCAATTTCCAAGAACGAACAACAGAAGATTTAGTTAGTCATATCAATGAGTTAGTTAAAAAAAATAAAACACCGTTAAAAGGTTTGGTGTTGGATTTGCGTGATGACCCAGGTGGTTTATTGCACCAAGCCGTAGGCGTTTCTGCGGTTTTTCTACCACAAGGTAAAGTGGTGGTGAGTACCAAAGGACGAGATGGACGCAACACGGTATCATATAAAGCAGAGAAAAAAGATTATATGCCAGGCAAACGCTTGGTAGGTAAAGATCCATTGTCCAACTTGCCTGCATATATTAAGGATATACCTGTAACCGTGTTGATTAACTCAGGTTCAGCGTCTGCCAGTGAAATTGTCGCAGGTGCATTGCAAGACCATAAACGAGCCGTGATGGTGGGCGTACAAAGTTTTGGTAAAGGTTCCGTGCAGACCGTCATTCCATTATCCAACGGTTCAGGCGTAAAACTCACTGTATCTTTGTATTACACGCCGAATGATCGTTCCATTCAAGCCAACGGCGTTGTGCCTGATGTGGAAGTCAAAAGCGAATACGATGATTACCAAATGCGTGAAGCAGATTTAAGCGGACACTTAAACAATCCCAAAGGCGATAAAGAAACCAAAGGCAAAATTGATGAAGATGCCGCAGCCAAACGCAAAGAAGTGGTAGAAAAAAACAAAGCCAAAAGCGAAGACGAAAAATTTGACGATTTGTTAAGTCGCCGCGAACCTGATCCTACCAAAGATGAACAGTTGAAAAAAGCCTTGGATTTATTAAAAGATTCAACGCTTTATCAACAAAGCATCGGTTTAGCCGCCAAGGAAAAACGCGACACTAAAAAAGTGGTGAATGACGAACATAACGCAGAAAACTAAATAAGCAATACCGCCCATAGGCGGTATTTTTTTTCAGGCTGCCTGAACAGATTGAACTATCGATAATAATGACCGCGTCCATACGATGAATAATGGCGTGGCGAATGATGACTACGGCGATAGTCGTGAATATTATGCACATGCACTACGCGTGCATTGTGTGCAGGGCGATAATGGCGTGGCATAGGACGATAACTTTGGTCGTAATAGCGGTTATCATGAGCACTGTGCAATAACAAACTCACCACGCCCGCAGTGGCAACTGCCGTTGCGGCAGTATTCACATAAGGGTCATCAGAAATAACACAACCTGTTAAACTGGTGAGCGAAAATGCCCCTATCACGCCTGCCACAAGCCATTTTTTCACAGATAAAATCATTGTTGTCTCCTAACTTTTTTGGAATATGATCAGTATCTGGTAATGAACTTAACAAGGACTTAACCCAAAATGAACAAAAACTTAATGAAAAAAACTACTTTATTTTTTTGATTAGATTGATTATAATCAACAGGTTTTCGTAATTGATTTTTCGGGAATGGGTCGCCAAGCGTCCCATTTTTTTATGGTAAAACAAGATATTGATTTATGGATATTGAACAATTATTAAACAAAACTTTGCCGCCTTTGGGTTATGAATGTGTGGATATTGAAATGACGCACAACGGCACTTTGCGGGTGTTTATTGACAAAGACGGCGGCATTACGGTTGATGATTGTGCGTTTGTGAGCAATCATTTAAGCCGTTTGTTTATGGTGGAAAATGTGGATTACGAACGCTTGGAAGTGTCCTCACCTGGTTTGGATCGGGTTTTGAAAAAAGAACAAGACTTTATCCGTTTTGCAGGACATAAAGCCACGCTTAAATTGCGGCTACCTGAAAATGGTCGCAAAAAGTTTGTGGGCGTGATAAAACATTTTGAAAACAATACATTAACTTTAACGGTTGATGAACAAGATGTGGCGATTGCTTTGAGTAATATCGAAAAAGCACGCTTAAAACCTGATTTTTAAATAGGTAGGGTGGGCATTCTTGCCCACCGTGGAACAAACCATTTCAGGCTGCCTGAAACTGTTTAATCGCAAAACCTGCGGTTGGGTGGTGGGTCGAAGACCCTACGCAATTTTTGAAAATTTTTTAAGGAGTATCAATCAATGAGTCGTGAATTTTTATTGTTGGCAGAAGCCTTGGCTGGTGAAAAAAATGTCAGCGAAGATATTGTGTTTGACGCTTTGGAATTTGCACTAGCAGGTGCGGTGCGTAAGCAGCCTGGTAACGAACGCTTTGATGTGCGTGTAGCCATCGACCGTGAAACAGGCGAATACAAGGTCTATCGCCGTTGGGAAATTGTTTCTGCCGAAGATTATGTTGATTCATACAAACAAAAAATTGATGAAGCGGTGGAAGAAGATTTAGGCATTAAAATGGCAGTCGGCGAATTTTATGAAGAAGAAATTGAAGCCGCTGAATTTGGCAGAATCAGTGCACAAACCGCTAAACAAGTGATTTTGCAACGCATTCGTGATGCCGAACGCGAACAAATCTTAAACGACTTTTTACAACGCCAAGAAAGTTTGGTTACAGGCACAGTCAAACGCGTTGAGAAAAATGGTGTGATTGTGGAAATCGGTAAATTGGACGCGATTATCCCTAACGAACATTTAATTCCACGCGAAAAATTCCGCACAGGCGACCGCATTCGTGCGTTCTGCCGTGAAATTCGCCAACACAACAATCGTTCTACGGTGATTTTAAGCCGCACTGCCAAAGAATTTTTGGTTAAACTGTTTGAAATGGAAGTGCCTGAAATTGAAGACGGTTTGTTGGAAATCAAAGCCGTGGCGCGTGACCCTGGCTTGCGTGCCAAAATTGCGGTGAAATCAGGCGATCCGCGAATCGACCCACAAGGCACTTGCATTGGCGTTAAAGGCTCGCGTGTGAAAGCGGTTACCGAAGAGTTGGCTGGCGAAAACATTGATGTGGTGTTGTGGTCGCCTGAACCTGCCCAGTTCATTATCAATGCGTTAAGCCCTGCGGCGGTTACACGCATTCTAATTGACGAAGACGCACATGCGGTTGATGTGGTGGTGGCTGCGGATCAATTAGCAATGGCGATTGGTCGTGGCGGTCAAAATGTGCGTTTGGCAGCAGAACTCACAGGCTGGAATTTGAATATTCTGACGATTGAAGAAGCCGAAGAACGCTACAACGCCGAAGATCGTGCTTTAACCAAAATGTTTGTCGATACTTTACGCATTGAAGAAAATATTGCCGCCTTGTTGGTGCAAGAGGGTTTTGATTCTTTGGAAGGCGTGGCGTATGTGCCGATGGAAGAAATGTTGGAAATTGACGGCATTGATGAACCCACGGCGGTGATTTTACGCACGCGAGCAAGGGACGCAATGTTGGCTCAATCGGTGGCAGATGAAGAAAAACTCAATAACGCCGATGAAAAATTGAAAGAATTGTGTGGCGAAGACCGTCAAATGTTGTTGGATTTACTGAATGCGGAAATTAACAATTTGGACGATTTAGCCGAATTATCCGCCGATGAGTTGGTGGAAATTACAGGGATTGACAACGAAACCGCCACAGAAGTGATTATGCAAGCACGCACACAATTAGGTTGGTTTGAATAATGTAGGGAGCGTGAAATATGGCAGATAACAAAGAAGTCAGAACACGAAATAAGGAAGAACACAGCACGGTGGCTGGCGTGGAAGTGGTTACACGCCGCAAACGCCGTGTGGTTGTGCCACCGATTGATGAAACGCCCACGGCAACACCTGTGGCTGAAAAGGCAGAACCTGCTCCTGCGACAAAAGTAGAAGAAAAACCTGCACCAACCCCACAAGTGGCAGAAAAACCTACGCCAGTGGTCGAGAAAAAAGAAGAAGTAAGGCAGCCTGAAAAAACGCCTGAACCCCAAGCGGCGGTTGCCCCCAAAGAACCCAAAGTTGAAAAAACTGAAAAAGCCGAAAAACCCAAAGCTCCTGAAAAAAGGCAGCCTGAAAAATCGGCTGATCATAAGGCAGAAGAAAAACCCAAAAAAGCCAAAAAACCTGCCAAAGAAAAATCAGCTGACAAGGCAGAGAAAAAAGGCAAATCGGCAAAAGCGGCTGAACCTATTGTGCCACAACCGATTATCAGCGATGCAGAATTAGCACGCCGTGCGGAAGAAGAACGCCGTGCAGCGGCAATGCGTGAAGCCCAAGCGGCGTTGATGCGTCAAAAACAAGAACGCGAAGAACGCAAAGCCGCCGCGCGTTTGCGTGCGGAAGAAGAAAAGAAAACCGCTCAACAGCAAAAAGAAGCGGCGTTAAGAAGTGCCAAAGCGTCTGGCAATAAAAAAGAAGAAGTCAAAGCCAAAGATAAAAATAAAGAAAAAGACAAAGCAAGGCAGCCTGAAAAAACCGTTCAGGCAGCCCCTGCGATTGATGATAATCGTGGCGAAAAACGCGGTGATAAAGGCAAACGCAAAGGCAATAATAATAACGATCGAGACGACAGAGAACAACGCCGTGGCGGTAAAGTCAAAGGTCGCAACCAAGACATAGACTTGGATTCGGATAAATGGCGTGGTGCGAAAAAAGGCAAAAAATTGCCGAAAGTGGAAAATCAACACGGTTTCCAAGCACCGACCGAACCTGTGGTGCATGAAGTGGTGGTGCCTGAAACCATTACGGTGGCAGAACTTGCCCACAAAATGGCAGTTAAAGCCGTTGAAGTGATTAAAGCCTTGATGAAAATGGGTATGATGGTAACCATTAACCAAGTGTTAGACCAAGAAACCGCTCTCATTGTGGTGGAAGAAATGGGACACATTGGCAAAGCTGCCGAAGCGGACGATCCAGAAGCATTTTTGGACGATGGTGGCGAATATGTGGAAGCCGAAAAACTGACGCGTCCGCCTGTGGTAACGGTGATGGGGCATGTGGATCACGGTAAAACTTCGCTCTTGGACTATATCCGCCGCACTTCGGTGGTGTCAGGCGAAGCGGGCGGTATTACGCAACACATTGGTGCGTATCATGTACAAACTGATAAAGGCGTGATTACATTCTTGGATACACCAGGACACGAGGCTTTCACGGCTATGCGGGCTCGTGGTGCCCAAGCCACCGATATTGTGATTTTGGTGGTGGCTGCCGATGACGGTGTCATGCCGCAAACGATTGAAGCGATTAACCACGCCAAAGCCGCTGGCGTGCCGATTGTGGTGGCTGTGAATAAAATCGATAAAGAGTCGGCAAATCCAGAGAAAATCCGCCAAGAACTCACGCAATACGGCATTGTGCCTGATGAGTGGGGCGGCGATGTGCAATGTATCAATATTTCAGCCAAAAAAGGCTTGAATATAGACGCATTGTTAGACGCAGTCTTGTTGGAAGCCGAAGTTTTGGAACTGAAAGCCCCTGTGGAAGCCCCTGCCAAAGGCATTATTGTCGAATCGCGTTTGGACAAAGGTCGTGGCGTGGTGGTTACGCTACTCGTGCAATCAGGCACCCTGAAAAAAGGCGATATGCTGTTAGCAGGCACAGCGTTTGGTAAAGTGCGTGCAATGTTGGACGAAAACGGCAAAGAAATCAAAGAAGCAGGGCCGTCCATTCCTGTGGAAATTTTGGGCTTGTCCGATGTCCCCAACGCAGGCGAAGACGCCATCGTATTGGCGGACGAGAAAAAAGCACGCGAAATTGCCTTATTCCGTCAAGGCAAATACCGTGATGTGCGTTTGGCGAAACAACAAGCCGCCAAGTTGGAAAACTTATTCACCAATATGGAAAGTGGCGAAGTGCAATCCTTGCCAATTATCATCAAAGCCGATGTACAAGGTTCATACGAAGCACTTTCAGGCAGCCTGAATAAACTGTCGAACGAAGAAGTTAAAATCAACATTATTCACAGCGGCGTGGGCGGCATTACCGAGTCCGATGTCAATTTGGCATTAGCCAGCGAAGCAGTGATTGTGGGCTTTAATGTGCGTGCAGACGGCGGTGCAAGAAAGTTAGCCGAAAACGAAGGCGTGAAAATTCGCTATTACAACATTATTTACGATGTGATTGACGATGTAAAAGCCGCCATGAGCGGAATGTTGTCGCCCGAAGAAAAAGAACAAGTCTTGGGCTTGGCAGAAATCCGTCAAGTGATTTCCATATCCAAAGTCGGCAACATTGCAGGCTGTATGGTAACCGAAGGCTTGGTCAAACGAGATGCCAAAGTGCGTGTGTTACGCAACAATGTGGTGATTTTCACAGGCGAATTAGACTCACTCAAACGCTTTAAAGACGATGTGAAAGAAGTTAAAAAAGGCTTTGAATGCGGCTTAATGGTGAAAAACTACAACGATATTATCGAAGGCGACCAGTTGGAATTCTTCGAAATCATCGAAGTCGAACGCAAGATTGAGTAGTTTTCTCGTTGCAACAAAAAACCGTCTATGGAAAATAGACGGTTTTTTATTTCAGGCAGCCTGAAAAACAAAAAAACGGCAGCCTGAAACTGCCGTTTTTCATTATCATCAATTTATTTCAAATATTGATCCACATTATCTTGGGTAACAATGTCGTAAGGCAAGTTAATGGTGGTGCCACCTTCTAATTCCGCGTTAATACCGTCAATCGGGCTTTTGCCCAAAGCCAAGTTTTCTGCCACTTTGTATGCCATTTTGCCGTGTCCAGTAAAATCACGCAGTAAAGAACCGCCAAATTCGCCTGTTTTAATGGCTTCTTGGGCTTCTTTTACAGCGTTAAAGCCAAAAATCGGTGGCACAGGTTTTTTGGCTTCGCGTAATGCGTCTAACGCACCCAATGCCATATCGTCCGAACCGCTGATGATGATTTCCATTTTGTCAATATCGCCCGATTTAATCCATTTTTCAACCAAGGCTTTTCCTTCTTCACGGTTCCAGTTGGCAATGCCTTCGGCTATGCGTTGCACTTCAAGACCTGAACTGTTAATACGCGTAGGTACATTCTTACGCAAGTTATCATTTGCAGACCCTTCTTTGCCGCGAATTAAACCGAATTGAATTTTGCCATCGCCATTTTTATCCCATTCGGCGTGTTTTTTCCATTGATCAACAATCATTTTACTTTGCAATGTCGGCACTTGTTCAGGCGAAGAACCCACTGAATAAGCATTTGGGAAACGGCTATGAATGGCTCTTCTTCAAAGGACGACGCACAGCAACCACGGAAACGCCTTTTTCTTTGGCGTATGCCAACATTTTTTCCTGCATTTTTTCTTCTTCTTTACCTTGCACGGTAATCAGAATAATGGATTTTGCACCTGCGTCAATCAGTTTTTTCATTTGAGTAGGCTGAATGGTGTAGTAATCGTCCATTTCTTTATCTTTACCGTTTTCATCTTTGACGATATGTTTGGTTTCTTCGGCAGTTTCAAACAGCATTTTCACGCCTGCTTTTTCGGCTTCGACTTTAATCACATTTTCCACAGCATCCATCGTGGAAATTTGCCCTCGTTCGCAACAGTGAGCAAAACCAATCACCAATTCTTGCTTGGCTTTATCGTCTTTTCCAGCAGTTTGTTGATTACCACAGCCCGAAACAACCAAGGCTGCACTTAATGCGGCACTCATGCCCAGTATTTGCAAGGTTTTCATTTAGTGTTCCCCCACACATTAAAAAATAAAAATTCAATACATCAAAAGTATTGACCAGCGTGCGATCAATATTTTTGCACTGCAAAATATTAACACAGTATTAAAAAAAACGGAATGTTTAATCAACATTCCGTTTGCTTGATTTTATTGCGGACGAGATGCTTTTTCGTCTATGCCTGAAATATTTTGACGGCGTTTGAGTTCCATTAACACATCTTCCACACGCAGATTGTGGTGTGCCAAAAGCACCATGGTGTGAAACCACACATCAGCCACCTCTTTGATTAAGTGTAAGCGTCCTTGGGCAGATTTTTCCACATCTTTGGAAGCCATCAGCACCTCCCCTGCTTCTTCGATGACTTTTTTAAGAATTTTATCTTCGCCCTTGTGCAACAGTTGCGATACATAGGAAGATTCAGGTGCGGCTTGGCGACGCATTTCAATGACTTCGGCAATTTCGCCTAATACGGCGTACAGGTGTGCTTTTTTTTGTTGTGTGTCCATAATGTTGTCCCTTTAATCAATGTGTTTCATGCTTATTATACTGCATTGCAATATAATTGTTATTTATTATTTATAAATTTCATCAGGATTTTTGATGACAGGATCGGCAATTTGCCATTCATCATTTTGCCAAACTTGGAAAAAACACGATTGTCGCCCTGTATGGCACGCCATGCCGCCCACTTGTTCGATTTGCAACAATAAGGTATCGCCATCGCAGTCGGTTCGTATTTCTTTGACTTTTTGAAAATGCCCCGATTCTTCGCCTTTGCACCACAATTTTTGTCGTGAGCGGCTGTAATAATGGGCTAAACCTGTTTCCGCGGTTTTTTGTATTGCGTCCTTATTCGCCCACGCCACCATTAACACTCGCCCTGTTTGGTAGTCTTGGGCAATGGTGCAGATTAAACCCTTGTCGTCAAATTTCAGTTTATCTAATAGATTGTGAGACATATTTTTTTCCTTGCTTGGATTGACTTTCAGGCTGCCTGAAAAGATTGTTGGTCATCATTCGATTTTATAGTCGATTCAGAGCAAAAGCAGGCAAGGCAACTTGCCTGCAACAGTATAAATAATACGGCAAGGCAAACCAACGCTGCATAATTTTGGTATGAATTGACTATATTTTGCCCTATTAGGCAAATGGTGGGCAAAAATACCCACCCTACAATATTTTCGCTGGGTTGAAAACCCACCCTACAAGGCTTTTCAGGCTGCCTGAAAGCTTATTTTATTTACTTTTCTGTGCATCTTTCACAATTTTTGACGACAGTAAGCGTTCCATTTGGGCGTGTTTCATATTCAAAATGGCTTCGTTGAAAGTGGCAATGCTTTCAATCGCATAATCGTAAATTTCTTGAATTTCGTCAATAATATGGTCAAACGCTTCGGTTTCGGTCAGGAAAAATGGGCTGACGGAGTGATTTTGGTCAATCAATAAACGCGAATGAAACAATGGTCCGTCTGTATCGCGTGTGGGTTCAACATTTTCAATGCCTTTGGCATGTAATTCTTCGGGCGTGGCACGAGCTAATAAATATTTTTTTCGCCCTTCGACTTTAAATTTCATCAGTGTATATTCGTAATAACGAATATACGAATAAGTTTTACTCTCGGTATATAGCAAATGACGCACAGGACGGCGATTTAACGCTAATAAATGCAGTAGCGTAAAGTAAATACTTTGGGCTTCATCATTGACGAAATTTTTAGCAAAAGCGTGGTAATTCACATTTTGTATTTCATGGCTGTGTGATGGCGAACGATACAGTTTTTCTTCACTGCGCATTTGCGAAATGCGTCCGCCTAATAATTCGTTAGCTTCTTTGAGTTCTTTGGCGGCATTGCGTAATTCTCGTAACATCACCGCTTGATTTTTAATATTAAAAAATATGCCTAAATATTCAGGGGTGTAGCCTTCGGTTTGGGTTTTTGGGTATTCGGCAAGCAACTGCTGATTATACAAAGGACGCACCGCAGGATTCAGCAACCATTGTTTGACATCAGCCACAATGGTTGGGTCTGCTTTGTCGCCATTTTTGTATTGATAACGAGCTAACGCAATCAAAATTTCCGCTTCAACGGCGGCAAAATGAACATCGAGTTTTTCATATAAATTAACGATTTTCATCTATTGCTATTCCTTAATATATTGAACTCGTTTTAATCATATTGATACTTTCAGGCTGCCTGAAAGTTTTTAATTATACTCTCATTTCAATGCCCGCATTTTTCATCGCTATTTTGGCGTCTTGAATACGAACTTCGCCAAAATGAAAAATGCTGGCGGCTAATACGGCATCTGCGTGTCCTTGCAACACACCGTCAATTAAATGCTGCACATTGCCCACACCGCCTGACGCAATCACAGGAATATCCACAGCGTCCGCAATGGCACGCGTTAAAGGCAAGTTAAAACCTGCTTTAGTGCCGTCTCTGTCCATTGAAGTGAGCAAAATTTCACCTGCACCGCGTTGTTGCATATCACAAGCCCATTTGACTGCGTCAATGCCTGTTCTTTTGCGTCCGCCGTGGGTAAAGATTTCCCATTGCGTGTTGTCGTCATTCACCGCTTTGGCGTCAATCGCCACCACAATCGCTTGCGAGCCGAAAAAATCAGCCGCTTCATTCACAAATTCAGGACGAAACACCGCAGCGGTGTTAATGCTTACCTTATCTGCCCCTGCGTTCAATAATTGACGCACATTATCCACCGTTCTCACACCACCGCCCACAGTAAGCGGTATAAACACTTGCGATGCAGTGCGTTCAATCACATCTAAAATGGTGTTGCGATTGTCGCTTGACGCAGTAATATCCAAAAAAGTAATTTCGTCCGCACCAGCGTCATTGTAGCGTTTAGCCGTTTCCACAGGATCGCCTGCGTCTCGCAGGGAGACAAAATTGATTCCCTTAACCACGCGTCCATTATCAACATCTAAACAAGGAATAATGCGTTTGGCTAACATGATTTTTCACCATTAGAACAATGCGTCCGTATTGCCTTTCACCGCGTTGCTGGGCACAGGTTTAGGCGTATCAGGCGTAGAATCAATTTCCACTTCCACCGCTTTTAGCGTGTTGTATTCACCTTCAGGTGGCGTAAATTCAGGCACCACTTCGGGTTCAATCGGCGTGCGAATGGTAGATAAACCGTCTGTCCAAGACAAAGGTTTCAGGTTGCCTTGGGGGCGTGGTTTTTTCTTGCCTTTTTCTGTCGGTGCACAAGTCAAACAAATTTCGTGGTGTTGTTTAACTTTCGGTCGCCATTCGTTAATCCATTTTTCTGCGGCAGCCACATCAATTTGTTTTTCGCTAATTGAATTCCACGAATGCAAAGCAGCAATTAACTGTTCGGTTTTCTCTTCGGTGTGTTCTTTGGAACCTGCGTATTTATTCGGATAAATGCCCAACCACAAATCGTTGTTGTCATCGCTGTTGAGTGTGTAGCGTTGATGAATCACATACACAGGCGTGCCACGCGAAACATAGCCTTTTAAGTCCATCACATCAGGCGTTTTCATACGCACGCAACCATGCGATGGCCAACTGGGAATGCGGTGCGGTGCATTTGTGCCGTGTAAGCCCAAACTGTGTTCATCGCTAAATTTAATAAACGCCGTTTCTTCGCAGGAATAAGAATATTTGGTGTCATACACCACTTCGCCTTTGTCGTTGGTTACCACATAACCATCGGCATCTTTGCGTTCGGTTTTAGAAATCAGCGTTTTTTTGGCAACGGCAAAAGGATAGGAAGAATCTTCGCAATATTTAACAATTTTGCGATTATTTTCGCTTTTTTGAATACTTTTCGGAATATGCCAGTCAGGATTTTTGGCGATGGCTAATACTTCATATTCACCCAAATTTGTTGGCGTTTTGGGGTTGCCCGGCCCTGCGGGATAGGATTTTAATAATTCGCCATTATCATACAAAAACACGCGTGCTTGCGGAATATTCACAATCACATGACGGTCTTGATTATAAACAGCCACATCAGGTAAAAATACCAACTCATCAGCGGCAAAAGCCGTTGTGGTGGTGATGAGTCCTGCAAATAAAAGAATTTTTTTCATTTTAATGAGTAAGTATAGGCGACAAAAAAATGAAATGTTATCATAACACGCTACATTGTTTGATGAAAACAATTCAATAAAATAAGATAATCGAATGTTGCAGTTTTGGCTATTTAATGTATTTCTAAATTAACACACTTTCAGGCAGCCTGAAAGAAAAAGTGTAAATCGCTGTGCAAAGCCCTATCTTTCGGCGTAAAATGATTGTCTTTTGTCAAGAACAATCCCATAAGGAAAACATTATGTTCAAACATGTCGATTATTACCCAGGCGACCCCATTTTGAGTTTGGTCGAAACATTCAAACAAGACGAACGACCCAACAAAGTGAATTTGGGCATTGGCGTTTATTACACCGATGAAGGCAAATTGCCTTTATTAGACTGTGTGAAAACCGTAGAAGACGAAATCGCCGCCGCTCATACGCCGCGTGCTTATTTGCCTATGGAAGGCTTGGCTGGCTACCGCAAAGCCTGCCAAAACTTATTGTTTGGCGAAAATTCCAAAGCGGTTGCTGCTGGTCGCGTTGCTACCATTCAAACCTTGGGCGGTTCAGGTGCGTTAAAAGTCGGTGCCGACTTTTTACGCAAATATTTCCCCCAAGCCAAAGTTTATGTTTCCGACCCCACTTGGGGCAACCACATTGGCATTTTTGAAGGGGCAGGCTTTACCGTGGGCGAATATCCTTATTACAGCAAAAATCACGGCGGCGTGCGTTTTGAAAAAATGACCGAATTCTTAAAAGGGCTGCCTGAAAACGACATCGTGCTGTTGCACCCCTGCTGCCACAACCCCACAGGCGTGGATTTATCGCCTGCACAATGGGACGAAGTGTTAGACATCATCAAAAACCGCAAACTGATTGCCTTTATGGACATTGCCTATCAAGGCTTGGGCGATGGTTTGGAACAAGACGCATACGCCATTCGCCGTGCGGAACAAATCGGCTTGTCGTTCTTTGTTAGCAACTCGTTCTCCAAAAACTTGTCTTTATACGGCGAACGCGTTGGCGGTTTGTCTGCCGTTTGTCCAGATAAAGAGCAAGCCGAGTTGGTGTATGGACAACTGAAATTCACCGTCCGCCGCATTTATTCTAGCCCCCCATCACACGGCGGCAATGTGGTTGATAAAGTAATGAACACGCCTGAATTGTACAAACAATGGACACAAGAAGTCGAGGCTATGCGACAACGCATTGCTTTAATGCGAACACAACTGGTTGCCGTGTTAAACGAAAAAGTACCTGGACGCGACTTTTCTTACTTCACCAAACAACGCGGTATGTTCAGTTTTACAGGCTTAAACCTTGAACAAGTGGATCGCCTACGCAACGAATTTGCGGTGTATTTGGTGAAATCAGGCAGAATGTGCGTGGCTGGTTTGAACAGCAAAAACATCGACTATATCGCCAACGCTTTTGCGGAAGTGTTGCGTTAATTTCGTTGAATAAAAGGCAACCTGAATAAGTTTCAGGTTGCCTTTTTGTTTTCAGGCAGCCTGAAATTTTGTTTTTTCAGGCTGCCTGAAATACAATAATGCTCTTTAATCGCTTTCAGGCTGCCTGAAAAATATATTTGGAAAATAAACAATATGAAACCAACCCTTGTGATTGTGGGTCGTCCCAATGTTGGCAAATCCACGCTTTTTAATCGGCTTACCAAAACGCGAGACGCTTTGGTGGCGGACATTCCAGGCTTAACGCGCGACCGCAGTTATGGGCATGGTCGTGTGGGCGATAAGCCTTATCTGGTGGTGGATACAGGCGGTTTTGAGCCTGTGGTTGATTCGGGCATTTTGTATGAAATGGCAAAACAGTCCCTGCAAGCGGTTGATGAAGCAGACGCTGTGCTGTTTTTGTTAGACGGTAGAACGGGCTTAACCGCACAGGACAAACTGATTGCCAATCGTCTGCGGCAGTGTAACGCTCCTGTTTTTGTGGCAGTGAATAAATGCGAGGGTATGGACAAAAATATTGCCGCCGCCGAGTTTTTTGAATTAGGCTTATCCGAACCTGCGATTATTTCTGCCGCACACGGCGATGGCGTGCGTGCCTTGATTGATGAAATTCTGCAATTGTTTCCTGACGAAGAAACCGAAGACGAAACGCAATATCCACGCTTTGCGATTATCGGTCGTCCAAATGTGGGTAAATCCACTTTGGTGAATGCAATCTTGGGCGAAGAACGGGTGATTGCCTTTGACGAAGCAGGCACCACGAGGGATTCGATTTATATCGACTTTGAACGCAATGGACAAAAATTCACCGTCATCGACACCGCAGGCGTAAGACGGCGTGGCAAAGTGCAGGAAACGGTGGAAAAATTTTCCGTCATCAAAACCATGCAAGCGATTGAAAACGCTAATGTCGCCGTTTTGGTGTTGGACGCTGCCCAAGACATCGCCGACCAAGATGCCAATATCGCAGGTTTTGCTTTGGAAGCTGGACGAGCTTTGGTTTTGGCAGTGAATAAATGGGACGCAGTCTCGCAAGAGCGGCGTGAAGAAGTCAAACACGATTTATCTCGCAAACTGCATTTTTTGGATTTTGCCAAACTGCATTATATTTCCGCCCTAAAATCGCAAGGTGTTGCTGGCTTATTGTCGTCCGTTCAGGCTGCCTACAATGCGGCGATGATAAAAATGCCCACGCCCAAAATCACCAGAGTATTACAAACCGCCATTGAACGCCAAGCCCCACCCAGAGCAGGTTTGGTGCGTCCGAAAATGCGATACGCTCATCAGGGCGGCTCTAATCCGCCGATTATCGTCATTCACGGTAACGCCTTGCAACATATTTCAGACGCATACACACGCTATTTAACGCAATCATTCCGCAAAGCGTTTGATTTACAAGGCACGCCGTTAAGGATTGAATACCGTTCCAGTGACAACCCCTTTGCCGATAAAGACAAACCCAAACAACCCCCACGCCGAGCAGTGTTAAGCAATCGTATTGCTAAAAAAGAAGAGAAAAAGGTGCTGAGAAACAAACGATTGAACAAGAAAAAATAACTATCCTTTTTCCTATTAAATAGGATATAATCCGCAACGGACTTTAAGTTTTTAAAGTCTTTTGATTTTTTATTAACACATAAACATAAATGGAGTTCAGAATGAACAACAAGGGACAATTATTACAAGATCCTTTCTTAAACGCACTTCGCAAAGAGCATGTGCCAGTGTCAATTTACTTGGTGAATGGCATTAAATTGCAGGGGCAGGTAGAATCTTTCGATCAATATGTGGTGTTGCTACGCAACTCAACGGTAACACAAATGGTATATAAGCACGCAATTTCCACCATTGTACCTGCACGCATGGTATCCATCAATCACGATACCCCAGCAACACAAGCACCGCAACAATAAGGAAAACAATCGTAATCAAGGGCTGATTTTTCAGCCTTTTTTTATAATTAAACCAGCAATAAAGGCTGCCTGAAAACAAATTTACACAAAGGAAATCAAATACTTATGATAACTTTTGACCAAGTCAGCAAAGTGTATCCTAATCAATACACCGCTTTGGACAATATCAGTTTTGATATTCAAAAAGGCGAAATGGTGTTTATTGCGGGGCATTCGGGAGCAGGTAAATCGACTATTTTGAAGTTGATTGCGGGCATTATTAAACCCACTTCGGGGCGTGTGTCGATTAACGGACACAATATTGGTGCGTTAAGCGATGATCAGTTGGGCTATATGCGGCAACATATTGGTATTGTGTTTCAAGACCACAAAATTTTGTTCGACCGCAGTGCTTTGGAAAATGTCATGTTGCCCCTACAAATTATTGGCTACGATATTAAAGCCGCGAAAAAGCGTGCTTTAACCGCTTTGGAAAAAGTGGGCTTGGGCGGACGCGAAAACACCGACCCTGTAACCTTTTCAGGCGGCGAACAGCAACGCTTGTGCATTGCACGAGCTGTGGTTCATCAACCGAGTGTCATCATCGCCGATGAACCGTCTGCCAACCTTGATCGAGCCTACGCTTTGGACATTATGGAATTATTCAAATCGTTTCATAAAAATGGGGCAACGGTGATTATTTCCGCACACGATGAAAGCATTATGGCAGACTACGGACACCGCATTATTCGCTTACAGGAAGGCAGGTTTGTAACAAAATGAACTCTTGGTTTAATTTAAATATTTCTGCGGCGAAAAATGCCCTGCGTCATCTTTTGAAACGCCCGATTGGCTCGGCAATGATTTTGCTGATGACGGGCATTGCACTCACCCTACCCTTGTGCTTGTATTTGGCGGTGCAAAGTACGCAAAATTTGTTTGGCTCGCTGTCGTCTAATCCACAAATGACGGTGTATCTGAAAAATAACGCCACACCTGCCGAAGTGTCTGCGGTACAACAGGCATTACAAGCCGATAAAAGTTTATCGAATATTAAACTAATCGATAAAAATCAAGCACTTAAAGAAATGCAAAACAGTTTAGGCAATGCAGATATTGTCTCTTTGTTGGACGAAAATCCTTTGCCTGACGCATTTAGCGTAACACCCAATACCACCGACCCCAAAGCGGTGGAAGATTTACGCAGCAAAATTGAACAACTGCCGCAAGTCGAATCGGCTCAAATGGACGCACAATGGTTGCAAACCCTGCACGACATTAAAGAATTTGCTCGGCAAATTTTGTGGTTTTTGTCGATTACTTTGGGCTTGGCGTTTGTGTTGGTAACCCACAACACCACGCGTTTGCAAACTTTGGCACGCAAGGAAGAAATTGAAATCACACGCCTTTTGGGTGCGCCTGCGTCCTTTGTTCGCCGTCCGTTTGTGTATTTCGCTCTGTGGCAAGGTTTGCTGTCTATGGTGATTGGCTTAATTTTGGCAGGCATTATTCAATCAACTTTTGCCCCCAAACTCACCGAAATGTTCGCCCCCTACGGCATACACCCCGAATGGCGTTTTTTCAACGCCCAAGAGTTATTTTTGGTATTGCTGATTGTGGGCTTACTCGCCGTTATCGGAGCGTGGATTGCCGTCAAACAGCATTTGAAAGAATATGTCGAACAAGGGTAATTGTTGATTAAATAAAAACACTGTTTCAGGCAGCCTGAAAACATAAGGAATCACAATGAACTGGCAACAATTACTCAGCACGCAACGCTTTAAAGTGGAAAATGGCGAAATTATCCGCACCGCCACGCGTTCGACCACAGAAGGCAAAAATGTTTTGCGAACCGATTTTCATATTGACTACGACCGCGTGGTGTTTAGCGGCAGTTTCAGACGATTGGGACGCAAAACGCAAGTTCACCCCTTTGCCAAGCACGATTTAACCCACAATCGCCTAACGCACAGCGTGGAAGTGGCAAGTGTCGGACGCAGTTTAGGCAATCAAGTGGGGGTTATGTTGGAAAAATTGGGCTATCTGCCCGATGGCTATACGCCGTCTGACATTGGCTCTATTGTTCAGGTTGCCTGTTTATCGCATGATATGGGCAATCCGCCGTTCGGACACACAGGCGAAGCCGCTTTGCGAGATTGGTTCAGGCAGCCTGAAAACGCCGTTTATCTGCAATGCCTATCCAAAAAAGAATTGGCTGATGTCCAAACTTATGAAGGCAACGCCCACACTTTGCGGATTGTCGCCAATTTAGAAATGTATCGTCATCAAGGCGGTATGCGGCTTACGGCGGCAAGCATTGGTACGCTAATGAAATACCCTTGGACTGCCAACGCCCATCGTGCCAAAGAAAAAGGCAAATTCAATATTTATCGCACCGAATTGCCCTTTATTGAAGAAACCGCCAAAGTTTTAGGCTTACCCAAAATCGCACGCAATACTTGGGCAAGACACCCCCTATCCTACTTAATGGAAGCGGCAGACGACATTTGCTACGCCTTATTGGATTTGGAAGACGCGGTAGAAATTGGTATGTTAGACGCACGCGAAGTCGAACGGCTTTTTGCCCCTATGGCAGGCGAAACAGTGGATTCGTGGTCTGCCACTACCGACCGCCAACGCTGTGCAATGTTGCGTGGCATAGCGATTGGCAAAGCGATTGACAGCGTTGCCAACACATTTATCACGCACCACACTGCCCTATTGGCAGGCGATTTTCCAGCCAAAGATTTAATTTCGGTAACCGAAGCTGAAATTAGCGAAACTTTGGCAAACGCCAAAGAAATCGCCGCCAATCAAGTATTTCGCCACGAAAGCAAAGTCATCACCGAAATCGCCGCTTATCCGTGCTTGGGCAGTATTTTGTCGCTGTTCATTCCCACAGCGTTCGCTCTGACCACGAAAAAGGCGTTAAATCACCGACAAATATTGGCGTTATCGCTGTTGGGCGAACACACCCTAAACGAAAACGACACGCCCTACGCTGCCTATATGAAAGTGCTTGACTTTGTCGGCGGTATGACCGACAACGCCGCTGCCAGAATGGCACGCGAAGTGTCGGGGATTGGTATGGTGTAAGGTAAATGGGCATAATGGTCTTTTCATTGCAGAGACTCTTGCAAAACTTGTCATTCTGAATTTTCCGTAGAAAAACGAAGAATTTCAACGAATTGTTTTATATAGTCGTTAAACTTCAAAACAATAAAAGGCGTTTTTGCCTGCGACAGTATAAATAATACGGCAAGGCGAGCCAACGCATTTCAATTTTGAAGTTGATTGACTATAAAAGATAAGTTTTGCAGGACTCTCATATAGATAATACACCAAAGTGTTTTTCAGGCAGCCTGAAAACACAAAAGCAGACCGATTAAGGTCTGCTTTTATTGCTATAACTCTTTATTTTTTCGTTTCTTTTTTTACCGCAGGTTTAGCGGCTTTGGGTTTTGGGGTGGTTTTGGCAGGCGTAACTTCAATGTCTTTTTCTACTTGTTCATAAATTTTATCGCCAATGCCTTTGACTTGTTTTAATTCTTCTTTGCTTTTAAAACCGCCGTTTTGCTCACGATATTCAATAATCGCTGCCGCTTTGGCTTTGCCCACACCTTGGCAAGGCTTCCAACTCGTCCGCTGTGGCTGTGTTTAAATTCACCGCCGCTAATGAAAAAGACACACCGAAAACAGAAACAGCAGAAAAAATCAATTTTTTCAACATAATGCGTATCCTTTTTAAGTTGATGAGTGGAAGTGGGATTTTAATGCAGTGCAATATATTAGGCAAACTTTTCAGGCAGCATGAATAAGTTTTGTTGTTCTTTTTACCACAAAGTATAAAAATATCATAAAAATCAGCATATTAACAAGTGTAGAATGTGTAACTTGTTGCAAACGCTGTTTTCATTTTTCAGGCAGCCTGAATGGTGTTTTATTGTCATTTTTACCATAAAATATAAAAATATTCACACAATCACCATTTCAGCGTGGGCAACAAGTTGTCCACCCTACGCTTGCTGTATCCAATATCTACCAGTTTTGTAGAAGTCTCTTATTATGTTTCAGGCAGCCTGAAAGCCTACGCTAAACGCTCACGCCGTTTGGCGTTTTGATTGTCGCCAACGCCTATACAGTACTGTATAGGGGGTGCTTGACAAAGCACCCCCGTACAAAATTTTTTTCTCAATTTTTCATAAAGGAAAACTCAAATGAAAACAAAACTTTTGGCAGTAACACTGATTTCGGCATTCGCATTATCGGCTTGTGGTGGTGGCGGTGGTGATTCCATTGCCGTTAATGAACCAGTTTCAGATAACAAACCAGTTAATAACGAAAAACCATTCACATTGCAACGATCACATGTAGCTTGGTATGTTCCAGCAAATCCAAACCCTCCTGATAGTATTGTTATGATAAACGGAAAAATGATACCACTTAATTTTGATGTAGAAGCCCCAGAAATAATGGTTTGGAAAAATGATAGTGAAGATGAAAGTTATTACAAAGGACACTTCGTTGACTATTGGGATTCAAGTTCAAATCCTAATATCATAAGTAAAGAAGAAAATGATGATTTTATTCTTCTTTCAGGAACAGATTCCCTTAATGATGAAGATGTAGTACTTTATGGACAAACAAAAGGAGTTCGCGGAACTGCTTATGCTCGTTATGGTTTGAGACAAATTTCTTTCTTCAATGATGATACAGGTAAATTTTTTGGAGAACAAAATAGTCTATTCTATACAGGACAACCAACAACAGATATGCCAAAAACAGGCACTGCAACTTATTTAGGGAATGCAGTGGCATATGATATGGTTCATTATAATGATCAAATAACACAACTATACAAAGAAAATGGGCAGATGACATTTTCCCCTTATACAGGTCGTTCTGAATTTCAAGTGGATTTCACCAACAAAAAATTAACAGGCACCCTGAATAACTGGAATGGAGACAAAATGCCTGCCAAAAAAGCGGTTAGCATTGACGCAACGATTAAAGCCAACACTTTCCAAGGCACAGCTAACAAAACAGGTTATGCCGAAGGCAAATTCTACGGTCCCAAAGCCCAAAACTTGGCTGGTGCATTTCACGACAAGAGCCAAAACTTACACGGTGTATTTGGTGCAAATAAACAATAAGTTATTGTTTGTTAATCAAAAATCCCATTCGTTTGAATGGGATTTTTATCTTTCAGGCAGCCTGAAACAATCAATCATTACAACTCAAAATCGCCCAAATCTCCTGCGTTGATTTCTGCGTCAATTTGTCCCACCAAATAGGACGACACTTCCACTTCCTGTGGGGCAACCTGAACATTATCGGACACCAGCCAAGTGTTAATCCACGGAATCGGATTTTGGCGGGCGTTGGGGAATGCAGGCGGCAGATTCACCGCTTGCATGCGGGCATTGGTAATGTATTCCACATACTGCCCCAAAATATCTTTGTTCAAACCTATCATCGAGCCGTCTTTGAATAAATACGCTGCCCACTCTTTTTCCTGCTCGGCGGCGCGTTTGAATAATTCAAAGCACTCGTTTTGGGCTGCTGCGGCAACTTCTGCCATTTCTGCGTCATCAACGCCCTTTTGCATAATGTTGATAATGTGCTGTGTGCCTGTTAAATGCAAGGCTTCATCGCGTGCGATTAGGCGAATAATTTTGGCATTGCCTTCCATCAATTTGCGTTCGGCAAAGGCAAAAGAACAGGCAAAACTGACATAAAAACGAATGGCTTCTAATACATTCACGCACATCATCGCTAAATAAAGTTTCTTTTTCAAACTGCGTGTCGTTGCGTCATAAGATTTGCCGTTAATGGTATGCAAACCATCGCCAAATTTTTGCCAAATCCACGAATGACAAATTAAATCATCGTAATAAACGCTAATATCATTCGCACGGCGAATAATATGTTCATTACGCACAATATCATCAAATATAATAGACGGCTCATTCACAATATTGCGAATAATATGCGTATATGAGCGAGAATGAATTGTTTCGGAAAAACTCCAAGTTTCAATCCAAGTTTCTAATTCAGGAATAGAAACCAAGGGCAAAAACGCCACATTAGGGCTTCTACCTTGAATGCTATCTAATAGCGTTTGATATTTTAAGTTACTGATAAAAATATGTTTTTCGTGGTCGGGCAATTCGGCATAGTCAATGCGGTCTTGTGATACATCAACTTCTTCGGGTCGCCAGAAAAACGATAATTGTTTTTCAATTAACTGCTCAAAAATTTCATATTTCTGCTGGTCATAGCGAGCCACATTCACAGGTTGCCCAAAGAACATCGGTTCTTTTAAGGCATTGTTGGGGGTTTGACAAAAAGTGCTGTACTTCATTTCGGTATTCCTTTTTTACAAAAATTGATTCTTTCAGGCTGCCTGAAAATGATCAACATATGGATAAAACAGTTTTTCAAAATATTCTTTAACCCGATAATTCGATTTTAATTGTAAAAATTCATCTTCCATAGATAAAAAAGCGTCATGATCAATAAAAATATCCAAATTTCCCAAATAAAAAGGAAGTTGATGAGCAAATTGCTTAAAATGGTGAATATAGTAATAATATTTTAAATTATGAGCAAAAACTTTTACCGCATTTTTTTGTGGTTTTTCTAAAAAAGTTTTACTGCGTTTTAAGGCATTTATATCTCGCAAAGTATAAAAATAAGCCACTTCTTTTCGTTTATCTTGATGGTTTGGATATTTTTGTACATAATTGGCAATAAAATCAAAGTCGCATAAACGCAATATTTGATTTGTGGGATAAATCTTAAATGGATAATTGTGAATAAATAAATCATCCATTCCTTGTGCGTTTTTTTGGTACAATGCAATAATAATCGGAAAAAAAGTACTCGAATTCGGCATAAAAATTTGCGAACTTACCACACAACTATCCATTAAACGATAATTTTTCTTAAAATTTTTCAAAGCATTAAAATTTGTTTTCTTAATTAAATAAGATAAAGGGTGTAAAACACAAATCCATTCAGGTTGCAATAATTCATACGAACGCAAAAAAGAAATACCTAAATCACGGTGTTTTAAGTTTTCATCTATTGGAAACAAATCTTTTTTAATCCGATTTCTAATTATTGAAGTTTTATCATTATAAGGCGGATTGCCGATAATAATCAGTTTTTCATTTTTCCGAATATGATATTTTTGACGATTAACTTTAAATAAAGAATTTGTACAAACAGTCGGAATATTTTTATTAACTTTTGCCAAAGCCTCTTTATCAATATCCGCTCCTAAATAATTCAAATTCTTGGAAAAAAAATCTCCATAACCACAACTGCTGTCAAACAACAAAAAATCTTGCAAATCAACCACTTTTTCTAACATTTGATAAACAATATCCACACAAAACTCGGGCGTATAGAAACTGCCCAAGTTAATGGTGTCTTTGTGGTTTAAATGAGTTTGTATCATTTTTCAGGCAGCCTGAAAATTAAGAAAATAAAACATGTTGTTGATATATCGGCGAATGATTGAATAATGGTATTTTTTCATAATTTGTCATCAAGGCTTCAATTATGCTGTTTCTATTTTTTTCTTTTGCACCAATATGATAAAAATGTTGTTGGGTAATTTTATTACAAAATCCCCAAATTTTTTGAACACAATCATTTGTGCGATAAATATTCTTATCCCAAGTGGAAAGCATAAATTTTACCTTTGATTTTAATAATATTTCTTTTAACTTAATTTCTAAATCTTCATTCCAAGAATCGTAATAGTCAATATGTCGTCCAATATAAGGAGGGTCGCAATAAATAAATGAATTTTCATTTATTTGTTGAATTGTTTTTTCAAATGATTGACAATAAAAATGCCAATCAAAATTGTGCAAACATTCTTCAACATATTTAACTTGATTAACAATTTTTGTAATATATGCTTTGGCAAAGCGTTGGTCTTTATGTCCATAAGGAACATTAAATTTATAATCTTTATTAAAACGAATCATGCCATTAAAACAAGAACGATTAAGAAATAAAAAGTCTAATGAACTGTGATTTTCATTAAAACGATTTCTGATTTCATAATAAAAATCTTGTCCTTTTTGGCTCAATAATTGTCCATTTTCTTCTAAAAATTGCCGAACAATATAACCATCAATTTGTTTATTTTTAATTTGTTGATAAAACTGAATAATATGTGGATTTATATCTGCAAAAACTGCCTGTTCTGCACAAACATTAAACCCCACAACACCAGAACCCATAAAAGGTTCTACCCATACGGTATTTTTATCTAATTTAATATTTTCTTTAATTAGTGGTACTAATTTTGTTTTAATTCCTTGAATTTTTATCGGCGGAACAAAAACCTTATTCATTTTATTTTCCTTTTTTGTTTTTTCGGATTATTCAAACTTTGCGGCAAGCCACGATAATCTAAATATTCGCTAAATGATGATAATTTTTTATAGACACCCTGATGATTGATTTCTATTTTGCCATAATTTGCCCAGTAATCATTAAATATTTCTTCACCCGCTTTGGCAAAAACACCGTTTCCTGATAGTAAATCATCAATAAATTGAATACTACCGATATTTGCTGTATTGCCACTACCGCTTTTATCACTGGCAATTTTCCATTTTTCTTCGGCAAAAAAGATAAAGTTTTTAATTACCGCAGGAATATGCTTTATTTCATTGAATGAATAAATTTTTCTTTCTAAAATTTGTTCTATATCAGCACGGGCATAAATAATACCCAAACAAAAATGCCCTGCATATTCATTATAAGGATAGTGAATATTTTTAGTACTGTTTCTATCAATAAAATACGCCCCATGCGAGCCTAATGTAAAACCATTACAAAAACCCAAATATTCATTATCTTGATAAGTGGTTTTTATATCTACGGCAAATTTGATTTGACGATTGTGGCAAGAAATAAACGATATATCAGGATAATAATTTTGTTGTGTTGGCAATTCTATATCGTATTGCATTTGTTCGGCAAAAGATAAAAAATGGGGCAATAGGTGAAGTTCTAATATTTTAGAAATTACTTTGGTATCGTGTGAAATCGGATAAATATTTTTAAAAATATCCACAAAACCACGAATATTCCATTCGTTGTTGCTGGCAATTTTTGCCGATAAAGTTTGAGCAAATATCTTTAATTGCTGTATAAATTCGGCTTTTTCTTGTGAATACATTATTTATCCTAATTTATTTTTCAGGCTGCCTGAAATTAAATACTTAATATAGAAAATACTACTTTATTGATAAATTTTTCATAATCATTAAAAATAACGCCACAGTCAAAATGAAACTGTTTATTGGATAATTGAATTGAAAAATCATTATTCAAATAATAGTTAATATAATCTTGTTTGGTTTTTATTTCTCGATTAGGTTCGGAAATATGGACAATACATAACAAAGTTTTATCTGGTGTATGATAAAATGTTTCTGTATTGTCTTGCGATAATTTAATATATTTTGTTAAATGATATTCATCTATTATTTCCCATTTAGTTATTTTTCCATTTTTATCAAAATAAGGCAGTTTTTCAGGAATGATCAATACCTGAAAATATTTTTGTTTTGCACTACGAATATTTGCGGTTTCGCCTAACATATTTTCAAAATAATTATTTGAATTTTGAAAATAATTACTCATTACATATTTAACCGCTATTCCTGCGATTGGTTGATGATTATTTTTAATGGTTATATCAACCATTTTTTCAATATATCTACCTTGTATTTTTTCTTCCTTACTACTGTTAAATCCTAATGCAGATACAGTATAAACTGTTTTATCTGTATTTTTATCTTTTATTTTATTATCAATATGTTGTGCAACATACCCATGCAATACTTTTAATTTTTCATTGCTACGGGCATGCGTTTGCAAATAAGTTAAAAAAGATTGTTTAAGCACATTCAAAAAGGTCTGATTGTCCATTTTGCTCACCTATAATTTTATAATCTAAATATTTTAATAAGTCTTTTGATGAAAATTTGTAATATCAGCCTTGTTTGTATTTACCTAATGATTGAATATAATCCACAAACTCTTGTTGCAATAAAATATCTTTAATTTCATTAAAAGATAGTTCGGTTAGAATATATAAACCGCTGTAACTGCCCACTCCTGCTGGGCAGGGTGTTAATTTAATATCATCAATATGGCGAATTAGAGCGTTAATGGCGTATTTGTTTTTCCAAGTATCTAATATGCCTTGCGAACGACCAAAAATATGCCAAATGTTTTTATTTTCTAAACTGCGAGATTTTAAGCGTTCTGCATTTTGAAAATAATAGTCTTTAATTTTTGGCACTTTAATCAATTCATCAAAAGGAATATATTTGCCATTTTTATCATACGGATAAAAACATTGTGCGGTTACACCAGTAGAAGATTTAATCACTGGAATAGTATATTCATCAAAATCAAATTGACCGATAAAAAAGTTATCACACAGCGTGGCAAAGCCGTTTTTTACATCAACAATATTTTTTTCAGGCTGCCTGAAAAGAATATTTTTTATTTTAATTAAGTTTTTGGGATTAGAGAAATAAAAATTACCGTCAAGATAAAAGTCTTTGTATTTTAATGTTTCTATTTTTTGTGTTTCATAATTTTCATATTCAATACAATTATTTTTTTCTTGTGATAATAAAACAATGGCAGTATAAGTTGTGGCGTTAAATATTTGCATGTGTTTTAAATCAATCACTTTTTTGAGTAATTGATTTTGAATTAAACTTTTGCGTAATAATTTTGCTGCTAAACTGTTAAACAAAGATGACGGATTGATATAGCACAATACGCCTGTTTTACCCAGCATATTGATACCGATTTCATAAAATACAATATATAAATCCGTCATTCCTTGTTGGGTTAAATAAAATTGTTTTACCGATGAATAATCTAATAAATTATGCACACGCACATAAGGCGGATTGCCGACCACAAAATCCATTTTGCCATTATAATCTTGGCAGGTTAATGCGTCCGTATTTTTTATATCCCATTGAATATTGCAAATACCTGATAATTCAGTTATTTTATTCAAATTATCGATACATTTTTGATATTCACTTTTTTCAATTTCTATACCGTGAATATAGCATTCTAAATCGTGTTTTATTTGTTCTGTGCTGTATTTATTTTGCAAAGAAACTTCAATATAACGGCGAACAATTTCACATAAAAACGCACCGTCTCCGCAACTGTTATCAATAATGTGTTTTTGCAATATATTATCGCCACAATAATTTGCGGTATCTAAAATGAAACACACCATATTGCTCGGCGTATAGTAACGACCGTTGTTTTTTTGTGTGGAGCGTTTGTCTATAAATTGCATTGTTCTTCTTTCAAATAGGTAAAATACAAATTAAAACCAAATTTATCCTGTAAAAGGTGTTGGTGGTTTCTTGTTTTTTAATTTTTCAAACTCATCTTCATGAATTTTCCATAAATTATTCGGAAGAATAAAAGAATAAATAAAAGAAATTCCTGTTGAAGACAAACAAAAAAACTCTAAATATCTAACTAAAAAACTATTTTCACTTGAAAATAATGATAAAACAAATATTACTATTAAAGAAGATAAATAACAATAAAATAGTGCAACATATTTTTTATATCTTTTTTCTTGCAATTCTTTTTCTAAAATTAACTGTCCTAATTCAATATCTTTACTATAATTTTTTACACCAATAAAAAATGTCATAATTGCAATTAAAACACCAACTAAAATAGAAAATATATTAACTAACATATCCATAGCATTTTTATTACCATGAAAATATGGTAAAACAAAATAAGAAATAATACTACTAATAATGGTAATAATAGTAAATCGAATTAGTGGAAAATAATTTTTAATTTTATTCATCATCAATCCAAATGATAAGGTAAAGCATCTCTTGTTTCAATAAAGTACCTAACTAATTCTTGAAAAACAATTCCTCTTGGCAAACCATCTACACCTCTATTTATATAAATAGTTTTTGATAATTTAAATTCATCAGGTTTGATTTCCTGTCCAGACATAGTAATCAATTTGAAATCTTGCTCTTCATCATCCTGATCTACTAATAATTCACCAACTTGGTTAATTAAATCTCTGCATTCGATTGTCGCTCTATTCTTATTTTGTAAATTCAAAAAAATAGTAGTGTTGATACCATTACCACCTCTTTGTCTTCTTCTTATATTTTCTTCATCAGTTGCTATATCATTTAAAAAATTTATAATTTTATGGACAACTCCTCTATCATTGTTAAAAAGATAGTTTGTTGCTTGTTGTTGATTAACAGAAAGTCCCAATTCAACCCCTTTTAATCCATCTCTATTGATCACTTCATGTAACATATCATAGTTTGCAGTAAATCTTAAATCAATATTTATAATAGGAGTTCTATTATTTATTCTGTTTAATCTAATACTTAATTGATTAAAATACGAAGAAACCCTACTTTGTCTTAATCCATCTGAACAGAAAACTACATGTTCTCCAGAAACAAACATAAATGCTTCTTTTTTTACAAAAGAATATCCTGCTGGCGGTTCATAATTATCTCTATTTATAAAATTAGCTGTGTCAGTTGGTTGGCTTACCATTACTCTCATACGCTCATCTCTAACACCATCACCTATATGCAATAATAATCCATTAACATTATTATTCCTATCATCTCGTGGTAATGGATTTCTATCGATAATTTGAATAATCTCACCTAATATTTCTATTTGAAATATTTCTTCCGTATTATTTTCTCTAAAAATAATTCTTAACGCTTCTTCCAAATTAAATGGTTCATTTCCATTTAATGCACGCAGATAACTAATTTTTTTAGTTGTTATAGTCATAATATGTAGCTCCTTTATTTTTAACAATTCATCAAATCTTACACGCCCCGCCTGCACAGCCGTCTTCTTCCAAATCGGCTTGTCCGTCATCGGCTCCGTCTCTTGTGTTTTGATAATACAGGGTTTTTAAGCCGTATTTATAGGCGGTGAGTAAGTCTTTAAGTAAGATTTTCATCGGCACTTTGCCGCCTTCAAAGCGTTTTGGGTCGTAGTTGGTGTTGGCGGATATGGCTTGATCGACAAATTTTTGCATAATGCCAACTAATTTCAGGTAGCCATCGTTATCGGGAATGTGCCACAACAATTCGTAGCCGTGTTTTAGGCGTTCGATTTCGGGCACTACTTGTTTTAATATGCCGTCTTTGGATTGTTTGACCGACACCAAACCGCGTGGTGGCTCAATGCCGTTGGTGGCGTTGGAAATTTGGCTGGAAGTCTCGGACGGCATTAGGGCAGTGAGCGTGGAGTTGCGTAAGCCGTATTGTTTTATATCGGCACGCAAGGCTTCCCAGTCGTAATGCAAAGGCTCATTGCAAATTGCATCCAAGTCTTTTTTGTAGGTATCAATCGGCAGAATGCCTTGTGCGTAACGCGTATCAAGAAAAGCTGGACACGCTCCCTTTTCTTTTGCCAACTGGTTGGACGCTTTAAGTAAATAATATTGCAAGGCTTCAAAGGTTTTGTGCGTTAAGGCAAAAGCCGAACCGTCCGAATATTTTTTGCCGTTTTTGGCTAAATAATACGCATAGTTAATCACGCCCACGCCCAATGCACGCCGTTTCATTGTGGCGATTTTGGCGGCACGAATAGGATAATCTTGATAATCCAACAGTGCGTCTAACGCACGCACGGTTAAATCGGTTAAATTTTCTAATTCGTCTAAATTGTCTAACGCACCCAAGTTAATGGCAGAAAGCGTACATAACGCAATTTCACCGTTTTCATCGTTAATATCATTTAAGGGCTTGGTTGGTAGAGCAATTTCCAAGCATAAATTTGATTGCCGCACAGGAGCAATTTCAGGAATAAAGGGGCTGTGCGTATTGCAATGATCGACATTTTGAATATAAATTCGCCCTGTGCTGGCTCGCTCCTGCATCATCAAGGAGAATAAATCAACCGCAGGAATACTGCGTTTGCGTATGGTTTCGTCCGCTTCATATTTGGCATATAATTGTGCAAATTTTTCTTGGTCAGCGAAAAATGCCTCATATAAATCAGGCACATCAGCAGGCGAAAACAGCGTAATTTTCTCGCTTTTAATCAAGCGTTGATACAGCGTTTTATTGATTTGCACGCCATAATCCAAATGACGCACCCGATTTTCTTCCACGCCACGATTATTGCGAAGCACCAAAAGCGATTCCACTTCCAAATGCCACAAAGGATAAAACAGCGTTGCCGCACCGCCACGCACGCCGCCTTGCGAACACGATTTCACCGCTGCCTGAAACATCTTGAAAAACGGAATACAGCCCGTGTGCTGAGCTTCACCACCACGAATGGGGCTACCCACCGCACGAATGCGACCTGCGTTAATGCCAATGCCTGCACGTTGCGACACATATTTCACAATAGACGAAGTGGTGGCGTTAATCGAATCCAAACTGTCATCGCACTCAATCAACACGCAAGAACTAAACTGACGGCTTGGCGTTCGCACCCCAGACATAATCGGCGTAGGCAACGAAATTTTGAACAAACTCACCGCATCGTAAAATTTTTTAATATAAATCAATCGCTTATCTTTTGGATATTGCGAAAACAAACACATTGCCACAAGCATATACAAAAACTGCGGACTTTCAAACACCTGCTTGGTAACACGGTCTTGCACCAAGTATTTGCCTTCCAACTGCTTGACTGCCGCATACGAAAAATTCATATCACGGCAATGGCTAATATATTGATTTAACTCATTAAATTCATCTTCTGAATAATCAGTAAGCAAAGCCTTATCATAGCGTTTTTCTGCCACTAACTTTTGTGTATGAGCCAGCAAATGCGGCGGTTCAAAACCGCCAAAAGCGATTTTACGCAGATGAAAAATATTCAGCCGAGCGGCAAGGTATTGATAATCAGGCGATTCTTCGCTAATCAAATCCGCCGCCGCCTTGATAATGGTTTCGTGAATATCCGCCGTGCGAATACCGTTATAAAACTGAATGTGCGACTTCAACTCCACTTGCGAAACCGACACATTATTCAATCCGTCCGCCGCCCAAGTAATCACCTTGTGAATTTTATCCAAATCGATCGCTTCTAATCTGCCGTCCCGTTTGGTTACTTTCAGTTTTGAAAAATCGTTCATCGCACACCTGTGAAAAATGGAAAAAACACTACATATAGTGTTTTAAATTGAATTTGACCACAATATATAGTATTTTCCCCATTATCGCAATGGACAAAAATCAAGGTTTTATCACAGTGTTTGTTTTTATTGAACATTTATTTTGTGCCTGCGTTAATAGAATGTGGTAAAAAATGTCTTATTGATATTTTTATAATAAAAACAAATGATTATATATTTTCAGGCAGCCTGAAAAATAAAAACAGCGAAAGTTTTGGGTTTTCGCTGTTTGTTTTTTTGATTAAAACGCGTGGGCAACAAGTTGCCCTGCCTACCCCAAAACCGTCATTACGAGCCGTGATTTATCACGGCGTACGCAATCTCCTGACAATGAAAAACGGCGATACAAAAACCTTTCAGGCTGCCTGAAAATTATCTAAACGGATTATCCGAAGAACGCACTTCAACTCTGCCATTACTCAACGCCCGAAACATATCGGCATATTGTTCTGCATATGGCGAAAGGTAGATTTTTTTAACATAATTGTGTATGGGCTGATATTCCATATACATGCGTTTTTCGTTAATATTCTTTTTAATCTTATCACTATCAAAAGGAGCAAATTGAAAAATACGGCATTCTTGTTCTTCCTGATAGGCAGAATGTTTCACCATATAACTTAATTGTAGCAATAAAAAACTAACAATTTCAACTAATTGTTTTTTCTCTTCTTTATTGACTTGCTGAAACAATTTTTTAATATTCTTTTTAATTTTTGCAAATTGTTTCACAATATTTTTTTGAGATTTTTGGATATTTTTCTTATATTTTTTCCATTCTTTGGGATTTTTTCTTTCCGTTTCTCGATAAAAAGTAACCCTATCACGATGTGCTAATTGAATATAGGGTTTATTGCCCAATTTTCCTTTGGGGTCTAAATAAATGCAACGATATAAG
>JAGBKK010000021.1 GCA_017934045.1 Neisseriaceae bacterium | reverse complement strand
TAGACACGCTATCTTGAGGGGGTAGTGACCCAAGGTCGTGCGAGTTCAAGTCTCGCTGTCGGCACCAATTATAAAACGCTGTTTATGTTGATAATAAACAGCGTTTTTATTTTTCAGGCAGCCTGAATACTGCAAATATTATTCAGTCTCATCAATATCTGCTGGGTCTATGTCTTGATTGACCACTGCTCCGCCGCCGATTTTTTCGCGGATTTTTTTGTTGATTTCGTCCAAAATTTCAGGGTTTTCTTTCAGCCACACACGGGTATTGTCTTTGCCTTGACCGATTTTATTGCCGTTGTAACTATACCAAGCCCCTGATTTTTCGATAATATCCAACTTCACGCCGATGTCGATGACTTCGCCCTCAAACGAAATGCCCTCGCCGTATAGAATATCAAATTCCGCTTGTTTGAATGGCGGTGCGACTTTATTTTTCACCACTTTGACACGCGTTTCGTTGCCCAAGGCTTCTTCGCCTTTTTTAATCGTGCCTGTGCGGCGAATATCCAAACGCACGGACGCATAGAATTTCAAGGCATTGCCGCCTGTTGTAGTTTCAGGATTGCCAAACATTACGCCGATTTTCATACGAATTTGGTTGATAAACACCACCAGCGTGTTGGTTTGTTTGATTGCCCCTGTGAGTTTGCGTAAGGCTTGGCTCATCAAGCGTGCTTGTAAGCCCACATGCGAATCGCCCATTTCGCCTTCGATTTCCGCTTTGGGAACAAGTGCGGCAACTGAATCAACCACAATCATATCAATGCCGCCCGAACGCACCAGCATATCGCAAATTTCCAAGCCTTGTTCGCCCGTATCGGGTTGCGACACCAGCAAATCTTCCACTTTTACGCCTAATTTTGTGGCATAAATCGGGTCGAATGCGTTTTCTGCGTCAATAAACGCACATTTGCCGCCTGCTTTTTGGCATTGAGCAATCGCTTCCAAACACAGCGTGGTTTTGCCTGATGATTCAGGGCCATAAATTTCCACAATTCTGCCGCGTGGCAAACCGCCCACGCCTAACGCCAAATCCAAGCCGAGTGAGCCTGTGGAAATGACTTCTAATTGTTCTTTTTGGCTGCCGTCCATTTTCATAATGGCACCTTTGCCAAATTGTTTTTCAATTTGTTTCAAGGCCTCCGCTAATGCCTTGCTTTTGTCTTCAATTTTGTCGTCTGCTTTTGCCATTGTTTTTAGTCCTATTTTAATGAAATTAAATGATATTTTAACTTCGTTGAAATTACGGTTTGTTTGCTTCGCAAACCTTGTATTTACTTCGTAAATAAAGATTTTCACTTCGTGAAAATAAACCTTATTTTCAGTTGTAGGGTGGGCAATTTATTGCCCACGCGTTTAATATAATCTATTTTCAGGCTGCCTGAAATGTTTTAAACAGCGTGGGCAATAAATTGCCCACCCTACCATTTACGCCTTTTTCCTTTTCACCCATAACCACACAAACCCCACCACCATCACCGCCGCTGTTAAAGACAATTTGAATGTCCAAGACGCATACCATGGGGCGTTGAAGACAATCGGCGTGTTTGCCACAACGCCTTGGGGCAAGTGTTTTTTAACGGCAATCCAATCCAATAAAGGATACCAGCAGGCGACAAATGCCCCTGCAATCAGCGGGAGAAACCACTTATGCCAAACGCCCATTTGCCAAGCAACAAACAGAGCAGTCAGCAAAACGCCTGTGGCAATGGTAACTTTCAGGCTGCCTGAAAGATCCATACCAAGAAATTGTTTGCACAAAAGAAAAGTAACGCCTGTCCAAACAACCGCAAAGGCGGCAAGAATAAAGTCTTCGGGTTGATCGAACATAGGCTGATTCCTTAAACGCTAAATGACGAACCGCAACTGCAAGTGGTTACGGCGTTGGGATTGCGAATGACAAACTGCGAACCTTGCAAGCTTTCGGTGTAGTCGATTTCCGCACCGACTAAATATTGATAACTCATCGGGTCAATCAAAAAGGTTAAACCGTCTTTTTCGATTTGAAAATCATCGTCATTGACGATTTCGTCAAAAGTAAAACCATATTGAAAGCCCGAACAACCGCCACCTGTAACAAAAACACGCAGTTTTAAGTCAGGATTGTTTTCTTCGGCAATTAAATCTTGCACTTTGGCACAGCAGTTTTCGGTGAAAATAATCGGAGATTCTTCGCTCATTGGGGTATTCCTTTAATTTCTTGACGAGTGTTTTGACAAAGCGTTTATTCTACCTGAATTTCATTGCCTTGTCTTGGTGTTTATGTTGTTCAGGCTGCCTGAAACAGGGAGCGAAACGCTCCCTGAAAACTTTTACGCTTTTTCTGCCAACAGGCGATTTAAGCGTTTGACAAAAACCGCTGGATTGTCGATTTTGCCACCTTCGGCTAAAACCGCTTGGTCGAAAACCAATTCAATCAAATCGGTGCGGCGTTCTTCGTTGTTTTCTGCGGCAATTTGTTGAATTAAGCGGTGTTCGGGGTTGATTTCCAAAATCGGCTTATCGTCAGGCAGGCGTTCGCCAGCTCCTGCGGCTTCCAACATTTGCGTTAAGTGGCGGCTCATTTGATTTTCTGCCACCACCAAGCACGCTGGACTTTCGGTTAATCGAGCCGTCGCACGCACTTCGGCGACTTTTTCGCCCAAAACCGTTTTAATGCGTTCAATGGCAGGTTTGCCGTTTTCTTCTGCTTGTTTTTGTTGGGCTTTTTCTTCTTCGCTGGCGGTTTCGCCCAAATCCAACGCACCTTTGGCAACACTCACCACTTTTTTGCCGTCAAATTCATCTAAATTGCCCACCACCCATTCATCGACACGGTCGGTTAAAAGCAACACTTCAATGCCTTTTTTGGCGAAAATTTCCAAATGCGGACTGTGTTTGGCGGCGGCGTAATTGTCGGCGGTAATGTAATAAATTTTATCTTGACCGTCTTGCATTCTTGCCACATATTCAGGCAGCGTAACGGTTTGTTCTTCCGAGCCACTTTGGGAAGTCGCAAAACGACACAATTTGGCAATGCGTTCTTTATTGGCAAAGTCTTCGCCTATACCTTCTTTTAAGGTTGAACCAAAGCGTTTCCAAAATTCCGCATATTTTTCAGGCTGATTTTTTTGCAAATCTTCCAACAATGCCAACACTTTTTTCACGCTGCCTTGACGAATTGCGTCCAAGTCTTTGGATTGTTGCAAAATTTCACGCGACACATTCAAGGGCAAATCGCCGCTATCAATCACGCCACGCACAAAGCGTAAATACAAGGGCATTAGTTTTTCTGCATCGTCCATAATAAACACGCGTTTGACATACAATTTCACGCCGTGTTTGGGGTTGCGTTCATACAAATCAAACGGAGCTCGTGTGGGAATATACAACAAGCCCGAATATTCTTGCCGACCTTCCACCTTAAAATGCGTCCAAGCGGCAGGTTCATCAAAATTGTGCGAAATATGTTTATAAAATTCCTGATATTGCTCGTCCGAAATTTCGTTTTTCGGCAGTGTCCATAAGGCTTGCGCACGATTGACCACTTCCAATTCGTCCGTATGAATGACATTGCCGTCATCGTCATAATCAGGGGCTTTTTTCATATAAATCGGCACAGAAATGTGGTCGCTGTAAGTTTTCACAATGCGGCGAAGTGTCCAGTCGGACAAAAATTCATCTTGTTCGGCTTTTAAATGCAGCGTAACCGTTGTACCGCGTTGATTTTTAGTGATTTTTTCAACGGTAAATTCACCGTCTCCTTGGGACGACCATTTCACCGCTTCATTTTCAGCGAGCCCCGCACGGCGACTTTCCACCGTAACTTCGTCTGCCACAATAAAAGACGAATAAAAACCCACGCCAAACTGACCGATGAGATAAGCGTCTTTCTTTGCGTCCCCTGTTAAGTTTTCCAAAAACGCTTTCGTGCCAGATTTAGCGATGGTGCCAAGATGTTCGACAATTTCCGCTTCATTCATACCAATGCCGTTGTCGCTAATGGTAACGGTGCGAGCGTCTTTATCGGCGGTTACGGTGATTTTGAATTCACCGTCATTGTCCAACAAAGCGTTGTTGTTCAAGGCTTCAAAACGCAATTTATCCACAGCGTCCGCCGCATTTGACACCAACTCACGCAAAAAAATCTCTTTGTCCGAATACAAAGAGTGAATCATTAAATGCAGTAACTGTTTGATTTCAGTCTGAAAAGAATGGGTTTGTTTCATTGTTTTGTCTCATTGGAAATAATCATAAAACGGTTAAATAGGGTGAAAATGGGAAATTTCAAGTTTCAGGCTGCCTGAAAATAATATAATTGCGTTCAGGCAGCCTGAAAATGTAAATAAAAAATATGAGAATTTTAGGAATTGATCCTGGCAGTCGCACCACAGGTTTTGGTGTGATTGATATTGTCGGCAAAGACGCTGTGTATATTGCGTCAGGGTGCATTCGCACGCCGCCTGCCGCTCCACTGCCAGAACGCTTACACATCATCGCCCAAGATATTTTTGAAATTGTTACGCGTTATCAACCGCAGGTTTCGGCGATTGAACAAGTGTTTGTGAATGTCAATCCGTCATCAACCTTAATGTTGGGACAAGCAAGGGGAGCGGCGATTGCGGCTTTAACACTTAACAATTTGTCGGTGTTTGAATATTCCGCTTTGCAAGTCAAACAAGCAGTGGTCGGCAAAGGTAAGGCGGCAAAACAGCAGGTGCAACATATGGTCATGCAAATGCTGAAACTCAACGAAAAACCCCAAGCCGATGCGGCAGACGCTTTGGCAGTGGCATTAACGCACCATTTACGCAATCATTTGATGATGAAACATTTGGGGGCGAGAAAGGTTAAAGGTGGGCGGTTTGTGTAGTCAAACAACTTTAAAATTGTTTCACTTTTGAATTTGTTTGTTCAGGCTGCCTGAAAGTATCAAAATGAAACTGATCGCATTCAATAAACCCTACGGCGTGATTTGTCAATTTTCGCCTGATCACAAACACTTAACGCTCAAAGATTTTATCGATATACCGAATGTTTATCCTGCGGGGCGTTTGGATACTGATAGCGAAGGCTTGTTGTTGCTGACTGATGACGGAGCGTTGCAACACAAAATTACCCACCCCAAACGCCACATTGGCAAAACTTATTTAGCCCAAGTCGAAGGCGTGCCGAATGATGAAACACTGCAAAAATTTGCACAAGGCATTGAATTAAAAGAATTTACCACCAAACCAGCCATTGCCAACATCATCAGGCAGCCTGAATGGCTGTGGCAACGAGAACCGCCGATTCGTTATCGCAAAAGCGTGCCAGATGCTTGGTTGCAAATTACTTTGAGTGAGGGCAAAAATCGTCAAGTGCGGCGAATGTGTACCGCTGTTGGCTTGCCTTGCCTGCGTTTGGTGCGTTGTCAAATCGGTGCGTTACACATTCAAAACTTGAATTTGGGTTTGGGCGAATGGTGCGAAATTTCACCCCAACAGATTTTTCAGGCAGCCTGAAAGATTGATGAAGTGAATATGATAAAATAAGCACCATTTTTTCAATCTTTCTAATCATACTGATGAAAAAACCTACACTATCAGGTGATGCCTTATGGCAAGCCATTCGCCAAGAAGCGGCACAGGAAGTGGCAGCTGAACCTGCTCTTGCCAGTTTCTTAAATTTAACCGTATTGCGACACGACAGTTTAAGCCGTGTGTTGGCGTTTCATTTGTCAGGCAAATTGAGTAACGCCGTCAGTGCGGTGTTAGACGCACGAGCCTTGTATGAAATTTTTATGCAAGTGTTGCGACAAAATCCCACCATTATCGCCGCTACCGAAGCGGATATTTTGGCTCATTTTGAACGCGATCCTGCGTGCAATGCTTTATCCACGCCACTTTTGTATTTCAAAGGTTTTCACGCTTTGCAAACGCACCGTATCAATCATCAACTGTGGTTAGATGGTCGAAAAACGCTGGCGTATTGCTTGCAAAACAGAATGTCAGAAGTGTTTGGTGTGGATATTCACCCTGCCGCACGAGTGGGCAAAGGCATTATGTTTGACCACGGCACAGGCTTGGTGATTGGGGAAACCGCCGTTTTGGGTGATAATATTTCGATTTTACACGGCGTAACGCTCGGCGGTTCAGGCAAAGAATCAGGCGACCGCCACCCCAAAATCAAAAACGGCGTGATGATTGGTGCTAATGCGTCTGTGTTGGGCAACATTACCGTAGGCGAATGCTCACGCATTGGGGCTGGCAGTGTGGTGGTGAAAGATGTGCCACCGCGTTCCACCGTGGTAGGCGTGCCTGCCCAAGTCATCGGCAACGATGAAAAAACCCCTGCGGCATTGATGAATCAATGTTTATAGAAAGGAATTGCCAATGAAAAAATGGGCTTTTTTAGCATTTGTGGTAGGTAGTTTCACCGCGTGTAGCACGGCACGGCACATTAAAAACGATGCCGTTCATCATATTTCTGCGGACGCAAAAACCGCCAAAAGCCAAATTTCATCAGGGCAAGCGGTGGATAATGTGAAACGAGATATACGCAAATAATTTTCAGGCAGCCTGAAAATGAAATGACATTAAGGAGTATGGCAATGAGAAAAAATTATTATGTTTTGAATACCGCCGTTGTGGCATTGTTGTTGTCCCTTGTTTCCACAAGTGGGTGGGCATATTTTCAGTGCTACAAACCATACCGCCCCACTTGTGTGGATTATTCTTTTTCTCAATCTGAAACACAGTCTTGTCGCAATGAAGTTAATATTTATATCCAACAAATGAAAAACTATCAACAATGTATTTCTGATGAATTGGACAAACAAGTTGAAGAAAAAGACAAAGAAATCAAAAAATTACACGAAGAAGCTCAACTAAAAGTATTAGAATCCAGCGAAGAAGCCAATCAAGTGATTAAAAATTTTAATTGCCATTTAGGCGATAAAAAAGATTGTTAATGTTCAGGCAGCCTGAAAATGAAACTTATTTTTGATGAAATTAAAAATCTTGATTTGTCAGACAAATCAAGGATTACGAAGTAATCAAGTTGAAATTTCAACAAGCCATAAGGCGAAGTTAAACCTTTAACCCAAAAGGAAAACAAAATGATAGCCAAAGAAATTTTTGAAGACATTGCCGCCAAGGTAAGCGGTGTAATTTCGGACAGTCCATTGAAAGATGTGGAAAAAAACGCCAAAACTGCGGTTACGGCGGCGTTGTCGCATTTGGATTTGGTAACGCGTGAAGAATTTGAAACGCAGCAACAAATCATTGAACACTTGCTCACCGAAGTGGCTTCTTTGCGTAGCGAAGTGGAACGCTTAACACAACAGGCGTAAGACAAAATGTCGTTGGCAGTGGTTTATTCGCGAGCCTTGTCAGGCTTGAATGCACCTTTGGTGGAAGTGGAGGTGCATTTGTCGCGTACCGCACTGCCGTCTTTTAATATCGTGGGGCTGCCTGACACCGAAGTCAAAGAAAGCCGCGACCGTGTGCGGGCGGCAATTTTGCAGTCGGGTTTTGATTTTCCTGCGATGAAAATCACCGTTAATCTCGCCCCTGCGGAACTGCCCAAAGAGTCAGGACGCTTTGATTTGCCGATTGCCATCGGCATTTTGGTTGCGTCTGGGCAAGTTTTGGGCGAAACGCTTTCGCAATATGAATTAGCGGGCGAACTGGCTCTAACAGGGGCTTTGCGTCCTGTGCGTGGGGCGTTGAGCATGGCAAAAGCCGCACAATGCGACAGCAGAAATTTTATTCTACCGATTGATAGTGCGGCGTGGGCGGCTTTGGCTGATGAAATCGACATTTACGCCGCAAGTAGTTTATTATCGGTTGCCGCTCATTTGAATGGCTTGCAAACCTTGCCCAAAGCAACGCCCTACCCTTTGCAGGACAACGCTTATCAACTGCCTGATTTGCGTGATGTTAAGGGGCAGCACACCGCGCGTTTCTCTTTGGAATTAGCCGCCGCAGGCGGGCATAGCCTGTTGATGATAGGCCCGCCTGGCACGGGCAAATCAATGCTCGCACAACGCCTGCCGTCTATTTTACCGCCGTTGTCGCCTGATGAAATGTTGGACAACGCTGTATTAGCGTCCTTAACAGGCAATGCCAATATGGTGCATTCGCATTATCGACCTTTTCGCAGTCCGCACCACAGTGCGTCCGCTGTGGCATTAGTGGGCGGCGGTTCCGACCCCAAACCTGGCGAAATTTCATTAGCCAACAACGGCGTTTTATTTTTAGACGAACTGCCCGAATTTGACCGCAAAGTATTAGAAGTATTGCGAGAACCATTAGAAAGTGGCGAAATTCACATATCGCGAGCCGCACGATACGCCACTTTTCCTGCGAAATTTCAATTAGTTGCGGCAATGAACCCCTGCCCATGCGGTTTTTCAGGACACGCCACACGCCGCTGTCGCTGTTCGCAAGAGAGCATTAACCGCTATCGGCAAAAAATTTCAGGACCATTATTAGACCGCATTGATTTAGTCATCGAAGTGCCGTCTTTGCCTGCGTCTGACTTAACAAATGCTGTTGCAGGCGAAGACAGCCACACCGTGCGACAAAGAGTGCTTGCCGCCCGCGAACGCCAAATGAAGCGGCAAGGCAAAACCAACGCCGCCTTAAACCCCACAGAATTAGACACGCAAGCAAAAATCGAAGCGTCCGCCCGCACGGCTTTGGGCGAATTATTAGAACGGCTCAACCTTTCCGCCCGCAGTTTTCACCGCATACTACGCGTTGCCCGCACCATAACGGATTTATCTGCTGACGAATGGGTGAATAAATCGCACATTATGCGAGCAGTCAGTTTTAGACGCAGTTTAGACGAAAAATAATTTCAGGCAGCCTGAAAAGTAATATGGAGTAATGAAATGAAAAAAATTGCATTGTTGATTGACGGTGATAATATCAATTTACAAAAAATCCCCTTAATTATTAAAAAATCAAAAGAATTTGGCAAAATAAAAGTGAAAAAAGTTTTTGCTGTTTCCGATAAATTTAATAATTCTGAATATATTAAAATTATTCAAAAATATGATATTCAAATTGAGCAAAATAATGTCAATAAAATATCAGGTAAAACACAAAAAAATGCTACTGATTATTTTTTAATGCAGTATGTTGAGAAAATATTAAATAATAAAAATATTGATATATTTTGCATTGCCACTGGCGATGGTGATTTTGCTGGTATGATAGACACAATCAAATCACAAGATAAAGAAGTTTATGGATTTGGTGCAAAAAACACTAATCAAAAACTATTAGAAAAATGCAATCAATTCTTTTTCTTTGATGATTTAGAAAAAGAATTACCACTTTCCAAAAAAGAAACCATTAAAAAACTGAATGACTTAATAGAAAAATATGAAAAAACAGTTATTGCACTTACCGAATGTTTAGATAAAATTTCATTGCAATTAAACGCATTAAACGAAAAACAAAATCAACCGATTATTACAGATAATCATCAAAATAATCTTAAACAAATAGTATTACAAGCAGTCAAAGAAGAATGTAATGAAAAAAATCCTGCAAATTTATCAAAAATATTAGCAAGAATAAAATCACAACAACCCGATTTTGATTATAAAAAATATGCAACAAAATTTTCAAAATTTTTATCTTCTTTTCCAGAATTACAAGTTAAAAATAGTGAAGTAAAGTTAAAATAGTTTTCAGGCAGCCTGAAAATAAAATCAAACGGCAGCAATAATCGTTTGCTTCGTTTTTCATAGTAAGAAGATTGCCACGCCGTGCATAGCACGGCTCGCAATGACAGTAGTTTTTTTCAGGCAGCCTGAAACTTATATCGTCATAGAGAGCGAAGCAATCTCCCAAAAATTCGATAGGATTTTTGGGTCAGCATATGCAGATACAACAGCAATGCACAATATTTTTCAGGCAGCCTGAAAAGTTGCATTAACCACAGGAGTAACTCAAATGAATGTTCCCAAATCCATTCACAAATGTTTGCTTGGCATGGGCTATCGTTATGTCGGGCATAAGGAATACTGGAAATTTTTGCCCGACAAGCCTGTGGCACAAAGCGTCATGTTTAATGACGCAGAGCGTTTTAATGAAAAAGAAGATACTTACGAGCAAACTTTTTGTTTGGATTTATGTATCTGGGTTCCACGAGGTGATATTGACAGTTTTACAACCGTAAATCAGCACCATCGTTTGTGTTCGGACGGCACAATGCAGAAAGCAACCAATGTCTCATCGGTATCCTATACACAAGGTTTTCGAGAAAACGAAGACGCACAAGCGGTTGAAGTCATCAAGGCAAATTTAGAGCGTTGTATGGCGGAATTGCTGGATTATGATTACTGGTTAGCACTGATTGATTTTCAAACAGGTGTATCGTCTGCCTTGCCTGCAAAATATGCTCATCTGCAAAGCAATTACACCAAATCGGTTCTGCCCAAAGGCTATCCGCACCCTGTCCATTTGTCGCCTTTTTCGGAAACTTATCAAAAAATTCAAGAAATCGAGAAAAATGATGCACTCATGCAGCAAATCAAGGATTTTGTCAGCGGCAAAACCGACACGATACCTGCCGAATTAGCATACGCCGCTTTTTATTACGAATATCGGCATTGCAAAAAAATAGTGCGTTTTGAGATGGAAGAATTTAATGCCAGAGTTCCCGATAAATGCTATTACTTAATGCTTGCCGAACGCTATGACGAGTTGCGGCAATTCGTAGAGCAATTTCCATTTCCTGAAAAAGGCGGTTTCAATCCAGCCTATCGCCGTCCGACTTATCGCTATATGTTAGCCTGTGCCGAGAAACGCAAAATTTTGCTTACAGACGAAACCCGTCTATGGGCAGAAAAGAAAAAATTAGTTGCTCCAAACTCGTGGGAAAGCGTGCCATTAAGCACTTTTTTAGATCAAGACAGCGTTCAAAATCAAGAAACGGCGAGTATGCCAGAAAATATGTACGCCCTGTTTTTTAGCAAAAAATCAGCATTGCAGTCGTTTGTGCAAACCCGCTTTGGCGTAGATATTAGCCAAGCACAAGGCGAAAAAGTGGCAGACGCAATGGACGCTGCCGAAGTGGCAGAGCAAAATGAGTTTATCGTGCGTTCGCCCAAAGGTCGCTGGTTTGTGCTGTTGGGGGCGATTGAGCAAATTCTTAATAACGATAACGGTGAAATCAGCACACAACTTGCCCAAGCCAGCGAAAAAGCCGAAGTGCTGCTGATTGCCAACGAAGACACTTCGGGCAGCCTTGTGTTTGAATACCACAAAAACGGCAAACTCAAACGCCGCTGGCTGTGTTCGGACGGCGAAATAGAAAGTGTCGGCAAAGCCTTAAACGATTTAGACAAACGGTCGTTCATCAGCAAATTTGACGAAGAAAACGGCACACCTGACACCGATATTTTAGTGGCAATGGCTGAAAAAATAACAGGATTAAACTGGGAGACACTGTCGGGGGCAGGGACGGTTTATAATGTAAAATAATTTTCAGGCTGCCTGAAAAAATAAATTGAGTAAAAACAATGACAACGGACATTCAACCCTTTAATATCGAAAATAAAATTCTGCTTATTCGTAATGAGCAGGTGATGATAGACCGCGATTTGGCAGAATTGTATGGCATAGAAACCAAACGACTTAATGAAGCGGTAAAACGCAATATCGAGCGGTTTCCTGCTGATTTTATGTTTTCGTTAAACGAAATGGAAAAAAATGAACTGGTCACAAATTGTGACCGCCTTAAAGGATTAAAATTTAAAATACACGAATAAAATGCACGACCGATTTATGATTATTGACGGCAAAACACTTTATCATATCGGAGCGTCTTTAAAAGATTTAGGCAAAAAATGTTTTGCTTTTGAAATATTAGATGCGACAATTATCCATGCTATTTTAGCAAATATATAATTTTCAGGCAGCCTGAAAAGGGGTAAAAAATGAATATTCAAGACATTAAAATTATTGCCAAAAAAATCGCTCAATACATTCCACGAATGTATGATAAAGAATTATTTGGTTATGCTGGCAATTTAAGTTTTCATACTATGCTATCCATCTTTCCCATTTTAATGGTATCGTTGGGCATTTTTATGCAATTAGGTAGTTTCAATCAGTATTCAGATGCATTAAAAGGATTTATTGTTAAAAACTTCCTGCCCACACACCAAGAAGTTTTAACCGAATATATGGAACAATTTTTGTCTAACAGCATAGGACTTAATATCACAGGTTTTGCCGCCGTGTTTATTACTTCGGTGATGTTTTTTAACAATTTTGAATACATTGTTTGCAAATTATCAAATTCAGAAAAACGCCGTTTTTTCAGTAGTTTAAGCACTTACTGGACTTTAATGACTTTATCGCCATTAGGTTTATGCGGTGCGTTATATGTCAGCACAGTTTTACAAAGTAAATGGCAAATCAGCCATTTTGCCGATATTTTCCCCTATTTAATTGTGTGGGCAATCTTTTCTATTACCTATGCGGTTGCCATAAATCGCAAAATAGCCGCCCACGCCATTATCGCCGCCGCCTTTGCGTCCAGTATTTGCTGGTGGATACTTAAAATCCTATTTGTCGCCTATGTAGGCTATAACAAAACCTATATCAATTTATACGGCTCTTTTTCTGTTTTGTTTTTCTTTTTATTATGGATTTATGTCAGTTGGGTATTATTCTTACACGGCGTGAAACTGTGCGTTTTATTAGATAGAAGCAAGGGGCAACAAAATATTCCCGAAGATGAAGAAAATTAAGAATGTCCAATACGATACATTGCCAATGAACCTAATAAATTGGGTAATTTTTTAACGGTTTTGCCACCTGCCATAACGGTGCGTTCTAAAATGCGAATGTGATTTTTTTCACATAATAAATCAAAGTCTTGCAAAGTACACCAGTGAATATTGGGCGTGTCATACCATTGATAAGGCATATTTTCCGACACAGGCATATGTCCCCCTAACGCCAACTGCAAGCGGTTTCGCCAATAACCAAAATTTGGGAAAGTAACAATTGCCGCTGACGCCACACGCATGGTGTCTTTCAAAATGGTTTCAGTATTTTTCATTGATTGAATGGTTTGCGAAAAAATCACCATATCAAAACTGTTGTCATCAAAGGTTTTCAAACCGTCTTCCAAATTGGCTTGAATCACATTGATTTTGCGGCTCATTGCTTTAATCACTTTTTCTGTATCAATTTCAATGCCATAGCCCGTGCATTGTTTTTCTTTAATTAAATTTTCCAATAAAGAACCTGTGCCACAGCCTAAATCCAAAATATGACTTTTAGGCTTAATGCGTTGGCTAATCCATTGTAAATCTTCGCGTAATTGTTGTGTCATGGTTTGATTTCTTTCTGATAAGAAATAGAAAATTGCCATTTTACTGCTTTTGTGGTGAATCGACTACCTATTCAGAAACAACTTAATTAAGTATTTGCGTTATAATTAAGTCTTATTATCAACATTATTTTAGAAAGTAAATCATTATGGAAACAGTAACCATTTCTGTGGGTGGTATGACTTGTGGCGGTTGTGCCGCAGGCGTTAAAAAGGCTTTGGAACAGGTATCAGGTGTCGCAAGTGCTGATGTTAATTTAGCAGAAAATTGTGCTACGGTATCTTTTGATCAACAACAAACCAATGTTGCTGCCTTGCGTGAAGCTATTGAAAACGCAGGATTTGATGCTAATTAAAATAATTAGTTTGGCTTGATTGTCAATAAAGCGAAGTGATTAACTTCGCTTTATTTCAGGCTGCCTGAAACTTGTTTTTCCACCCATTGTTGATATTTATTGCTGGCATACAACACAGGCAGGCACACAATTTCAGGCAATTCGTAAGGGTGATTGTGCTGCAAAAAATTGCATACGGCTGATTGTTTTTCTGCCGTGGTTTTAATGGTGATGGGATATTCTTCTGCCCATTCTCGCCTTGTCTGCCAAACATAGTGCGATTTGACTTTTTTACCCACCGACACACACGCCGCAAGTTGTTGTTTGATCAGTATTTCCGCTAATTTTTCAGCGTCTTCCATTTTGGCGGTGGTGGTGTAAATAAAAACTAATGCCATAGTGTTTTGGTATGAATAAAAAGCGTTATTATACCGTTTCAGGCTGCCTGAAAATAGTCGTATAATCTCCCTTTTATTTATTTAAAACATAAGGACACAAAAAAATGCCACAATATCGTTCGCATACTTCGGTTTCGGGTCGCAATATGGCGGGGGCAAGGGCCCTATGGCGTGCCACAGGCGTGGCGGATAAAGACTTTGGCAAGCCCATTATTGCTGTGGTTAATTCTTTTACGCAGTTTGTGCCAGGGCATGTGCATTTGCACGACATTGGGCAGATGGTGTGTCGTGAAATCGAAGCCGCAGGCGGCATTGCCAAAGAGTTCAACACCATTGCGATTGATGACGGCATTGCGATGGGACACGGCGGTATGTTGTATAGCCTGCCGTCTCGCGATTTAATCGCCGACAGCGTGGAATATATGGTCAATGCCCATTGTGCGGACGCAATGGTGTGCATTTCTAACTGCGACAAAATCACCCCAGGTATGCTGATGGCGGCGATGCGGTTGAATATCCCTGCGGTTTTCGTTTCAGGCGGCCCGATGGAAGCAGGGCAAATGACCATAGTCGAAAACAATAGCATTCGCAAGTTGGATTTAATTGACGCTATGGTTGAAGCGGCAAATGACAAAAATTCGGACGATTTTGTCAATCAAATGGAAAACGCCGCTTGTCCGACTTGCGGCTCGTGTTCAGGAATGTTCACGGCTAACTCGATGAACTGCTTGACCGAAGCATTAGGTTTATCCTTGCCTGCCAATGGTTCGCTCCTTGCCACGCACGCAGAACGCAAGGAATTGTTTTTAGAAGCGGCACGACTTATTGTTGATATTACGAAAAAATATTACGAACAAGACGACGCAAGCGTTTTGCCACGCAGCATTGCCACCAAAGCAGCGTTTGAAAATGCGATGAGTTTGGATATTGCGATGGGCGGTTCAACCAACACCATTTTGCACTTGTTAGCGGTTGCCACCGAAGCAGGCGTGGATTTCAAAATGGCAGACATCGACCGTTTAAGCCGTTCCGTGCCGTGTTTGTGCAAAGTCGCTCCTGCAACGCAAAAATATCATATGCAAGATGTACATCGTGCAGGCGGTGTGATGGCGATTTTGGGCGAACTTAACCGTGCAGGCTGCCTGAAAACCAATGTCAAAACCGTGCATTCAGCGAGCCTGAAAGAAGCGTTAGCCAAATGGGATATTCTGCAAACCTCTGATGAGAAAGCAAAAAATCGTTACCTTGCCGCTCCTGCTTTCATTCGCACCATCAAAGCATTCTCACAAGACAAACGCTATGCCGAACACGATACCGACCGCGTTTCAGGCTGCATTCGCAATAAAGAAAACGCCTATTCGCAAGACGGCGGATTAGCCGTATTGTTTGGCAATATCGCTGAAAGGGGTTGCGTCGTCAAAACCGCAGGCGTTGATGACAGCATTTTGAAATTCAAAGGGCGTGCGAGAGTATTTGAAAGCCAAGAAGCCGCCGTGGAAGGCATTTTAGCCAATCAAATTGTGGCAGGCGATGTGGTGGTGATTCGCTACGAAGGACCCAAAGGCGGACCTGGTATGCAAGAAATGCTGTATCCCACCAGTTACTTAAAATCCAAAGGCTTGGGCAAAGCCTGTGCCTTGCTGACAGACGGACGCTTTTCAGGCGGCACTTCGGGCTTATCGATTGGACATGTCTCACCAGAAGCCGCCGAAGAAGGGGCAATCGGCTTGATTGAAGAAAACGACACCATCGAAATCGACATTCCCAACCGCCGCATTCATTTAGCCGTGTCAGACGAAGAATTGCAAAAACGCCGCGACAAAATGAACGCCAAAGGAAAAAACGCATGGCAACCTGAAAACCGCAACCGCCAAATTTCCGCCGCACTCAAAGCCTACGCCGCTATGGCAACTTCGGCTGATACTGGGGCGGTAAGAGATGTGTCGCAAGTGGAACGCAAATAAAAAATAAGGTAGGTTAAAAAACCTACCTTATTTTTTTCAGGCAGCCTGAAAGGGTTTATAGTCAAACAACTTCAAAATTGAAATGCGTTGGCGTGTCTTGCCGTATTTCCGTGTCTCCGTGAGAGATAATAAAAAAATTTGTGAGAAACAAAATAATATCTTTTCAGGCAGGTGTAAAGATTTTAGCGAACATTAACTTCATTTTATTCGCCCTACGCTGTTTCAGGCTGCCTGAAAAATATTTAGTGGCGGAAAATAAAACCGTAACAATTTGTTACGGTTTTATTTTTTTTCAGACTATCTGGACTATTTTACTGCCCACGACTACTGCGTCTGCACATTGTGCCACCGCTCGTGCGTCATCAGGGGTTTTTTGTTGATGATTATCTGTTTGTTCTTCAATCAATGCACGATTAGCATTTAACGACCTTAAATAAATAATTTGAAAAACAGCAGGAACAGTTATTCGATAGGCAGGGCTTGCTATATCTATTGCAGTCCAAACAGCTGTAAAAGTCCAACCAACTGGTCCCATAAAAATACCTAATATTCTGGTTATGGTAGCGTTAGCAGCAATCGTTAGACCGCGTCCGAATAAAAACTTCCAAATTGCATTGACAATAATCAAAGTGATTTGATAGGACTTAAATCCGCCCATACGAAACAGTTTGATAAATGCTGCTGTACAAACTTGTGGTGTTATATTATTTGTGTTTTCCATACCTAATTCATCGGCAATGGCTTTTAACATATCAGGCGGCATTTGTTCAATAATGGTCGGTATCATTTGCACCATAAATAATTGCTCATTCCATTCTGTGGATTGACTTTCAGAAAAACCTTTAACTTTCATCTTGTCGCAAACATCACGCAAAATTTCTTTGTATAAAACACCTTCATTACCACGAAAAAGATTAGCAATACTATTGCCGCCAAATAATTGAAATTCCGCAGCAAGTTCTTTCCAATATTGACGACAATCTGGTTGATATTTGTATCTTTTGGCTAAATCCATATTACCAGTTAATCGTTCTGTGCCGTTCTTGTCATAAATCAATAATTCAGCAAAATCTTTTAATTCTTCGGACGAACAATTACCCAAAAATTCTAAATCAGGGTCATATCTGTATGCCATAATGATTTTCCTTTCTGTCAAAGGTACTTGGGGGGTTGAAGTTGATTATTGATTTTTCAGGCAGCCTGAAAAATTTTGCGTACAAGCGTCCTTTGTCAAGGACGCTTGTAATAGTACTATTACAACAACCTATTGACAAAAAAAGAAAAAACGCCCTGCGGCGTGGGCGTTTTTATTTAGGAGTGTTTTTCAGGCAGCCTGAAAGGTATTTTTTATTAAAAATCATCATATTCAATCGTATTTTCTTCTAATACTAACTGTTTTGTACCGATTTGTTTGGCGTTTTTGCGACTAATTGTTGTGCCGTATACTGTCTTCGCCACGCCGCCTGTTTCACTTTTGAATTTATTTGACTATATCACAAACAAATCATTACTTCTTCATCGTGCCCGTTTTATTAAAGCGATCGTGCCATGATAAGGCTTCGCTTAATAGGTGTGGGGTTTGTCCTGCTTTGGGTTGCGAACAGGCTCGGTCGAAGTAGTCTTGCAACATTTCTCGATAATCGGGGTGGGCGATTTTAATCATTTCTGCCGCTCTCTGTTTGGGCGATTTGCCACGCAAATCGGCAAAGCCGTATTCGGTAACAATCACCATCGTATCGTGTTCGGTGTGATCAACATGCGACACAAACGGCACGATGGACGAAATCGCTCCGTCTTTGGCAGTTGAAGGCGTTAAGAAAATCGACAAATGACCGTTGCGTGCAAAGTCGCCAGAGCCGCCAATGCCGTTCATCATTTGCGTACCCATCACATTGGTGGAATTGACATTGCCATAAATATCCGCTTCTAACATACCGTTCATCGCAATCACGCCCAAGCGGCGGATAACTTCGGGCGAATTGGAAATTTCTTGCGGACGCAACACAATGTGTTCGCGGTAAAAATCGACATTTTCACGAAATTCGGCACTCGCTTCTGGTGTCAGCGACAGGCTGGCGGCGGAAGCCATTTCCACCACGCCGTCTTTCAATAATTCCAACAAACCGTCTTGAATGACTTCCGAATAGCACACCAAATCTTTGTAACCTGCGCGTTTTAAGCCAGACAACACGGCGTTGGCGACATTGCCAATGCCCGATTGCAAGGGCAATAACTTATCTTTGGGCAAGCGTCCTGCGGCTTCTTCTTGCTTGATAAATTGCACCACATTGTCGCCAATTGCTTTGGAAATGTCGTCCAAAGGTGTAAATTTATTCACGCGGTCAGTGGTTTCGGTAATCACCACAGCCACCACTTTATCAGGATCAACCGTCATATAGGGTGTGCCAATGCGGTCGCGAACATCTTTAATTTCCAAAGGCACGCGATACGGCGGTTTGCCCAGCGTTGCCACATCATGCACGCCCTCTAATTGTTCAGGCTGGAAATGATTGACTTCCAAAATCACCTTATCTGCCACATTCAGCCACACTTGATTGTTGCCGATTGAAGTCGATGGAATCAGTTTGCCGTCTTCGGTTACGCCGATGATTTCAATCACCGCAAAATCCAACTTGCCAAAAAAACCCGCTTCCACTTGCTGTGCGAGCGTGGATAAGTGCATATCCAAATATTGCGTTTTGTTGGTATTGATATTGCCACGCATGGTGCGGTCGGTGATAAACGGCGAGCGGAACGACACTGCATCGGCTTCGGCTAACACACCGTCCAAGTTCAAATCGGTGGAAGCACCTGATAAGGCTTTGATTTGATATTCTTCGCCTTTTGCGTGCAATTCTTTGGCACGATTGGCAATTTCCACAGGCACAACCAAAGGGCAGCCTGAACCCACAAAGCCACTAAACCCCACCAAAGCGTTGTGGGGAATAAGTTCAGCGGCTTGTTTTGCCGACATAATTTTGTTGATGAATTGTGTGTTCTTAACACGAGTGGGTTTGATGTTATCCATGTTTTATACTCACTTTTGTTGTTGTAAAAGAGAGATATTATAATGCGGTTTTGGTGGATTATATTGTGCAGTGCAAACGGTAGGCAGTTTCAGGCTGCCTGAAACTAATCTTTATTGCGTACGCCTGTTTCTCTTATGGCTTGCCATTGTTTTTTGCCGTCTAATTCCACACGAATTAAATGCACGGTATATACTTTGCCGTCTGAATTCATCTTGATAAGAGCAGGGACATTAGCAAATTGTGGGGCAAAACTAAATTCGTATTCTTTGCTTTTATCATCTTGGCGTTCGATTAACATTGAATGTAGTTTTAATGAATGTTTATCCCCATTTTCTCCTGTATCGTACATTATTTCTTGAATATCTTGTTGTGTGATTGTAGGGGAAATATAAATTTTTTTGCCTGTTGTAACCCAAGTTTCGGGCATGTTGCCGCCGTTAATCGCCACTTGCCACGCCCACGAGAATAAGTCATACGCAGGCGTTTTTTCAAAGTCGATTTCGTCTGTGGCGTTTTGGGGTTCTTCGCCTTGACCAAATAAAATAACCTTGTTTTCGTGGTCAAAAATGGCAGACGCATAAACCTTGCCTTTGCGTTTATCTACATAGCGATGAGCGATTAAATTATTGCCACTGATTTCACCTTCGGCAATAAATTCGCGTTTATTAAACGGAATGTTAAATGTGGCGTGAATGGTGTAATTTTGCCCATCTCGTTCGTAATTCATCGTGCCTGTAACGCCCATAGGCCCTTCGTATTTGAGTTTGGCAGAATTGGGAAACTGCGGTGCTAATGCTTCTTTGGGGCAAATTTCGTTTTCTTGGCAATTCGGATTTTTGGCTACTAACTGTTTTTCTTCTAATAAATTGTGTAGGGGGTCTGTGTTTTCTTCTTCCACAATTTGTGGCGTAACTTCTTCTTCAACAGGTTTGAGAATTTCTTCAATCGGTTTTTCTTCAACCATTTTTTCAGGTTGCACTTCTTCTTTTTCAAGCGGTTTTTCTTCGACTATTTTTTCAGGTTGCGGTTTTTCTTCTGCCACAGGCGGTTGTTGTTTATCGGCTTTGGGCGGAGCGTTTTTGGGTTTTGGGGCGACAGCCGCAGGCGGTGGTGCGACTTCTGGCACGGCAGGCGGTGCTTGTTCTAATGAAAATTGCCGCATCACAATTGTGGGCGTTTTGACTTCGCTTAATTTAGGAGTAGGGCGGATAATGCCTGACACACCAAAGCCGATATGCACCGCCATAGATAAAATAATGGCGATGACAAAAGGACGGTGTTCGGCTTTAATCATCAGCCTTGTCCTAATAAAAATGCGTTTTTATCGCTGCGAGAAACATTCACCGCGTGATGATCCACTAATTTCAGGCTGCCTGAAACAAAATCCGCCACGGCTTGTGGGTAGATTTTGTGTTCGCATTGCAACACGCGTGCGGCAAGCGTATCGGCGGTGTCGTCATTCAAAACAGGCACGGCGGCTTGACTGATAATCGCACCGCTGTCTAATTCAGGCGTTACAAAATGCACCGTGCAACCTGCCAACTTGCACCCTGATTTAATCGCTTCTTCGTGGGTATGCAAACCTTTGAAAGACGGCAATAATGACGGGTGAATATTCATCAACCGCCCTTGATAATGTTGGCAAAATTGCGGCGACAAAATTCGCATAAAGCCTGCCAAAACCACCAAATCAGGTTTGTAGCCGTCAATCAGCATAGCCAAATTCATATCAAATTCGGCACGGTTTTTAAATTCTTTATGATTCAAAACGGCAGTGGCAATGCCTTTTTCCTTTGCCCACGCCAAACCTGCCGCGTTTGGCACATTGGCAATCACCGCTGCTATTTTGGCGTTGGGAATATCAGCATTCACAATCGCCTGCATATTACTGCCACGCCCCGAAATTAAAATAACAATGTTTTTCATATTGTTCAGGCTGCCTGAAAATGATTAAATGGCAGTATTTTAGCGTAAAACACGAAACAAGTGGTTTTTCAGGCTGCCTGAAAAGTATTGACTATAATAAATCGATTTATTATAAATATTTTTTATAGATTATATTTCTCATAAAATCAGGCTTATTTTTTTAAAAAGAGATACAATATCAGGTTTAACGCATTAAGAATAAGTTCAGGCTGCCTGAAAAGGCGGCTTAAATGTTAAATTAACTTATAAAACAAAAGGTTACACTATCATGATGAAAGAACAAGCAGAATTATCCTATTTGTTCGGTTCAAATGCTCCGTACATTGAAGAGTTGTATGAGCAGTATTTGGCTGACCCACACAGTGTGGGCGATTACTGGGAACAGTATTTTGATGAGTTGTCCAAACAAGCAGGCAATGCGGTGAAAGACCGTCCGCGTTTGACTGTGGAAAAAGCCATCGGCGAAATTATGAAACACCCACGCGTGCAAACGGCGGCGGGGCAATCGCCTGATATGGACGCGATGCAAAAACAAGTTTATGTGTTGCGTTTGACGAATGCGTATCGTTCTTTGGGTTCTCGCAAGGCAAACCTTGATCCGTTAAAGAGAATGGGTGAGAAATATATTCCTGAACTTGACCCTGTTAATCAAGGTTTGGAAGACGCGGATATGGTAAAAACCTTTTCGGTGCGTTCTAATTTCTCTTTATCGCAAAAATTGCCGTTGGCAGACATTATCGCCAAGTTAGAGCAAACTTATTGTGGCACAATCGGCTTGGAATTTATGCACATCATGAATACCGCCGAACGCACTTGGGTACGCGACCGTTTTGAAAGCGAACTTTCTACCCCCCGCTTTAATGCCGAAACCAAAAAACGCATTTTGAAACAAATCACCGCCGCCGAAACGATGGAGCGTTATTTGCACACCAAATATGTGGGTCAAAAACGCTTTTCTTTGGAGGGCGGTGAGTCGTTTATCGCTGCATTAGATCATCTTATTCAAAATGCGTCTTTGCAAGGCGTGGAAGAAATTGTCATCGGTATGGCTCACCGTGGGCGTTTGAATGTGCTGGTGAATGTTTTGGGTAAAAAACCTGCGGATTTATTTGCCGAATTTGAGGGCAAACATTCAGCCGATTTACCCAGTGGCGATGTGAAATACCACAACGGTTTTACGGCAGACTTGGCTGCCGCAGGCGGTGCGGTGCATGTGTCGTTGGAATTTAATCCGTCTCACTTGGAAATCGTCAATCCTGTGGTTGAAGGGGGTGTGCGGGCAAGACAACGCCGCCGTTATCATATGGGTTTAGACGAACAGGCGCAAATTATGCCTGTTTTGGTGCATGGCGACTCGGCATTTATCGGTTTAGGCGTTAATCAAGCAAACTTTAACTTGTCGCAAACGCGTGGCTTTACCACTGGCGGCACAGTGCATATTGTGATTAACAATCAAATCGGCTTTACCACTTCCGACTCGCGTGATGTGCGTTCAACCTTATATTGCACCGACATTGCCAAAATGATTGACGCACCGATTTTCCATGTGAATGGGGACGACCCAGAAGCCGTGTGCTATTGCGTTCAGGCAGCCTTGGATTATCGCAAACAATTCAAAAAAGATGTGGTGATTGACATTGTGTGCTTCCGCAAACTCGGACACAACGAGGGCGATGACCCCATGCTCACCCAACCGATGATGTATCGCAAAATCCACGCACACCCTGGCACGAGAGCGTTGTATGCCGAAAAACTCGTGCGTGAAGGCACCCTGAAAGCCGAAGAAGCAGACGCAATGATTGCCGAATACCGTGCGGCGTTGGATAAGGGCGAGCATGTGGAATTGACCACGCTGTCGAATTATCAACGCAAATTTGCGTCCGACTGGAATAAGTACAAAGGCACGCACTGGACACACGCCGTGGATACCGCCTTGCCAGCCAAAGACATTGCTCATTTAACCGAACGCTTTACCACCATTCCGCAAGACTTCTCTTTGCATAGAACCGTTGCCAAAGTGATTGAAAATCGCCGTGAAATGGGCAAAGGCAATATGCCTATGGATTGGGGTATGGCAGAAACTTTGGCGTATGCGTCTTTGCTCACCAACGGCATTGGCGTGCGTATTTCAGGTGAAGATTCAGGTCGTGGCACATTCTCGCACCGCCACGCCGTTTTACACGATCAAAATCGTGAAAAATGGGATCAAGGCACATTCATGCCGTTGCAACACTTGGCGGACAATCAAGCAGGCTTTGTGGCGATTGACTCCATTTTGAACGAAGAAGCCGTGTTGGCGTATGAATATGGCTATGCGTCTGCGTCTCCTGAATTTTTAACCATTTGGGAAGGTCAGTTTGGCGACTTTGCCAATGGTGCCCAAGTGGCGATTGACCAGTTTATTACATCGGGCGAAACCAAATGGGGGCGTTTGTGTGGTTTAACCGTCATTCTGCCGCACGGCTATGACGGACAAGGACCCGAACACTCATCTGCCCGCTTGGAACGCTGGTTACAACTGTGTGCCGAACACAACATTCAAATTGTGATGATGTCCGAAGCATCGCAAATGTTCCATGTGTTACGCCGACAAATCTTGCGTCCGTATCGCAAACCATTGATTATCTTTATGTCCAAACGCCTGTTGCGTTATAAAGACTCAATGTCGCCATTGTCCGACTTCACCGAAGGTTCATCTTTCCGCCCTGTGATTGGCGATGTCATCGAACGCAAAAACGATAAATCCGTCAAACGCGTGATTTTGTGTGCAGGTCAAGTGTATTACGATTTGTATAACGGACGCAAAGAACGAGGTTTGGAAGACGAAATCGCCATTATTCGTATTGAGCAACTGTATCCATTCCCTTACGACATTGCGGCGAAAGAGTTGAAAAAATACGCCCATGTTAAAGATGTGATGTGGGCTCAAGAAGAGCCGAAAAATCAAGGTGCGTGGTATCAAACTCGCCACCGCATTGAAAACATTTTGCAAAAAGGACAGACGCTTTCATTTGCAGGTCGTCCAGCCAGTGCGTCCCCAGCCGTGGGCTATAAGAGCAAGCATGACGCTCAATTAGCACAACTTGTCGAAGACGCACTCAATCTTTCAACCAAAAAATAATGGAGCAACAACAATGATTATTGAAATTAAAGTACCAGCCTTGCCTGAAAGCGTATCCGAAGCCACTTTAATGTCGTGGCACAAAAAAGTGGGCGAAGCCGTTTCTCGCGAAGAAAACCTGATTGACTTGGAAACCGACAAAGTGGTGTTGGAATTGCCGTCTCCTGACGCAGGCGTGATTACCGAAATCATCGCCCAAGACGGCGAAACCGTAACCGCAGGTCAAGTGATTGCCAAGTTGGACACCGCCGCAAGTGCCAGCGTTCAGGCAGCCCCTGCGGAAAAACCAGCCCAAGCCGAAGAACCCAAAGCCCAAGCCGTTGCTATGCCTGCCGCCGCCAAAATCGCCGCAGAAAATAATGTTGATTTGTCGCAAGTCAAAGGCAGTGGCAGAGACGGTCGTATCTTAAAAGAAGATGTACAAGCCAAACCTGCCGCTTCCGTTCAGGCAGCCCCAGTTGTGGCAAGCAGTCCTGCCATTCAAATCGTGGGCGATCGCCCAGAACAACGCGTGCCGATGTCTCGCTTGCGTGAGCGTGTGGCACAACGCCTGTTGCAATCACAAGCCGAAAACGCCATATTGACCACATTCAACGAAGTCAATATGCAACCTGTCATGGACTTACGCAACAAATACAAAGAAAAATTTGAAAAAGAACACGGCGTTAAATTAGGCTTTATGTCGTTCTTTGTCAAAGCCGCGATTGCCGCACTCAAAAAATTCCCTGTGGTCAATGCGTCTATTGACGGCAAAGACATTGTGTATCACGGCTATTTCGACATTGGCATTGCCATCGGTAGCCCACGCGGTTTGGTTGTGCCGATTTTACGCAACGCCGACCAAATGTCATTAGCCGACATTGAAAAACAAATCGCCGACTTCGCCGCCAAAGCCAAAGACGGCAAATTAGCCTTGGAAGACTTAACAGGCGGCACATTCAGCATTACCAACGGCGGCACATTCGGCTCGATGATGAGCACTCCGATTATCAATCCACCACAATCCGCCATTTTAGGTATGCACGCCACCAAAATGCGTGCCGTGGTGGAAAACGGCGAAATTGTCGCTCGTCCGATGATGTACTTGGCACTGTCTTATGACCACCGCCTAATTGACGGCAGAGAAGCGGTCTTAACATTAGTCGCCATCAAAGACGCATTAGAAGACCCAAGCCGTCTGATTTTGGATATTTAATTATTTTGTTATCCAAAAAGGCAACCTAAAAATATTTCAGGTTGCCTTTCATCATTAAAGTAGAAAAAATGATTCAAAGTTTATTACCCACATTAAGCGTTTTACGCTTTTCAGGTCAAGACGCAAAAGATTTTTTACACAAACAATTATCGAATGATATTAACCACTTACAACAAGCCTGTTATGCGTCTTACAACACACCACAAGGACGCGTTACGGCAAATATGATTGTGGTGTCGCATCATGATGAATTATTGATGATTGTTGCGAATGATTTATTAGAAACACTAAAAAAACGCTTGACTATGTTTGTGTTACGCAGTCAAGTGAAAATAGAAATGGCAGAGAATTTAGGCGTATCTTTCAGGCTGCCTGAACATATTTCGCCATTGATTTTATCTAACGAACCTTTGCCGACACATTTTGCGTATGAAACAGAAGATTCAGGCAGCCTGAAACTGTTACTGCCACACGGTGGCGAACTGATGATTGGCGAAAAATCTCAATTACCTGCATTAAACGAAACCGCCGTAGAAAAATGGCAAGCGTTTGAAATCAATAGCGGTTTTGCATGGATTACGCAAGCTACCAGCAATTTATTTGTCGCACAAATGCTGAATTTACACCGCATAGGTGGCATTCATTTCAAAAAAGGCTGTTATGTGGGGCAGGAAGTGATTGCACGCTCGCAATATGTAGGGCAAGTCAAACGCACTTTGGCGGTATATACCAGTAAAACCCCACTACACGCAGGCGATGAAATCATCAATGAAAACAACGAAGTAGTTGGCAATGTGGTCAATGTTTCAGGCAGCCTGAATTTGTGCGTAGTGAAATTGGACTTCATCAAACAGCCGTTAAGCGTTAATCAGCAAGCATTGTGCTGGCAACACACTTTTCAGGCAGCCTGAAAAGTCAATATCAGGTAGAATAAAAACACTTTTGACCAAACGAGTATGCAAACAATGACAACTGATTTATTACAACGCTTTAATGCGACAACAGTTTTGGTGGTGGGCGATGTGATGTTGGATCGCTACTGGTTTGGCGATACGCACCGCATTTCGCCTGAAGCTCCTGTGCCTGTGGCGAAAATTGAACGCACCGAAAATCGTGCTGGCGGAGCGGCAAATGTGGCTCGCAATATTGCGTCTTTGGGCGGAAAAGCCGTGCTGTTGTCGGTTACAGGCGATGATGAGGCGGCAGATAGTTTGCATGATTTAATGCAGGCGGAAAATATTACCGCACACCTGTTTCGCGATAATACGATTAGTACAACCATTAAGTTGCGAGTGATTGCTCGCAATCAGCAGTTAATTCGCTTGGATTTTGAAAATCGCCCCAACCACGAAATTTTGAAAATGGCGATGACGGCGTTTAGTGAACAACTGCCAGCGTGTGATGCGGTGGTGCTGTCGGATTACGGCAAAGGCGGTTTGACGCATGTATCGGAAATGATTGATTTAGCACGAGAATATAAAAAACCTGTATTGATTGACCCAAAAGGCAGTGATTATCTGCGATACACAGGGGCAACGATGATTACCCCCAATCGTGCGGAATTGCGTGAAGTGGTAGGCTCGTGGCGTGATGAGACGGAATTAACCGCCAAAACGCAACAGTTGCGTGAAAATTTGCGTCTGCAATCGGTGCTTTTAACGCGTAGCGAAGAGGGTTTGAGCCTGTTTGGAGACGGCAGCGTGGTTCATCACCCCACAACGGCTCGTGAAGTGTATGATGTATCAGGTGCAGGCGATACGGTAATTGCCACCATGGCATTAAGTATTGCCGCAGGGCTGCCTGAAACCGAAGCGATGAAAGTCGCCAACGCCGCCGCAGGTGTGGTGGTCGGTAAAGTCGGTACAGCGGTGTGTTCGTTTGATGAGTTGGTTAAACAGTTTCAGGCTGCCTGAAAAGGTTATTGTGTCAAGCATTCTTTCTCATTCATTTTACCCAAATTTGCTAATGGAAGAACTTCTATAACCACAGCATTTTCACGATACTGCACGCTTAAACAATCTTGGGCTTGGGCTTCGATTATTGCACTTATTTCAAATTCTTTATTACTTATCCTTTGGTTATTTGCAAAGCGTAAAGTGTATTCATCAGGCGACCTATATCCACTACCATAATCAAGCACAAAAGCATTCGTTGTTTTCAAGGGGGTATTGCCATAATTTAACAAAAAAATTGCAGTTGTTTTAACCAAACCTAAAATGATAAAGAATAAAATACCTATCAATGAAAATTGCGGGAAATATTTTTTATTTTTTCTTTGTTTTCTTGAAATAATAATTGCTTCAATAATAAATACTGGTGTAAATATAATGAATATGGAATATTTAATAGGATTAAATCTATCTGGTCTTAATGTATAAGGAGCATAAATACAAAGATACAGCATTAAAAATGAAATAATACCAAAAATAATGGTAATACAAAAAGATAATATCCTATTATTTTGTTTATTATTATTCGTTGATGATTTTGGTAAGATACACGATAAAAACAATAAAAGCGATAAAAAGAACAATGTAAGAATAACCAAACTTGTTTCTAAACGCCAAGATAAATTAAAATAAAAACAAGATATTGTAGCAATCAATGCAGGTAGCAAAGAAAGTATCATTAAAATTGTTTTTTTCATTTTATTTTATCCTAATAAATTTCTTTCAGGCTGCCTGAAAAATTATTGATCATCAGGCTTAATAACCCCTGCTGGGGTTTTATAGCGGTTGTAAGAAAATAAATATTGCGTATAAAAACGGCGGATTAGGTTTTCTGCGTTGTGGTTGATTAACGCCGCATCGTGTTCTTTGTCGCCATTAAGGCTGCCTGAAAAGGGGACAATATTTAGGCGAAAACCTTTGCCGCTTGCCAAGCGTTCGCCACAAAACATTAACGGCGTAACATTGTTCATCACCGCTAATCGTGCCGCCAATGACATAGTGTAGGCGGTTTTGCCGAAAAATGGCACCCACACGCCTTCGCCTGCTTGTGGCACTTGGTCGGGCAGAATAATCACCGCTTCTTGTTTTTTTAACGCTCGCACCACTTGTCGCACGCCAGACGCATTGGCAGGAGCGGCATGCCCCTTGCCGCGTTCTCGCCCTGCCGTCATAATCGGCTCTAAATAAGCCTTTTTGGGCGGTCGATACATAGCGGTTAAATCAAACGGCAAGTTTTCAGAAATAAATCGTCCTGCCAAATCGTAACTGCCCAAATGTGGCGTAATTAACAATAAACCGTGTTTGTTTTCAATGGCTTGTTCAATATATTCCCAACCTTGCGTGTCGTGAAATAAGGAAACCATATAGTCAGGCTGCCTTGTCCAAGCAATCGTCAATTCCAAACCACTGCGAACGGCTTCAATCGCCACACGGCGAGCGGTTTGATTATCAGACGGCAATTCGGCTTGCCGCAAATTTTCACGAATACGGCGGCGAAGTTGCGGTGCAAGAAAATACGCTAAACTACCCAAAAAACTGCCTAAATAATACAAAACAGGTAAAGGTAATTTAGCAACTATTTGAAAAATAAAAGAAATAATGGCAGACATAAGTTTCAGGCAGCCTGAAAAAATAATGGCTATTTTAACAAAAAGTAATGGTGATAAAATACACCGTTTTAGGAGAAGTTCAATGTCATTCAACGAAATCGATCAAATTATTCGCTCTCGCCGCTCTATTCGGGCTTTTACTTCGCAAGCGGTGGATAATGAATTGTTAAAAAATATATTAGAAACAGCGTCTTATGCTCCGTCTGGCACAAATACGCAACCGTGGAAAGTGTATGTGGTAACAGGCGAAACGAAAGATAAAATTTGTAACGCTGTCATTGAAGTTGTTGAAAATACAAGACAAAATCCTGAATTAGCGGAACAATACCAAGAAACATTCCGTTATTATCCGACCGAATGGGTGTCGCCTTTTATCGACCGCCGCCGTCAAAATGGTTGGGCGTTATACGGCTTGTTGGGCATTCAAAAAGGCGATAAAGACAAAATGCACGCCCAACATTTACGCAATTATCGCTTTTTTGACGCACCAGTCGGGCTATTTTTTACGCTGAATAAAGTGTTGGGCGATGGGGCAAAATTAGACACCGCAATGTTTATGCAAAACATTATGTTATCAGCCAAATCGCACGGTTTAGACACCTGCGCACAGGCGGCGTGGAATAAATATCATCGCATTGTTTTGCCACTTTTAGGGGCAGAAGATGAAATTTTAATTAGTGCGATGGCGTTAGGCTATGCGGATAAAGACAATGTGGTCAATACGCTCACGCCCCCAAGAGCAGGCATTGATGAATTTACAGTTTGGAAAAATTAACCGTTTCAGGCAGCCTGAAAAAAATTGTTCAAATGAAGTCATTTTCTTCACATAAAACAGCGATAATACAATAAAATAACATCTTTTCAGGCAGCCTGAAAAAAGGTGAATAAAGGAATACTATGCAAGCACAAAATTTTGGCAAAGTTGCGGTATTAGCTGGCGGATTTTCAAGCGAACGAGAAGTGTCGCTCACCAGTGGCAATGCGGTTTGTGAAGCCTTAAAAAGCAAAGGCATTGATGCACATTTATTCGATCCGCACGATAAACCCATTTATCGTTTGGTGGAAGAAAAGTTTCAGGCAGCCTTTAATGTTCTGCACGGCACTTATGGCGAAGACGGCGTGGTGCAAGGAGCTTTGGAAGCCTTGGGCATTCCTTACACAGGCAGTGGCGTGATGGCAAGTGCGATTTCTATGGACAAATTCCACACACGCCTTGTGTGGCAAAGTGCAGGGCTACCCAATGTGCCGTATGTGGTGCTTAATGACGACAGCGATTTTGCCGCCGTGGAAGAAGAATTTGGTTTTCCCTTGTTTGTGAAACCAGCCGCAGAAGGCAGTAGCGTTGGCGTGCAAATGATTGAAAATCAAGGAGAATTAGCCAAAGCATATCCGCAACTGAAACAATATCACGGCGTGGTTTTGGCAGAAAAAGCGATTATGGGCGGTGAATATGCGTGTTCGATTGTGGGCAATCGTGCCTTGCCTTCCATTCGCATTATCCCCAAAGGCAAATGGTATGACTACGAAGCCAAGTATTATCGCGATGATACGGTGTATCAATGTCCGTCCGATTTGTCTGCGGAAAAAGAACAAGAAATGAAAGACTTGGCAGTCAAAGCCTTTCAAATTTTGGGTTGCACAGGTTGGGGGCGTGTGGATTTTTTGAAAGACAACAACGACAATTTATACTTATTGGAAGTCAATACCGTGCCAGGTATGACTTCGCACAGTTTGGTGCCGAAAGCCGCCAAACAAGTGGGTGTGGATTTTGCTGATTTATGTGTAGAAATTTTGCGATATGCGGTGGAACAATAAAAAAATAAAATTACAGCAAAATCAAGGTCGTACGCCGCCGTCTGCGATTCGCAATTTAACAGGTTGGCTATATACGATTTTGGTGATGATGGTGTTGGTGGGCGGTTTTTACTGGCTGATTAACACTCCGCGTTTTCCTATTCGCCATATCGATATTGCCGAGCAAGACAAACCTGCGTTTGAACATATTTCGCACCAAGAGTTAGAACAAGCACGACAAGACAGTATGATGGGCAATATTTTTAGCGTTAATTTGAATAAAGTGAAAGCCCGTTTTGAACAAATTGTGTGGGCAGAAAATGTGGAAGTATCCCGCATTTGGCCCGATACCATTGCCATTCGTGTTGATGAACGCCAACCATTAGCCCACTGGAACGATAAGCAACTGATTGATACCCAAGGCAAAGTTTTTGACGCAACCGTGGCTGACGATTTGCCGTCTTTTTACGGCACAGAAAACAGCGAACGGCTGATGGTGGAACAATACAAACATTTACAAAGCAGCGTATCATCATTAGGCTTAAACATTGAAAAATTATTTTGTGATGAACGGCATGCATGGCAACTTTTACTCAATAACGGAATTACAGTAAAATTAGGGCGAGACGATATTCGCAATCGAATGACGCGTTTTGTTGCCTATTGGCAACACACTTTGGCAGATCAAGCCAACCAGATTGAATATGTCGATATGCGGTATCGCAACGGCTTTGCCGTTAAATTAAACAAAAATGTGGCAGAACAAACTGCCGATGAGCAACAGAAAAAATAACGGAACTTTCATAAAAATGATAGATAAAAAAGACAGACACTTGTGTGCATTAGACATTGGCACAGACAAAACAGTCGCACTGATTGGCGAATTTGATGGCGAAGAAATTCGTATTGTTGGTTTGGGCGAAGCACCGACCAAGGGCATTAAAAACGGTATGATTGCCAATATTGATGCCACTGCCAATGCGATTCGTTCTGCCGTGGAAGAGGCAGAACATATGGCAGATTGCCAAGTGCATAGTGTGGTGATTGGCATTGCAGGCAATCACATCAGCAGTCTAAACTCCGAAGGTATGGTGAAAATCAAAGACGGCGAAGTAACTCGAGACGACATTAGCCGTGCAATTGACACTGCCAAAGCGGTGAGCATTCCGCCTGAACAACAAATTCTGCACACCGTGATTCAAGAATTTATTGTCGATAACCAACCAGGTGTACAAGACCCATTGGGTATGAGCGGTACGCGTTTGGTGGTGAAAATTCACATCATCACAGGGGCAACCACAGCGGTGCAGAACTTGGAAAAATGTATCCAACGCGCCGAACTGATCCCTGAAACCATTGTCTTGCAACCATTAGCCAGTGCATTGGCGGTTTTAACCGATGACGACCAAGAATTGGGTGTATGTTGTGTGGATATGGGGGCAGGCACCACCGATATTTCTGTTTTCACCAATGGTGCTGTTCGTCATACTGCCGTTATTCCGTTTGCAGGAGAATTGGTAACACGCGATTTAGCCCAAGCCTTACGCACACCGTATGATGCGGCTGAACACATTAAAGTGTATCACGGTGCCGCAGTCGATACCTTGGACGGTATGGACGAAATGATTAAAGTCCCCAGTATTGGTGATGATCGCCGTTCTCGTCAAGTGGAACGCCGTGTGTTGGTTACCGAAGTGTTGCAATTAAGAATGACTGAACTGTTTTACATTGTCCGCAATGAATTGGAACGAGCAGGTTTTGCCGACCAATTATCCGCAGGCATTATTTTGACAGGCGGTTCATCGTTGATGGCAGGTTTGGTGGATTTAGCCGAAGATGTGTTTGATTTACCTGTACGCGTAGGCGTACCCAGTCGCCGTATGGGTGGTTTGTCCGAACGCGTGCGTAATCCTAAATACGCTGCTGCTATTGGTTTATTGTGTCAAGCCTTTGACGAAATGGAAGTGCAAATTGACGAACCACGCCGTGGTGGTTTGTTTGGTAAATTGTTTGGGGCGTTGAAAGAAAGGTTATAAACAGGGTGAAATCGTGGGCTGATGCGATTGGGGCAGAAAAACAACAACCGTATTTTCAAAAAATCATACAACAAGTGAATACGGAACGACACAACGGACAAACCATTTATCCGCCTGCTTCTGATGTCTTTAACGCTTTTCGTTACACCGAATTTAACCAAGTGAAAGTGGTGATTATTGGGCAGGACCCATATCACAACGAAAACCAAGCTCACGGTTTGGCGTTTTCCGTGCAGATGGGTGTGGATATTCCGCCGTCTTTGAAAAACATTTATAAAGAATTGGCAAGCGATATAGACGGTTTTCAAATTCCTAATCACGGCTGCCTGAAAAAATGGGCAGATGAAGGGGTGTTGTTACTCAACACCGTTTTAACCGTTAAAGCCCATTTAGCCCATTCGCATAAAGACATTGGCTGGGAAACCTTTACCGATAAAGTGATTGAAGTTTTAAACCAGCACCGCCAAAATTTAGTTTTTTTATTGTGGGGTAATCCTGCACAAAAAAAGGGAAGCAAAATTGACGAACGCCGCCATTTGGTACTTAAAGCCGCCCACCCATCGCCGTTGTCGGCTCATCGTGGCTTTTTTGGCTGTCGTCATTTTTCGCAGGCTAATCAATATTTAAGGGATAAAGGGATAAAACCGATTGATTGGCAGATATAGTCAAGCAACTTCACACTTACACTGTCGCTTGACCATATAAAGTTTCAGGCAGCCTGAAAACACAGGGGAAACCAATGAAGGCAATATTCCAATCGCAACAGCACATCAAATTAGGCATAGTTGGTGTTATGCTTATTTCTCTTGTGGCGTGTTCAACGCAGAAAAAAACCGAAACAATGGTCGAAAAACCTGCACCTGTATATCCCATTTCTGATGATGGTTTTTACACGGTGAAAGCAGGTGATACGCTGTCGCATATTTCCGTGCATTTTGGCAGAAGTATCGAAACGCTTAAATGTTGGAATAATATTTCCAACAAAAACATATTACAAATTGGTCAGAAAATTCGTGTGATGCCGTATAAAGGTAAAGACGCTAAAAAATGTCTTACTTTCACAGAGAACAATAAAAGCAAAGAACCCCCAAAAGTTGAACCCCCTGTATTGAACAAAAAAAACAAAGTGTATATTGGCGTTCAACCTGTGTGGCCAGTAAAAGGTAATGTGGTTTCGTCTTTTAACGGCACCACGCAAAAGGGCATAGACATTGCAGGCAAAGAGGGACAAAGCATACAGGCGATTGCTGATGGTATGGTGGTTTATGCAGGTGAAGAACTTAAAGGTTATGGCAAACTGATTGTGTTGCGACACAATCATTTGTTGATGAGTACCTATTCGCACAATAAAAATTTGGTTGTGGGTGTGGGTCGTCAAGTCAAAAAAGGGCAGAAAATCGCCGAAATGGGACTCGATAAAAACGGTCAATCGATACTGCATTTAGAAATGTTGATTAACAATAAACCTGCTAATCCTGCGTTATATTTACCGTAAGCCGTCTTTCAGGCTGCCTGAAACTTTTATCAACCTTTTACAATGCTGATAAAATATCGCCTAATCATCAATGAAAAGGTTTGAATAATGTTTTGCACCCCCTTATCTGATTTTTTAAATCAACATTTTCAACAAAATAATCTTTCAGGCAGCCTGAAAGAAACACTTTCTGCCATTATCAATGCTTGCGTAGCCATTTCTGCCAAAACCCGTCAAGGAGCATTATCAGGCGTTTTAGGCGAGGCAGGCAGTGGCAATATTCAAGGCGAAAATCAAAAAAAACTTGATGTGATTGCCAATGATATTCTAATCAACGCCTTACGCCAAACGCCAATGGTGGCAGGCATTGCGTCCGAAGAAGAAGATACCTTTGTCGAAACCAACGAACACGGTAAATATTTAGTCCTGTTCGACCCTTTGGACGGCTCGTCCAATATTGATGTCAATATTTCGGTTGGCACGATTTTTTCTGTGCTGAAAAAACCAAGTTCAGGCAGCCTGAAATTGGACGATTTTTTACAAAACGGCAGAAATCAAGTCGCCGCAGGCTATGTGTTATACGGCGTGCAAACGCAGTTGGTTTTCACCGTAGGGCAGGGCGTGTTTGGCTTTACGCTGAACGACAACAATCAATTTATTTTGACTAAAAACGATTTCAGGCTGCCTGAAAGCACTGCCGAATTTGCCATCAATATGTCCAACCAACGCCATTGGGAAAGTCCAATGCAAAACTATATTGCGGAACTCTTGGCAGGCAAGGACGGCGTGCGTGGCAAAAATTACAATATGCGTTGGGTAGCGTCCATGGTTGCCGAAGTGCATCGCATTCTCACACGCGGTGGCGTGTTTCTGTATCCGTTTGATTATCGCGACCCCAACAAACCTGGCAAATTGCGGTTAATGTATGAAGCCAATCCTATGTCTTTATTGATTGAGCAAGCAGGCGGTGCGTCTTCCAATGCCCACCAAAATATTTTGGATATTCAACCCACAGGCTTACACCAACGCGTTGCCGTTGTTTTGGGAGCAAAAGAAGAAGTGGCAAGGGTGAATTTATTGCATAATCCATAATGGTTCAGGCAGCCTGAAAAAAAAACGCTTGCAAAACCTATACAGAAACAAAAATTTAATTCTATCGTAGGGTGGGCTTCCCAGCCCACTAAAATTGAGTAATTTATAACTACTTGAATTTCAATAATATTTATTCCGCCCTATTGGGCGATTGGTGTGCAAAGCCCCATCTACGGCGTTTCGTTTTAAAATTTTCAGGTTGCCTAATTTGATTTATTTTCTTCTATAACTTCTTCACATATATTGTTAAATAATAAATAGGGTAATAATGTAAAAATAAATAAAACAAATAGATAGGGTATATGAATGTGTAATAAACTTTCTATAACAGAAAGTAATAAGAAAAGAAACAATAGCGTCCAGCAAATAAGCAGAACAATCTTTTTTGTTTTTCGGTATGTTTTGGATTTGAGTTTGATGGTTTTCATTGTGATGATGACATAATATTTCAGGCTGCCTGAAAACGCTAAATTATAACAAAAAAGGCTGCCTGAAATTGTTTCAGGCAGCCTTTATATTCAACTTAACAATAATTATACATCTAAAATCAGGCGTGTTGGGTCTTCTAATGCGTCTTTGATGGCGACTAATGTTAAGACTGCTTCTCTGCCGTCAATTAAGCGGTGGTCGTAAGATAAATAAGTTTTGCAGAAATCTCAAAAATAGAATTGATAAGAAACGGCGTTAGCCGTTTCCAATCCGTGTGATAATAAAAAAACAAAATAATTATAGTCGTTAAACTGCAAAACAATAACAGGCAGCTTTGCCTGCGATAGTATAAATAATACGGCAAGGCGTGCCATAAGCATTAGTTTTGAAGTTTAGCGACTATACAACAAATTAAATAGTTTTCAGGCTGCCTGAAAACTTAATCATCTTCATTTTTTTGCCATTTTCTCAATGCCATTTTAATGATTTCAACCGTAAAACCACGATATTGCAAAAAACAATAGGCTTTTTGCTGTTCGTTTGCCGTTAAAGGGCGTGGTGTACCTAATTTTTTATGCAAAATAGCAATCGCCGTGGCAAGTTGTTGTGCTTGATTAGGCAGAAATTCGCTAACCGATGACAACGCCACGCCTTTTTGTTTGAGCGTTTCAATTATGCGTTGCGTGCCATATTTATTTTGTTTGCTGTGAATAAAACTTTCGCTAAATCGTTCATCAGATTGCAAATTGCGTTCAGATAATCGATCCAAAACCGCAGTAATATCGTCCTGATTATCGCTGTATGGTGCTAATTTGCGTTGCAATTCGAGCCGACTGTATTCACGGCGAGCTAAATAATTTAACGCCTTGTTATATAAATCTTTTTGTGATAACGGTTCAGGCTGCCTGAAAGTTTGGGTGTTGCTTTTCATTGTGTTATTTCACTCACCATAATATACTCTTATTTGAACGCTAATATAAACTTTATTACTATAAAAATCAAATAGTTAATATTTTTTGATGAATTTATTTAATTTTCTACTTGATATTTAATATCATTTGTATTATTATTCACACCGTTGTTACAGCACACATTATAGCGTTCTGAAACAATGCACTGTTTTCAAACTGTTGATCTGATGTCAGTTTGAAAATAAGGTAGTGGTTTGTGTTCCTTTAAGTTTATCCCCTGCTTTGGGCAGGGGAATTTTTTTGACAGTTTGTTATAGTCGATAAACTTCAAAAGTAGAAAAGGTGTTTCGCCTGCGACAGTATAAATAATACGGCAAGGCGAAAGAACGCATTATCATTTTGAAGTTTATCGACTATAAATGGCGTTTCAGGCAGCCTGAAAACAAATTATTCTTTACTTACCCCACCCAAATGCCCAATCAATTCATCAATCATATTGGCAAGGGTTTCGGTTGCCAAAAGTTGTGTGGCAGCGGTGAGTGCGGGCAGGTCATCGCTGTCGTTTTCGGCTTCTTCTTGCACAATGTCCAAAAAGCGAATGCGTTTTAGCGACAAATCATCGCCCAACACAAAGGCAATTTTGTCCTGCCAAGTTAAGCCCAATTGCGTAACTGTTTTGCCTGTTTTGGCGTGTTGTTGCACTTCATTGGAAGTTAAATCAGCTTTCGCAATGCGAACGGTGGTGCCTGTTTCATCGGCGAGCGATTTCATTTCACAACTGTCGTCCAAATCGAAACTGCCCGCACACTCGCCTGATAACAGCCAGTCCGTCATCAATGCCGCAGGGGATTTGACGGTATTCGGTAAAACGGCAGGCAAATCACCCAAGGCTTCACGCAAGCGTGATACAGCGTTTTCGGCTTTGTTGGCATTGGCAGTATCCACCAACAATAAACCGTGTTTTGGCACAAAAAACAAATGCGTACGCGAACTTTTGCTTAAAGTTTTAGGCAGTAATTCGTTGATTAACTCTTCTTTAATGCGTTGTTTTTCCTTGCGTCCAACGGTGCGTGCAGTTTTGGCTTGAATATCGGCAATTTTGTCTTCTAATAAATCTTTCACCGCCGCCGCTGGCAAAATGCGTTCTTCTTTTTTCAGCGATATTTTGTCGCTATTTTGCGTTGAAAAAATCAATTCTTCGCTAAATGGCACGGCATTGGCAAAACCTTCGCTAAATAAAGCCAAACCCGATACCGCTTGAAAAGCGTGTTCAGATAAGGCTTGCGACAGCGTTTCGCTATCAGGCATTGCATTTTCAGGCAGCATAAAAAATTTCGCTTGTTTAATCCACATGATTTAACTTTCTAATATCGTCAAAAAAGGGCGAATTATAGCATTTCAGGCTGCCTGAAAGTGTTATACTCAACCCTTTTATTTAGGAATACTCAAAAAATGAACGCCATTGCCGATGTGCAGAGTTCTGCCGATACCCGCAACCAACCGATTACCCGCGTTGGGATCAAGGGCTTGCGTATGCCTTTGTCGTGGCATACCGCAGGCGGTGGGCAGGCGACTGTCGCAAAGGTGGCAATGTCGGTGTATTTGCCTGCTCATCAAAAAGGCACGCACATGTCGCGGTTTGTGGCGTTGATAGAATCTTTTGATAAAACAATCGGTTACGATACGCTTTCGCTATTAACGCACACCATGCTTAAAGATTTGGACGCAACGGCTGGCGAAATTCATATTCACGCACCGTTTTTTCGCACCAAATCTGCCCCTGTTTCAGGCATTAAAAGTTTAATGGATTATGACATTGAATTATCAGGCGAAGTGGAAAACGGCAAATATTGCCATTCATTGAAAGTGGTGATTCCTGCCACTTCGCTGTGTCCGTGTTCCAAAGAAATTTCCGATTATGGGGCACACAATCAACGCTCGCATATTACCGTAACGCTGCATTGTAATAATGCAGTTGAACCCGAAGAAGTGATTGATTTAGTTGAAAAACAAGCGTCTTGCCAACTGTATGGCTTACTCAAACGCCCTGATGAAAAATTTGTAACTGAATACGCCTACGACAATCCTAAATTTGTGGAAGACATTGTCCGCGATGTCGCCGCCGCACTCAAAGCCGATAGTCGCATTTGCAACTTTGTGGTGGAAAGCGAAAACTTTGAATCCATTCACAACCATTCGGCGTATGCCAAAATTGTGTATCCTTGATATTTTTCAGGCAGCCTAAAAAAGGCGACAGGAGCAAATATGCGTTTGATTTTGTTCTGTTTATTATCTTTATTCATCTTGCCGATATGGGCAGAAACGCCGTCTTTGGTGTTAGCCCAAGAATATCAACAACAAAACATTATCGGCTGGGCGATGAGTGAAAAATTGGACGGCGTGCGTGGCTACTGGGACGGCAAGGCTTTGTATAGTCGGCAAGGCAAACAATTTACGCCGCCAAAAGATTGGGTGAAAGATTTTCCGCCGTTTGCATTAGACGGAGAATTATTTAGCCAGCGGGGCGAGTTTGAACACATTTCTGCCACCGTACGGTCGCAAAACGGCGACTGGCATAATATTCAACTCTTTGTCTTTGATGTGCCGAGTGCAGACGGTGATTTATGGCAACGCTTGCAAATCGCCCAAGAGTGGAAACAAACGCACCCTGAAAGTAATTTTCAAATAATTCCACAATATATCGTTAAAAATCAACAACAAGCACAAGATTTTTTTCAAGAAGTAACAAAAAATGGTGGCGAAGGCGTGATTTTTCGCAATCCGCGTCTGCCCTATCAGGCAGGCAGAAATACGGGTTTTTTAAAATGGAAACCGCAATTTGACGATGAATGCACGGTTATCCAACACCTTGCAGGCAAAGGCAAGTTTCAGGGTAAAATGGGAGCGGTGCTGTGCGAAAATAAATACGGACAATTTCGCATTGGTACAGGTTTCAAAGACACTGACCGCCAAAATCCGCCACCTGTGGGTTCAACGATTACTTATCGCTATCGCGGTTTCACCAATAAAGGCAAACCGAAGTTTGCTTCGTACTTGCGACCGTATCAGGAATAATTTTTTCAGGCAGCCTGAACGCTGGTAATGGTGGCAGTATTCTCTTCACAAACAAAACGCACGGTGTAGTCTGCTATATTAAATACAAATTCTTTTTGTAGCGTATGCTGATGAGCGGGGCGGGGGTCTTGGGCTATGGTTTGTTCGATTAGGGTTTTGATGTGTTCAGGCAGCCTGAAATCTTTTGCCCACACCACATTTAACACGCTGCGGCGGTTTTCGGTAAAGCCGCCCTTTGCCAACGGCTTGCTTTCGATATGTGGCAGATAGGGCTTGATGTCTAAAACAGGCGTGCCGTCTAAAAAATCAACACCTGAAATATGGATTTTAATTTGCGTGTCATACTCAATTTTGTCGATTTTCACCAACGATAAGCCAATCGCATTCGGTCGATGCGGCGAACGCGTGGCAAATACGCCCTGCTTGATTTTGCCGCCCAAGCGTGGCGGTCGCACTAACTCGCTAAAACCCTCGTCTATGGTTTGGTGAAAAACAAATTGCACCCACAAATAATCAAAGCCGTCCAAACCTCGAATGGCGTTTATGCTAAATTTTGGGTTAAGTTCAATCACGCCGTATGCCGCAGGCACAAGCGTGCTTTGGCGGGCAATGCCAAACTTCTGCGGATACGGCGTGCGAATTATGCCGATGGGGGTGAAAGTGTAGGTGTTCATTTTTCTTGACTGTGCATAGCAGTGTGCAAACGCTCATTATTGTAATGGGAATAACTCAAAATTGAAAAGTACTGTTAATACATTAACCGAAGTGATATTTTGTGGCAAAATAGCAAACCATTCAATGTGGTACTTTTCAATGTACAGGAAAATATTTGATGAAACAAAATATTATTGCTATTTTATCTGCGGTTCTTCTGCTTTCCGCTTGCGATTTTCAAGAACATTATGAAAAACGCAAGCAAAATTTCAGGCAGCCTGAAAAAACGGTGCAGGTAGAAAATACGCCGCAAAAACAGGCAAAAAAAGCATTGCCCACACCGCCCAATGAATTGCAAATTCAATTATATACGCATAATCAGCAATATTGTTTTGACACCAAAGACTCAAACCGTTGCAGTACGGCAAAACTCACTCGATTGGAAATTAGCAATTTAGCGTGGCTAACTGAATTATTAAATCAACAAATTCAGTGGGACAGTAAAAAAGACGAATCGCAATTATTGGAAAGTCTAAAAAAATCAACACTTAATGATTCTAATGAAGCCAATGCTTACACCCTGAACACAGAAACGGCTTTTGCTTTTTTGGGTAAAATTGATCATTTTGCGGTATTTGAACGGCAGGATTATGTTTATTATGAATTAGCCGCTCACCCTAATCAATCGATTTATTATTTGGTGGTGGATTTGCAAAAAGGCGAAGTGGTTTCTTTGGATAATATTTTAACGCAGCCTGAAAAACAAAATGAATTAACACAAAAATTGCAAACCTTATTTCATCAACAATTACGCCAACAAAATATGAGTGAAGAAGAAATCAATCAGTTTAATATTGATTTTCCTTTTTCTTTATCAAGCAATTGGCGTTTTGCCAAACAAGGATTGATTTTTCAGTATAATCCTTATGATATTGCCCCTTATGCTTTGGGTGCACCGCAAATTTTTATTGAAAATAATCAATTAAAAGAGATTATTAAACCTGAATATTTGAATATTAGCGAAAAATGGGTAGAAAATAAACCATTCAGGCAGCCTGAAAACAATCAAACTGCCGAAAATAATACGGAAAACGCCCCTGTTTATCAACAATTTGTACCACCGCCACAAGAGCGAGAAGAATTTAATCCGCGAAGTGATTTTGAATAATAATTTAATTTAGGAGAAATAATGAAAAAATTTTTTACAATCATATTATTACTGTTGATTATTATTGCGATTGTTGCCGTTGGTGGAGCATATTGGACAATAACGCAAAAAAATACTGTACCGCAAAATTATCGTTTAACCATCAATCAAGGCGATAATTGGCAGACGGTTGCCAAGCAATTAAAACAAGATAATATCATCAATAATGAAAAAGCCTTTGTATTATTTAGCCGTTATCACAATGGAAAATTAAAAACAGGGGCATTTCCTATTGCGGGTGATTTGTCGATTATGGATATTGTGCGTCATTTATCCACTGCTACCCCTGAAAAAATATCAGTGCGAATAAATGAGGGTTTTACCATTCAACAAATTCGCGACAAAATATATCTTTCAGGCAGCCTGAATAATAATGTACAAAGTTTGCAAGACACAGAAATCTTACAATTATTAGATCCGAACAGTGAATATAAAAGTTTGGAAGGACTTTTATTTCCTGATACTTATCTTTTTAATGGCACGCCCAAAGAAACCGATGTTTATCAAATTGCTTATAAAACCATGCAAAAACATTTAAATAATGCGTGGCAAAATCGTGATGAAAATTTGCCGTATAAATCGCCGTATGAATTGTTGATTATGGCAAGCATTATTGAAAAAGAAACTGGGCATAAGGACGACCGTGCGTTGGTGTCTGCGGTGTTTGCCAATCGCCTAAAACACAATATGCGGCTGCAAACCGACCCTACGGTGATTTACGGTATGGGCGACAAATATCAGGGCAAAATTCACAAGGCGGATTTGCAAACCGACACGCCGTATAACACTTACACACGAAACGGCTTGCCGCCTACGCCGATAGCCGCACCGTCTTTGGCATCACTGGAAGCCGCCGCCCACCCTGCCCAAGTGGATTATCTGTATTTTGTCGCCAAATCAGATGGTTCAGGCAAAAGCCAGTTTAGCCGAACGCTGAATGAACACAATCAGGCGGTTAGAGAACATATTTTGAAAAAGTAAAAGGCGTTCAGGCTGCCTGAAAAACGGTATAGTCGATATAATGGTGATTTTTGCTTTTAAAGGAATACACAATGACCACTTCAAGCCCCCCCATTCGCCGCCGTGCGTACTTTATTTCCGACCGCACAGGCATTACGGTGGAAAGTATGGGCGAAGCCTTGCTTAATCAGTTTAGCACTGCCGAATTTAAGCAACGCACTTATCCGTTTATCGACACGCCACAAAAAGCCCACGAACTGTTGTCTCACATTGCCGAAGAAATCGCCGCAGACGGTGAAAGCTGGGGTCGCCCTTTGGTGTTTTCCAGTGTTGTCAATAACGAAGTGCGACAAATTATTCACACCTGCCCTGCGTATCATATTGATTTTTATGATACATTTATTGGCAATTTAGAAAAAGAACTGCACACAGACGCTCGCCGCATTACAGGGGCAACCCACGGTTTGACCGATACCGCTCGTTATGACGCACGAATGGAAGCGGTGAATTTTTCACTCGGACACGATGACGGCATTACCGACAAAGATTTGGCGATTGCCGATATTATTTTGGTCGGCGTATCGCGTGCAGGCAAAACGCCCACTTGTTTGTATTTGGCTTTGCAATATGGCATTCGTGCTGCCAATTATCCATTAACGCCTGACGATTTGGAAAGTTTGGAATTACCAAGAATGCTTAAACCATACAAAAACAAATTATTCGGTTTAACCATTGATAGCAATAGGTTACAAAAAATTCGTCAAGAAAGAAGACCTGATTCGCATTATGCGTCTTTGAAAAATTGTGTTAAAGAAGTCGCCGCTGCCGAAGAAATGTTTTTACGCCACAATATTCCGTTTTTAATCAGCACAGATAAATCGGTGGAAGAATTGGCAGCGTGCATTTTAACGAAGTGTAAATTAAAAAGAAGATTTTAAAATCGTAGCGTGGGCAATTTTGTTGCCCACGCGTTTTATAGTCGTTAAACTTCAAAACAATAACAGGCGGCTTTGCCTGCGACAGGATAAATAATACAACAAGGCAAACCAACGCATTAGTGTTTTGAAGTTTAACGACTATAATCCATTTTCAGAGATCTCTGCAAAACTTGCTTTTTAAAACGAAACGCCGTAGGGTGGGCATCCTTGCCTACCAAGCGACCGATAGGACTAAATAAATATATTGAAATTCAAATAGTTATAAATTGCTCAATTTTGATGGGCTGGGAAACTCACCCTGTTGAGCAGGATTATTTTGTTTCTGTATAGATTTTGCAAGCGTTTTTTTTATAAAGAAATTGCGTGAGCAATTTCCAATCCGTGTGATATTTAAAAAATCTATTCTTTCAGGCTGCCTGAAAGGTTTTTTGTATTACCGTTATTTTGGATAGGCTACCCTAAAAATCCTTGCGGATTTTTAGGAGATTGCTTCTTCGCTGTCGCTCATCGCAATGACGGCAAAGGTTTCAGGCTGCCTGAAAGGTTTTTTTGTATTACCGTTGTTTTGGATAGGCTACCCTAAAAATCCTTGCGGATTTTTAGGAGATTGCTTCTTCGCTGTCGCTCATCGCAATGACGACAAAGGTTTCAGGCTGCCTGAAAGCAAATATCAACCCTGTTTCAACAACCTTGCCGCGTCAATTGCAAAATAAGTCAAAATACCGTCTGCACCTGCTCGTTTGCAGGCGATGAGACTTTCCATCATGACTGCGTCGTAATCTAACCAGCCGTTTTGGGCGGCGGCTTTAATCATCGCGTATTCGCCTGACACCTGATACACAAAAGTGGGCATGGCAAATTCGTCTTTTACTCGCCGCACAATGTCTAAATAGGGTAGTCCTGGTTTCACCATCACCATATCCGCCCCTTCTTGTATATCCAAAGCCACTTCGTGCAAGGCTTCGTTGCTGTTGGCAGGGTCCATTTGATAGGTATATTTATTGCCTTTACCCAAGTTGCCTGAACTGCCCACCGCATCACGGAACGGACCATAAAACGCAGACGCATATTTTGCCGAATACGCCATAATGCGTGTTTGGATATGTCCTTGATTTTCCAATGTTTCTCGAATTGCCCCAATGCGACCGTCCATCATATCAGACGGCGACACAATATCCGCCCCAGCGTCTGCGTGGCAGAGAGCCTGTTTAATCAGCACTTCAATCGTCTCATCGTTTAACACATAGCCTGTATTGTCAATCAAACCGTCCTGACCGTGCGTGGTGTAAGGGTCTAACGCCACATCGGTCATCACACCTAACTCGGGAAATTCCTTTTTCAAGGCACGAATGGCGTTGGCAATCACACCGTCAGGATTAAACGCTTCATCACCATTCGGCGTTTTATGGCTACTTGCTGCCGCAAATAAATCAATCACAGGCACGCCCAATTTCACACATTCTTCGGCGGTTTTAAGCAATTTATCAATACTCTGCCGCACCACACCTGGCATAGACGGCACGGCTTCTTCACGATTTTTGCCTTCTAACACAAACACAGGGTAAATAAAATCGTTTGCGGTTAAAACGGTTTCACGCATTAAGCGGCGAGAAAAGTCATCAAAACGCATACGCCGCATTCTTGTCGCAGGCACAGAGCGATGGGGAAAATTCATTTTGAATGTCCTTAATATCAAAAAGGGTTAGTATATTTGATTTTTGGGTTTTCAGGCAGCCTGAAAATAAAAAACCGCTCCATTTAAGGACGGTTTTTTATTTGGTTATTTTTCAGGCTGCCTGAAAATGTTTAATGTGATGATTATTTTTGTTTTTTTACACCGAATGAACCTTGAAGTCCTTGTTTTTTATCCTTAAAAACACCTGCGGCTTCTTCTGCATTTTTTCCATAAAACGAGCCGTTAAGTGACAGACCATCAGTATCACCTGATGCTGCAAAATACTCACCTGTACTTATTTTTATAGGATTATAAGTAACATTATTGATTTTAATATTATCAACAGTGAGTTGATATGTTTTCTTACTAAAATCAGCGTCAAGTGTTGCTTTTGCTGCGGTTGTGGCATTCCATTGTGAATCCAACACAATAGCATTTCCGCTATATTTTGCTGTTCCTGATAATTCTCTCATTCTATTAGGAAGCATTGCTTGCTTACCGCCAGCAAATAAGATTGCCTCACGAGTTTGTCCATGATAATCACCTCGTTCATATTTACCAAAACGAGCATACGAAAGTTCTTTATTGCCACTGATTAAAATGTTTTTCATTTCACCATTATTAGAAACAGCAATCGTTTTGATACCTGTGCCTTCTGCTTTGTTGCCGAATTGTTCCTTATCTTTATCGGTATCTATAATATTCAAAAAGTATGTTTCATTTGTGGTATAGCCAAACCAGTAAGACGGAGTAAAAGCCCTATCTGAATAGATGGATATACCCGTATTTTTTGTCTCTGTTGTGGTATTTGTATTTCCCTGATTAGGATTGTTTCCTTGATTGGGATTGTTTCCTTGATTGGGATTGTTTCCTTGATTGGGATTGTTTCCTTGATTGGGATTGTTTCCTTGATTGGGGTTGTTTCCTTGATTGGAATTGTTTCCTTGATTAGGGTTAGTCAGCGGATTAACGCTAACAGGCGATTGATTAGGATTATCAGACGAACTGCCACCGCCACCGCAAGCGGTGAGTGCAAATGCGGAAAGTGTGGCAATTAAAGCAAATGTATTTTTCATTGTGTGTTCTCCAAAAGGGTTAAAAGTTATCTGCTATTGTCCGTTAGACAACGAGTGATTGTCTATAAAATGGAGAAATTATTTTTGATAGTGTTTATCAAAAACAACATAAGTCATTGATATATATATATATGGGTTTTGACAAAAATACAACACTTTGGCAAGAAATAGTGTTTCAGGCAGCCGTCTTACCGCTTGTTCTAATAAAAAACCTGTGGCTTTTGTTGTCGCCCAATCAAAACCCTGTGGCGTGTCGTCAAAATACTTCAAAAATGATAATTCGTTGGCTTGCCTTGCCGTATTATCTATACTGTCTGCGGCTCGCCGCCTTTTCTCATTTTGAATTATTTTGACTTTGTTTTTTACGCCCATTCGATAAATGCCGTCTTCTCGTTTTTCAAGCACTTCGCAGGGCATAGCGTCCAATACTTCATTACCCAAAATAATGCCGTCAAAGTGTTCAGGCAGCCTGAAAATAAAAAACGGCAACCTGACATTGCCGTTTTTTTGATTAGAAATATTGTTTTACGCCGTTTAACCAACCGTCTGTTTTGGCTTGCCATTGTGGATCGTTTTTGTAATCCAACACCAAGCCGATGAATTTGCCGTTGATGAAAGCGGCGGAGTAGTCGAATTCGTAGCCTGGATTGTCAAAAGCACCCACCAATTTTGCCCCTTTGGTTACAGGCAGAAAATCCACCAAGCCGCTGTTAAAGGTGTCGGGGTGTTTGGCGGCGTTGCCTAAACCCACCAAGGCGAGTGTTTTTTCTGTCCAGTCGGCTTCACCGATTAAGCCCAATTTGGCTTGAAAATCTTTCTGCACTTCGCCTACTTTGTGGGTGGAAGCGACAAAAATCAGTTTGTCGTTTTTATCTAAAAAGTCGGCGGTTAAGTCGGTGGCATTCAATACGCCGCAACCGATTTTGCTGGCGATGTATTCCGCAACCACTTTGGCATCGCCGTCATTGCTGCCGAAAACAATTCCTGTACTCATTGTATTTTCCTCTTATCTAAAATAAACGAAGTGGCGATTTTAACACAAAATTAAATTTTTTCAGGCAGCCTGAACGCCCATAAAACCGCTATAATGGCGGTATTTATTTTTTATGTTAATCCTGATATGAACAATCGCATTACGGCGACCTTGGCGAACACGCCCAAAGCCTTGATTGCTTACATTTGTGCAGGCGACCCTGACCTGTCGGTTTCGCTTGATTTAATGCATGCATTGGCGAACAATGGCACGGATATAATCGAATTGGGCGTGCCGTTCTCCGATCCAATGGCAGACGGTGCAACCATTCAGCGAGCCACACAAAGAGCGGTAGATAAAGGCGTTTCTTTGCGACAAGTAATTGATTTGGCAAAGGAATTTCGCAAAACCAATCAAACCACGCCTGTGGTGTTAATGGGTTATTTGAATCCGATTTATCGTATGGGGTATGAAGCGTTTGCAAATGCGGCAAAAAACGCTGGGATTGACGGCGTTTTAACGGTGGATTGTCCGATTGATGAAATTGATGAACTTTCAGGCTGCCTGAAACCCTTTGATATTGCACCGATTTTTTTAATTGCCCCCACCACCAACGAACAACGCATACAAAAAATTGCCGAAAAAGCACAAGGTTTTATTTATTATGTATCGCTTAAAGGCGTTACAGGTTCGGCGGCGTTGAATGTCGATGAAGTCCGTCAGCGTGTGGCGTTGATTAAGCAATATACGAGCGTACCGATTGCGGTGGGCTTTGGCATTAAAACGCCAGATGACGCACGATCTGTGGCACAATGTGCAGACGCTGTGGTGGTGGGCAGTCGCTTTGTGCAAACGATTGAAGAACAAGGCAAAAACGCCGTTAATGCCGTGGCAGAACTTTCAGGCAGCCTGAAAGCGGCGATTGCGTAGGGTAGGCAACTTGCCCGCCACGCGGTACAACATATTTTAGGCAACCTGAAAAATATTTTACATTGTCGTTATATTGACATACGCTACCCAAATAAATCGGCTATGTCGCTTTATTTGGAGATTGCTTCGATTTGATTTCATCAAATCTCGTAGATGACGACAAAGGTTTCAGGCAGCCTGAAACACAAAAATAGCGTTATAGCAAAAATAATTGCTATATCAAAGTTTAAGGAAAACCATTATGAGTTGGCTTGATAAACTGTTACCGCCGAAAATCAAACGCGGCGAAAAAAAAGCGTCTTCCAAAATCCCCGAAGGTTTGTGGGTGAAATGCGATGAGTGTGCTTCCACTTTATACAGCACCGACTTGGAAAACAATCATCAAGTGTGTCCCAAATGTGGCTATCACTTGCCGTTAGATGCTAGAAGTCGCATTGACTTATTGTTAGACCCTGATTTTCGTGAAGAAATCGGACGAGAAATCAAACCTGTGGATATTTTGAAATTCAAAGACAGCAAAAAATATCCCGACCGCTTAACCGCCGCACGCAAGCAAACGGGCGAAAATGACGCGTTGGTGGTGGTGCGTGGCACAATGGAAAATCTGCCTGTGGTGGTGGCAGCGTTTGAATTTAAATTTATCGGCGGTTCAATGGGTTCGGTGGTGGGCGAACGCTTTGTGCGTGGCGTAAAAGCCGCCGTTGCCGCCAACTGTCCGTTTATTTGCGTAACCGCGTCAGGCGGGGCAAGAATGCAAGAAGGCTTAAATTCCTTAATGCAAATGGCAAAAACTTCTGCCGCCCTGCATTTACTCAAAGACAAAAAATTGCCGTTTATTTCGGTTTTAACCGACCCCACCATGGGCGGCGTGTCGGCGAGTTTTGCCTTTTTGGGCGATATTGTGATTGCCGAACCCAAAGCGTTGGTAGGCTTTGCAGGACCACGCGTGATTGAACAAACCGTACGCGAAACCTTGCCAGACGGCTTTCAAAGAGCAGAATTTTTATTGAACAAAGGGGCGATTGACCAAATTGTAACTCGCCAAGAAATGAAATCCGCTCTTGCACGACTGTTGCGTCTGTTAATGAAACAACCAGCAATCGAAGAAAAGGCTGCCTGAAAAACTTGTAGGGTGGGTTTACAACCCACCACAATGGAAAAAATAATTTCAGGCAGCCTGAAAATATATAATATAAAGGAAAATAAATGAATAGCAAACACATTCTATTAGGCATAACAGGCGGTATTGCGGCGTATAAGTCGTGCGAAGTGGTGCGTTTGCTGAAAAAAGCAGGTCATCGAGTGAGCGTGGTGATGACCCCAGCCGCATGCGAATTTGTGTCGCCTTTGACTTTTCAAGCATTAAGCGGCGAGCCTGTTTTCACCGATTTAGGGCAGAATGACAACGCTATGGCTCATATCAACGCTGTGCGTGGTGCAGACGCATTTTTAATTGCCCCTGCCACTGCCAACACCCTTGCCAAAATCGCACACGGCATTGCCGATAATTTACTCACCACTATGGTTGCGGCGCGTGGGCGTTGTCCTTTGGTGCTTGCTCCTGCGATGAATAGTCAAATGTGGGATAACCCTGCCAATATTCGTAATATCAATCAGTTACAACAAGACGGTGTGATTATATTACTGCCCAACAGCGGCGATTTAGCCTGTGGCGAAAATGGGGCAGGCAGAATGCAAGAACCTAGCGAAATCGTTGATTTAATTGCCGATATTTGGGTGGAAAAACACTTGGCAGGCAAAAAAGTGCTGATTACTTTGGGGGCAACTTTTGAAGCCATTGACCCTGTGCGTGGCATTACCAATATTTCATCAGGCAAAATGGGCGTGGCGTTAGCGCGTGTTTGTCGAGCAATGGGAGCAAGCGTTACCGTGGTTGCAGGGCAAATACAGGTTGGCTTGCCCACAGGGTTAGACAAAATCACCTACGCTACTTCGGCGGAAAATATGTATCAAGCCGTAATGCAAGATATTGAAAATCAAGATATTTTTATATCAGCCGCCGCAGTTGCCGATTATAAAATTAAAAACGCATCACAACAAAAAATAAAGAAAAACAATCAGTTACCTATTATTGAATTAGCAGAAAATCCCGATATTTTGGCAAGCGTGGCAAATTTAGACAATCCGCCGTTTTGTGTGGGTTTTGCGGCAGAAAGCGAAAATGTGATTGATTATGCACGCAAAAAAATGAAAAAGAAAAACATTCCAATGATTGTTGCCAATCGTGTGGCAGATGCCATGGGCAAAGACCGCACCAATATTGTCATTATGGACACAGAACAAGAAACCGCAGTAGAAAATGTCGATAAACACACCGCCGCATGTGCCATCGTAAAACGCATTGCGGCTTTGTTATAGCCTTTCAGGCAGCCTGAAATCGACCAACAGAGCAAATTTATGTCAAAAACATTATTGATGATACACGGTATGTGGGTAGGTTCTTGGTGTTGGAAAAACTACCGTCAATTTTTCCAGCAACATGGCTGGCAAGTCATCACACCTGACTTACCGTATCACGGCTTATCCATTCGCACGCCAGACCATCGTTTAGCCACCGCCAGCATTCAGGATTATCTTGAATTTTTACGCAAAGAAATCAATCAATTAGATGAAAAACCTGTGGTTATTGGGCATTCTTTGGGCGGATTATTGGCACAAATGTTAGCCGCAGAAGATTTGGTGGAAAAAGCAGTTTTGCTTACGCCTGCTGCACCTGCGGGCATTTTTACCATTCGTCCATCGGTGTTACGCATTTTTGCCCCCATTATGCTGATGCCCAATTTTTGGCAAGAAGCCATACCCACCACCTATTCATTAGCCAAATATGCCATTTTGAACCGCATTGATAACGAAAAACAATCACACGATATTTTCGATAAAATTGGTTATGAATCAGGACGCGTATTGTTTGAAGTGGGTTATTGGGCATTGGATACACAACGCACCACACACATTAACGCCCAAGATATTCAATGTCCAATGCTGATTTTATCCGCCGATGACGACCACATTATGCCCGCCAGCGTGGTGTTTGATATTTGGTTGAAATACCAACATTGTGCAGAATACCGCTGTTTAGACAATCACGCCCATTGGTTAATTGAAGAAACAGGCTGGGAAAAAATTGCCCAAGATATTCAGCAGTGGTTAGAAAAAAATTAACAGCCCTACACACTTAAATCATTTAAAAATTTAATATCATCAGCCCAGCCTGATTTAACTTTAACAAACAGGCGGATAAATACTTTTTTATCCAATAATTTTTCAATATCAAGTCGTGCTTCGGTGGCAATGTTTTTTAATTTTCCACCGCCTTTGCCGATTAAAATGCCTTTTTGTCCTTCTTTTTCCACCAATACCGCAGCGTGAATTTTGGCTAATTCATCGGTTTCTGTAAATTGTTCTATTTCTACATTAACCGAATACGGCAATTCTTCACCGAAATGGCGGAATATTTTTTCGCGGATAATTTCGCTGACTAAAAAACGCACTGATTTATCGGTGGGAATATCGTCTTCATAGAAAGGTGGATTTTCAGGCAGCCTGAAAATTATTTTATCAATCAGTGCTTGTAAATTTAATCCGTGTTTGGCACAAACTATTTGATTATCCACAAAATTTCGTTTTTTTTGTATTTCATCAACAAATTGTTGTACTAATAATTTATCTTTGATTTTATCGCTTTTATTAACAATTAACATAACAGGCATATTTTCAGGCAGCCTGTTGAGTATATTGTCGTCATCTTGATTGTATCGTCCTGCTTCAACCACAAATAAAATTAAATCAACGCTATTCACAGTATCGATGACATTTTGATTTAATCGGTCATTCATTGCATTGCGGTATTTGGTTTGAAAACCTGGTGTGTCGGTAAAAATAATTTGGGCGTTTTCGTTATTAAAAATGCCGTTAATTTTATGGCGTGTGGTTTGGGCTTTTTTGGAAGTAATGCTGATTTTCTGCCCAATAAGATGATTAACTAATGTCGATTTGCCGACATTAGGTTTGCCAATCACCGCCACAAAGCCACAACGAAAATTCATTTGATTTCTCCATATTGGTTACGGATATATTCAAACGCTTCTTTGGCTGCCATTTGTTCTGCTGCTCGGCGAGAACCTGCGGTGGCGTGAAATTGTTTGCCCAATTCGCCTAAATCACATTCAATTTCAAACACTTGCCCACTATCTTTTTCGGCTTGGTGCAAAATACGGTATTTGGGTAAGCCCAAACGCATACCCTGCAAGGCTTCCTGCAACAGCGTTTTGGCATCTTTGGCGTGGGCAGTCAAATCAATCGACACAATGCGTTGTTCAAACAGTTGGCGTACCATTTTTTCCGCAGACGCAAAATCAGCGTCCAAACTCACCGCCGCAAACAAGGCTTCCATTGCGTCTGCCAAAATAGACGGACGGTCAAAACCGCCGCTTTTAAGTTCGCCTTGCCCTAAAAACAAACAATCGCCCAACTGCAATTCGCGAGCAATTTCTGCCAAAGTGTCTTGATTCACCAAATTCGCTCGCAAACGGCTTAATCTACCTTCGGGTAAATCAGTAAAAGTGTCAAACAACATTTTTGCCACAGAATAATTCAAAATCGAATCGCCAATAAATTCCAAGCGTTCGTTGTTTTGGGCAGAAAAACTGCGGTGCGTCATCGCTTGCTGCAAAAGTTCAGGCTGCCTGAAAGAGTAAGCAATCCTTTTTTGCAAGCGTTGCAAAGCGTTGTTGCGAATGGTGGTGTTCATTGTGTTCCTATGTAAAAATGAAGTGTTTTCAGGCTGCCTGAAAAACAAACCGCACAATGCCATCAGTGTGCGGTTTGGATAGATTATTTATTCAGTTGCTGCCATTTTTTCGGTCTTTTCAGCCTTTTCTGTTTTATTGCCTTTGGCTGTGGTTTTCTTTTGAGCAATCATCATCACCATTTGCCGACCTTCCATTTTGGGGCGTTGTTCTACTTGGGCTTCTTCGATTAAATCTTCTTCCACCCGTTGCAGAAGTTGAGCGCCCAAATGTTGGTGAGCCATTTCACGACCGCGAAAACGCAAGGTTACTTTGACTTTATCGCCGTCTGCCAAAAAGCGGCGAATGTTACGCATTTTGATTTGATAATCGCCTTCGTCCGTGCCAGGGCGGAATTTAATTTCCTTAATTTGCACCTGTTTTTGTTTTTTGCGTGCTTCATCGCGTTTTTTGGATTGTTCATAACGATACTTACCAAAATCCATAATTTTGCACACAGGCGGTTTAGCGTTGGGGGCGATTTCCACTAAATCCACATCGGCTTCATCAGCCAAACGCAGGGCTTCTTTCAAGGGAACAATGCCTAATTGTTCGCCATCTTTACTCACAAGACGCACTTCTTTGGCGGTGATTTCGCCGTTAATGCGTGCTTCTTTTTCGGTTGCTTGTGCGATGATTATGCTCCTTCATTCAAAATTTGGCGGTATTGTAATCGCAGTTTGTGCGATACACAATACCCAAAAGGCTTTATTTTAATACAATTTTATCTTTTCAGGCAGCCTGAACCCCGAACCACGCACCAAAACCCAAGGTGCATAACGCACCAATAATCAAACCTGCCAACACAACGCCCAACGACACCGCCAACAGCGTTTGTTTGAAGTTGATATTTAAAATACTGGCAGCCAACGCCCCAGTCCAAGCCCCAGTACCTGGTAGCGGAATGCCCACAAACAGCACCAACGCCCAAAACAAGCCTTTGCCTGCTTTTTGTTTGAGTTTTTGTCCTGCTTTTTCGCCTTTTTCAATGAATACCGTGCAGATTTTACCAATGACAGGTTTATTTTTACCCCACAATAATATTTTATGGGCGAAAAAATAAATAATAGGAATAGGAACTATATTACTGATAATAATTAAAATATATGCCAATATCAAACTAAAATTAGGGTCATTGGCATTAAACGCATACGCCACAGGAATAGCACCACGCAATTCAATCAATGGCAACATGGCAATTAAAAAAACATATAAATAATTTTTCATAGATTATTTCCGCATTTTATAACCGCTTTTTAACAAAGCTAACATTAAAACCGTTAATACCACTAAAAAGAACAACACCACACAGGCGGAGAAATAGGGGGATATGTCCGATTGTCCAAAAAAGCCGAAACGAAAACCGTCTATCATATAAAACAGTGGATTAAATCGGCTTAATGTTTGCCAAAAGGGCGGTAGGCTGTGTATGGAATAAAAAACGCCTGATAAAAAGGTTAAGGGCATAATTAAAAAGTTTTGGAACATTGCTAATTGGTCGAATTTTTCTGCCACCACACCTGCTAATAATCCGAATATCCCTATTACCGCACACGCGGTGAGTGCAAAAAAGATAATCCATAATATGTTTTTTGGCATAGGCAAACCAAAAAAGGCGGTAATGGCAACAACACCTGCACCGACTAATAATCCTCTTAATATGGACGCACCCACATAAGCACAAAAGAATTCAATATAAGTGATTGGTGTTAATTGAATAAAAATTAAATTGCCTGTAATGCGTGATTGAATAAGACTGCTGGAAGTGTTGGCAAAAGAATTATTTAACATTGACATCATTGCCAAACCTGGAATTAAAAAAGCGGTATAAGAAACACCTGGCATTATATCGGGTCTGCCACTCATTACATGCGAAAAAATCAGTTGATATAATAAAGCACTGATAATGGGTGCGGAAACAGTTTGTAAGGAAACTTTCCAAAATCTTAATACTTCTTTTTTGAAGAGTGTGTAAAAAGCGGTATAGTTCATTGTTAATTTTCTTTCTCTTCGTTCATTAAACGCACAAATACGCTTTCTAAATCGGTTTCTAATATTTGCATATTTTCAATATGTATTTGTTCTTTATTCAATAAATTAAGTGCATTGGTTAATTGATTGTAATCATCAAAATGCAATATAAAATCACCATTTTTATTATCGATTTTATTTTTTTCTAATGTTTCAGGCAGCCTGAAAAGTTTAAAGGCAACGGTAATGCCATTATCATCGTGCAGTAATTTTTCGGTATCGTCCAACGCCACTAATTTGCCGTTTTTCATCATTGCAATGCGATTGCACAGCGTTTGGGCTTCTTCTAAATAGTGTGTGGTCAAAATAACGGTGTGCCCTTCGCTGTTTAGGCGGCGGATAAACGCCCACAGGCTTTGGCGTAACTCAACATCCACGCCTGCGGTGGGTTCGTCCAACACAATCACGGGCGGTTTATGCACTAATGCTAATGCTACCATTAAGCGGCGTTTCATACCGCCAGATAGGTTGCGGCTATTGACTTTGGCTTTGTCGGTTAAACCTAAATGGTGCAGAATTTCGTCTATCCAGTCGTCATTTTTGGCAATGCCAAAATAGCCTGATTGAAACTTCAAGGCTTCTCGCACGGTGAAAAATGGGTCAAACACCAGTTCTTGCGGCACAACGCCTAAATTGCGGCGGACGGCAAACGGTGATTTTTTAACATCAAAGCCGCACACGGAAATTTCGCCTTGTGTCAGTTCTACCAAGCCTGCCATGGCGGAAATCAGCGTGGTTTTGCCTGCCCCATTGTGTCCCAACAAGGCAAAAAACTCACCCTGTTTCACTTCAAAGGAAACATTGTCTAACGCTTTGAATCTATTAGCATAAACTTTAACAGCGTTGCGAATGGATACGGCTGTGTCGGTCATTTGTGTGTATGCTCCAAATATAATTTATATCGTTGTGGCGTGGGCATTTTTGCCCACCGTAACGACTGCTAACATTTTATCAACGCCTAATGGCTGGTTGGTGGTCAAGAATGCCTACCCTACGGTTTCAGGCTGCCTGAATATTATTCTTGTCGTTGTGGTGGGTCGAAGACCCACCTTACAAATTACACCATTTCCGCCTGCCACAAGTCTGCAAAAGTTTCTCTACGGCGGATTAACTTTTTATGGCTGCCTGAAACCAACACTTCTGCGGCTCTTGGTCGTGCGTTGTAGTTGGACGACATGCTCATACCATACGCCCCTACACTTTTGACGCACAGCAAATCGCCTTGCTCCACTGCCAAAGAGCGGTTTTTGCCGATAAAGTCGCCGCTTTCGCAAATTTGTCCAACCACATCGGCAGTGATTGGTGCAATATCCTTAACACAAACAGGCACAATATCGTGGTATGCGTCATACAAAGCAGGGCGTGCCAAGTCGTTCATAGCCGCATCAACCACCACAAAATTTTTCTCTTCGCCGTGTTTCACATATTCCACCTGCGTTAAAAGCACGCCTGCGTTGCCCACTAATGAGCGACCTGGTTCTAAAATCAAAGACAAATGGCGTTCGCCGATGATTTGTTTCACCGCATTCGCATAAACGCCCAAATCAATCAGCGTTTCGTCCTTGTATTGAATGCCCACGCCACCGCCCAAATCAATGTGCGACAGGCTGATGCCGATTTTTTGCAATTCATCAACCAAAGCCACCACTCTTTCGCAAGCGTCAATCAAGGGTTGCACTTCGGTTAATTGCGAGCCGATATGACAATCCACGCCGACAATTTGCACATTCGGTAATCGTTGTGCGGTGCGATAAGCATCAATCGCTTGTTCAAAGGGAATGCCAAACTTGTTATTTTTTAAGCCTGTGGAAATATAAGGGTGCGTTTTCGCGTCAATATTGGGGTTAATGCGAAAAGAAATTGGTGCTACTGTTTTCAGGCTGCCTGCAATGTCGTTGATGCGTGTCAATTCGGGCATAGATTCCACATTAAAGCATTTAATGCCTGCTTTTAAGGCAAATTCAATTTCCGCCGCCGTTTTGCCGACACCTGAAAAAATCACCTTATCCGCCGAGCCGCCTGCTTGCAAAACGCGTGCTAATTCGCCGCCTGACACAATATCAAAACCACTGCCCAAATCGGCAAACAAACGCAGAATATTGAGATTCCCATTGGCTTTCACCGCATAACACACCAGCGTATTCATTTGATGAAATGCGTCTTGATACGCCAAAAACGCTTGCCGTAGTGCGTTTTCAGAATACACAAACACAGGGGTGGCAAATTCTTGTGCCACTTCATTCAGGGAGACATCTTCCACAAATAAAGTGCCGTTGCGATTATTCAACATTTTGATTTTCCTTAATATTTTGTTCATCAGGTGCAGGCGGTTTTAAGCCAATACCTGTCTGCACAGGCGCAAAAACCGCGTCATCATGGTCTTTGGGCAAGTATAAATCGCCCTTAAAACCGCAGGCGGATAAGGCAAACAGCGTCATCAAAAATAATGCAAATTTCATTGTTTGATATAAATCAGAGTAAAGGTGTAATGATACGATAAATCAAGTGGTTTTCTCAATTTATTCGTTATCTATTCAATCGCCACAATGCAAACAACATATTGATTTGGCAAGAAACTGCATTGGTTATTGTCAAATAAATTCAACAGTAAAACAACACAGACGGATTTGAAAACCCAGTAACGATGATAAATTGATTTCAGGCTGCCTGAACATTTCAGGCAACCTGAAAAGTATAGTTAATTCAAACCAAAAGTAGGCAAGGCGGTGAGCCGCAGACAGTATAAATAATACGGCAAGGCGAACCAACGATGCATAATTTTGGTATGAATTGACTACATTTTCTTACTCGCCTTGCTTTTTGCGATAATCAGCCACGGCAGCACGAATAGCGTCTTCGGCTAAAACCGAACAGTGAATTTTTACAGGTGGCAGTGCCAATTCTTCGGCGATTTCGCTGTTTTTAATTGCCAAGGCTTCATCAATGCTTTTGCCTTTCACCCATTCGGTTACCAAACTGGAAGACGCAATCGCCGAACCACAACCATAGGTTTTGAATTTAGCGTCTTCAATAATGCCGTTTTCATTCACCTTGATTTGCAATTTCATTACATCACCACAGGCAGGTGCCCCCACCATACCTGTCCCCACACTTTGATCATTTTTATCCATCGAACCCACATTGCGTGGATTTTCGTAATGGTCAATTACTTTGTCGCTGTAAGCCATGGTTTGTTCCTTATTATTTCTTGTGCGTGTTCGTTCAGGTAGCCCGAAACATTTTGAAAGGTGTTTATTCTACCAAATTATTCAAGAATTTTCAGCCTTTTCAGGCTGCCTGAAAAATAAAAAACGCTATATCAATATAGCGTTTTTCTATGATAAAACAGCAAATTTTATTTTATAGTCGTTAAACTTCAAAACACTAATGCGTTGGTTCGCCTTGCCGTATTGTTTATACTGTCTGCGGCTCACCGCCTGTTATTGTTTTGAAGTTTAACGACTATAATAACTATAACAATAAAGTTTCAGGCTGCCTGAAAGACGAAAAACGCCATATCAATGGCGTTTTTGTTTTCCGATAACACATTATTTGTGTTTTTGACTGCGGATATAGTCCAGCGTTTTCAGTTGGGCAATCGCTGCTGCCAAAGCGGCTTCGGCGGCTGCTGTGGATTTATCGTCCGTGGCGGATTTTAGGCGTTCTTCCGCATTTTTGCGTGCCTCTTCCGCATGAGCTTGATCCATTTCATCGGAACGCACCGCAACTTCTGCCAAAATGGTGAGTTTGTCAGGACGCACTTCTAATAAGCCGCCTGACACTGCCAATAATACTTCTTGCTCTTGGTTTGGTACGGTTAAACGCACTGTGCCAGGACGCACCAAGTTCATAATCGGTACATGTTTGGGGTAAATACCCAACTCACCTGTTTGTGTGGGGACAACAACGAATGTGGCTTCGCCTGAATAAATATTCTGTTCGTTGCTGACGATTTCAACTTGCATGGTGTTCATACACCACCCCCTTAACTAACGGTTTCGGCTTTGGCTGCTGCTTCGTCAATCGAACCCACCATATAGAACGCTTGTTCTGGTAAGTGGTCGTATTCGCCATTCAAAATGGCTTTGAAGCCTGCAATGGTATCACGCAAGGAAACATATTTTCCTGGCGAGCCTGTAAATACTTCCGCCACATGGAATGGTTGCGACAGGAAGCGTTGGATTTTACGCGCACGCATTACGGTGAGTTTGTCGTCATCGGATAATTCGTCCATACCCAAAATGGCGATAATATCACGCAATTCTTTGTATTTTTGCAAAGTGGATTGCACGCCACGAGCCACATTGTAGTGTTCTTCACCCAATACGGCTGGGTCTAATTGACGCGAAGTGGAATCCAAAGGATCCACCGCTGGATAAATACCCAAAGAAGCAATATCACGGCTTAATACCACGGTTGCGTCCAAATGGGCGAATGTGGTGGCAGGAGACGGGTCAGTTAAGTCGTCCGCTGGCACATATACGGCTTGGATTGATGTAATCGAACCTGTTTGGGTGGAAGTAATCCGTTCTTGCAAACGACCCATTTCTTCCGCCAGTGTTGGTTGATAACCCACCGCAGACGGCATACGACCTAACAGAGCGGATACTTCGGTACCTGCCAAGGTGTAACGGTAAATGTTGTCGATGAACAACAATACATCACGACCTTTGCCTGTGGCATCTTTTTCATCACGGAAGTATTCTGCCATAGTCAAACCAGTCAAAGCCACACGCAAGCGGTTGCCTGGGGGTTCGTTCATCTGACCATACACCATGGCCACTTTATCCAATACATTGGACTCTTTCATTTCGTGGTAGAAGTCGTTACCTTCACGAGTGCGTTCGCCCACACCTGCGAATACCGACAAACCACTGTGGGCTTTGGCAATGTTGTTAATCAATTCCATCATATTCACGGTTTTGCCCACACCCGCACCGCCGAACAAGCCCACTTTACCGCCTTTGGCAAACGGACACAGCAAGTCAATCACTTTAATGCCTGTTTCCAAAATTTCGGTAGAACTGGACAATTCGTCAAATTTGGGGGCGATTTGGTGAATGGCACGGCGGTCGTCTGTGGCGACAGGACCCATTTCATCAACAGGGTTACCCAATACATCCATAATACGACCTAATGTGGCTTGACCCACTGGCACGGAAATCGGTGCACCAGTGTTGGTAACTGCCATACCGCGTTTTAAGCCGTCTGAACTACCCATTGCGATGGTACGCACAATGCCATCGCCTAATTGTTGTTGCACTTCTAATGTCAAATCGACATCAACTAATTTTAATGCGTCATAAACTTGCGGAATGGCATCTCGTGGAAATTCCACATCGACAACCGCTCCGATGATTTGTACGATTTTGCCTTGGCTCATCTTTTGTTATCCTATTAAATGTTAAACTCTTACACCTTACACGGCGGCTGCACCTGCCACGATTTCCGACAACTCTGTGGTAATCGCCGCTTGACGCGATTTGTTGTAAATCAAGCGAAGTTCTTTAATGACATTACCTGCGTTGTCGGTAGCGGCTTTCATCGCCACCATGCGAGCGGCTTGTTCTGATGCCATGTTGTCGCTTACCGCTTGATAAATCACCGATTCAATATAACGGTGAATTAAAAAGTCTAATACCGTCGTGGGGTCTGGCTCGTAGATATAGTCCCAACTGTGTTTGGATTCAGGTTTGACTTGCAAGACATCTTCACCAATTGGCAACAAGATTTCACTGCGTGGCTCTTGTTTCATGGTGTTGATGAAGCCTGAATAAACCATATGCACGGCATCAATCTCACGATTGTTGTAGCGTTCATAAACCACTTTCAGGCTGCCTAATAACACTTCCAAATGGGGGGTATCACCCAAACCTGTGGCACTGGCAATCACATTTAAGCCAACGCGTTGTGCGGCGGCTAAACCCTTGGAACCAAAACACACCACATCAACACTCACGCCTTTTTGTTGGTAGTCTTGCACCAATGCGAAGAATTTTTTCAACACATTAGCATTCAAACCACCGCACAAGCCTTTATCAGAAGTAATTAAGATAATAGCGGCGTGGCGGATATTGTCGCGTTTTTCCAAAATCGGCAACGAAATTTCGGTGTTGGCTGCTGCCAAATGCCCCATCACTTTACGCACTTTTTCCGCATAAGGGCGTGCTAAACGCATACGCTCTTGGGTTTTACGCATTTTTGAAGTGGAAACCATTTGCATGGCTTTGGTAATCTTCTGCGTACTTTGCGTGGTGCGTATTTTGGTGAGAATCTCTTTTCCTACTGCCATTTACCCACTCCGTTGATTTAAGCAGAAACGCCGTATGCGGTTTTGAAAGTTTGCATAGCTTTTTTCAGCACTTCTTGTTGTTCATCGCTCATCGCACCTGTGTCGTCAATCGCTTTGAGTAAATCAGCGTGTTGGGTGCGAATGTGGGCTAAAAATTCACTTTCAAAATGCAAAGCTTTATTCACAGGCACATCTTCGTATGAGCCGTTGTTGATTGCCCACAAAGTCAAAGCCATTTCTGCCACCGATAAAGTGCTGAATTGTTTTTGTTTCATCAATTCGGTAACCACTTCACCATGACGCAGTTGTTTGCGTGTGGCTTCGTCCAAGTCGGACGCAAATTGCGAGAACGCTGCCAATTCACGATATTGAGCTAACGCCAAACGAATACCGCCACCCAATTTTTTGATGACTTTGGTTTGTGCCGCACCACCCACACGAGATACCGAAATACCTGCGTTAATGGCTGGACGAATACCAGCGTTAAACAAGTCGGTTTCCAAGAAGATTTGACCGTCTGTAATGGAAATCACATTGGTAGGCACGAATGCCGACACATCGCCTGCTTGGGTTTCGATAATCGGCAAGGCTGTCAGGGAGCCTGTTTTGCCTTTGACTTCGCCGTTGGTGAGTTTTTCTACTTCATCGGCGTTAATACGAGCGGCACGCTCCAATAAACGGCTGTGTAAGTAGATCACATCACCAGGATAGGCTTCGCGTCCAGGCGGACGGCGTAATAACAAGGAAATTTGACGGTAGGCTACGGCTTGTTTAGACAAGTCGTCATAAATAATTAAAGCGTCTTCGCCACGGTCGCGGAAATATTCGCCCATGGTGCAACCTGAATAAGGTGCAATATATTGTAAAGCGGCGGCTTCTGATGCAGAAGCAGCAACGATGATGGTGTGTTCCATAGCACCGTGTTCTTCCAATTTACGCACCACATTCGCAATAGACGATGCTTTTTGACCAATCGCCACATAAATACAGGTAACGCCTGTGCCTTTTTGATTGACGATTGCGTCCAATGCCACGGCGGTTTTACCTGTTTGACGGTCGCCAATAATCAATTCGCGTTGTCCGCGACCAATCGGCACCATGGAGTCAATGGATTTCAAACCTGTTTGCACGGGTTGATCCACCGATTTACGGGCAATTACGCCTGGTGCGATTTTTTCAATCGGAGCAGACAATTTGGTGTTGATTGGACCTTTACCGTCAATCGGCTGACCCAAAGCATTCACCACGCGTCCGACCAATTCTCGTCCAATCGGCACTTCCAAAATACGACCTGTGCAGGTTACTTCGTCCCCTTCACGAATATGACCGTATTCACCTAAAATCACTGCACCGACAAAGTCGCGTTCCAAGTTCATTGCCAAGCCGAATGTGTTGCCAGGGAATTCAATCATTTCACCTTGCATCACATCAGACAAGCCATGAATACGGACAATACCGTCAGTTACGGACATAACGGTGCCGCGTGTACGAATTTCCGCATTGTCGGACAAGTGTTCAATCTTTTCGCGAATTAAATCGCTAATTTCTGCAGGATTAAGCTGCATGGAAATCTCCTAATTTGTTACTGCCGCTTTCAGGGCGTTCAGTTTGTTTTGTACAGACATATCCAATACTTGATCGCCCACTTCGATTTTGACACCGCCAATTAAGGCAGGATCAATTTCAACGCGAACTTGCAATTTGGTATCCATTCGTTCTTCCAACAAGGAAACCAAGTCGTTATATTCTTGATCGGATAAGGGGAACGCACTATACACAACGGCTTGTTGTGTCCGTTCTTCCGATAACATAAATTCACGATACTGCTCGTAAATAGCAGGCAATACGGATAAACGGTTATTTTCGGAAAGAACAGAAACGAAATTGTGCAAACGCTTATCAACCATTTTATCGGTAGATAACAGGTTGAGCAGAATTTCACCACGCTGTGCTGGACTTAATTCAGGGCGAGAAAGCACTTTGCTGACTTTTGGTTCGACAACAATTTTTGCCAATAACGCCAAATCATCACCCCAAACACGGGTTTGACCATACTGCCCAGCCAAACCATAAAGGGCTTTGGCATACGGTCTTGCAACGGTTGCGAACTCAGCCATGAATTACAACTCCTGTTTTAAGGCACCTAAAAGTTCGGCATGTGCGTTTGCGTCAATTTCACGACGCAAAATTTGCTCTGCCCCTTTTACGGCTAAAATGCCCACTTGATTGCGTAACGCTTCCCGCGCACGGTTGGCTTCTTGTGCCACATCAGCACGGGCTTGAGCCAAAATTTTGGCTGCTTCGTCAGACGCTTGTTGTTTGGCTGCTTCCATAATTTCAGCAGCGCGTTTGTCGGCATTAGCAACCATTTCGGCTACTTGCTGACGACCTTCGGCTAAAATTGCTGCGACGCGTTTCTCTGCCTGTTCAAAATCACTCTTGCCGCGTTCGGCGGCTGCCAAACCTTCGGCAATTTTGTTTGCACGCTCATCTAATGCTTTGATGACGGGTGGCCAAATGAATTTCATTGTGAACCACACCAAAATACCAAAGACAATCAGTTGTGCAATTAAGGTTGCATTGATATTCACGGTATCACCTATCGTTGTTTGTTAATCGATAAATACCTTGTGTTAATTGCTATTAACCACCAAATGGATTTGCGAATGCAAACAACAGTGCAATACCTACACCAATCAAGAATGCGGCGTCAATCAAACCTGCGATAATGAACAGTTTAACTTGCAATGAGTTCATCAATTCAGGTTGGCGAGCAGAAGATTCCAAGTATTTAGAACCCAAAATACCAATACCCAAAGCGGCACCCAAAGCACCTAAACCAACAATCAGACCACAGCCTACGGCGATCAAACCACCAATTCCCATGTTTAACTCCTTAACAAAAGAGGGATTAATCAAAAAATTTACGGATATTTAACCAAGTGTTTGGGATAACACACAGTCAAAACTTGCACCACGCCACAGCATTAGTGTGAATCGTGGGCTTGTCCAATATACACCAATGCCAATGTCATAAAGATGAATGCTTGTAACAAGATAATCAGAATGTGGAAAATCGCCCACACTGCACCTGCCAAGATATGACCAATGTATAAGATTGGATCAAGAAAACCTACCGAGCCGCCACTTGCCCATGCACCACCTAACATAGCAATCAGCAAGAAGACCAATTCGCCCGCATACATATTGCCAAACAACCGCAAGCCGTGCGATACCGTTTTGGCAACAAATTCGATGATATTCAGAACAAAGTTGAACACCCACAAGAATGGGCTTTTACCAAAAGGTGCGGTGAGCATTTCGTGCATCCAGCCGCCCAAGCCTTTAATTTTAACATTGTAAAACAAACACAAAGCCAACACACCAATCGCCATTGCCAAGGGGGTGTTAATGTCGGCAGTGGGGACGACACGCAAGTAAGCGTGATGATCGCCTGTAATACCTTGCCATGCCCACGGCAGTAAATCCACAGGCAATAAGTCCATGGCGTTCATTAAGAAAATCCACACAAATACGGTCAGAGCCAAAGGCGACACCAATTTGCGGGTTTGTTCGTTGTGGATAATGTCTTTGCTGGATTTATCCACCCATTCAATTAAAATTTCTACGGCAGCTAAAAAACGACTTGGCACACCAGCTGTGGCTTTTTGAGCAGCACGCCACAGGAAGAAACAGCCTAAACCGCCTAAAACAATGGAAAGAATAATGCTGTCTAAATTAAGATATGAAAAATCAATGATATTGCTTTGAGGTGTGCCTTGATTGCTTAAATGTACCAAGTGGTGTTTGATATATTCAGCACCTGACATTGCTTCGTGTTCTGTTGCCATAATTTGATTCCAAGATTGAAATTATCAACTGCCCACTTTTTCAGGCAGCCTGAAATAATTTACACTAATAAAACCTGTGAAGAATAATATAAACCTTGCGTTATGTCAATAAACGATGATGAACTTTATCGCAATGCCTTGTTTTTACTTAATCTTAATTTTAACTGAATGTAGCTTTTTCGGTCTTTCAGGCTGCCTGAAAACGCAAATCAAAAACAGAAATGTCGTAGGGTGGGCTTGCCAGCCCACCAAACCACTGATAAGAGCGGTGTAAAATAATCAAAGAAAATGATTTAGGTTGCCTGAAATTGTTTAACAACAACGCCTATCGGCGTTGTCGGTGGGCTGGCAATCCCACCCTACGGCGGTAATCATTCGGTGCGTTCTTCGTAGTTGGGAGATTGCCACGACTTGAACTCTCGTTCAAGTCTCGCAATGAGAGTAGTAGTCGTTTCATAACAAAACCCTGCGGCGTTACTTCGCCTTGCCGTATGATTTATACTGTCGTAGGCTCGTTGCCTTGCATGCTCTTGCTCTGCAACGACTATAAAAAACTCCTGTAAAACTTTCTAAAACGAAATGCCGTCTTGCCCACCACAACGCCATAGGCGTTGATTTTTGTCTTTCAGCGTGCCGATATTGCTTTTTGTCGTTACGGTGGGCAACTGCCTTTCAGGCTGCCTGAAAATAAAAAAAGCACCTATTACGGTGCTTTTTACCATAAAACCTAATTACAATTTTTGAGCATTGCTTGCCAAGTAAGAAGCCACGCCTTGTGCATTGGGTTTCATACCTGCTTCACCTTTGTGCCAGCCTGCTGGGCAGACTTCGCCGTTTTCTTCGGTAAATTGCAAAGCGTCAATCATTCGCAACATTTCATCAACATTGCGACCCAAAGGCAAGTTATTGACTACTTGATGTTGTACCACGCCATTTTTGTCGATTAAGAACGAACCACGGAATGCCACGCCGCCTTCGCTTTCCACATCGTAGGCACGGATAATTTCGCCTTTTACATCAGCCACCATCGTAAAGCCTACTTTACCGATACCGCCTTTTTCCACAGGGGTTTCACGCCATGCGTTGTGGGTGAATTGGCTGTCAATGGAAACCGAAATCAACTCAACATTGCGTTTTTTAAATTCATCTAAACGATTGTTGAACGCCAAAATTTCAGACGGACACACAAAGGTAAAGTCCATTGGATAAAAGAACACCACGGCATATTTGCCTTGTGTGGCTTTTTTGAAGTTGAAATCTTCAACAATTTCGCCATTGCCCAAAACGGCTGGAAAGGTTTTGTTGTCGCAACAAAAGAATGGGGCTGGTTTTGCAACTAATACGGACATTATTCACTCCTGAAATATGTTTAATCAATAAAGGCGTTACTATGCACCAATTTCGCCCATTCGACAAGCAAAAAATTAAAATGAAGTACATAGTTTTATACTAATCAATCAGTTGCTTAATTAGTAAAAACTAAATTTCTTTCAGGCTGCCTGAAAACATTAAAAAAACCGCCCAATGGGCATTGGGCGGTTGTGGTTGGGCAAACCCAAATTAGAAGATTTCACGCCAAGAAACACGACGCGTTTTGAGTGCTCCTGTGGGGAATTTAACAATATTAAGATTCATATTACTACCCAAAATGAGATTACTACTTTTGTTGTTTGTATAACCAACATTCATATCCAATCCCACATCATCAGTACCCACAGCCGATGGATAATAACCATTTGGTAATGCGTCATTGTTATCGAATTTGCGGTCGTTATTCACATCGAATACGGCACTTTCGTATGCACCACCATTGCGTGCATCGACTGCGATAAACAATGTTTCACCTGTTACATTACATTGTTTATTACCCACATCATCGATTTTGGTTGCGGTGTAAGTTGCCAATTGATTTTGCGGTCCATAGAACGCCGAATCAGAAGTTACAGTAAAGCCTTTTGGCAAGATCAAACGCCAACCTTTGGCATCGTCAGGTATTGGGTTATGGGTAATTTCGTAGAATGTGTAGTTTTCCATACCATTCTCACCAGTACGATAACTGCTGGTAAATGTTTGTACATGCAGTTCGTTAGGTTTAATGGTTGTGCTAACGCTACCATCATCAAAAATACCGTAACCATAGTTTTGTGTATCAGCAAGCATATCGTTAAATGTCAGATAAGTGCCTGTACCCAATAAAATGGCGGTTTTGTTACCCACTTTGCCAATGGCTGGGTGGTTTAATATGGGACCTTCGGCTTGGAACACCAATTGTGCTGGTTTATGCTTATCCCAAGTTGCGTTGTCGCCTGTTGGTTCTTGCATATCAACACGCCACAATTTACCTTCATAATCGCCCACATAAACGCGGTCGATAATGCCGTCATTATTGGAATCATAGCCTACTGGTGAGCCAACGCCACTTTCACCCAATTCAACTTTGGCAATTTGTGCACCTGTTTTTAGGTTATAGATGAACAAATAACCTTTGCCAGATGGGTTGTTGTAACCACTACTGAAAATCATCACAGGTGCACCTGTACTGCCTGCAGCTTGGTTAGCCACAATCGGTGCACTGACCAATAAACCAATATCAGATTCATTTTGGTTATTTACTTCCAATACCGCTTCGAATTTATCATCAGTTACATTAATGGCGTAAATGGAAGATGCACCACGACCAGAAGTACCCACCAAATAGGTTGCCGCATTGGTGCCATCGCACACTTCATGCAACATTGAATGTCCGTCATTGACATAACGGTGTGTATATTTTGGATTGGCATAATTGGCAATGTAAGGCAAAGCCGTTTGTGGTACATAGGCATATTTTTCATTGCCGTCCATATCAAAGATATGCAACATACCTTCGTTAGAAGCAGTGGCAACATAATCACCTGAACGAACGGTACTGTACTTACAGGTTTTACCACCATCAATAGGAACACCTTTTACTTCTTTATCTACACTATTACGCAAGATTGGCGTTACTGATGAGTACACCGAAGTACCCATCAAACTTTCTTCGCGAACACGCAAACCATCTGTGGTGTTTTCTTTACTTGAATCGCCCAACAAGTAATTGATTAAGTTAGCAGGTGTTTTGGCACTTGCGTTCAAACTTGCATAGAAATTTTCATCGCTTTCAAATACTTTACCTGTAATGTTGCCACTAAATGAGGCGGCATTCATTGCATTAAATGCCATAAAGCCTTTGGTGGGAGCAGTGTTATCTGCTTTACTTTGTACATTACGGCTACTATAAGTGCTATTGTTATGATATTGATTAAACAATATCTGACCTGCATTCCAAAGTTCTGCCTCCATGAACGGGCTACCATAAGTATCCGTATCCAATGTGGGATCAATCAAAATATGAGCTTTCAGGTAGCCTGTCCAAGTTTTGGTGTTATAACCTGCATGGAAAGTCAAAGGAACCAATTCTGGCGTATCTTTGAGTCTCTTTAAAACTTTGGCATGGTCTTTTACGGTGTAACCTGTAACTTTGCCTGATGTATCTTTATTGGCAACAATGGCACCTTCTGATATTAAAGCTGCCGATCCTGTACCGCTGGAAGTAACATTTAACTCTGCTCCTTGAGCGTTATTGTATTGAATGGCAGATTGCAAGGTGTTTTCTGTAAAACCAATGGTTTTAAAGGCAGAAACCAAAGATTCCTTCATATTTTTTGGATTATTTGCCACGGAGTAGTTTCTAGGCATGCCCAAGGGGAATGATTCATTAGAAGTTTCACCAATGGGGTCATCTGTCCAAAGAGGACGCGTATTTTTAGTTGAGTCAAAATCATTACGCGTATAAGTTTTTTTTGAATCGTAATCAGGCGATGCAAATTTACCAGCAAGATAATAAGAGTTCTGCATAGCAGAATCTTCCGTTGCTTTTGTTGTCGTCCATAATGAACCTTTGGTTTTCAGCAAGCCTCCTTCTAACACATCAATGAAGAACGATTGAATATGTGTTGGCTTTCCGTTATCTCTGACAATATCAGGACGCACATCGTTGGTTTTGGTCCAATATGCCATACCTGCCAAACCAAAAGTAACGGCATAATCTTGACCAGGAGTGTTTGAACCTGATGAAACACGCCAGCCATCTGCCCCTGAACAGAAACCTGATAATTGACACACTTTTTGATAATAATGCGTTGTGCCATCTTTATCCAAGGCAACATTATCGGTAACGCTAGCTCCTGGGTAATTAGGTAAATTATTATCGTTGTGTGTATTGGTGTCCCCTAAAACAATCACAGCAGGAGAATAACACTGTTTATCTTCTGGTCTATCACCAGCAACGACAAATGGGTCGTCCCAAGTTTGAATGACTGGGAAACCATCTTTTTCGTAATCGGTTACAGTAGCGTAAGGATATGGGTTGGGATTGCCACTTACTTTTTCTTGTGTACCATCTGTTTTCCATTGCCATGCACCATTACGCAAATAACGAAGGCAGAGTAGTAAAGTTCTGAAACTGGGTCGTTTATGTCATAAGGAGCACGATCACCAAATTTATTGATATAGTTGATAGCTCCAGAATTACCTGCCGAATCACCTTCTGGATTGATTTTGAAAGTACCATCGGCATTAAGTTCAGATGAAACAGAATTCATTTTGGCACGCAATACACCACCATCATGCGTGCCTTTTGTGTTTTCTGTTTCACTTAAATAACCCATTGCGGCAACACGCATGCCTTGAGTGGAGGCGTATTCTTGCAACAAACCTGTGGGTTTATCGTCTCGTTCAACCACAACATTAAACCATTTAGAAGAGGCACGAGCACCCGATTCAGTTTGTGCAGTGTAGGGAATACCGCAATAAACTCGCTGACCTGGATTGATATATGAACCAGTAAGAGAGGTACCAGCAGAGAAAATGTTACCATTATACAAAGAGTTACTACCTGATCTTTGTAAAAAGCCAATATTAAAACCTGTACCGTTATTCATAAAAGCAATAGCGGCAAGACCACCAAATTTGCATTGATTTGAAGCAGAAAATGAACCCCAACCTTCATCTGCAACACCAACTCCTGCACCAGGTTCTTTTGCCAATGGACCAGAAGTACCCATTCTAACCATATAGTCGTAGTAGTTATGTGGTAAAAGGTATTTCAAAAGTGGTGTACCATTGACTTTTTTTCCATAAACATCCCAATCAAAACCACGACGGGTGAAGTCATATTGTTGTTGGTCTTTACCGCCTACAGCTTTCTTATCAAATGGGGAGTCACTCATCAAACCCCATTGATTGGCACGACGCAAATAAGTTTTACTTGCCGTATCGCCGTCTTTATAGACCTGTTCAGACGCACCAACACCTTTGGCACGATTACCACCTGTTAAGGTTTTACGCATAATATCTACGGCGGACATGGTCATAAAGTTCATCATATTGCCTGACCATTCTAATTCGCCACCACACAAACCTTGATAACCACCAATGTTTTGAGCATCGCTGCTTACTTTGAAGTAACCATCGCCGTATTCAACATAACCGCCACTACCGTTAAAGTTAGCTTCACTGCGATTGGTGCCATATTGTATATCTAAATATTCAGGATTATCTGTGCCACCAGAACGATATCCGCCAGGTTTGCCGTGTGCAATGGTTTGAATGTAGGTATAACATTTGGTGTTGTCGAAATAACCGTCAAATCGTTCTGCACCTTCTTTAATGGCATTTAAGCTTAAAGATTGTGTGGTTGAATAGGCAACACCTGCGGTTGGATATTCTACCGACAATGCCAATACCACAGAAGGTGTAATTTTAGACACCCCCAACAAGGGTTCTTGGGAAATGGTAATGTCTTTTGCCATAGTGGGGGTGGCAAATAAACTGAATGCCAATGCAGTGAGTGCAAATTTGGCTGATTTATGTTGTTTCTTCATCATTTTTTGTTCCTTTCTTGCTGACATCAGCAAAAATCAATTTTCCAGTCAATAGGATACTATTTTTTTGCACTTTTTCACAACTTTTTGATAAACGGTTTTTTTTAGGGATAAGCATATTGTGTATCCGTTGTCAATTTATCTGCTCGGTTGGTGGGTGTAAGTGTTGTGAAAATGATACATATAGAGACTCCTGCAAAACTTAATCTTTTAAAACGAAACGCCGTAGGCGGGGCTTTGCCCACCAATCGCCTGATAGAGCGGAATAAATATTATTGAAATTCAATTGATTATAAATTGCTAAATTTTGGTGGGTAAGAATACTCACTCTATCACGAACGATTTTTTTGTTTCAGATTGAGTTTTGCAAAGGTTTCAGGCAGCCTGAAACATTTAAAAATCCCCCAAATCAAGCATAAAAAGCAGTAAAATAACAGGTTTTTTATTATTCAAAAGTTTCAGGCAGCCTGAAACACTTACAGGATACTCAAAAATGCGTACAAACTATTGTGGTTTAATTAACGAACAATATTTAGACCAAACCGTAACCGTTAAGGGCTGGGTTCATCGCCGCCGCGACCATGGCGGGGTGATTTTTATTGACTTACGCGACCGCGAAGGCTTGGTGCAAGTGGTGATTGACCCTGACACGCCTGACGCGTTCAAACTTGCCGACTCGTCTCGCAATGAATTTGTGTTGTGCGTAACGGGACGAGTGCGTTTGCGTCCTGACGGCACGAAAAACGATAAAATGATTTCAGGCGGCATTGAAATTTTGGCAAAAGAAATTGAAGTGCTGAACACTGCCGCTACGCCGCCGTTTCAAATTGATGACGAAAATCTGTCGGAAAATGTGCGTTTAACGCACCGTGTGGTGGATTTACGCCGCCCTGTGATGCAAAAAAATCTTAAATTGCGTTATAAAGTGGCTATGGGCGTTCGCCGTTATTTGGACGATTTGGGCTTTATCGACATTGAAACGCCTATGCTCACGCGTTCCACACCCGAAGGGGCAAGGGATTATTTGGTGCCAAGTCGTGTGCATAATGGTTATTGCTATGCCCTGCCGCAATCGCCGCAGTTATTCAAGCAGTTGTTGATGGTTGCAGGGTTCGACCGTTATTATCAAATTACCAAATGCTTTCGTGATGAAGATTTGCGTGCCGACAGGCAGCCTGAATTTACGCAAATCGACTTGGAAACTTCGTTTTTAGACGAAAACGAAATTATGGATATTGCCGAAGGTATGACCCGCAAAATTTTCCAAGACGAATTAAATGTTAATTTGGGCGAGTTTCCAAGAATGTTGTTTGCGGACGCCATGCGTTTGTATGGCAGTGATAAGCCTGATTTGCGTGTGTCTTTGCAATTTACTGAACTCACCGACTTAATGAAAACGGAAGAGTTTAAAGTATTCCGTGCCGCTGCTGATTTGCCGAATGGCAGAGTGATTGCCCTGCGTGTGCCGAATGGTGCAAAATTATCACGCAAAGAAATCGACACCTACACCGAATTTGTCGGCATTTACGGTGCGAAAGGTTTGGCGTATATTAAAGTGAATGATATAAACAATATCACCAATGGCGAAAACAGCGGTTTGCAATCGCCGATTGTGAAATTCTTATCTGACAGCTGCCTGAAAGAAATTATCAGCCGCACCAATGCCCAAAATGGCGACATTATTTTCTTTGGCGCAGACAAAGCCAAAGTGGTGAATGAAGCGATTGGTGCGTTGCGTGTGAAAATCGGACACGAACACGGAGCGGCAGACGGCTATTTTGTTGATGAATGGAAACCGTTGTGGGTAACCGACTTTCCAATGTTTGAATATGACGAAGACGAAAAACGCTGGTCAGCCATGCATCACCCATTTACTTCGCCCAAAGCAGGACACGAAGACCTAATGGCAAGCGACCCCGAACACTGCTTGGCTCGTGCCTACGACATGGTGTTAAACGGCTGGGAAGTGGGCGGCGGCTCAATCCGTATTCACCGAGCAGAAGTGCAGGAAAAAGTGTTTGCCGCACTGAATATCAGCCCCGAAGAACAACAAAACAAATTCGGCTTTTTGTTGGATAACTTAAAATTCGGTGCTCCGCCACACGGTGGTTTGGCATTCGGTTTAGACCGCTTGGTAACCCTGATGACAGGAGCAGAATCAATCCGCGATGTCATCGCATTCCCCAAAACCCAACGTGCTCAATGCTTGCTCACCAACGCCCCCAACAGCGTTGATGACCGCCAGTTAAGAGATTTAGGCTTGCGTTTGCGTCAAAAACCAACCACCGAAAATCAAGCATAATGGCGTTTTTCAGGCAGCCTGAAACCTTTTCAGGCTGCCTGAAATAGACATAACGACTATGGAACACAAAAAAACAATCGGTATCAAACAAAAAGGGGCAGATAAGGTTGCTAAAATTCCTGTGAAGGTGGTGCAACCTGAAACTGTTCTGCCCAAGCCGTCTTGGATTCGTGCCAAGTTGCCAAGTTCTCAAAAGTATTTTGAAATCAAAAATATATTGCGAGAGCAAAAACTACATACGGTGTGCGAAGAAGCACAGTGTCCGAATATTGGCGAGTGTTTTGGCAAAGGCACAGCCACATTTATGATTATGGGCGATATTTGCACACGCCGCTGTCCGTTTTGCGATGTGGGGCATGGTCGCCCACTGCCTTTGGACGCTGATGAGCCACAACATTTAGCCCAATCGGTGGCGGCAATGAAACTTCAATATGTGGTGATTACTTCGGTGGATCGGGACGACTTAAAAGACGGCGGAGCAGGGCATTTTGCAAATTGTATCAAAGCGTTACGAGAGACTTCGCCTGACACCAAAATTGAAATTCTCGTGCCTGATTTTCGTGGGCGTTTGGATTTGGCGTTAAATATTTTGGCAGAAACTCCGCCTGATGTGATGAATCACAATTTAGAAACTGCCCCCCGTTTATACAAAAAAGCCCGTCCAGGTGCGGATTACGCCCATTCTTTGAATTTATTAAAACAATACAAAGCGTTAAAACCAGAAGTTTTAACCAAATCAGGCATTATGGTGGGCTTGGGTGAAACTGATGACGAAGTACTACAAGTGATGGCTGACATGCGAGAACACAATGTCGATATGCTCACCATTGGGCAATATTTGCAACCGACTAACAGCCATTTGCCAGTGGCACGCTATGTTACGCCTGAAATGTTTGCCTACTACAAACAACAGGCGGAACAAATGGGCTTTAAAAACGCTGCCGTAGGGGCAATGGTGCGGTCGAGTTATCATGCGGATAGGCAGGTGAGTGGCGTGGTTGATAAGGGATAATTGTTTCAGGCTGCCTGAAAAATATTTATCCCTTAAAAATCTTATATTTAGAAACCACAAAAGTAATCAGTGTAACCGCACACAATGGAATAAATAAAGCCATAAACCCACGAACACCTATGGCGGTTAAACTGTAAATCATTATTTCACGCAAAAGCAACATAGATACGGCTAATAAAAAGAATTTGAATGGATTTCCAAAAGTGCGAAAAGTAAAAAAACGATGTCCAAAAAATGATACCCAAAACGCCACCGCAAAGCCGATTGCAGCACAAACTGTTTCGTGCCAGCCAAAGATTTTTAAAAGCAATGTTGATACACCTAAATCGGTAAGCGTTGCAGCAATGCCAACAATGATAAATCGGGCAGCCTGAAAAGATAACAGTCGTTCAACCATCATTTTGATTTTTCTCTAATACCACGCCACAGCCATTTTTGCTATTGTTTGTTGCCACATTGCCGACAATATCCGCAATCACATACACAGGACGGCGTTTGACTTCTTCCGAAACACGCCCCAAATACTCCCCCAAAATGCCAATCGACACCAACTGAATGCCACCCAAAAATAAAATGACACTCATCAAAGATGCGTAACCTGACACATCAATACCAAAAATCAGTGTTTTTGCCACAATCCACAGCATATAAATAAACGCTAACAACGCAACAAAGCCACCAAAATACGACCACACTCGCAAAGGCAACGTGGAAAAGCCCATAATGCCGTCCAAGGCAAAATTCCACAGTTTGGGGTAATTCCATTTTGTTGTACCAACTGTTCTTTCAGGACGAACATACGATACTTCAACGGTTTTTAAAGCACTCCACGCAAATAAACCTTTCATAAAACGATTGCGTTCAGGCAAGGAGCGAAGAATCTCAACTACTTTACGATCAATAAGACGAAAATCACCCACATTGGCAGGAATTTTTACTCTGCCTGATAATTTATTGAAAATATAGTAAAATCCACCTGCGGTTATGCGTTTGGTTCCTGTATCTGCCGAGCGATCAATGCGTTTGCCACACACAGTATCCACTTTTTGCGTTTGCCAAATTTCAATAAATTGCACCACCACTTCCAAAGGATCTTGTAAATCAACATCAGCAATCACATAGGCATTGGCCTCTACAACATCTAATGCTGCTGAAACCGCTGCTTCTTTACCAAAATTGCGAGATAATCGCAATAAACTGACAAATGGCTTATCTTGTTGTATTTCTAAAATTTTCGCTACGGTTTGGTCTCGCGAACCGTCATCGACAAAAACAACCTTAATCTGTGGTAAATAATCTGCCAAAATGCGTTCTGTTTCGGATACAAACAAAGAGACAGTTTCTTCCTCATTAAAAACAGGGACAATCAACGCTATCGTGCTACACTGACCATTCATTTTCTATTCCTTAACATTTTCAGTTATAATGGTAGCCTATTTTACAGTCAATTAAGAAAATATGCTATGAAATTACAATGGAATAAACAATATAACGATGCTGTTTTAATTGCGTTAGTGGTGATTTTTCCTATTGTTTTAATAGGAGAGCCGTTTGCTGATGACTTTAATCGTATGGCAGGCGTACGAGATTATTCTTTAGATGGTCGATATTTAACTAATGTTGTATTTCGTTTCTTATCACAAGATAATTTTTTATTTAATCTTGCACCACTACCACAAATTATGGGGATTGTTATATATTCAATAACTTTAATGTTTATTGTTAGAAAAATAGAAATATTTAATAGATTGCAATCTGGATTGTTATTATTTATTGCATTAACCACTCCTTATATGCTTGCTGTTTATCCATACAATTATGATGCCTTATCTATTTGTATTGCAATGAGCATATTTTCTTTAACGCCGTTTATTTTTAATACAGATAAATTAAACTATAAATATAAACAAATGTATATTAGTTTGTTCTATAAAATTATTATTATTGTTGTTGCTTTTTTACTTTATCAACCAGTGCTGCCAACATTTATAATATTTTCATTATTTTTATATATCAATGATATAGATAATAATAAAAATAAAAATTTAATATTTAATACTTTTGCTATTGTATTTTCTTATTTTATATATAATAAAATTGTTCTCAATCTATTTGATGACGCATATTGGTATAAAACACAAAGTAGTGTTGATATTACATTGATTCCTGTAAATATTTTTGAAAATTTAATACCCTTTACATTATTTGTATTTGAGCGTTATATTGGTCTTATACTAATACCTTTATTTTTTATTATATATTTTTCAATATATGCAGTAATTGTAAAAAATAGTACACAAGAAAATACTAGTAAATTTAAGCGAATGTTGATCATTCCTATAATGTTGTTTTTAACAATAATATTTTTATCAATAATATCCCCACGACCAGAAAACTTACATTTGCGATTAGTTGTTTCTATTTCTTCTGCTTTATTTTGTTTATCTGTTATTGGTTTTAAATATTTAAAAGGTAAAATAAAAATATATGTACATAGCATTGCAACAGCGTTAGTTATATTGTTTTCTTTTGCTGATTTATGTATTTTTTCTTATGCGTTTAAATTACAAAAAGAATATGAAAGAATGTTAATAACAACATTATATGATGGCTTTAATTATATTGATAATAATTTAAACAATGGGCAAACAAAAAACAAAATGAATATATTTTTTGTTTGTAAAAACGATTGTTTAAATCCGTATTCAATAAAATTAATTAACAATAAACTGTATATGGCTGATTTGTTGTATAATAAAACAATATTCAACTTTTATACTGGTATGAATTCGTATCTTCACAGTTATAGTATTCAAGAGAGTGTTGATAAATTATCACATGGAATGTCAAATACTTTTTTGACAGAAGATAAAAAAGTGTTTAATCATTATCTTTATGATATTTACTATTTTAAAAATAGCCAAGAAATTTATATCATTATTAAATAGCAGGAAATTTGAAATGCTTTTAAAGTTTAATAAACAATACACCGATTCAGTCATTATTGCTTTATTGGTTGCCATGCCCATTATTTTAGCTGGCGAACCTTTTGGTGATGATTTTTATCGTTTGCGTGATGGAGAAACTTACCTTTTTGATAAGGGAACTGTAACTTCTTGGCGTTATTGCGGTCGTCCATTTGTTTTGTGGCTATTTCAATTATTATCAGGTGGTCAATTTGTTTTCAGTTTATATCCACTACCACAAATTTTAGGTATTGTGCTTTATGCAGTTTCTTTATCGTGGATTGTACAACGGTTTGATGTTAAGGATAGATTGGTGAGTGTTTTAATTATTTTATCTGCTTTAACCGTTCCATTTATGTATCAAAACTATATGTACCAATATGATGCACTGACAATGTGTATTTCTATTGCTATATTATCTATTACACCTCTTATTTTACATCCAAAAAATAAACAACAATGGATAAAATATTCTATTATTAAAGTATTGCTGATTATGTCGGCATTATTATTTTATTCAACACCAATACCAAGTTATTTTATTTTATCGTTATTTTTA
>JAGBKK010000020.1 GCA_017934045.1 Neisseriaceae bacterium | reverse complement strand
GTTACAACCAGTTTTATGTTTGGTGGCCATAGAGAGTTGGTCCCACGCCTTCCCATCCCGAACAGGACCGTGAAACGACTCATCGCCGATGATAGTATGGATTACCCATGTGAAAGTAGGACACCACCAAACGCCCTATAACCAAACCCCTGTCCTAATGGATGGGGGTTTTTGTTTAATATGTTTTAATATGATGAATTTCAGGCTGCCTGAAACTTTATTCACCAGTTTTTACATTCTGTTGAATTGTTTTTAGTGCAGAGTTTAATACGATTGTGTTGATCGATTTCGATATATCGATTTTCTATTTTGGCGTATGCCGCGTTGGGTGTGGCACGCAAAATATAGCGGTCATCACCTTTATTGATACCTTGGGGGCTTTTTGCTGTAAAAGCAATATCAAATTTACTGGTTGCAGTGTTAGGCAAATCTGGCCAAGTGGTTGAGTTTTTTTTGAAAGTTTTGTGTTGAGCGTAGTATTGTTCCATAAAATGAGCGTTTTCCACTAACGCCGCACGGGCTTTGTTCAAATGCCCCTTTTTGCTAAACGCTGAAAAAGACGGCACAGCAACCGCAGATAAAATGGCTAAAACGGCAATGACAATCATCAATTCCGATAGGGTAAATCCTTGATTTTTGAGCATTTTATAACCTTTCAGGCAGCCTGAAACGGCGTTGTCGTTGATGAAATTTTAGATAAAAACGCTTGCTTATTATAACTTTATTGCTTTGTTTTTTAAATATAACGGTGTAATGGTTTGATATTTTGAGAGTTTTCAGGCAGCCTGAAAAAACAAAACAGAAACGCTATATAAAAAATTACTGTCATTACGAGCCTTGTACAACAAGGCGAAGCAATCTCCGATTAAATCGGCGTAAGACGATTTAATCGGGTTGCCTATCCAAAAAACGGCATTGCAAAAACCCTTTCAGACTGGGCGGATTAAAACGCGTGTGCAACAAGTTGCACACCCTACGCTTGCTACGGCGGTACTGTTAATTTTTTAGGCAGCCTGAAAATGGATTAAAACGCGTGAGCAATAAGTTGCCCGCCCTACGCTTGCTTTCTATCCATGCTTGCTGTACGCGAAATTTTAATCCTTATTTTGTTGAGATTGATATTTCACCGTGATGTGTCCTGTTTGGTCAATATCAATAGCATTATTGGATATATCTTCTTCGGTTAATTGTTTGATTTCTTGTGCAACGCTGTGTGTTTCATCAATGCGTGGACCAATTGAGGGTTGTTGAATGAAAGAGTAAATCACACCATCAATAAATTCACCTTGACGATTGATGCGAATATTCACCAAAGGAGCATAACCTGATATACCCGATAAATTCATGCCATATGGTGTAGCAAAATTGCCTAAACTATATGCTATGAAACGATTTTTATACACTTCGATAGCGCGTGCCACATGTGGTCCATGACCGTAAATTATATCTGCTCCGTTATCGATACAAAATTTTGCTAATTCTCGTAAATTACCACGATTTTCACCTAAAAAAGTTTCACTACCATAAGGTAAGTTTCTGCGACTTTTACCTTCGGCACCGCCATGCACTGATACAATCAAAATATCTACTTGGGGTCGCAAATCGGTTAAAACGCGTTTAACCGTAGTCAAATCGGTGTGCATTAAGGTGTAGTTGTTATGTCCAAAAGCAGTAATGCCATATTTTATGCCATCTTTTTCAATAATGGCGTATTCATTACGCCCCTTGATGCCTGCATATTTGATGCCTTGTTGGTCTAATACTTCTTCGGTAGATTCGATGCAAGATAAACCAAAATCATTGGCATGATTATTTGCCATGCTGAGAAAATCATAACCTGCGTCTTTTAAGTATTTACCATAACGAGTGGGCATACGAAAAGCATAGGAATTTTTGCCTGTTTTATGCGTGATACCACCATCGCACAATGCACCTTCTAAATTGGCAAGTGCTAAATCTGCCGTGATGGTATGATTTTTTGTGTCGCGAAAAATATTTTCTCCATCATCATCAGGCAACATAGTAGTAGGATAGGTGGTTCCCATCATAATATTACCCGATAAAGATATGGTAATGGCTTTTTCTTGTGCCAATACTGTGGTCGAAATAATTGGCAACAGCAAACTGAGTAATTTTTTATTCATGGCAAACACCTACAATGTCTCATTAAACAATGATTGAAGTATAATGGAAAATATTAAAAAATTCAAAATATTATAGTCGTTTTATAGCAAAATCATGCAGCGTTAATTCGCCTTGTCGTATTATTGATACTGCCACAGACTTTTGCCTTGCTTGCTTTTGCTATAAATCGACTATAATTGTGCCTATTTTATCATTGATGCCAATGACAACAGGATTATATAATAAATGCGTATGCCATTAATTAACATTCAGGCTGCCTGAAAAGATTAGGTATATCATAACTGCTAATCTACACACAGCCCATTATATTAGTTATCTTCAAATAATTCTATTGCTCTTGATTTTTGTTTTTGTGCATATTGTTTGTCCATTTTACACATATCTTCACCATATCCGTCATAATTACTTTGCGTATGAATCAACTTGTTATTTTTATAATAACAGTAATATTCATCTGAATCTCCAAAAACAGAGAGTGTAATTTTATAAGTGAAAATTAAATCACCATTTTGATTAAAGAGATTATATTGATAGTGCGTTGCTTCTGAACCAATCATATACTCCTTACCGAAAAAAATATCTCCCACAAACAGTAATTCCATTTTTTGGTATTCATTATGATAGGGTATTTTTTCTTCACTGGGAATACTTTCAGAAACAAGTATGGAATATTTTCTAATTTCATCATCGTTATTATGATGATTATTTATCTTTTGCAGCACTTCATTATATTGTTGTTTAATTTGTCTTATTTCTTTTGAATCATTTTGCTTTAATGACATATCAGGTTTAGGTGCTGATTCAAAACTATATTTTTTCATAGTACTGCTTTTTTCTTCTTTGTTTTCTTTTGAGTCTTCTTTTGATATTTCAGACAATATAGGCTTTTCTAATTTTTGTATATGCTTATCAAAAGTACATAATGGATCTTTATTATGTACACCATTATCATCAATTTTTGTAGTTGTCCTTTGGCTGTTTTTTATATTATTTTCGCCAGTTTTATTATAAAATTCGGCAATTTCGTATTGATTATCTTCTAATTCTCCTAATTCTATAAAATCAACTTCTTGCCCATTTTTTTTGTAAATGGGTGCTGTGAAACAATAATCATCAGCAAGTAATTTATCGCCTGCTAAATGATAAATTCCTTGTGTTGAAACAAATGCGTTATCACGATAATTTTGATAAAACTTATCATTATTTAGTAAATATAATTGATTTCTGTCATCACCAGATTCAATGAGTTTTATTTGATTATTATTATCTATGGTATAAAGAGCAATAATTTGACCATAATCACTATTTTCTTGAAATCCAATAATTAACTCATCAGTACCATTATTATCAATATCTTTAAGCGTAATATATATATTTTCCGCTTTCATGTCGTCAGGCATATAATTAAAGCCTTCCAATTCATCATTTTCAAAAAGAACCTGTTTTATTTTTCCATCAATAAATTCTTGATAAACTTTGGGCATAGTTTTGTTTTGAACTGCATCTACTGGTTTTGTAGTATTGTTTTGTTGGCTTACAATATTTTGAGTATTGTTTCTTTTTTCTTCTTTACTGCATGCTGTTAAGGATAATGTTATCATGACACAAAGACAAAATGTATAAAAAAACGCTGATTTATTCATTTGACACTCCTGTTTTAAAATTAAGCCGTGTTAATTGATTGTTAATCAATAAGTTATAAAAAAATACTAAAAATACATAAGTATTTTGAATACAGTCAATTCAGAGCAACGCTTCGTTTGGTCTGAATTGACTGTAATATTCTATCGCGTAGAAATGTTAATATTATTGACATGATGTTTTTTGAGTGTCTTCAATATATAACAAGACCGCCATACCTTGTGCAAAAATGCGTTCTTTTTGCTTACCTTTGCCGCCACCACCATAAAAAAATTCTTCGCCTGCATTATATAGGCTTTCACTTTTATCACTGCACAAGCTAAATCCTTTGTTTAAGCCATAACCATCGCCAACGGCGGCATCGTGTTTGATATTATAACTACCGTGATAACGATAATTATCTGGAATACTTTTCCATTGCTTTGATAGAGCAACAAAAGCATTGCAATGAATGTTGTTTTTACATTCTGTTACTTTGGGGGCTGAATGTGGGTTGTTGTAATATTCCATCATTTCAGCAGGAGCAGCATAAACAGCAAGTGCTAAAAAATTTGTGCTAATCAAAGCAGCAATTTTATGTTTCATCATCATGGTGTTTTTCCTTGTGGTAAAAAAATTTCGTAAGGGCAGGCTTTGTCAAGCCTGCCCTTATAGAGTACTCTATAAGCAAACACTGACGACAAACTCCGTTAGGCGTAGGCTTTCAGGCTGCCTGAAAAGTATATTTTGTAAAATACTACGATATTCGTAGTAAAAAATCAAGAAAAATTGTATGAAATTCATCGTTTTGTTATTTCACAACAAAACGGCTATGAATTTACAAGAGATTTTTACCACACGCCTAAAAGAGACACGCAAGCGGCGGAAAATGTCGCAGGAAGCGTTGGGTATTGCTATTGGTTTAGATGAAAGCGTTGCCAGCACACGCATTAACCGTTATGAAAAGGGCATTCATCAACCCGACTTTATCACGCTTGCCAAAATTGCCGAAGTCCTGCAAGTGCCGCCTGCTTATCTTTTGGCTGATGATAATTTGGCGGCGTGGTTGTTAGCACATTGTGCAGAAGACGAAAATGGTTGAATAAGGCTGCCTGAAAATAAAAAATGTTGCATAAAATGTTTTAATTTGGGTAAAAATAGTGTTCAGGCTGCCTGAAAAGGTTGCATTGATTTGTTGCATTGCATAAAATGTTTATTCCGTTAATAAACTCAAAAGGAGTTATCAATCATGTTGAAAAAATTGATTTTTTCTGCAGTTTCTGTTTTCGGTGTGTCTTTGGCTTTGGCGGCGGTTAATTTGAATACCGCAACCGCCGATGAATTAGAAGCCTTGCCTGGTATCGGCAAAGCCAAAGCGGCGGCGATTGTGGAATATCGCACGCAAAACGGCGGCTTTAAAAATAAAGAAGAATTAAAACAGGTTAAAGGCATTGGCGATAAAATTTATGCACAAGTGGAAAAAGAAGTCGAAGTGGCTCCTGTAAAAACTGAACCTAAACCCAAAGCCGCTAAACCTGCGGTAAAAAAAGATGATAAAAAATAAAGAGTTATAGCAATAAAAGCAGACTTTAATCGGTCTGCTTTTGTGTTTTCAGGCTGCCTGAAAGCTATTTACTCACTATTGATCTTTTTGTCGTACAATATCAATGCCTACTTCGCTTACTTTGGATAGAATACCTTGTTTTATTAAACGCAAACGCACTTTTTTTACTTTAAATTCACTTAAAATACAAGCAGATAAATCTTCTGCCAAGGCTTCAATTAAATGTCGTTGTGATTGGCGTGCCACCGAACGCAATTTTTCTACCAAATCAGCGTAATTGACGGCATATTGTAAATCGTCCGTTAAACCTGCTTGATTATCCGCCAAAGACAAATCCAAATCCAACAGAAGCGTCTGCGGATTAGTGCGTTCCCAATCATAAACGCCAATTACACTGTCAATTTGAATATTGCGTAAAAAAAGTGTATTCATTTGATTATCCTTTCAGGCAGCCTTTTAGAAAAATTATATTTAATAGAATTTAATATTTTTGAATAATCTTTATCAATTTCAATAAGTTGAATAATTAAATGAAAATGATTTGGCAAAATGCAAATCGCAATGGTTTTGAATGGATAAAATGAAGAAGTTTCTGCGTATGCTTGTCGACATTCGTTAATATACCGACACAATAAATCAGATTTGCGATTTTCTAAAACAACGGTAAAAAAATAAATACCACCTTGCACATAAATACGCCGATAATTTAACATAGAAAATCCTTTATGGATAATTTAATCAACGCCTTATGGCGTTGTGGTGGGCTGGAAAGCCCACCCTATAATATAAATAAAATCAAGGCATTAACATACCGCCGTTAATGTGCAGGGTTTGACCTGTTACATAATCCGCACCGTCTGACGCTAAAAACAACACCGCATCGGCAATATTTTGTGGCGTGCCTAATTTTCCTAATGCTATGTTTTTAATTAAGTTTTCTTTCACTTCATCGGGCAGGCTGTCGGTCATATCGGTGGCAATAAAACCAGGTGCAACACAATTTACGGTAATGCCACGAGACCCCACTTCACGAGCCAAAGATTTGGAAAAGCCCGTCATAGCGGCTTTGGCAGCGGCGTAATTTGTTTGCCCAGCGTTGCCCATTGTGCCGACTACGGACGAAATATTGATAATTCTGCCAAATCTTGCTTTCATCATCGAACGCAACACCGCCTTACTTGCACGATAAACCGACTTTAAATTCACCTGCATAATATCGTCCCATTCATCGTCTTTCATACGCATCAACAAGTTATCCCGCGTTATGCCTGCATTATTCACCAACACAGCAATGGTGCCAAATTCTTGTTCAATATCGGCAATTAAGTTTTCAATCGCATTGTCATCACCCACATTTAACACACGCCCCACACCGCCAAAAGCGGCAAGTTGGGCAGAAATAGCGTCCGCCCCATTTTGCGTGGTCGCTGTGCCAATCACTTTCGCCCCATTTTTCGCCAGTGTTTGTGCCACAGCCGCACCAATTCCACGAGAAGCCCCTGTTACCAAAGCAATTTTGCCTGTTAAATCTAAATTCATTTTTTAATCCTTAACTTGAAAACGCCCAATTATCGCATATTCTGATTATGCTTTCAGGCTGCCTGAAATAAATTCATACAAAATAATAATGCGTTAGCGTTATAATAGAACATTTTTAATGCCAAGCAATCATATTGATTATGAACCTAACCCTACCACGCCACGAAAAAATTGTCGGACTAATCCGTGAAAACGGTTTTATGTCGATTGAAGAACTTGCCAAGCATTTAGATGTAACGCCGCAAACCATTCGCCGCGATATTAACCAGTTGAGTGAAGAAAAAATTTTACGCCGTTATCACGGCGGTGCGACTTTGGGTAGTTCGGTGGAACACGAAGATTATTTTTATCGCAAAAGCAAGTTGCAAAGCGAAAAAGCCCATATTGCGGAAATGATTGCCGAACACATTCCTGATGATTCTTCACTGTTTTTAAGCATTGGCACCAGCGTGGAAGCCGTTGCCAAAGCACTCACGCAATGTCGCAAAAATTTAACCATTATCACCAACAATATTCATGTGGCATCCATTGTGAGCGTGCGTCCTGATTACACCATTATGATTACTTCTGGCGTGGTGCGTCCTGCGGACGGCGGCATTACAGGCGTGGCAACGCTGGATTTTATCAATCAATTCAAAGCGGATTATGCGATTATCAGCGTGGCAGCGGTGGAAACAGACGGTTCGTTATTGGATTTTGATTACAAAGAAGTATGCGTTGCCCAAGCAATGATGGAAAACGCACGCTTAAAATACCTAATCGCCGACCACAGCAAATTCGGCAGAAATGCACTGGTACGCTTGGGACACATTAGCGACTTTAACAGCGTTTTCACCGACCAAAAACCCACCGATTCACTCACCAACCGAATGAACGCCGCAGGCGTGCGGTGCTATTTAGCGGAAAACGAAAACTGATGATTTACGGTATTGGCACAGACATTGTTCAAGTTTCTCGAATGTCTCAAAAATTAAAGCGTTCTGGCGATAATTTTGCCCATTCAATCTTGTCAGACAAAGAATGGGACGATTATTTAGCTTGTATAGACGAACAAAAAGCAATTTTTTTATCCAAACGCTTTGCCGCCAAAGAGGCTTTTGCCAAAGCCGTGAGACGCGGTTTCAGGCAGCCTGTTTTTTTACATAATATCAGCATATTTCACGATAAATACAATGCCCCTTATTTTATCGTCAATGATGAATTGCAAGAATGGCTTTATGAACAAGGCATCAGTAATGTGCATTTGTCCATTAGCGATGAGAAAAAATATGTTGTTGCTTTTGTTGTTGCGGAAGAATGAATAACAAACAAACCATTCAAGTTGTTGCTGCCATTATTTTCAATAAAAACAGCGAAGTTTTATTAGCCAGCCGCCCAAATGACAAAATTTTTGCAGGTTTTTGGGAATTTCCAGGTGGCAAAATCGAAACCAACGAAACGCCTTTTGCTGCCTTGCAACGCGAATTATTCGAAGAAACCAATTTACACATTCAAAAAGCACACCATTGGCAAACAATTACGGTTGAAAGGGAACAACACACCATTGCCGTACAATTTTGGCAGGTTGCGTATGCCGATTGGTGTGGCACATTGCAAGCAAAAGAAAATCAACAATTTGCGTGGCAAAATCCACAAAATTTAACTGTTTATCCCATTCTGCCCAATAACCAAGCCATTATTGACGCATTGGCACAGCAATATTCTGGGTAATATAACATTTGTTATATAGTCAATCATCGCAGGTTTTATTTTTCAATCTATTTCATCGCTATGCCTTGACACAACTAAAATCTCAATTTATAATCCAAAAGTTTTTTACCCAGAACTCATTTTCCGCACAAGGTTTTAAGCCTTTTCTTAATAAAAAATTCCGACCAGCAAATCTTTTTTTAACGCAGTCGTTTTTGTGCGGCTTATTCTATTTTCTTTTTGATAAACAACACATTATGCATGTTTCTGAATTACAAACCCAACACATTTCCAAACTGTTGGAACAAGCCGAAGCACTCGGTATTGAAAACGCCAACCGCTTTCGCAAACAAGATTTAGTGTTCGCCATTGTGCGTAAAATGGTGCAGAACGGTGAATCATTCACTGGCACAGGCACTTTGGAAATTTTGTCAGACGGCTTTGGCTTTTTGCGTTCTGGCGACACTTCTTACTTGCCCACGCCTGACGATATTTATGTCAGCCCCAATCAAATTCGCCGTTTCAATCTGCACACAGGCGATACGATTGAAGGCTCGGTGCGTACGCCCAAGGACAACGAACGCTATTTTGCTTTAACCAAATTAGACACCATTAACGGCGATGATCCAGAAGTTTGTAAGCATAAGATTTTATTTGAAAATCTTACGCCACTGTTTCCTGATCAACAATTCGTTTTGGAACGCGATATTAAGGCGGCAGAAAACTTAACTTCGCGTGCGATTGATTTGGTCGCACCGATTGGCAAAGGGCAGCGGGCGTTGTTGGTGGCTCCGCCCAAAACAGGTAAAACGGTAATGCTGAAAAACATTGCCCACGCCTTGACAGAAAATTATCCTGAAATTGAATTGATTGTATTGCTGATTGACGAACGCCCCGAAGAAGTTACCGAAATGGTGCGTTCGGTTAAAGGTGAAGTGGTGGCTTCCACTTTTGACGAACCTGCCAGCCGTCATGTTCAGGTTGCCGAAATGGTCATCGAAAAAGCCAAACGCTTGGTGGAACACAAAAAAGATGTGGTGATACTGCTGGATTCAATCACACGCTTGGCACGAGCATATAACACAGTCGTGCCTGCGTCTGGCAAGATTCTCACAGGCGGTGTCGATGCCCACGCTCTGCACAAACCGAAACGCTTTTTCGGTGCGGCTCGCAATATTGAAGAGGGCGGTTCGCTCACCATTATTGCTACGGCTTTGGTAGAAACAGGCTCCCGTATGGACGATGTGATTTACGAGGAGTTCAAAGGCACAGGCAATATGGAATTGCATTTGGATCGCCGCTTGGCAGAAAAACGCGTCTTCCCTGCGATTAGCATTAACAAATCAGGCACACGCCGTGAAGAGTTGTTAATTGGCAACGACCAGTTGCAAAAAATGTGGCTATTACGCAAATTCCTACACCCCATGGACGATGTGGAAGCGATGGAATTTCTGCAAGACAAACTCAAACAGTCGAAAAACAATGCCGACTTTTTTGAGTTGATGAAAAGGTAATTTTGAATATTCAGGCTGCCTGAAAAAAGTTTCAGGTTGCCTGAAAGATTTTGATAAACACTTATGCAATTATCCCCCATATTAAAAACAGGATTATTATCTTTTATGTATATTATTATTCCCCCTGTTTTGGCATATTGGATAACTTATTTGGCTTGTACAAAAGGTGGTTGTTCAGGTATTCCAGCAGCACTTTTTTTATTGTTTCTTTGGGGAATTTCATTTATTATTTCAATTATTATTTTAATTGCTAAATCAAGAAAAAAAACAAAGATGAAACAATGGCAATTATTTTTTATTGCCAATGGATTTTTTGCTTTTCCATTTTTGACTTTTTTAGTTAGTTTAATAGATATTCTGAACTAATTTCAGGCTGCCTGAAAATTTGTTTTATTACTTAACATAAAGATTGTATTCAATTTATGAAAACCGCCAAACGCCGATACAGACCGCAACGATTGTTTTTTTCGCTTACCAAACAATCGCAACACACCACCCCCAAAGAAAAGCAGTTTTATCAATGGGTGAAACAGGCTTTGTTGTTTATTAACAAACAAGCAGAAATTTCTTTGCTTGTGTGTGATGAAGAAGCCGCACGAGCCTATAATCAGCAATATCGTGGCAAAGATTACGCCACAAATGTGTTGAGTTTTGAATTAGGGCAAGATTTAAGGCAGCCTGAAAAATTGCTTGGCGATTTAATTATCTGCCCGCAAGTGGTTGAAAAAGAAGCCAAAGAGCAAGGCAAAGATTTAATCGCCCATTATGCCCATTTAACCATTCACGGCGTGCTGCACATTGCAGGCTTTGATCATATTGATGATAAAGACGCAAAAGTTATGGAAGCCGCAGAAATTGCTATAATGCAAACCTTAAATTATCAAAATCCTTACAAGGAAATCTAATGGACGCTGACGAGAGTAAGCCTTCGTTTTTTGAACGCTTGTTTCACCGCATTGTATCGGACGCACCTGAATCCGCTGATGAAATTCTCCGCTTGTTGCACTCTGCCGAAGAAAACGGCGTGGTTGATGAAAATACCGCCGATTTATTAGAAAAAGTGCTGGCATTTGCCGATTTGGAAGTGCGCGATGTGATGATTTCTCGCGCACAAATGGATGTTGTCAAAATGGACGATGCTCCTGAAAAAATCATCGATTATGTGATTGACACCGCCCATTCAAGGCTACCTGTCATCGGTGGCGATCGTGATGAAGTGTTGGGCATCTTGCACGCCAAAGATTTGTTGCGATTTTGCAGGCACCCTGAACGCGTGGATTTTGCTACGCTCATGCGTCCAGCCACCTTTGTTCCTGAAAGTAAGTCTTTGAATATTCTATTAAAAGATTTTCGTAATCAGCACATTCATTTGGCAATGGTGGTTGATGAATACGGCGGCATTTCAGGTTTAATCACCTTTGAAGACATTTTAGAAGCGATTGTCGGCGAAATTGAAGACGAGTTCGACAGCGATGAAACGCAAAACATTCTACCGATTGACGGCAGACGCTTTCGTGTGAATGCGGTTACGCAAATTGCTGAATTTAATGAATTTTTTCACACAGATTTTAGCGATGAAGAAGTGGAAACGGTTGGCGGCTTGGTGTTGGCAGAACTCGACAGGCTGCCTGAAAAAGGTGAAAAAATCATCATTGACGGCTGGCAATTCTCCGTTGCCCGAGTCGATCACCGCCGTTTGCATATTTTAATTGTGCAGAAAGTGGGTAAGGAATAGGTTTTATCATCGCCTATTTCAGGCTGCCTGAAACTAATTGAAATAGAAAGAAAAAAATGAACACAACTGCTATTTTTGCTCCGTATATCATCACGATGAACGATGATTGTCCCGTTTTAGAAAATCATGCCGTTATCATCAAAGGGCGAGAAATTTTGGATATTTTGCCGAATGAGCAAGCAAAAAATATCCCAACCAATCAAACACTTCATTTAGAAAATCACGCCTTAATGCCAGGCTTAATCAATCTGCACGGACATTCGGCGATGACGCTGTTGCGTGGCTTTGCCGATGATTTGGCGTTAATGGACTGGCTGAATAACCACATTTGGCCTACGGAAGGCAAAAATGTGAGCGATGCGTTTGTGTATGACGGCTCGCTACTTGCAATGGCAGAAATGGTGGCAGGCGGCACAACCACCATTAACGATATGTATTTTTTCAACGCCGCGGTTGCCAAAGCAGGGCTGTTAAGCGGTATGCGAACCTTTGTCGGCTGCACAATATTAGAATTTCCCAACGCCTACGCACAAAACGCCGATGAATACATTGTCAAAGGTTTGCGAGAACAAGTGCCGTTTTATGGCGATGATTTAATTCGTTTTGTGTTAGCACCGCACGCACCTTATACCGTGTCGGACGCAACTTTTAGAAAAGTCGTTGATTTAACAGAAAAATATGATATGTTAATCCATTGTCATATTCACGAAACAAACGATGAAATTTCAGGCAGCCTGAAAGAATACGGTGTTCGTCCGATTGAAAGATTAAATCAATTAGGCGTTATCAATAGCCGTTTAATCGCCGCACACGGCGTGCATTTAACTGATGAAGAAATCGCCTTATTCGCCGAAAAAGGAGCGTCTGTGGCACACAATCCTGCGTCTAATATGAAATTAGCGTCAGGCTTTGCCCCTGTGGTGAAAATGTTGCAAAACGGCGTGAATGTGGGGCTGGGTACGGACGGTGCGGCTTCCAACAATAAATTAGATATGTTTGCTGAAATGCGGCTTGCCGCCTTAATCGCCAAAGGTTTTTCAGGCAGCCCAACGGATTTAACCGCTTATGAAACGCTGAAAATGGCAACTGTTAATGGTGCAAAAGCCCTGCATTTAGACGATAAAATAGGCAGGCTGAAAAAAGGTATGCGTGCGGATATGATTGCGGTGGATTTATCCGATATTACCACGCAACCTGTGTTTAATCCTGTGTCGCACATTGTGTATGCCGCCGACAGAAGTCAGGTGGATTTTGTGTGGGTGAATGGCGAAATGTTGTTGAAAAACAAACAATTCACACGCATTGATTTGGAAGAAATGAAAGCCAAAGCACGCTTTTGGCAAAATCGTATTCAAGAAAAATAACCGTTCAGGCAGCCTGAAATGTCGAGTTTATCTGTTGCCGTGATTCAAACCTGTTCATCAACTTCGCTTGATGACAACATTGCTTGTGTAGAAAATTTAATAGCAAACGCCGTAGAACAAGGGGCAGAATGGGTGGTTTTGCCTGAATACTGGGCGATTATGGGGGCAAATGACACCGACAAAGTGCAAATTGCCGAAGATTTTGGCAATGGGCGTTTGCAAAGCGTTATGGCAAACTGGGCGACACGCTTTCATATTACACTGTTTGGCGGCACCATTCCCTTAAAAAGCCCACAAAAAGACAAGATTTTCAACAGTTTATTAACTTTTAATCCTGCTGGCGAATGTATTTATCGCTATGATAAAGTGCATTTATTTGGCTTTTCGGGCGTAGGCGAAAAATACAGCGAAGCCGACACCATAGCAGCAGGCGAATTTCTGCCGCAATTTCAATATAATGGCATAAAAATCGCACAAGGAATATGCTTTGATTTGCGTTTTCCCGAATTTTTTCGCCGTCAAGGCGTGTTTGATATTTTCATTTTGCCAGCGGCATTTACCTACACCACAGGACTTGCCCACTGGACAACGCTTTTAAAAGCCCGAGCGATTGAAAACCAGTGTTTTGTCGTAGCCGCAGGACAAGGCGGACAACACGCAAACGGCAGACGCACCTTTGGACACAGCACCATTATCGACCCATGGGGCGAAGTGTTAGCCGAATTAGACGAAGAAACAGGCGTGGCATGCGTTACGATTGATTTACAAAAAATAAAAACCGTCCGCCGCCATTTACCTGCGATATTGGTCGGCAGAACAGGCAGTCTGAAAATAAAGTAATAAATTGTTGTAAAAATGACACAATATAACATATTGAAAAATAAAAAAAAAAAAAAAACAGCCAAAAAAAGTTGCTAAAATTTCTTGCCTTTTCATCTGTTTATTCTTTAAACTTGACACCGTGATGCATCACACACATCGCGAGTTTGTTTGAGTTTAATTTCAAACAAACTTATTTTAACCATATAAAACAAAAGGATTTTTTCAATGAAAAGTCAAAAAATTGTGGCACTGTTGGTTGCCATAGCAATGTCATCGGCTGGATTTGCCAAAGAAGTGGTTACTCGTGCTGCACCTATTCCTGTGCAACAATCGTTTGAAAGTCAAGTTTTTGATTTGGACGGCAAACAAAACCTTTCTGCGGTAGAATTAACGCCAACCGAAATGCAAGAGACGCAAGGGGAATTTTTTCCGATTGTGGCAGGCATTGCATTGGGTGCGGCTGCGATTGGTATGTGGCTAAAACATACCGAAAGCAAAGTAACCACAGGCGACTGGGCAAGCAGTAAAGAAGTCGCCAAAGCAGGAGCGATTGACGGCGGTTTAGCACTTGTTCCAGGCGGTGCAGTTGTTAGCACAGCGAAAAAAGCAAAAACAGCGGTAACTGTTGGAAAAGCCGTTACGACAACGAATAAAGTAACAACTGCAACGAAAACAACAAATGTGGCAACAAAAAGTGGTTCGTTGAATACTTTGAAATCTGTTTTAAATAAGGCTGAACCTTTTGGAAATCGTCCTAATCAAGTATCAACAGTTCTTGATGACGGAACAAGAGTGATTTTTAGAAAAGATTTTGGGGAACAGGCTCATCCACTGAAACGGAAATTATTTGGAAATAAGGATATTAATCATTACAACATTGAAATAAAACAACCTCCCAAACAAATAGGTCAAAAGGAAAAAGTGATACAAGATTTCCATATTCTGCCTCAACCAAATGGAAATCATATTATGTATGATAAAAGTTGGAGACAAATTGGTGTAGGTATTAAACGCAAAAAATAATTTTTATTTTTACAATACAAGAGATTATTTCTCTTGTATTGTAAATAATTAATTAAGGTAATAATAATGAAAAATAATTTACTACTCAATATTCATTTGATAAAAAATGATAATAAAATTGGAAAATTAATTCAAAATGATGAGCAACATAAATTAACTGTTTCTATTAGTAAAAGATGTAATTATGCTAATTTAGATTTTACAACTCGAGAATCATTATATGATTTTGCATTATCATTATTGCATACTGCAATATATTGCAAAAAAATACAAAAAAGATATACACCCATTAAAGATACTAATGGTCGTTTAATTATCAAAGATGGTATTCGTTTATCATCAGATAGTTGTGATTTAATTATTTCAGTTGTTAATCAAAAAAATGAAAAGGAATTATCATCAGATTTTGTATTAACAGGAGATATTATTAATAATAATTTTTTGGACGAAAAAGTAGGAGATTTAACTTATGATGATGAAAAACATCAATTAAAAGTTTCTGTCAATAAAGAAAAAAATTATGCACTTCTATTATTTACCACACGAGAAATGTTATACGATTTTGCTGTAGCTTTATTAAGTGATGTCATTAATGGTGAAGTCGCAAGAGAATGTTTATCTGATAGTTGTATTGATGAAAATGGAAATATTCATTCTCTTGATGGTGTTCGTATGGCATTAAATAGTGCAAGATTATTTATTTTTGTGAATGATGATGACGAAATAAATAATGAAAACGAATATGATGAGAAAAAAGTTTTGGAAAAAATAAAAAGAATATGTAAAATAAATAATTAATTTAATATTTCACGCTTCCTGAAAAATATTTTCTAATAGGATTTAATATGAAAAAAGCAAAACACACATTATTAGGAATTGTATTCCTATTCTTTTCAACTGCAACATTGGCAGATATGCCATTAAGTTTGGAGGAACTTTATACTGACAAAGGCAAATTTAAATTAGAAAGTAATATTTCTTATGTTAATACCGAGCAAGAAAGTCATTCTTTAATCAATCCTGTATATGTGCAAACACAAGGCAATTCTTTAATTGCTGTGCCGACAAATATATCGCAAGATAATACAAATAGCGATATTCTCATTGGCACATTAGGGTTGCGTTATGGATTAACAGGAAAAACCGATATTTATGGTAATGTGTCTTATTTATGGCAAAGCAGTCGTTCATTTAATGGTGTGAATGAAAGTAAAGAAAAAGATCATTATCTTTCAGACGCAACTATTGGCATTAGCCATACTTTTTTAGAAGACGGTAAAAATCCTGCTTTAATTGGTTTTGTGGAAATGTCGGCGTATGAAAAAGTATTGAATAAATCATCATCGGCTAAATCGTGGGTTGTGGGAGCGACAACTTATAAAGCGATTGACCCTGTGGTATTGTCTTTAACCGCTGCTTATCGTTGGAATGGTAAAAGAAATACCGAATTAGGCAATTATAAGCCTGCAAATTATATTTTAATTAACCCATCTGTTTCTTTTGCGGCAAATGATAAAATTAGTTTTTCAGGTGATATTCAATGGCTTAACACTCAATCAGAAAGAATAGACGGCGAAAAAATAGCCCCACGCAATACCGCAACTTATGCTAAATTGGGTGTGGGTTTCGGTTTAAGTGATAAAACAACCTTAAATGCGTCTGCTCGTTGGAAAATATCAGGCAACAGTAGTGCAGAGTTGAATTTTGGTTTAACTCATCAATTTTAATTTTTCAGGCAGCCTGAAATGATTAAGAAACTTTTATTATTTTTTTGTTTTCCGATTATTTTATTTGCCCAACCTTTTTATATTGAAAATCCCATTTCTTCTAAAAAAGTTAAGGTGCAAAGTTGGAAAGAAAAACGCGATTTAAATATTGTCAAACAAGATTATGATTATTCTTGTGGTGCGGCATCGGTAGCAACTTTATTAAATAATTTTTATGGTCAAAATATTCAAGAAAAAGATATTTTAGACGCAATGCAAAAACAAGAAATGGCAGCGTCTTTTTATGATATGCAAACTATTTTACCGAAATTTGGTTTTATTGCCAAAGGCTATGCTTTATCGTTTGAAGAATTGGAAAAAATTAAAATTCCTGTGATTGTGTATTTGCATTATCGTAAAAATAATCATTTTTCGGTTTTAGAAGGAATTAACAACAATACGGTTTTATTATCCGATCCCAGTTTAGGGCATATTTCAATGAGTAGGGAACAATTTATTCAATCGTGGCACACCACAAATGAAAATACCGCAGGAAAAATTTTAGCCATTTTGCCCCAACATGCGGATATTCAAAATAATTCGGCATTTTTTAATAAAAATCCACAACGACAAACAAAATTTACCGTACAATATATTAAACAATGGCAAAAGTTTTAATTTTCAGGTAGGCTGAAAATACAAAACAACGATGAATATACCGACATTATCCTTAAAAAAAACAATAACTTTTTCGATATTCATACCGATATTGAAGCCATAGGGTGGGCATCCTTGCCCACCGATCGCCCAATAGGGCGGAGTAAATATTATGGATACGCATCAAGGCATAGCAATACATAAAAAATAGTTTAAACATAAGCCCAACGAAGAAATGTGCCATATATACCAGTTTTGCAGGGGGTTTTCCAAACCAATAATCTGTTAAATTGTGCAAAGGTTTCAGTAAAATAAAGTAAAATAACTGTTTTAGGCAGCCTGAAACAGCGTTCAACTAACACAATATAAGCATAAACAAAATGAAACTCAACAGTCAATTTCAACATATCGGCATTGTTATTCGTCCGCAAACGCCACATTTGGCGGAGTTAGTGGGGGCGTTGGCTGGGTTTTTGCTTGACAACGGCATTGAAGTCAGTTTAGACGAAGCCACACAAAACGAGTTGTCGCATTTGGCTATTTTTTCGCAATGTCATTTATTAGACAAAAAGAAAATGGGCAGAAAATGCGATTTGGTGATTTCCATTGGCGGAGACGGCACGCTGTTGTCGATTGCCCGCCGTGTTGCACCGTATCGCGTGCCGTTAATTGGCGTTCATCGTGGCACATTAGGCTTTCTCACCCAAGTGCCGACTGCGGACGCAGTTCATCAAATTGCCGCCATGCTCACAGGCAAATACACGGTTGAAGAACGCATTATGTTGGAAATCTCGGTTGTACGCGATGACGCAGAAATCGAACACGCTTTGGCGTTGAATGACGCGGCATTCAATCGTGGCGGCACAGGGCAAATGATTGAATTTGAAGTATTTATTGATAAAGAATTTGTCTATCGCCAACGCAGTGATGGTTTGATTGTAGCAACACCCACAGGTTCAACCGCTTATTCATTAGCGGCAGGCGGTGCGATTTTACAACCGACTTTGCGAGCATTCACACTTGTGCCGATTTGTCCGCAGTCGATGAGTAACCGTCCGATTGCCGTTGCCGACACAGGCGAAATTGAAGTGGTTTTAACCCACGGCAACGCACGCGTTTATTTTGACGGACAATCGTTTTGCGACTTACAAAAATTCGACCGCGTGATTATCCGCCGCTACCGCAACAGCGTCCGTATGTTACAACCTGCGGATTACAAATACTTCGCCACCCTGCGACACAAACTGCATTGGAGCGAGCAAATTGTTTAAGTTTCAGGCAGCCTGAAAAGAAAGTCAATCAATGTTATTAAATTTATCGCTAAAAAACTTTGTGATTGTTGATGAACTTAATCTGTCGTTTGAAGACGGTTTTACCGTGCTAACAGGCGAAACAGGGGCAGGGAAGTCGATTATTTTGGACGCAATCGGGCTTTTGTTGGGCGATAAAGCGGATTTTTCTCAAATCAGAAATGGACAAACAGAAGCCAAATTATCGGCTTTATTTGCGATTGAAAACTTGCCTAATGTGCAAAATATTTTAATAGAACAAGGATTTAGCGAAGAATTGTGTACTGAAATCGCCATCAGTCGCACCATTTCGGCAAATGGGCGAAGTCGCAATTTTATCAACGGACAGGCGGCAACTTTGTCGCAACTCAAACACATCGGCGAAATGCTGATTGATATTCACGGTCAGCACGCCCATTATTCTTTGATGAACGAAAACGAGCAACGGCATATTTTAGACGCATTTTCAGGCAGCCTGAAAACCGCCGAAAGCGTGAAACAAGCGTATCAACATTATCAAAATGCCGTTGTCGCTTTACAAGACGCACAAAACAACGCCGAAGAACTTGCCGAACGGCAGGAACGATTCGCATGGCAATATAAAGAATTGTCCGAACTTGCCCCAAAAAACGGCGAATGGCAGGATTTGTCGGCACAATACGACCAATTAGCCCACGCCGCCGACATTCAAACTTCTGCCGAAAATGCGTATCAACTGATTGACGGCGATAGCGGTATCAATCGTCTGTTAAATCGCACCGTGCGAACATTGCAAGATTTGGCAGAAATCGAACCGCAATTTGCCGAGAGTTTGAATATTTTAGCGTCAGTTGAAGCCGAAATCGGCGAAGTTAGCAGCATTTTGCGTGCCGTTAGCAACAAAAGCGAATTAGATCCGCAAGAATTAACCGCATGCGAAGAACGCATGCAAGCCTTATCACACGCCGCCAAAAAATATCGTTGCGATGAAGCACTGCTCCCTGAAAAGTTAGCGGAAATCGAAGAAAAATTACATCATTTAACAGCAAGTGTCGATATGGAACACTTAAAACAACAAGTTGATAAATATTTACAAGAATATCAAAGGGTTGCCAAAGAATTAACGCAACAACGAAAAGATGGGGCAGAACAATTATCGAACGAAGTAGAAAAATTACTGCACAGTTTGGCCATGCAAAAAGCCAAGTTTCAGGCAGCCTTAACGCCCAATGAAGAACCCACGCCCAACGGTAATGAGAAAATCGCTTATTTAATTGACACCACAATGAGCGATCATTTGCGACCTTTGGCAAAAACCGCGTCAGGCGGCGAATTGGCTCGCATTAGTTTAGCCGTGCAAGTCGCCGCAGGGCGTGCCGCCACTGTGCCAACGCTGATTTTTGACGAAGTCGATAGCGGAATCGGCGGACGCGTTGCCGATATTGTCGGACAATGCTTGCAAAATTTAAGTCAAAATTATCAAGTACTTGCCATTACGCATTTAGCCCAAGTCGCCGCTCACGCCAATCAACATTGGCAAGTGAGCAAAACCGATAAAAACGGCAAAATCATCAGCCACATTCGCCACCTTACCGATGACGAACGCATAGAAGAAACCGCCAGAATGATTGGCGGTGAAAAAATCACTTCATCAACTCGCCAAAACGCCGCCGAAATGTTGGCAGCGGCAAGAGAAAAATCCTTTCAGGCAGCCTGAAACCTTTGCTCCATAAAAAAACACGCCATTACGGCGTGTTTTTGTTTGAAATCAAACAGATTAAAGCCAACAATCGTCATCAGGTTCTTTATCTTCCTGTTCCATATAATGTGGGTCGGGCATATAGTTCATATACGCCAATTCATCGTTAAAATCGTCTTCGATTTTTTCGTCTATTTCGCTGTGTTGTGGGAAAATATCGGCACTGATTT
>JAGBKK010000003.1 GCA_017934045.1 Neisseriaceae bacterium | reverse complement strand
CTTAAAATCCGTCGCCTCTTAAAACGGGCGTGCCGGTTCGATTCCGGCTCTGGGCACCATACCAATCAACAATACGGCATTATGCCGTTTTTTTTGTAATCATCATTGTAATCTTTGTAACTCTATCAGACATAAACAAATTCAACCCATAATATTTCGTTTTCCTTTTGCAAAGTTGGTATAGTCGATTGATAGCAAAATCCATCAGCGTTGTTTCATCTTGCCGTATTATTGATACTGTTTGCGGTGAAATGCCTTTTCTACTTTTGAAGTTTATCGACTATATCATCTGAAAAGCAATATTTTTCATGCAGCCTGAAACACAAAAAACGCTTTCGACAAAAAATCGAAAGCGTTGTTATTTTCAAACTTTCAGGCTGCCTGAAAACAATTTTCCAGCAAGCCTATCATCAATATTATTTATCTTCCAACGGTACCACAGCGACTTTTACGGTTGCCACTGCGTCGTGGTGTAAAGCGATTTCAATGTCGTATTCACCAACGGCTTTTAATGGACCGTCAGGCAAGCGAACGGCGGATTTTGCCACTTCCACGCCCAAGGCTTTGGCAGCGTCAGCTATGTCTGCGGTGGTAACCGAGCCGAACAATCTGCCATCAACCCCTGCTTTTTGAGCAACCGTCAATGTTTGACCGTCTAATTTGGCTTTACCTTCAGCCGCTACACGCAAGATTTCTGCTTGACGAGCTTCAAATTCTGCACGGCGTGCTTCAAATTCTGCCAAGTTTTCTTTGTTGGCGCGTTTAGCTTTGCCTTGTGGAATTAAATAATTGCGTGCGTAGCCGTTTTTCACATTCACCACATCGCCCAAAGCACCTAATGTACCGACTTTTTCTAACAAAATAATTTGCATAATCTGTGTCTCCTAATTATTTGTGTTGATCGGTGTAAGGCAACAATGCCAAGAATCGTGCGCGTTTAATGGCGGTAGAAAGTTGGCGTTGATAATGCGATTTGGTGCCTGTAATGCGGGCAGGAATGATTTTGCCGTTTTCGGCAATAAAATCTTTAAGAATATCCACCGCTTTGTAATCGACTTCTTTAATGCCTTCCACGGTAAAGCGGCAGTATTTTTTGCGTTTAAATGTTTGTCGTGCCATTTGTTTGACCTTTATTCAATTCGTTCAATGTGTTGGATATGTAATATCAGTTCAGGGTTGCGATGACTTTTGCTATTCAAAAAGCCTACCACTTTCACTTTATCGCCCACATTCAAAACACTGTTTGCAGGGTTAATTTGTTTGGCAGAAATGGTAAAAGCAGTTTTGCGGCTTTGTCCTGCTTCGATTTGTGCAGAAGAATGTTCCAACAGCAAACTTAACACAGGCGTGCCGCTTGGCGTATATCGCAAAGGTTCTTGCGAAATAATCACGGCTTCTAAACAGATATTATTGCTCAAAGTTTATACTTCTTCCACAACCACGGTTTCAGTAACTTCAACCGCTACGGTTTCGGCTTTGCCACCTGTTTGACCTGTGAGAAGATTTTTGCTTTTTTCTTCTTTCATCATCGGTGATGCCGCGGTTTCGGCGTGTTTCATTTTGATGGTCAAATGACGCAACACCGCATCGTTAAAGCGGAAAGCAGTTTCCAATTCTTCCACGGTTTCGGGAGTACATTCAATGTTCATCAAAACATAATGTGCTTTGTGCAATTTGTTGATGGGGTAAGCCAACTGACGGCGACCCCAGTCTTCCAAACGGTGAATCACACCACCTTTTTCAGTAATGGTGTTTTTGTAGCGTTCGACCATTGCGGACACTTGTTCGCTTTGGTCAGGATGCACGATAAAAACGATTTCGTAATGTCGCATAAATGCTCCTTATGGCTAATTAAAAACCGTCCGCTATGCGAAAAACGGACAGCAAGGTTGAAAAGGGCTAAATTTTATATGAAAAATAATGAATAGTCAAATTAAGGTGTGATGATTATTTTATTAACAAGAAAGCATTTGGCAGTATAATAATCAGTTTTTAAAATATCTTTCAGGCAGCCTGAAACTTGAATTAAGGGATTTAACTTATGTGCGGAATTGTTGGTGCGGTGCGTCGTGAAAAAAACGCGGCGGATTTTTTGATTGACGGCTTACAACGCTTGGAATATCGTGGTTATGATTCGTCTGGCATTGCGGTTTTAACTGCTGATGGTAAAATTCAACGCATTCGCCGTGTGGGGCGTGTGGCTGAAATGGCAGACGCTTGTCGCTCCGAACAAGTGTTTGGCACGCTTGGCATTGGGCATACGCGTTGGGCAACGCACGGCGGCGTTACCGAACCGAATGCTCACCCACATATTTCAGGCAGCCTGATTGCGGTGGTGCATAATGGCATTATCGAAAATTTTGCCGAAGAACGACAACGCTTGCAAAACGCAGGTTACACATTTTCTTCGCAAACCGACACCGAAGTCATCGCCCACGCTGTTCATCAAGAATATATTAAAAACAATGACTTATTTTCTGCGGTGAAAAATGCGTGTCGCCGTTTTCAGGGAGCGTATGCGATTGGCGTGATTGCCGCTGATAAGCCCAACGAACTGGTTGCCGTGCGTATGGGCTGTCCGCTGTTGGTGGCTTTGGGCGAGAATGAAAATTTTATTGCGTCCGATGTGTCGGCGGTGATTGCACACACACGAAAAGTGATGTATTTGCAAGACGGCGATGCAGTCAAATTATCATCGCAAGGTATTGATTTAATGACTGATTTAGATAATCAGCCGATTAGTCGAGAAATTAAATTGTCGGAATTATCGCTGTCTTCGTTAGAGTTAGGCGAGTTCAGCCATTTTATGCAAAAGGAAATTCACGAACAGCCACAAGCCTTGACGGATACAATCAAACCTTTGCTTAACGAAAATTTTGCTTCTGAAATTTTCGGCGAAAATGCCCCCCAATTATTTAATGGCTTAAAAGGCATTAAAATTTTAGCGTGTGGCACTTCATATTACGCCGCATTAACCGCCAAATACTGGTTAGAAAGCATTGCCAAAATCCCCACAGACGCTGAAATTGCCAGCGAATATCGCTATCGTGAAGTGATTGCCGACCCTGATATTTTGGTGATTACCATTTCGCAATCAGGCGAAACTTTGGACACGATGGAAGCGTTAAAATATGCTCAAAAATTGGGGCATAATCGTTCGCTATCGATTTGTAATGTGATGGAATCAGCCTTGCCACGCGAAAGTTGTGCGGTGTTCTACACAAGAGCAGGTGCGGAAATTGGCGTGGCTTCGACCAAGGCATTTACCACGCAATTAGTTGCCCTGTTTGGTTTGGCGGTGTGTTTGGGGGCGATGCGTGGCTTGATTGACGATACGCAAAAACAACAATATGCCGAAGAATTACGCCGACTGCCCAACAGCGTTCGCCACGCTTTAAATTTAGAGCCGCAAATCACCGTGTGGGCAAAAGAATTTGCTAATAAAAACAATGCGTTATTTTTAGGACGGGGCATACATTATCCGATTGCTTTGGAAGGTGCGTTGAAATTAAAGGAAATTTCCTATATTCACGCCGAAGCCTATCCTGCAGGCGAACTCAAACACGGACCACTCGCCTTGGTTGATGAAAAAATGCCTGTGGTGGTGGTTGCTCCTAACGATAAACTGTTGGACAAAGTCAAAGCCAATATGCAAGAAGTGGCAGCTCGTGGCGGACGCTTGTTTGTTTTTACCGATGACGACAGCAATATCACGCCTGACAACGGCGTTGCGGTGATTCGCCTGCCTCGCCATGT
>JAGBKK010000002.1 GCA_017934045.1 Neisseriaceae bacterium | reverse complement strand
TCCAACCCACCGCAAAACCGCAAGGTTTTGATTGTAACTATTTCAGGCTGCCTGAAATATTTTATCAATCAACTACTTATTGCAAAGGTGTCATACCCATGGTTTGCATTAAGAAGTTGGTAAATGCAGGATTATCGGGTTTATTTTGCATGGTTGGCCACGAGTTTTGCCATACTTCCAACGCCGTTTGAATCAGTTGCTTGGATTGTGCAGACGAAATTTGTCCTGATTGACTGCCCACCGCACCACGCAAATAGACTTCATACACATTATCATCAATCACATTATTGCCTACCAATGCTAAACGGAATTGATTAAGTTCCTGTGCGGCTTGTACCTTGGTGATATTGCCTTTGCCCACTTCACGGCTTAAACGCACTGCCTCGTTACGAATGTCTTGCACATCTGCCCAGTGATTGGGGGCTAACTGAAACACTTTGGGTTGTGCTGTGGGTTGTTCAATCGGCTGTGGTGCAGGTTGAACAGGTTGCGGTTGTTTCGTAATGATTGGTGCAGACGGCAAAGTAATGGTTGTGCCACAGCCAACCAACAAAAATGCCGCTGTTAAACCCATAAGCCAAGTTTTCGTGTTCATCACGCTTTCCTAATGCAGTCAAAATAAAAGTGGCATTGTAACAATAAAAACCATAAGAATGAAAGTTAAGTTTTATGTTCTTTGTCATTCAGGCTGCCTGAAAAATATGGCAATATATCTGCACGATTGTGTGTATATAAAAACAAATCACGCCCATTTATTGCTTATAAATTAGTAATTTCTAAAACAAGCTCATTGCATTGTGTCAATGTTTGCAGAGCGATCAGAAAAATATAGTCGCATAGTTTTTATTGTATTTTTTGTTGTGGGCGTTTTGATTGAGATATGCTATAATCGAGCAATTTCGCAGATTACTTTGCGTTTTTGAAAATAAACGAATAGCGACAATCATGGTCGCGAAAACAAGGAACATACAGATATGTTGGCAAACTACCTACCCGTGTTGGTGTTTATTATTGTGGGCATTATTGCGGGTGCTGTTCTGTTATTTTTGGGTTATATCTTGGGTCCGCAAAGACCATCAGATGACAAACTTGCCGCTTTTGAGTGCGGTTTTGAAGCCTTTGAAGACGCTCGCCGTAAGTTTGATGTGCGGTATTATCTTGTTGCCATTCTCTTTATTCTGTTTGATTTGGAAATTGCGTTTATGTTTCCTTGGGCTGTGGTCTATAAGGAAATGTCGGCGTTTGGCTTTTGGTCGATGTTGATTTTCTTGGTCATTCTCACCATAGGCTTCGTGTATGAATGGAAAAAGGGAGCGTTGGAATGGGAATAGACGGCTTACTTAAAGAAGGCTTTATCACCACACAAGCGGATAAAGTCTTAAATTATGTGCGAACTGGCTCGTTGTGGCCTGTTACTTTTGGTTTGGCGTGCTGTGCGGTGGAAATGATGCAAGCAGGTGCGTCTCGCTACGACCTTGACCGCTTTGGCATTATCTTTCGTCCATCGCCACGGCAATCAGATTTAATGATTGTGGCAGGCACTTTGTGCAATAAAATGGCACCTGCCTTGCGTCGTGTGTATGACCAAATGTCAGAACCGCGTTGGGTGTTGTCTATGGGTTCTTGTGCGAATGGCGGCGGTTATTATCATTATTCTTACTCTGTGGTGCGTGGTTGCGACCGTGTTGTGCCTGTTGATGTGTATGTGCCAGGTTGTCCGCCCACGGCAGAAGCCTTGTTATACGGTTTGTTGCAATTACAACAAAAAATCCGCCGTGAATACACGATTGCGAGGAAATAATTATGTTACTCAGTAAATTGCAATCCGAATTAGAAGTTCAGGCAGCCTCTTTGTATGACAATCTGATTAACGAATACGGACAAATCACGCTTGAATGTTCGGTGGATAATTATCTGCCTTTAATGACCTTGTTGCGCGACCAAATGGGTTTTGAACAACTGATTGACTTATGCGGTGTGGATTATTCTTCGTATAAAAATCAAACACGCACGGAAAAACGCTTTGCGGTGGTGAGTCAACTGTTATCCGTCAAAAACAACTGCCGTGTGCGTGTGCGTGTGTTTGCACCTGATGTTGAACCGTTTGTTGTGCCAAGTGTGGTAGAAATTTACAACTCTGCCGACTGGTACGAACGCGAAGCATTTGATTTATTCGGCATTACCTTTGCCAACCACCCTGATTTACGCCGTATTTTGACCGATTACAACTTTGTCGGACACGCCTTACGCAAAGATTTCCCTGTTTCAGGACATATGGAAATGCGTTATGACGAATCCGAACAACGCGTCATTTACCAGCCCGTAACCATTGAACCGCGTGAAAACACGCCTCGCATTGTCAGAGAGGAGTCTTACGGTGGCTGAAACACAAACCAAAAAAAGTAGAAATTACACCGTTAATTTCGGTCCTCAACACCCTGCTGCCCACGGCGTTTTGCGTATGATTTTGGAGTTGGAGGGCGAAACCATCGTCCGTGCCGACCCACACATTGGTTTATTGCACCGTGGCACAGAAAAATTAGCGGAAACACGCACATTTTTACAAGCCTTGCCATATATGGATCGCTTGGATTATGTGTCGATGATGTGTAATGAACACGCCTATTGTATGGCGGTGGAAAAATTAACGGGCACAGAGGTGCCTATTCGAGCCCAGTATATCCGTGTGATGTTTGCGGAAATTACGCGTATTCTCAATCACTTAATGGGTATTGGTTCGCACGCTTTGGATATTGGGGCGATGACGGTCTTCCTGTATGCTTTCAGGGAGCGTGAAGATTTAATGGACATTTACGAAGCCGTATCTGGTGCGAGAATGCACGCCGCATACTTCCGTCCAGGTGGCGTTTATCGTGATTTGCCTGATTTTATGCCGAAATATGAAGCCAGCAAATATCGTCCAGCCAAAGTCTTAAAAGAGATGAACGCTGCACGCGAAGGCACAATGTTGGACTTTATTGAAGACTTTACCAACCGTTTCCCTGCTTGCGTTGATGAATATGAAAACCTGCTCACCGAAAACCGTATTTGGAAGCAACGCACGGTGGGCATTGGTGTGGTGTCGCCTGAACGAGCATTACAAAAAGGCTTTACTGGTCCGATGTTGCGTGGTTCAGGTATTGAATGGGATGTGCGTAAAAATCAACCGTATGAAGTGTATGACAAGTTGGATTTTGACATTCCAGTGGGCGTAAATGGCGACTGCTACGACCGTTATTTATGCCGCATTAACGAAATGCGTCAATCCAATCGCATTATCAAACAATGCGTAGAATGGTTGAAAAACAACACTGGCGAAGTGATGGCAAACAATCCCAAAGTTGCACCGCCCAAGCGGCATGCGATGAAAACCAATATGGAAGAGTTAATTCACCACTTCAAACTGTTCAGTGAGGGTATGCATGTGCCAGAAGGCGAAATTTATGTCGGCACAGAACACCCCAAAGGTGAATTTGGCATTTATATGATTTCAGACGGTGCGAATAAACCCTATCGCCTGAAAATCCGTGCACCAGGTTTTGCACATTTGCAAGGTATGGACGAAATGGCAAAAGGGCATATGTTAGCCGATGTGGTTGCCATTATCGGCACGATGGACATCGTATTCGGGGAGGTAGATAGATAATGTTATCTGCTCAATCGTTACAACAAATTGATATTGAATTGGCAAAATATCCTGCGGATCAACGCAGAAGTGCCATTATGAGTGCTTTGCGTATTGCCCAAGTAGAAAAAGGCTGGTTATCGCCTGAATTGATTGAATTTGTTGCCAACTATGTGGGCATTGCCCCTGCGGCAGCGTTGGAAGTGGCGACTTTCTACAATATGTACAATCTCAAACCTGTGGGCAAATATAAATTAAGCGTTTGTACCAACTTGCCTTGTGCTTTGCAAGGCGGCGTGAATACCGCTGAATATTTGAAAAACAAATTAGGCATTGACTATGGCGAAACCACGCCTGACGGCAAATTCACCTTGGAAGTAACCGAGTGTCAGGGTGCCTGTGGCGATGCCCCAGTGATGTTGGTCAATAACCACAAAATGTGCAGTTTTATGACCCCTGACGCAATCGACAAAAAATTGGCGGAGTTAAACTGATATGGCGATTTATCATTCAACCATTATTTTTAACGGCGTCAATACCCAAGACCCAAACTGTTGGCATATTGACGAATACCGCAATCGTGGCGGTTATCAGGCATTAGAAAAAATCATTGGCGGACAAGTATCGCAAGACGATGTCATTGCCGAAATGAAAGCGTCTGGCTTGCGTGGTCGTGGCGGTGCAGGTTTCCCCACAGGCTTAAAATGGAGTTTTATGCCGCGTGCTTTGACTGGTGCAAAATATGTGGTGTGCAACACCGATGAGGGCGAACCGGGGACATTCAAAGACCGTGATATTTTGCGTTTTAATCCCCATGCCTTGATTGAGGGTATGATTTTGGCAGGTTACGCTATGGGGGCAACCGCAGGTTATAACTATATTCACGGTGAAATTTTTACCGAATATCAACAATTTGAAGCCGCCATTGCCGAAGCACGCCAAGCAGGTTTTTTAGGCAAAAATATTTTGGGCAGTGGCTTTGATTTTGAAGTGTATGCTCATCACGGTTACGGTGCGTATGTGTGTGGTGAAGAAACTGCTTTGCTTGAATCTTTGGAGGGCAAAAAAGGTCAGCCACGCTTTAAACCGCCGTTTCCTGCGTCTTTTGGTTTGTATGGCAGACCAACCACCATTAACAATACCGAAACCTTATCCAGCGTGCCGTTTATTTTGCGAGACGGTGCAGACAAATTTGCGTCCATTGGCACAGAAAACGCCAAAGGCAGCAAGATTTTCTCCATTTCAGGGCATGTCGCTCGACCTGGTAACTACGAAATGCCATTAGGCACACCTTTCAGGGTGCTTTTAGAAATGGCAGGCGGTATGCGTGAGGGTTCAACACTCAAAGCCGTTATTCCTGGTGGTGCGTCTGCCCCAGTGTTGCCTGCGGACATTATTATGGACTTGCCGATGGATTACGATTCGCTGTCCAAAGCAGGTTCAATGTTGGGTTCTGCTGCCGTGATTGTGATGGATCAAGGGGTGAGTATGGTGCGTGCATTAGAACGCCTGTCTTACTTCTTCCACGAAGAATCCTGCGGACAATGCACGCCGTGCCGTGAGGGAACAGGCTGGCTGTATCGCATTGTTCATCGCATTGCCGAAGGACGCGGCAAAAAAGAAGATTTAGATTTGTTGCAATCGATTTGCGGCAATATGTCAGGTCGCACCGTGTGTGCTTTGGCGGACGCTGCCGTATTCCCCGTGCGTGGTTTCACCAAGCACTTCTTGCACGAATTTGAAGAATGTATTGAGAAACAGCAACCGCCGCAACATCGTTGGTTCTGATAAGTGAAGATTAAGATTAGGAACACGACCTATGTTACAAGTAGAAATTGACGGCAAATCGGTTGAAGTAGAGCAAGGCACGAATATTATCGAAGCCGCTCACAAAACAGGTACTTACATTCCGCATTTTTGCTATCACAAAAAACTGTCGATAGCGGCGAACTGTCGTATGTGTTTGGTGGAAGTTGAAAAAGCCCCCAAACCACAGCCTGCCTGTGCAACGCCTGTTACAGACGGAATGAAAGTGAAAACCAACTCCGAATTAGCCAAAAAAGCACAAAAAGGGGTTTTAGAGTTTCTGCTCATCAATCACCCATTGGACTGTCCGATTTGCGATTGGGGCGGTGAATGCCAGTTGCAAGACTTGGTGATGGGCTACGGACAAGGCAACAGCCGTTATACCGAAGAAAAACACACCGTGCCAGCCAAAGATATGGGACCACTCATTTCTGCCGCAGAAATGAGCCGTTGTATTCACTGTACGCGTTGTGTGCGTTTTACCGAAGAAATTGCAGGTTTCCAAGAAATTGCGATGGCAAACCGCAACGAACACTCTGAAATTATGCCGTTTATTGGCAAAACCGTAACTTCGGAAATTTCTGGCAATGTGATTGACTTATGCCCAGTCGGTGCTTTAACTTCCAAACCATTCCGATATAACGCAAGAACTTGGGAAATGTCTCGCCGTAAAAGCATTTCTGCTCACGACGCATTGGGTTCAAACTTAATTGTACAAACCAAAAACCGCCAAGTATTGCGTGTGATTCCAATGGAAAACGAATCCATTAACGAATGCTGGTTGTCCGACCGCGACCGTTTTGCGTATGAAGGTTTGAATCACGAAGACCGTCTGACTAAACCCATGATTAAACAAGACAATCAATGGATTGAAGTGGATTGGGAAACCGCATTTAATTATGTGGTGAAAGGTTTGAATGGTGTTTCTAATGACCACGGCAAAGACGCCATCGGTATGTGGGTTAATCCTGCTTCAACCGTTGAAGAATTGTTCTTGGCGAAAAAATTAGCCGCCGATTTTGGCATTAACTCAATCGACAGCCGTTTGCGTCAGCAAGATTATCGTTTGGACGAAAACCGTCATCATGACGCATTTTGGTTGGGTCAAAGCATTGAAGAATTAGGGCAGTGTGATGCCATGCTGTTTGTGGGTGCAGATTTACGCACCGAACAACCGCTTTTAACCGCACGCATTCGCCGTGCCGCCCAAAATGGGGCAAAAGTCAGCACCCTGAATGCTCGCCGTGAAGACTTGCGTATGCCTGCACATATTCAGGTTGCCTTACACCCAACACAATGGGCAGACGCTTTGCGTCAAATGGTGCAAGACACTGATGAAAACAGCATTTCAGGCAGCCTGAAAGGTGCAGAAAAATCTGCGGTGATTATCGGTGCAGCGGTGCAACAGCACCCACAATTTGCCGAAATCTACGCCGCCGCACAACGCTTGGCACAAGAATGCGGTGCAAAATTCGGCATTCTGCCGCAAACCGCAAACAGCGTTGCCGCAGACGCTTTGGAAATTCGTCCCACCAAAAACGGCAACAATTTGCAAGAAATGTGGGCAAATCCCAAAAAAGCAGTGGTGTTGGTGAATGTTGATCCTTTGGCAGACACATTTAACGGTCATACCGCTATGACGGCTTTGCAATCGGCTGAAACCGTCATTGCACTCACGGCATATCAAACATCGTCTTTGTTGGAAGTGGCTGATGTGCTGTTACCGATTACGCCATTTACCGAAACTTCGGGTTCGTTGGTTAATATGGAAGGACGCTTGCAAAGTTTCTATGGCGTGGTGCAACCCTTGGGCGAAGCCCGTCCGATGTGGAAAGTATTGCGTGTCTTGGGTAACCGCTTGCATTTGTTTGGTTTTGACTACAACTCATCGCAAGAAGTGTTGCAAGCCGCAACCCCTGTGGGCGGTTTTGAACGCCATTTAGACAATTTAGTTTCTTTCAACGCCAACGAAGTTTCAGGCAGCCTGAAAGACAATAATATCAATCAATTATGGCGTGTTGGCGGTGTAGGCTTATATGACACCGACAACATTGTGCGTCATGCCAAATCCTTGCAACACACCGTTTGGGCAGCCGAACCCAAAGCCGTGATTAACAGCCGCACCGCTGAACGCTTGGGCGTTGCCGCAGGCAACACCATTGCAGGCACACAAGCAGGTGGCGAATCGCATGTGTTAATGGTGGCGATTGACGACAACTTGGCAGACGGCGTGGTTTATTTGCCCACACACTTGTCGAACTATCGTTTAGGGGCAATGATGAACACAATCGAATTGAAGTGGGGTGAATAATGGACGCTTGGTTTCAAAGTTTGCTCGGTAACGAAATTGGACTGATTGTTTCGATTATCGTCAAAATCGTTTTGATTTTAGTGCCGATTATTCTCGTGGTCGTGCCGTATTTAACCTATTTTGAACGCAAAGTCATCGGTTATATGCAGTTGCGTGTGGGACCGAATGTCAATGGACCTTGGGGCTTGTTGCAACCGTATCTTGATGTGGTGAAATTGCTGGTCAAAGAAATCATCATTCCCACCAAATCTAACAAAATGTTGTTAATGGTTGCCCCTGCCATGGTGCTCGCACCGTCTTTGGTGATTTGGGTAACCCTGCCAATGAGCAGCACTTGGGTGATGACTAACTTAAATGCTGGTTTATTGTTTGTGTTGGCATTGTCGTCTGTCGGCGTGTATGGTGTGATTTTGGCAGGTTGGGCTTCTAACTCCAAATATGCATTCTTGGGGGCGATGCGTTCGTCCGCACAAATGATTTCGTATGAAATTGCCATGGGCTTTTGTTTGGTTGCCGCCGCTATGGTTTCAGGGAGTCTCAATTTCCAAGACATTGTTGCCGTGCAAGCCACAGGCAAAATGGGCGGTTCAGTTTTATCGTGGAACTGGTTGCCCTTATTCCCCTTATTTATTGTGTATTTGGTGTGCGGCGTTGCCGAAACCAACCGTGCGCCATTCGATGTGGCAGAGGGCGAATCGGAAATTGTCGCAGGTTTCCACATTGAATATTCAGGCTTTGCATTTGCCTTATTCTTCTTGGCAGAATATATCAATATGATTATTTTCTCTGCCTTGTTATCCCTGTTATTCTTGGGCGGCTGGCTCTCGCCATTCCCAGAATCTTGGGGCTTTATCGGCAAAGGCGGACCTTTGTGGATGTTCCTGAAAATGGGGGCAATTTTATTCTTCTACCTATGGTTGCGTGCCACTTTTCCGCGTTATCGCTACGACCAAATTATGCGATTGGGCTGGAAAGTGTTTATTCCCGTAACTTTGGTATATGTCATTATTTTAATGGCATGGATGAAAAGCCCTTGGAATATTTGGGGATAAAAGAGAACGCAATATTCAGGCAGCCTGAAACTGCATTCAATCTTTTCAGGCAGCCTGAATAAGGAAAAATAGGATAAATAGTCTGCCAGAAAACCCTTTCAGGCAGCCTGAAACGAATAAAACAAGCAACTTTCGAGAACGCTATGAAACTTGCAAAAACCTTTTTACTATCGGAACTGCGACAAGGCTTGTCAATTACCTTTCGACATTTCTTCTCGCGAAAAATCACTTTAATGTATCCCGAAGAGAAAACGCCACAATCCGTGCGTTTTCGCGGACTTCACGCCCACAGACGCGATGAAAACGGCGTAGAACGCTGTGTTGCCTGCAAACTGTGCGAAGCCGTTTGCCCTGCGATGGCCATTTCCATTGAAGTGGAAGAAAGAGAAGACGGCACACGAGGCCCTGCTCGTTATGACATAGACTTAACCAAATGTATTTTCTGCGGTTTCTGCGAAGAAGCCTGCCCAGTCGATGCCATTGTGGAAACACGCATTTTTGAATATCACGGCGAAAAACGCGGCGATTTGTATTTCACCAAACCGCTGTTATTGGCGATTGGCGACAGATACAAAGACGACATTAACGCCTGCAAAGCCGCTGACGCACCTTATCGTGGTGAGAAAGGTTGGGATAAATAATGTTGCAAATCACACTGTTTTATATTTTTGCGGCAATTATCCTATTTTCAGGATTAAAAGTCGTAACCGCCAAGCACCCTGTACATGCCGCACTGTGGTTGGTGCTGACTTTCTGGACTTCCGCCTGCACTTGGGTGTTAATGCAAGCCGAATTTTTAGGCATTGTCTTGGTGTCTGTGTATGTGGGGGCAGTTATGGTGCTGTTCCTATTCGTGGTGATGATGTTGAATGTGGATATTGAGGCGATGCGAGCAGGCTTTTGGCGACATTTACCCGTGTCGCTCGTGGTGGGCTTGTTAATGGCGGTAGTATTGATTTTGGTATTGGTTAGCCCTGAAACCAAATTATCTGCGATTGGCGAGTTACCAGCCAAACCTGCTGATTACAGCAGCGTCAAAGCATTAGGGCAAGTGTTATACACCGATTATCTCTTGCCATTTGAACTTGCCGCCGTATTGTTGGTTTTGGGTATGGTTGCCGCCATTGCTTTGGTGCAACGCCATACCAATCGTCCCAAATACATTGCACCGTCTGACCAAATCGCCGTTAATCCCAAAGACCGTATGCGTTTGGTGAAAATGCAAGCCGTGGTGGAAAAAGAACCCGAGCCTGTTGCAGAAGAAACACAAGAGGAGCCACAAAAATGATGATGCTCTCGATTACACACTATTTAGTACTGTCGTCCATACTGTTTGGTATTTCGGCGATGGGCATTTTTATGAACCGCAAAAACACTTTGATTTTGCTGATGTCGATTGAGTTAATGCTGTTAGCCGTTAATTTCAACTTTATCGCCTTTTCGCAATACTTGAACGACATTGCAGGACAAGTTTTCGTCTTCTTTATTCTCACCGTTGCGGCGGCAGAATCGGCGATTGGCTTGTCGATTATGGTGTTAATTTTCCGTAATCGCCGCACCATTGATGTGCGTGATTTAGGCAGCCTGAAAGGTTAAGGGGACAACAATGACAGAAGCACAACTTTATTTACTCATTGCTCTTGCCCCCTTGGCAGGTTCGCTGTTGGCAGGTTTGGCTGGTAAAGTGATTGGCAGAGTAGTTTCGCACACCGCCACCATTTTGGGCGTTGGCTTGTCGGCAGTGTTATCACTTTATGTGTTATACGGCTTTGCCACAGGCACTCGTCAAGCATTCGACCAAAACATTTACACCTGGCTTACGATGGGCGGTTTGGATTTTCCAGTGGGCTTTATGATTGACGGCTTAACCGCCATGATGATGGTGGTGGTAACCAGCGTTTCTTTAATGGTGCATATTTACACCATTGGTTATATGGCTGATGACAACGGCTACCAACGCTTTTTCTCGTATATCTCATTATTCACATTCTCCATGTTAATGTTGATTATGAGCAACAACTTCGTGCAACTCTTCTTCGGTTGGGAAGCGGTTGGCTTGGTGTCTTATTTGCTCATCGGCTTTTGGTACAAACGCCCCACAGCGATTTTTGCCAACTTAAAAGCGTTTTTGGTTAATAGGGTAGGGGACTTCGGTTTTATTTTGGGCATTGGTTTGATTTCCGCTTATTTCGGCGGCTCACTCAACTATTCCGATGTGTTTGCGAATGCTCCTGCACTCAAAAACGCCACAATCAGCATTTTCGCTGGATACGATTGGTCGTTGATGACGGTGGTGTGTATTTTGCTATTTGTCGGTGCAATGGGTAAATCTGCACAATTTCCATTGCATGTATGGCTGCCTGATTCAATGGAAGGTCCGACACCGATTTCCGCTTTAATCCACGCTGCAACGATGGTTACCGCAGGTATCTTTATGGTATCTCGTATGTCGCCATTGTATGAAATGTCCGATGTCGCCTTGAACTTCGTGTTAATCATCGGTGCGATTACTGCCTTGTTTATGGGCTTCTTGGGTATGGTGCAACACGATATTAAACGCGTGATTGCTTATTCCACCTTATCGCAATTAGGCTATATGACGATGGCTTTGGGCGTTTCCGCTTATTCGGTGGCAGTCTTCCATGTGATGACGCACGCCTTTTTCAAAGCCCTGTTGTTCTTGGCAGCAGGTTCGGTGATTATCGGTATGCACCACGACCAAGATATGCGTCATATGGGCAACCTGAAAAAATATATGCCGATTACTTGGATTACGCTGTTAATCGGTAACTTGGCGTTGATTGGCACACCGTTCTTCTCGGGTTTCTATTCCAAAGATTCCATTATTGAAGCGATTAGTTTTTCAACCTTGCCCGCCGCACCGATTGCTTATTGGGTGTCAATTATCAGCGTCTTTGTAACCGCTTTTTATTCTTTCCGTCTGTATTTCTTGGTATTCCACGGCAAAGAAAAATGGCGTGAATTGCCTGAACACCACGATGAACACGATTCGCACGAACATCACGGTTTGGGCAAAAACGACAATCCGCACGAAACCCCTTGGGTGGTATGGTTGCCGCTGGTATTGTTGGCCATTCCGTCTGTGATTGTGGGTTTCTTAACCATTAAACCCTTGTTGTATGGCAATTTCTTTGACGGTGCCATTCACATTGCCGAAAACCATGCTGTCATGCACCATATGGCAGAACACTATCACGGTGCAGTGAATATGGTGATTCACGGCTTTACAGGCTTGCCATTTTGGTTAAGTTTGGCAGGTGTGGTAACTGCGTGGTTCTTATATATGAAAGCACCCAGTTTGCCAGCCAAAATTGCAGGCAGCCTGAAACCTTTGTATGTCATGTTGGATAAAAAATACTGGTTGGACGAAATTTACTACGGCATATTTGCCGTAGGTGCAAGAAAACTCGGACAAGTATTTTGGAAAGCAGGCGATGTTGCCATTATCGACACCTTGTTTGTGAATGGTGCAGCCAAAACCGTTGGTTTCTTCGCTTCCATTGTTCGCCGTATGCAAACAGGTTTCGTTTATACCTACGCAACGGTTATGGTGTTCGGACTGTTGGTTTTATTAACCGTATGGTTCTGGGACTTAATCAGACAAACCTTAAACATGTAATGAACGGATAAACAAGAATGAACATACTCGATACACATTTGTTAAGTTTGGCAATTTGGATACCCGTCATTGCAGGGGTTGCCGTATTAGCCACAGGCAACGATAAAAACGCCCCCATTGCTCGTTGGTTGGCTTTGGTGGGTGCGTTGTTGGGTTTTTTAATCACCATACCGCTTTACACAGGTTTCGACCGCTTAAACGGCGGTATGCAATTTACTGAATTTCATCAATGGATTCCCGTGTTGAAGTTGAACTATCACTTGGGCGTTGATGGTTTGTCGGTGCTGTTTGTAATTTTGAACAGTTTTACTACACTGTTGGTGGTAATGGCAGGCTGGAAAATCATTCAAAACCGTGTCGCACAATATATGGCGGCTTTCCTGATTATGTCAGGTACCATCAACGGTGCATTTGCTTCTTTGGACGCCATTCTGTTTTATGTGTTCTTTGAAGCGATGCTTATTCCAATGTATCTGATTATCGGCGTGTGGGGTGGACCTCGCCGTGTGTATGCGTCTATTAAATTCTTCTTATACACACTGTTGGGTTCGTTGTTAATGCTGGTTGCCTTGATTTATCTGTCTCGTGTGGCAGGCAGTTTTGAAATCTTGGATATGCAAAACATTGCCAAAATCGACAAAAATGTACAAATTATGCTGTTTATCGCATTCTTTATGTCGTTTGCGGTAAAAGTGCCTATGTTCCCAGTGCATACATGGTTGCCTGACGCGCATGTGGAAGCACCGACAGGCGGTTCTATGGTGTTGGCAGCCATTACCCTGAAAATCGGTGCGTATGGTTTCTTGCGATTTGTATTGCCGATTGTGCCTGATGCGTCCGTCTTCTTCGCTCCGATGATGATTGTGTTATCACTCATTGCGGTGATTTATGTCGGTATGGTGGCACTCGTGCAAACCGATATGAAAAAACTGGTTGCCTATTCATCAATCAGCCATATGGGTTTTGTAACACTCGGTATGTTCTTATTTGTTGCCACCGCTGGCGGTTATATGTTGAACGACTGGGCATTAAAAGGTGCGATTATGCAAATGGTATCGCACGGCTTTGTGTCTGCCGCAATGTTTATGTGTATCGGCGTAATGTATGACCGTATGCACACACGCAACATTGCCGACTATGGCGGTGTGATTAACAAAATGCCAAAATTTGCCGCCTTTATGATGTTGTTTGCCATGGCAAACGCAGGCTTACCAGGCACATCAGGCTTTGTAGGTGAATTTATGGTGATTATCGGTGCGGTGCAAGTGAATTTCTGGATTGGGGCGTTAGCCGCCTTAACCTTAATCTTCGGTGCGGCTTACACCTTATGGATGTACAAACGCGTGATTTTTGGCGAATTAGGCACTAATCCGCATTTGGAAGAACTCACCGACATTAACGGTCGCGAAATGCTGATTCTCATCATTTTAGCGGTTGCCGTGTTGGGTATGGGTTTATACCCCGAAGGCTTTATACAAATTGTTCATCAGGCAGCCAACGATCTGCGTGAGCATATTATGAACAGCAAACTCTAATTAAAAGGAACAACACACTATGGATTTTGCACAAATGAACTTAATCGCCGCCTTGCCAGAGATATTCTTACTCTCTCTGTTGGGCGTTGTATTGCTTGTGGATTTGTTCCTGAAAGATGAACAACGCTATATCACCCATTTCTTAACGCAGTTGGGCTTGTTAGCCGCCGTGGGCTTGCAAGTGTATGCTTACACGCACGCCACTGCCCACAGCGAAGAAGCCTTTGGCGGAATGTTTATCAACGACGGCATTGCACAATTTGCCAAAGTGGTGATGTACATTGTCGTGTTTTTGCTGTTCGCTTATTCACGCCGTTATCTGCAAGACAACAAATTATATAAAGGCGAATTTTACACACTCACACTGTTTGCCTTGTTGGGTATGTGCGTGATGGCAAGTTCGCAAAACTTTATTTTGTTGTATATCGGTTTGGAATTACTCTCCTTATCGTTATACGCCTTAATCGCCTTACGCAACAACGACACATTTGCGTCTGAGGCTGCCTTAAAATACTTCGTATTAGGCTCGCTTGCGTCTGGTATGTTGTTGTATGGTATGTCTATGGTGTATGGTGGCACAGGCGGACATTTGGGTTTGAATGAAGTTTTTGCCGCTTTATACGAAAAACAAGCCAACCCTGTGTTAATCAAATTAGGTTTAGTGTTTATGGTGGTGGGCATTGCGTTTAAATTTGGAGCTGTGCCTTTCCATATGTGGGTGCCTGATGTGTATCAAGGCTCGCCCACCGCAGTTACCGCACTGGTTGCGTCTGCCCCCAAAATCGCTGCCACCGTCTTTGCTTTCCGTATTTTAATCGGCGGTATGGGGGCAAACATTGCCGACTGGTCAGGTATGCTTACCATTTTGGCGGTAGCGTCTCTCTTGGTTGGTAATTTAGCCGCCATTATGCAAACCAACATCAAACGCATGTTGGCGTATTCCACCGTGTCGCATATGGGTTTTGTTTTATTGGCATTTATCGGTAACTCGTTCTCTGGCAACGGTTCAGGCAGCCTGAACGGCATTTCTGCCGCCTTATTCTATGCTTTAACTTATGCGATTATGTCCTTGGTGGCTTTCGGCGTGCTGTTGGCATTATCCGAAAAAGACAAAGAATGCAACGACATTGCCGACTTGGCAGGCTTAAACCGCAAACATCCGTGGTATGCGTTTATTATGCTGTTGGCAATGTTCTCTATGGCAGGCATTCCACCGTTAATGGGCTTTGCCGCAAAATTCTATGTGGTGGTCGCTCTGTTAGAACAAGGTTTAGTGCCATTAGCCGTATTCGCGATGATTATGTCCTTAATCGGTGCATTCTATTACCTACGTGTGGTCAAAACGATGTACTTTGACGAACTGCCCGAAAACGGCGGTGCTAACGAAAACTTGGGCTTCGCCGCCTACGCACTGTTGTCGGTGAATGCTTTGATATTGTTGGTATTAGGCATTGCTCCTGCATTTGTGATGGAGTTGTGTAATAACATATTGCGATAATAGAGCAAAATAAAAACAGGACTTATATAGTCAAACAACTTCAAAATTGAAATGCGTTGGTTCTCCTTGCCGTATTATTTATACTGTCTTCGGAAAACCGCCTGTTTCACTTTTGAACTTGTTTGACTATAACAATAAGTCCTGTTTTTTTGTGGATTGTTTTTTCAGGCAGCCTGAAAATATCGTAAAATAAACGCCTGTTTTCTTGATTAGGAATAGCAAAATGCCACAAGCCATTAAAAAAGCCGTTTTTCCTGTTGCGGGAATGGGAACGCGTTTTTTGCCAGCGACCAAAGCATCGCCCAAAGAAATGTTGCCGATTGTGGATAAACCCTTAATTCAATATGCCGTAGAAGAAGCGGTTGCAGCAGGTTGTACCGAATTGATTTTTATCACAGGACGCAACAAACGCTCGATTGAAGACCATTTTGATAAAGCGTATGAATTAGAAAACGAATTAACCATTCGCAATAAAGAAAAACTGTTGTCTGTGGCACAAAATATTGTGCCGAGTAATGTGGCGTGCATTTTTATTCGACAAACCGAAGCATTGGGTTTGGGGCATGCGGTGTTGTGTGCCAAGCCAGCGGTAGGTGACGAACCGTTTGCGGTAATTTTGGCAGACGACTTAATTGACGCACCCAAAGGTGCGTTAAAACAAATGATTGAAGTGTATAACCAAACAGGCACTTCGGTGTTGGGCGTGGAAGAAGTGGAACACAGTCAAACAGGGTCGTATGGCATTGTGGAAACAGGTGAATTAGACGATAAACAACGCATTGTGAATATCATCGAGAAGCCGCACCCTGATATTGCACCGTCCAATTTAGCCGTAGTGGGTCGTTATATCTTAACGCCACGCATTTTTGAATTTTTATCCACCATAGGGCGTGGGGCAGGGGGCGAAATTCAACTGACAGATGCCATCGCACGATTGTTGAAATATGAAACCGTCATCGCTTATCCGTTTGACGGCAAGCGTTACGATTGTGGCAGTAAAATTGGCTATTTACAAGCCACTGTTGATTTAGGCTTAAAGCACCCTGAAACAGGCGAGGCGTTGCGTAACTATTTACGCACATTGGTTTTATAAATAATGTTCAGGCAGCCTGAAACTTTGCAAGGAGAGTGTAACAATGTATTACCCACAAAAAAAACAATCCATTTGGACAATTTTAGGCATATTGGCGTTGATTGTCATCGCTGTATGGCTTTTTGTCGCCTTAAAATCCGTTTTAACGCCGTTTGTAACGGCAGCGGTATTGGCTTATATTTTGAATCCACTCACCCATAAATTGGCACAAAAAATGAGCCGTGGCAAAGCGGCAATGTTGGTGATGTTATTCGCCTTTGCCATTATCATTGTGCTGATGATGATTGTTATTCCTATGCTGATTAACCAAACGCAAAACTTAATTGCCAAAATTCCGCAATTATTTCAATGGGCAAACAACACTGCCGTGCCATTTATCAATCGCATTTTTCACACGCAATATTCGTTGGACGCAGGCACATTCAATCAACTGTGGGGCGAACACAATCAAGCCGTTCAGGCAGCCTTAAAAAAACTTGCACCGTCATTATTAAAACAAAGTGGTGGCATTATGGCGTTTGTGGTTAATTTAATGCTGTTGCCGTTTTTGCTGTATTACTTCCTATTAGATTGGCAACGCTGGATTGACAATATTTACACGCTTATTCCCCTAAAATTCAAACCCACCGTCAAACGCATTGCGGGCAATTTAGACGAAGTTTTAGGCGAATTTTTGCGTGGGCAGTTGTCGGTAATGCTGATTATGGGCGTGGTGTATGGCACAGGCTTAATGCTCACAGGCTTGGACAACGGTTTTGCGATTGGTATGATTGCAGGGCTTTTGGTGTTTGTGCCGTATTTGGGTGCATTCACAGGCTTATTATTAGCTACTTTTGCCGCACTGTTGCAGTTTCATTCGATTGGCGGATTGTTGGCAGTGTGGGCAGTGTTTATGGTGGGACAATTTTTAGAAAGTTTCATCATCACCCCCAAAATTGTCGGCGAAAAAATCGGCTTATCACCATTAGCGGTGATTTTTGCCTTAACCGCATTTGGCGAACTTTTGGGCTTTGTCGGTATGTTATTAGCCTTACCCTTGGCGGCTATGTGCGTGGTGTTGTTTCGTGAAGCCGTGGCAAAATATCACGCCAGCGATTGGTATTTGAATAAAGAGTAAAATATAGAATATTCAGGCAGCCTGAAAGATTATTATGAACTTTCATCTACACCAATTCCCAATGCCAGCGTTGATTATGGCGTGGGTATTATTAGTAGCGTTGGCATTTGTGGGTGGCTATTTTCTCAAACGCCAACCGTTGCCACGCGATAATTGGTTGGCGGCGGCGTTGGTGGCAGTGTTTGTGTGGTGTTTGCATGGACAATTAAATTCGGGCGAAATGGCAGGTTTGCATTATCATTTATTGGGCGTTACGCTGATTTTGTTGATTGTGGGCTTGCCTGCGGCGTTGTTGGTTTTTACCATAATGGCGGCGGTGTATGCAGTTTTATTTCAACATTATCAAGATATTGCGGTGGTAGCGTTGTATGTGGTGGTGGTAATTTTACCTGCGTTATTATTAGGCAAAACGCTGTTGGCAATATCGCAAAAAATTTTACCGCATCATTTGTTTATCTTTATCTTTTTTAATGGTTTTTTAACGGCTTTGCTGTGTATGCTGCTGGCGGGGACGCTGTCTTTGTGGCTGTTGGATATGGCTGGGGCGTATTCGTCTGAATTGCTGTGGCGGCGGTCTTTTCCTGTGCTGTTTTTGCTCTCTTGGGGGGAAGCGTTTTTAACAGGTCTATGCACCGCTGTGCTGATTGCCTTTGCACCGCAATTATTACATGATTACAGCGATGAAATGTATTTGCCCAAACGCAAGTCTTTGTTTTAAAGGAAATAGTTATGTTGAATAAAGAAGAACAAAATTTAATAGAATATTTTGAAAAAACATTATCTTGTCAATCAGATACAGAATGTAATGTATTATACCGAGATAATGATAATGGTTTGTTTATTAAACAGAAAAAAGAAGAAAAGAAAAATAATATAGAAGAAATCTCATTGAGAAATCCTGTATATAATACGGAAAAGGGAGAAATAAAATTTTTGTATTATTTAATAAATAAAACAGATTATTGTAGTGATTTATTTCGTATTTATGAATTTGAAAGTTTTAATTTTAATGGGGACGGTTATTATAAATTAGTTATGCGTTGCGAAAATCATAAACATAATTTTAATTTTTTTGAAAATGATTCTTATCGCATAAATTTCAGTGTAAAAGAAAATGAGAATATTGACAAAAATTTACAACTTTATATTTCTGTTAAAAGGGATTTTATTTATGTAAAAAATATAGATAAACTAAACTTTGATAAATTTAATGATTATGCTACTAATGCCTTATTAGCATATGGTTTTATAAATGGTGAATTATCTATTTTGGGAAAAGGATATTACTTTGAGTATGATAATATAGAAAACCTTAAAAATGGTAAATTTTGTGGATTTAGATATAGTGAAAATATGGTATCTTGTTATAAAAATTCATTAAAATTATATCACGGAAATCCTAAAATTACAGAAAATGCTTTTGAAAAAATGATAAATACCATGATTAACAATCATTTGTTTTTTAATGCAATTTTTTCGATATTAGTATCAAATAAGATTCCGAAAGGTATAGAATCAGCCTGTTTATATGCAACTGTTCTTGAATCTTTGACAGAATTTTTCCAAGAACAAGATAAAAAAGATAAACAAGATGAAAATTTAGATGATAAAGATTTGATAGATAGTATTAAAAAAGAGTTTAAAGATATATTTAATAAACATCAAAAAGAATTTAAAAATAAAGATACAAGAGATACTATACTTAATAATATAAATAATAATATTTTAAGGATTAGTAATAGTAAGAAACTTGTAAAACCTTTTGAAAATTTAAATATAATATTAACAGAAGAAGATAAAAAAATAATAAAAAAAAGAAATCCACTTTTACATGGTAGTTTTAAATATAAAAGTGATGAATTTAAAAAACAGATTGATGAAAATTTATGTTTAAATTTGTCATTAGATTTGTTTTGCAATGCTCTAATTTATAAGTATTTATTCGGTAGGGATACAAAAATAGAATTAAAAAATGACACATACAAAATTTACAGAGAATTTTGATATTTTGGATAACTAATTAAATAAATTTGTATAAAAATATATTTTATCTCAATTAGTTATAATATTATATTTTTGCACTAAATGGTAAAGATGAAGTTTCACCTTACAGAGTTTCTGAATTTTGAAAAGTCCCTATAAGTTAATTTATCTTTCAGGCAGCCTGAAAAGGCTGTCTTTTTTATCGAAAATTTAATCTATCTTTCAGGTAGCCTGAAAGATAATGTACCATTTATTTAAAGGGATAGAAAGATGAAAAAAGTAACCATTGCTCAACGGATTCGTTATTGGTTTGATAATTTAATGTCCAAAGGCAGTGTTTCTTTGTTGCTACTGCTGGCGGCGATTACTGCGGCTGTGGTGTTCGTAGGCGGATTTCTTGCGGTAATTTTGGGCGGTGCGGACGGTAAAGGCGAAGAGCCGTTGTGGCATACCATTTGGTTCACTTTAATGCACGCCATTAACACGGGCGTGCTTGCCAAAGAAGAAGGCACGGTGCCTTATCTGGCGGTGATGACGGTAGTCACTTTGGTGGGCATTTTTATCACCAGTTTTTTAATCGGTACCATTTCTAACGCAATCAAAGAAAAAGTTACGAATTTACAACGCGGTAAGTCTCGGGTGATTGAAAAAGATCATATTGTGATTATCGGTTTTGATGAAAATATCACCAGTATGATTGAAGAGTTGGTGTATGCCAACAGCAATCGCCGCGATGCGGTGGTGGTGATTATGGCTGATGAAGATAAGGTGGAAATGGAAAATATCATCAGCGACCGTGTGGCAGATATGGGCAATTTGCGTGTGGTGTGCCGCAGTGGTAAGCCTGATAATCGCAGTGATTTGCTGATTTGTTCGCTGGATACTTGTAAGTCGGTGATTGTGAATATCAACGATGATTTTATGACTGTGAAAGCCATTTTGCTGTGCAAAGCGTTGTTGGACGAATGTGGCAATCAAGATGCGTGCATTATTGCCACAGTTCGCGACCCCGAAGTGATTCACCCTGCGAAAATTGCAGGCGGCGAACGCGTGGAAATTCTTAATTTTCAAAAAACCATTGCACGATTGATGGTGCAGTCGGAACGACACCCAGGTATGTCGGAAATTTTGGCTGAATTATTAAGTTTTCAAGGCAATGAAATTTATGTGGAAGACAATCCAAATGCAGTGGGTTTAAGTCTGGGTGAAATTAACTTGCGTCTGGCTCATTCCACAGCGATAGGCATTGTTCGCCATGATACGCCGATTTTAAATGGCGACACAAATACGGTGTTTGAAACAGGCGATAAGTTAATTCTTATCGCCCCTGATGACGGTTATGGTCGCTTGCGAGAGCGGGCAAGCATTGATGAGACGGTGTTTGAACAAGAACCGAATGTTCGTCAAGAGCCGCATACGCTGTTGATATTAGGCTATACCGATATGCTCAAACAAATTTTGATTGAAGAAAATGCTTATGCTGCCCCAAATTCCAAAGTGATGATTGCGGCAGAATTTGGCAAAATTAACGCAGAAGCCCTGCCCACAGAAAAAGAATTGTCGAATATTCAAGTGGATATTCACGAATGCGGCATATACAAACGCCGTGTTTTGGAGCAGTTGTTAGCCGAACAGCCGTCCAGCATTATGTTGGTTTCTGATGTGGAAATTCACGATGAAGAAGCCGATGCACGCACTTTAATGTTGCAACTACATTTGAACGATATTGCTGCCGAAATCGGCACAGACATTCCGCTGACGATTGAGATGAACAGCACACGCAATCAGCGATTATCGCAAATGATGCGTGCCACAGATTTTGTGGTGAGCAGTCGGGTTACGGCAAAAATGATGGTGCAAATTGCCGAACAACGCCACAATAAAGCCATTTTCGATTGCCTGCTGTCCGATGACGGTGCCAGCATTTATATGAAACCGATTACCCGTTATGTAAAAACGGATAAACCGTTGAATTATTACACCCTGCGTGCATCTGCGGCACGATACGGCGAAATTGCGATCGGCTATAAAAAATTTACCGACAATCATTTTACGATTGAATTGAATCCGCCGATTAAACAAGAAGAAGTGTTTAGCGAACAAGATGAGTTGATTGTGATTGCTAAACGGTAACATAATTGTGCAAACGGTTTTCAGGCAGCCTGAAAGATAATATACTTATATTTTTCAGGCAGCCTGAAAAATAAATAAGGAGAGAAAAAATGAAACACGCATTATTGTTTTTATGCTTATCGGCAATGGGTGGTGTGCTTTTGGCTCAACCTGTGTATTCTACTGTGCCGCAAGATAAGGTGATGGTGAATCGCACATTTGCAAACGGTGTACCGCAGCACCGTCCGCCACCGCCGCGTTACCATCGTCCGCCTACGCCTTATTATGGCGACTATGGTTATTACGGCTCATCTGGCGTGGGTGGCAATGTGCATATCGGTAAAAACACAGGGCGTTCTTCGATTGGCGTGAATATTGGCTTTGATAACCGTGTGTATTATCCAAGCTATCCAAATTATTCGGTGTATCGAGACGGCTATGTGGTGGGCTATGGCGATGGCGTTGCCAACGCTCGCATTATCGACCGCACCGAAGTGGTTGCAGACGGCTACGGCAGTGGCAATGCGTACGAATGTCGCATTACTATCAATGGCTTACATAAATATGTGGGCGTGGCAGGCTTTATTGACATTGCCCAAAGCCGTGCGATTGAAAATTGCACCGCTGACTGGAATGCAAGTAAATGCCACAATGCCACAATGAAATGCGATACGGTGAAATAATTGTTTCAGGCAGCCTGAAAACTTGGCTATGCCACAAAAAAACCGCTGTTATTCACAGCGGTTTTTGTTTAATTACACGATTAGAATTTGTAGTTGTAGCCCACAAATGCACCGTAGTTGGTATTTTTTTCTTTAAAATCCCAACGATCATCAGAAACTGTTTTGTATTTTGCTTGTTCGGCTTTCACACCAAATTCCAACTCATTGTGTTCATTGAAACTGTAAATACCGCCTAAACGCAGACCATAAATAAAACCGTTTGTACTTGCAGAACCTTCGTTGTAACCCACTTCATCATCTGTCAGTGTCAAATGAGAATAGCCTAAATATCCGCCAACTAAACCTTTGAAGTTATCTGTAAATGACGGCGTGTAATCTGCACCTACGGTTAAATTGTGGTTTTTCCAAGTTACTTCATATTCTGTACCATAATCTTGGTATCTGTCTTTGGCTTTGGGGTTGTATTGATATGCACCATAAACACGGAATTGATTGAAGTCATAACCTGCTTTTAAACCGACACCCAAGCGAGTGTCTTTGGCAGAACAATCACCATCATCGTTGTCGCACAGTGTGTTTTTGGTTTTGGAGTGTTGCAAATCCAAACTACCACCCACAAACACGCCTTCGGCGGCGGCAATGGTTGAAAAGCCTGCCAACACAGCAAGCAAGGAGAGTAATTGTGCGGATTTTTTCATCGTTTTTTCCTTTTGGTTGATTAAAATCAAAATATTATTTGACTGTATATTAAATGGATTGGTGATGATATACCAAGCAAATGGCACAATTAAATTGACTAAATATTGATAGTTATTCTTAAAAATATCGTAAGTTATTGTTTTTTTTTT
>JAGBKK010000019.1 GCA_017934045.1 Neisseriaceae bacterium | reverse complement strand
TGGCGGTCAAGACGCAACAACCAATGCGGCTGACGGTGGCAACCTGAAACTCACTGAAACCACTGATCAAAACGGCAACCCAACTTATGATATTTCGTTAAATGACGAAGTGGATTTAAGCGATAAAGGCAGCCTGAAAGTAGGCGGCGATGATATTGCCAACGGTAGCCCTGTAACCAACATTACCGCAGGTAATATTGACTTTGGCGATACACAAGGTTCAATCACCAATGTGGCAAGCCATTTGAAAGATCAAGTTGCTGGTGATACCACAATCAATTCTGCCAACACACCTGATCAATTTGCCAACGCCAAAAACGAAGCTGCCACTGTGGGCGATGTATTAAATGCAGGTTGGAACTTAAAAGTCGGCGGACAAGCCAAAGACTTTATCAATCACGGCGATACGGTTAATTTTGGCAACGGCAAAGGCACAACCGCACAATTTGCCAAAGACGCAACAACAGGCGAAACCACTATTTCGTTTGATATTGCCAAAGCGGCTAATCCAAGCACCACAAGTAACGGTCAAGTTACAGGTGGCACGGCTAATCAATATTGGGATAGTACACAAGTAACCTCTGCCATTAACAATGCGGCGTGGAATGTAACTTCTGGTAAAACAGGCAAAGGTACCAACAGTGGTGCAACTGTTGAACAAGTTAAAGCAGGCGATCAAGTTAAATTCATCGCAGGCGATGGCGTAGATATTACCCAAAACGGCAAAGACTTTACTTTCAAAGTGAAAATTGTCGATGCCAAAGGTAATCCGCTGACCATTAACACGGACGGTGAATATGTGGTTGATGGTGGTTCAGGTGGTAGTGGCAATCCGTGGAATATTACCGCTGATGACGGTGCTGGTAACCAAAGCACAACCACAATTGACGGTAAAGCCAAAACCCCAGGCAGTGGCGTTACCTTTGTTGGTGATGATTTAGTGAATGTGGTTACCAAACCCTCTCCCAATGGCGATGGTACAAACATTGAAATCACGCTAAAAGGTTCTGATGGTAAAGAATATACGCTGAAAACTTACAATGTTAAGGATCAAGGCGAATATATTACCAATAATGTGGTCGAAGCTATCAGCAAAATGAATGAACAAGGCATTAAGTTCTTCCATACCAATGAAGACGAAAACTTTGTTCCAGTAGCACAAGACCATAACCAAGTAGATTCGTCTGCAAGTGGTGGTTTATCAACCGCAATTGGTGTGAAAGCCGAGTCAAAAGGCAAACAGTCTTTGGCAATTGGTAACCAAGCCAAAGCCAACGGCGAACAATCAATTGCTATCGGCACACAAGTGGAAGTGAACGGCAACCACAGTGGCGGTATCGGCGACCCAAGCATTATCAACGGCAATAACAGTTATTCAGTGGGTAATAACAACACCGTTGCTACCGACAATACCTTTGTTTTGGGTAACGATGTAACCAATACCGCCGCTAATTCGGTATTCTTGGGCGACAAAGCAGGTCAAGATGCCAAAGGTGCAGGCGCAACAGGCACCGTAAGCAATGCTACCGTAGGCGATATTTCGTACGGCGGTTTTGCAGGTGAAACTTCTGTGGGTATGGTTGCTGTGGGTAACGCAAGCGAAGTTCGCCGTGTGTCAGGTGTGGCAGCAGGTGAAATCTCCGCAACCAGCACAGACGCAATCAACGGTTCGCAACTTTACAGTGCATTGTCTAATTCAGGCGTGTATGTAACAGGCAATGGCGATACCACCAATGCCACATTAGTTAAATTAGGCGATAAAGCAAATGGCTTGAACTTTGTTGATGGCAATGGCACAACTGCTGATGTAAAAGGTAATACCGTAACATTCCATGTTCAACCAGGCTACAACGCAGGTATTGAAGCAGGTAATAATGTTGAGTTGGAACAACGCCACTTGACAGACCAAAACGGTAATCCGTTGTATATCGACAGTGCAGGCAATACCACAACTGACGCAACTGATGCAAGTGGCGTTGCCAATAAACCGCAAGAAACAACGGTTATTCACGCCAAACAACCTGACTTGCGTCCGATTGAACAACATGTTCAACAAGTGGAAAACAATGCCTACGCAGGTGTGGCACAGGCTATGGCAACCGCAGGCTTGCCACAAGCCTACTTACCAGGTAAGAGCATGGTTGCCGTTGCAGGCGGTTACTATAAAGGCGAACAAGGCTATGCTTTGGGTGTATCCAGCATTTCCGACAGCGGCAACTGGGTATTCAAAGCCACAGCCAGCGGCAACTCTCGCAACAACTTCGGCGGCACAGTCGGTGCAGGTTATCAATGGTAATCATCGCAAGTTAGTTATGTAGAATAAAGCGGAATAGTCAAACATTCCGCTTTTTTATGCTTTCAGGCTGCCTGAAAACACGCCGTCATCATAAAATGGCACTATTATAGTCAAACAACTTCAAAATTGAAATGCGTTGGTTCTCCTTGCCGTATTATTTATGCTGTCTTCGGAAAACCGTCTGTTTCACTTTTGAAGTTGTTTGACTATATAGTCGTTAAACTTCAAAACAATAACAGGCGGCTTTGCCTACGACAGTATCAATAATACGGCAAGGCGTGCCAACGCATTAGTATTTTGAAGTTTAACGACTATAAAAGACAAAGATTGATAAGTTATGTGCTTATAAGCAAAAAGCCTAAAATGCAAAAGACTTTCAGCATATAATTTTCAGGCAGCCTGAAAACCAAAAAACAAGGAAAAAACAATGAAATTACAACAACTTCGTTATGCTTTGGAAGTGTATAAACAAGGCTTAAATGTGTCGGAAGCGGCAGAAGTGTTATTTACTTCGCAACCTGGAATTTCCAAACAAATCAGATTATTAGAAGAAGAAATTGGCGTTGCCATTTTTGTGCGACAAGGCAAACGCCTAATTGGCGTAACCCAACCTGGCGAAATGGTGTTAAATATTGCCGACCGCATTTTACGCGATACGCAAAATATTAAAAAAATCGGTGATGAATTTGCTAAAAAAGACAGTGGCAAATTAACCATTGCCGCCATTCATTCTTGGGGGAAATTTCAATGCCCAAATATTTTTACTGCGTTTATTCAAGACTTTCCACAAGTCAAAATTTCGTTGAAAACAGGTAATTTAGAACAAGTGCGTTTTTTATTAGAAAACAATGACGCAGATTTAGGAATTGTCGCCACACAAAATATTGATGACAATGAATTACATTTTTTGCCCTTTGACGCATTAAAATATCAACTGATTATTCGCTCAAATCACCCTTTGGCAAATAAAGAAAAAATTACGCTAACTGATTTAATTCATTACCCAATTTTATGCGAAGAAGGCTTGTGTGATGAAAATACACCATTTTTCAAAAAATTTACCGAAATGGGTATTGATAGCCCTGATATTTTAATGACTTTATCCGATACCGATATTATTTACCAATCTGTACAACAAAAATTAGGTATGGGCATTACCACGCATTTATTGAATATTCAAAATAATGAAATGTGTGTTAAAGATTTATCACATTTATTTGCCCCAATACCCTTGTATATTGTATTAAAAAATAATCAATATTTACACGGATATATGTATCATTTTATTGAAAAAATAGCCCCACAATTCAATAAACAAAAATTGCAACAATTATTGTATCAACCCATGGTGGAAGATTATTCGATTTAATTTTTGGCTTTGCTGAAATTTCGGTATTTCGTCAATAAAAATTTTCACTTTGTGAAAACAAACTTTATTAATTATCAAATATAATATATTGATTTTTTGGTGATTTTTATCCTTTATGGTAAAAATAACAACAAAACGCATTCAGGCTGCCTGAAACGCTTTCAAACCCATTATAATACCCCCACTATGCAAAACGCTTTATCTTTATTAAACAATCTCAATCCCGAACAGTTGCGAGCGGTGTCGTATCCTGCCCAGTCTTGCTTGGTTTTGGCAGGTGCGGGCAGTGGGAAAACGCGGGTTTTAACCACACGCATTGCGTGGTTGCTTGCCACGGACAATGTCAGCCCTAATGCGGTGTTGGCGGTTACTTTCACCAATAAAGCAGCCAAGGAAATGGCAACACGGCTCTCTTCAATGGTGTCTGCCAATGTGCGGTCTATGTGGCTTGGCACTTTTCATGGGCTGTGTTGTCGCTTTTTGCGTATTCATCACAGGGACGCTGGGTTGCCTGAAAACTTTCGTATTTTGGATTCTGCCGACCAATTGTCAATTATCAAACGCTTGCTGAAAGAATGGCATATTGCCGAAAGTTATATCGCTCCCAAAGCCTTGCAGGCATTTATCAATACGCACAAAGAGCAAGGCTTGCGTGCCAATCATCTCACTGCCAAGGACGAATATCACCGCCATTTGATTGAGTGTTTTGCTCATTACGACACGCGTTGTCGTGGGGAAGGTGTGCTTGATTTTGCTGAATTATTGTTGCGTTGTTATGAAGTTTTGCAAGCGAATGAACCCTTGCGAAACCACTATCAAAGCCGTTTTCGCCATATTTTAATTGATGAATTTCAAGACACCAATAAACTGCAATATGCGTGGATAAAATTGTTGGCAGCAGGCGGTGCGTGCGTGTTTGCGGTGGGCGATGATGACCAAAGCATTTATCGCTTTCGTGGAGCGAATGTGGGCAATATGTCGGCATTATTAAAGGATTTTTCAATCGATGAGCCAATTAAATTAGAACAAAACTATCGTTCAGACGGTAACATTCTCAATGCAGCTAATGCTTTGATTTCACACAATAAAAATCGTTTGGGTAAAAATCTTCGCACAGACGGTGAAGACGGCGAAAAAATCCGTTTCTTTTTGGCAGAAAATGATATTGCCGAAGCCCATTTTGTGCTTGACGAAATTCAACAACTTCATCGCAATGGATTGAATTATAACGAAATTGCGGTTTTATATCGCAATAATGCCCAATCTCGTGTTTTGGAGCAAGAATTATTTGCACAATCAATCCCTTATCGCATTTACGGCGGTTTGCGGTTTTATGAGCGGCAAGAAATCAAGCACGCTTTGGCTTATTTGCGTTTGGCGGTTAATCCGCAGGACAATGACGCATTTTTACGCATTGTCAATGTGCCGCCGCGTGGTATCGGTGCCAAAACCATTGAAAATATTCAATCGAATGCACAGGAGAACGAAATTTCTTATTTTCAGGCAGCCTGCCAAATGGCAGTGCGTTCGCCAAAAATTGCCGCTTTTATTCATATTATCAATGAATTAGCAAAACAATCTACCGTTTTAACGCTGCCTGAAATCGTGGAATTAGCGATTGAGAGTAGCCGCTTAATCGAATATTACCAAAGTCAAAAAACTGACCAGCACGAACGCATAGACAATTTGGAAGAACTCATCAACGCCGCTAACGCCTTTCGGGCGGAAGAAAGCGGTTTTATGGCAATCGAAAACCCCACGCCACAAACCACGCTCACCACATTTTTATCGAATGCAGCGTTAGAAGCGGGCGAACATCAAGCAGGCAACAACACGGACGCAGTGCAACTGATGACCATTCACGCCGCCAAAGGCTTGGAATTTGACAGCGTGTTTTTAACAGGAGCGGAAGAAGGCATATTTCCGTCCGAATACGCATTAGCCGAAAAAGGCGGCGAAGAAGAAGAACGGCGGTTAATGTATGTCGCCATGACGCGTGCCAAAAAACGCTTATCTATTTCCGCAACTCTTTATCGCTTATTACACGGACAATCTTTTTATCCTGTGGTTTCCCGTTTTGTCGAAGAAATACCCGATGATTTTATTCACGCATTAAGCCCAATCAAACGAAAAGAAAAAGAAAGACAAATGAATGATTTTATTCAAAATAATAATCAAAGTTTTGACGGCTTTTTTATCGGCGAAAATATCCGCCACGAAAAATTTGGTACAGGCGTGATTATTAACGCCATACAAAAAACAGATGGTTCAACCAATTTATTGATTAACTTTGGTAGTTTAGGCATAAAAGAATTAAATACCCATTTTGCCAAAGATAAGTTAAGTAAAATATAGTTTATTTCAGGCTGCCTGAAAATATGAAAAGATTACCTATTTTTTTATTATTTTTTCCTGTGGGTATTATGCTTTCTTTTGCCTTACCCACAGCAAAAATAATGGCATTTTTGATGATTGCCATTATTTTTTTATTATTAACTTTTATTCAATATAAAAAATTATTTTTATTATTTACCATTTGTTTTTCTTTATGTTTAGGTATTGCTTATGGATTTTGGCGAACAGAAATTAATCTTTCCCATCGTTTATCCGCACAACAGCTTAATAAAATTCAAACTTTTCATATAACTGTTATTTCTCAACCCGAACAATTAGAAAAATATGTGCGTTTTTATGCACAATTAACTGATAATCATATAAAAAGACGCGTTTTATTATCTGATTACCATAATCGAAAATGGCAAAAAGGTGAAGTTTGGCAAATTAAAACGCGTTTAATTTCTCCTGTTGGTAATGTTAATTCATCAGGTTTTAATCGCGAAATATATGCTTTAACAAATCAAATTGACGCTTTTGGTAATATTTACAAAGATAGAAAATTGATTAAACAAAATCAAATAATAAAACAAACTGAAATTAGAAATTACATCAATCAACGCATTATGCGAGTAGGTAAAAATTATCCACAGGGTGCATCTTTAATTTCTGCTTTAACAATTGGAAAAACAGAACATTTAACACCTAATCAATGGCAAAATTTACGCCATTTAGGTATTGTACATTTAGTCAGTATTTCTGGATTACATATCGGCACAGTAGCAGGAACAGTTGCATTATTACTTTTTTATTTATTAAAAATAATTGCAAAAAAATATCATTTTTTACCCACTCGTTCTCCTAAAATTTTAATAACAATTATTGCATTAACATTTGCCACAATTTACGCATTTTTAGCAGGTTTTTCAATTCCTACACAACGCAGTTTAATGATGATTGCTATATTGGCATTTTCATTAATTACTTATCAATATTTTACGCTGATTAAAATTTGGCAAATAGCATTATTTTTAATTTTATTATTTGATCCAACAGCTGTTTTAACAGTAGGATTTTATTTGTCTTTTGGTTTAACTTTGGCAATTATTTTTTATTTAAATAATCGCATTATTCAACAAAAAAATCATAAAATTATATTATTTATTAAAACACAGTATGCTGCCATTATTGCATCTATTGTTCCATTAAGTTTATTTTTTGCTTATTTTCCAATTATTTCACCCATTGCTAATAGTATTTTTGTACCATTTTTTTCGTTAATTTTAGTACCATTTTCATTATTATCATTGATTATTCCTTTTGATTTTCCATTATTATTTATTATATATATTGCTGAATTAACAATGAAATTAGTTAATTTTATGGCACAATTTTCACCAATTTTACCAATCAGTAAATCACCTATTTTATTGATTATTTTAAGTTTTATTGCAACAATTATTTTATTATTACCACGAGGTTTATATTTACATTTATGGGCAGTTATTGTATTATTGATTTTTGTTTTTTTTCCCACAAAAAGGCTGCCTGAAAATTATTTTCAAGCCACAATTTATGATGTCGGACAAGGTTTATCGGTGTTAATTAAAACACAAAATCATTCTTTATTATTTGATACTGGCAAAGCATTTAATACCAATAATTTAACACAATCTTTATATGCAGACGGTATTCGACATTTAGATATACTGGTATTGTCGCACAACGATGACGATCACGATGGTGGCAGAAATGAAATTCAGGCAGCATTTAAGCCAAAACAAATTATCGCAGGCGAAAACACCGCTTATTCATTTACCACACAACATTGCACAGGCAACACAACACAACAATTAGACGGCGTTATATTTGAATGGCTCACCCCAACGAATGCCGATGATATGCTTGACGGCAACGATAAAAGTTGCGTTTTGCGTGTGATAGCAAACGGTCAAGCCTTATTGATGACAGGCGATTTAAGCCAAAAATATGAACAACAATTAGTCGAAAAATATGGCAATGATTTATATTCACAAGCCTTGATTTTAGGGCATCACGGCAGTAAAACATCGTCATCAAGCACATTTTTAGATGCCGTCCGTCCTGATATAGCAATTGCGTCCGCAGGCTTTGCTAATGCTTATCATCACCCACACCCAAGTGTACTTAAACGCTTAAATCAACGAAATATAGCAGTTTATCGCACCGATTACCAAGGTGCATTGCGGTTAAATACTGTTTCAGGCAGCCTAAAAGTGGAACAAGTTAAATCCTATCGCACTCACTGGCAACAGAAACCCATATTTTAAAAAAATTAGATATATAAATTTCATTGTTTTTAAAGAGCAGAAAATAGGTGGATAAGTTTATTGATATAATAAAAAACAATGAGTTATATAAAAATTTGCACTGTATAACATGTGTTTTCAATGTGGAATATTGTGCATAAGTTTGCTAATTTCCAAAATGTTTGTGGATAACTCGATGAATATACCGTGATATACACAAAGATTAAGTGGATAAAATAATTAATGATTGATACAATGATATTCTTTCAGGCAACCTGAAAAAAACCCTGCAAAACTGGCATTTGTGGCATATATGACAATTAAATTATACACTTCCGATCGTATTGAAAATTTAGTTGATCAATTAGCATTACTTATTTGTGAAGAAAAACCATCTTCACCTTTTAATCCTATTGAAATTTTAATTTCATCTGCTGGTATAAAAAGATTTGTTAATTTTTCTTTGGCAAAAAAATTAAAAGTGGCTGCTAATATTAATTATAGCAACATACATACATTTTTTTGGCGATTAGTTTATGAATTGCGTGAAGATAAAAAAACACCATTTCGTCATCGTTATGCACCTGAAATATTACAATGGCAAATTTTGAAGATATTTCAATCAGATAATATGCCAAAATCCGTTAAAAAATCATTAGATAATTATTTAAAATCTCATCAAACTGCACAATATGATTTAGCTCAAATTATTGCCCAATTGTTTAATCAATATATGATTTATCGTCCTGAATGGATTATAAAATGGGATAATAATCAACTGGTAGGTGATTTAGGAAAAGATGAAGAATGGCAAAAAGATTTATGGTATACCATTAGACAATTATCATCTGACAAAAATAGGGTAGAATTATTACATTATTTATTAAAAAAATTACAAGAATCACCACCAAAATCATTCAGGCTGCCTGAACGCGTATTTATATTTTCCGTAGGTGCATTAGCACCAATGTATTTACATTTATTAGATAAATTATCAAAACATTGTCATATTTATTTATTGGTTTCTTCACCTTGTTGTGAATATTGGGGTGATTCACAAAAAAATAATTCTGATGGTAATCCATTATTATCATCATTAGGTGGTCAAGGTCGTGATTTTTTTAATGATTTATACGATAACGATAAATTTCGTTTTGATGATGAAATTGAAAATTTTGACACAACAGAATTATCTAATAGTTTATCATTATTGCAATTAGTACAATATGGTATTCGTCATTTTCAACCATTAAAAGAAATTATTCAAAAAATAGGTACGGTTCAAGCAGACGATTCTATTGTTTTACATTCAGCATACAGTCCTATTCGTGAATTATATGCAGTAAAAGACGCTATTTTATATTTTCTTCAAGAAAATCCGCAATATAGCACAGATGATGTGGCGGTTTTATCGCCTAATATTGAAGCTTATGCACCTTATATTGAAGCGGTTTTTGGACAAAATGCGGTGGATAATATTCCTTTGCCTTTTTCCCTTGCCGATACTGCTATTAGTACAGGAAAACCTTATTTACAAGCGTGGTCGTTATTATTACAAGTATTTGATTCTCGAATGGAAATTGATTATGTTTTGTCTTTATTGGATAACGAATGTATTTTACAGAAAGCAGGTTTAACGCGTGCTGATTTGCCGTTGATTGATGCGGTTTTTCATCAATTAAATACGTGTTTTGCGTGGGATAGTACTGAACGCCAACAATATGGTGGTGCTGAAAATGAAGATTTATTTTCGTGGATTCAAGCACTTAACCGCATAATGGCGGGTTTAATGCTGCCTGAAAATGTGGATTATTGCCACCATATTGCACCTTTGCATTTGGATATTAACTTATTACCCACTTTGAAGTCATTGATTTTATTGATTGAAACCGTGCAGTATCATCGCCAATTATGGCAAACCGTGGCAAGTGTTGATGAATGGACAGAACGCTTACGGCGTATTCACAGTGATTTATTGGACGATAACAGTGTTGATTCAGCAGAATTTTTATCGCAAATTGACCATTGGCAAAGTGAATGTGGTGAAGCACAATTAGATACGCCGATCAATGCCACGACTGTGGTTATGCACATACAAAAATGGCTTGTTCGTCCCAACGAAGTGAATTTTTTGAAAGGGGGCATATCGTTTGGCAGTTTGGTGCCGTTACGCAGTTTGCCGTTTGCGTTTTTGGCTTTGTTAGGCATGGACGCAAGCACTTTTCCGCGTCCCAATGTCGCAAGACCGTTTGATTTAATGCAAGTTAAACCGCAAAAAGGCGACCGTTCTCGGCGTGATGATGACCGTTATTTATTTTTAGAAACCATTATCAGTGCCAGAAAAGTGCTTTATTTGTCGTATGTTGGCAAAGATATTCACGATGACAGCAAATTAGCCCCTTCTGAACTGATTTGGGAATTGGGCGATACATTAACAACACTCACACAAAGTGAAAAAGAATATTGGGAAAAACATACTATTTTTCATCCGTTACAACCGTTTTCAGCTAAATATTTTCATTCAGGCAGCCTGAAATTATCATTTCGTCAAAAATATAAAGACGCATTGAATAATAATCATATTATGCAAAATGAAGATAATATTCAATATGTTGAAAATCATTCATTGAATTGGTTAGATTTTTTACAATTTTGGAAAAATCCTGCACGATATTATTTACAACAACATATCGCTTGGCAAGAACCTTATTATCAGAAAAAATATAATAAAAATGAATCATTTATTGTGGAAAATCAAAATGCCACAGAAATATTAGAACAATATTATCATCAAAAATCTAATATTGATGAATATTTAATTGCAAAAAATTATTTTCCCACTGCTTATTTAGGAAAAAATGCTCAAAAACAATATCAACAATATGCCGAACAATTACGAAAAAAAATTGATACATTAGGTAAAACAGAAGATTTTAATCTTGAATTATATTCATTAAATTTTTCAGGCAGCCTGAATAATATTGATTTAAGCAATCATTGCCGTATTATTTTAGATGGTACAAATTATTCAGAAATTCATATTGGCATATTGATTAAATATTGGTTAGAGCATTTAATTGCCAATATTGCATTTGCACAAATAGATACCATTATTTTTTGTCCGAATAAAAAAGATAAAAAAATAATAAAATTAGAATCAATAGAAAAAAATCAAGCACAACAATATATAAAACAATGGATAGAATACTATCAAAAAGGACAACAAGAACCCACTTATTTTTTTCCAAAGAGTATGAAAAAAATAATTAAAGAAACAAAAGAAGAACAACAAATAGAAGAACTAATTAACCATTTGAAAAATAATATAATTATTGATGAAACAAGCTTAAAATTAACTAAAAAAATTATTGATAATGCACATAAAGAATGGTTTAGTAATAATAATGATCATAAAGGTGAAAGTGAAACAATTTCATACCAAATTTTATTTAATGAAAATCATTTAAAAAATAAAATATTATTATCAAATTATCCCATTTCACCGATTAACACAAATTATTTTATTCAAATGCTTGAATTGATGTTGCCTTTAAAAAAATATTTATAATACACTTTTCAGGCAGCCTGAAAGAAGAATGATGAACGAACAAAATATTACACAACAAATCAAAGACTTAACAGAACAACTGAACCGTTATGCCGATGCGTATTATGGCGATGATAATCCGTTGATTACGGACGAAGAATATGACCGCTTGTTTCGTAAATTAGAAGCGTTAGAAAAAGAATATCCACATTTAAGCCTGTCTAACAGCCCCACGCACAAAGTGGGGGCAAAGGCGGCGGCAGGTTTTGTCAAGGTTCGCCACCAAGTGCCAATGTTGTCGTTGGCGAATGCGTTTTCACCGCTTGACAATGGTATTTTTAATCATACGGAAATGTTTACGTTTAATCAGTCTATTCAAGACAATCTGCAACAAGAATATCAATATTTTGCCGAACCTAAATTTGACGGTTTGGCAGTTTCTTTAATCTATAAAAATGGCATTTTAATTCAGGCAGCGACACGCGGAGATGGAGAAACAGGAGAAGATATTACCAATAATATCAAAACTATAAAAACTATTCCTCATCAATTAAATATTTTCAGGCAGCCTGAAAATAATTTTCAAGATGACTTATTTAGTCTGCCTGAAAATAACAATATTCCTACATTATTAGAAATTCGTGGCGAAGTGTTAATGTTTAAGGACGATTTTCATCGTTTGAATGAAAAACTGCTTGCCGAATATGAAGAAAAGCAAGCCAAACAAAGGGCAGACGCTGTGCGGCAAGGCAAAGTGTTTGAACCCAAGCCGTTTAAGCCTGCGGCAAATTGTCGCAATGCGGCGGCAGGCAGTTTGCGGCAGTTAAATCCTGCCATTACCGCAGAGCGAAATTTAAACTTTTTTGCGTATGCTATTGCTCAAATTGACGGCATTTCTGCCCCACACACGCATGCCGAAGAATTACAATTATTAAAACAATTAGGCTTGCCTGTGCCAGATGAAAAACTCACCGCCACAGGCAATATCGATAAAATTTTGCAACACTATGAATATATTGCAAAAATTCGTGATGAATTAGACTACGATATTGACGGTGTGGTAATTAAAGTTAATTCCTTATCGCAACAAAAACAATTAGGTTTCAGGGAAAGAACACCGCGTTGGGCGATTGCCCATAAATTTCCTGCCCAAGAAGTGATGACGGTGTTAAAAGATATTGAAATTCAAATCGGCAGAACAGGAGCAGCTACACCAGTAGCACGATTAGAACCTGTGGCAGTTTCAGGCGTAATGGTTTCTAATGCCACATTGCACAATCAAGACGAAATACAACGCAAAGATATTCGCATAGGCGACACCGTGATTATCCGCCGTGCAGGAGATGTGATTCCCGAAGTGGTGTCAGTGGTATTAGAACGCCGTCCAAATAATACCACGCCTTTCAGGCTGCCTGAAAAATGTCCGATTTGTGGCAGTTTATTAGAAAAAGAAGAAGATGAAGCGGTATTTCGTTGCACTGGCGGTATTTTATGTTCAGCCCAAAAAATACAATCATTTATTCATTTTGCGTCTCGCCGTGCAATGAATATAGATAAATTAGGCGATAAATATATTGAAGATTTGGTTCGTTCAGGTATTCTCAATAATTTTGCCGATATTTATCAAATAACTATCAATGATTTACAAAAAATTAAACATATTGATAGCAATGCAAAAAAATGGGCAGAAAATATTTTATCAGGCATTGAAAACAGCAAAAATCCGCCCTTATCACGATTGATTTTTGCATTAGGCATTCGTCATATCGGTGAAAAAACCGCAAAAACTTTGGCAGAATATTTTGGCACATTGCAAAACCTAAAAAATGTCCCTTTGTGTCTATTAAAAAGTTTGCCTGATATAGGGGATACTTCGGCTCAATCTATTTATCGTTTTTTTGCCAATGAACAACAAACCGATTTATTATTAAAAGCAGGCGTAAATCCACAAGAAAAACAGCCGTCAATTAAAATAAAAAATCTGTTAAAGCCACAAAACTGGTTATTTCATTTAACAGACGGAATCAGCGAAAAAAAAGCCGCTGAACTTTGGGCTTTGGCAGAAGAAAATGAAGAAAAATTATGTCAAGTTAATTCAAAATTTCCACAAACTTGGAATAATTATATCAGGCAGCCTAAACATATAGAACAATTAAAACAAATTTTTAATTATTGCCAAAATATTGCCCATCAAATTGGCGAAGAAAACACACCAGAAAACACACAAATTGCAGGCAAAACCTTTGTTTTAACAGGCACTTTACCAACACTCAAACGCGAACAAGCCCAAGCGATGATTGAACAAGCAGGCGGCAAAGTTTCAGGCAGCGTATCTAAAAAAACCGATTTTGTGGTGGCAGGCGAAGCCGCAGGCAGCAAATTAACCAAAGCCCAAACATTAGGCGTGGCGGTGATTAGTGAGCAAGCATTGTTGGCAATGTTGTTATAGCAATCGTTCATCGACAATTTCGACCGTTTAATAAAAAAATTTTCAAAAATATCAGGCATACTTTAATATAAGCAAACTTTGAATTTGGAAAATTTCCTATTATCGTGGATAATGAAACCTTTTCAGGTTGCCTGAATGAAAGCAGGTTGTAATGAAATCCCTAACCATTCCTTTGATGCTCACTTGGCTGCGGATTATTCTTATCCCAGTGTTTGCGTCTTTGCTGTTGTTTGAAGATTCGCCACCAATGTGGGCGAATTGGGTAGCAGCAGGCGTGTTTGTATTGGCTTCTATTACCGACTGGTTAGACGGTTTTTTAGCACGCCGTCTGCAACAAACTTCCGATTTTGGTGCTTTTTTAGATCCTGTTGCCGATAAATTGATGGTTGCCGCAGCACTTATTTTGTTGGTGTCATTAAGCCGTACTTCTGCCGTTGCGGCAATGATTATCATCAGTCGCGAAATTGCCATTTCCGCTTTGCGTGAATGGATGGCACAAAAAGGACGGCGTAAAAGCGTAGCCGTTGCATACATTGGTAAAGTCAAAACCACCGTACAAATGATTGCGGTTATTCTGTTGTTAATTTGGGAAATTCCGCAATTACACCTGCACTTTGCTGTGATGGGCAATGTGTTAATGTGGATTGCCTGTATTTTAACTTTATGGTCAATGTTCCGTTATTTATCAATAGCATTGAAAGAAAGTTAATAGTGTCAAAAAATTTTTTTCTATTCTTTTTTCAGGCAGCCTGAAACCTTTTCACACTGCTTATTTTGCTGTATCCTTACCCTTTCTTTGCGTCAAAATAAAAAGGATTTTATTATGGCAGTCAATTTAACCGCAAAAACCGCCAAAGAACTGCCCGTGATTGACGGTATTCAAATTTATGTCGGACAAGCAGGCATTAAAAAAGAAGGCAAAGACGACTTAACGCTGATGCTTTTATCGCCGTCTGCGAATGTGGCTGGCGTTTTTACGCAAAACCGTTTTTGTGCCGCACCTGTACAAGTGTGTAAAAAACATTTGGCAGAAAACCAAGGCATTCGGGCGATTGTGGTGAATACAGGCAACGCCAACGCAGGCACAGGGCAACGCGGTATTGATGACGCACTCAATGTTTGCACTGCGGTTGCCGCACAAATTCAATGCAAACCTGAACAAGTTTTGCCCCTTTCCACTGGCGTGATTTTAGAACCTTTGCCTGCCACCAAAATTATTCACGCGCTACCCAAAGTCAAACCTGTGCATTGGGATATAGCCGCAGCCGCCATTATGACTACCGACACCGTGCCGAAAGCCGCCACGCGTCAAGTACAAGTCGGCAATAAAATGATTTCGATTACAGGCATCGCCAAAGGGGCAGGTATGATTCGTCCGAATATGGCGACTATGTTGTCTTTTGTGGCAACAGACGCCAACATTGCACCTGATTTACTGAATAAATGGACAAAAGAAATCGCCGACAACAGTTTCAACCGCATTACGGTTGATGGCGACACCAGCACCAACGATAGTTTTCTCATCATTGCCACAGGCAAATGTGGCTTACCTGAAATATCTAATGATGACGACCCAACCGCCGCCGCGGTGAAAACTGCTTTAACCGAAACCGCCTTGGAATTAGCCAAAGCGATTGTGCGAGACGGCGAAGGGGCGAGCAAATTTATCACTATTCAAATTGATCAAGCGATGAGCGTGGAAGAAGCACGCAAAGTGGGCTATTCCATTGCTCATTCGCCGTTGGTGAAAACCGCTTTTTATGCGTCAGATGCCAATTTAGGACGCTTGTTATGTGCCATCGGCAATTCAGGCATTAAAGACTTGGACACCGCCAAAGTGCGTATGTTTTTGGACAGCGTTCTGGTGGTGGAAAACGGCGGACGCGCCGAGTTGTACCAAGAAGAAGACGGAGCGAGAGTAATGGCAAAACCCGAAATCACCGTGAGAGTGGAACTTAATCGCGGCGAGCAGTCGGTGGTGCTATACACTTGCGACTTCTCGCACGAATATGTGTCAATTAACGCCGATTATCGCAGTTAAAATTTAGGATAATTTTATGAAATCATTTACCAAACTCACCGCCATTGTGGCACCGTTGGATCGTTCCAATGTGGATACGGACGCAATCATTCCCAAGCAATTTTTGAAATCCATTAAACGCACAGGTTTTGGCGTAAATTGCTTTGACGAGTGGCGTTATTTAGACAAGGGCGAAGTGGGTATGGATAACTCACGCCGCCCCTTAAACCCTGATTTTTCGCTTAATCAGCCGCAGTATAAAAATGCTCAAATTTTGCTGACACGCAAAAATTTTGGTTGTGGTTCGTCTCGCGAGCATGCACCGTGGGCATTGGACGATTATGGCTTTCGTGCGATTATTGCTCCGTCTTTTGCGGATATTTTCTTTAATAATTGCTATAAAAACGGGCTTTTACCAATTGTGTTGTCGGAAGAAATTGTTGATAAATTATTCAATGAAGTCGCCCAAAATACAGGCTATCAATTAATGATTGACCTGCAAAATCAAACCGTTACCACACCAAGCGGTGAAGCGTTTTCATTCGACATTACCGAACACCGCAAACATTGTTTATTAAACGGCTTGGACGAAATCGGCTTAACCTTACAACACGCTGATGAAATTAAAGCTTTTGAAAACAAACGCCAACAAGATTATCCGTGGTTATTTGCGTAAGTTGATGAATAAAAAACCCTTTTCAGGCTGCCTGAAAAGGGTTTTTTGCGTTTGAGATTCGTTGTGCAGAGATTTTTAAATCGATGATAGTCGATAAACTTCGAAAGTAGAAAAGGCGTAATGCCTGCGACAGTATAAATAATACGGCAAGGCGAAAGAACGCATTATCATTTTGAAGTTTATTGACTATATAAAAAAACCCGCTGGCACAAAGGGATAAATGCCAGCGGTAATCATTGCAGGGAAAACGTCTTACTCACTACATGTATCGCTTTTACAAGAGATACATAGTGTGTAGGACGCTGATTTGTTCAAAAAGTTCAAAAAATAATTCAATTTTTTATAATGTATTGAATATATTATATATTTTTGTCATTTTATTCAATATTTTGCACCTGCTCACGCATTTGTTCAATCAACACTTTCAACGCCACCGAAGTGTTGGTTGATTCAATGCTTACCGCTTTACTGCCCAAAGTATTGGCTTCGCGGTTGAGTTCCTGCATTAAAAAGTCCAAGCGTTTGCCAACGCTTTTTTCGTTGTCTGTGGTGATGATTCGCCTAACTTCGTCTATGTGCGTTTTTAAGCGTGAAAATTCTTCATCAACATCGGCTTTCTGCACAAACAGCGTAAATTCTTGTGCCAAGCGATCTTCATTCACATTTGCCACGGCTTCGCCTAATCGCTGATTGAGTTTTTGATGATAATTTTCTAAAATGGCAGGAAAAATTTCTTCTAATTGATTGATTTCTATCTGCATTTTATCCAAGCGTTGCAATAAGTGTTGTTGCAGTTTTTCGCCTTCGCGTTTTCTATCGGCAGAAAACTGTTGCAATGCCTGACGCAATAAATCAATGATGACTTGTTGCGTTTGTTCGCTGTCGTTGTGTTGTTTGTTGTTAAATGAAGTGTAAAAACGCAGAACATCTGCGGTGTTTAAGGGCGATAAATGCGGATATTTTTGCGAAATTTGCTGTCCCAAAGCGACAATCGCATCAATGGTTGCCCAGTTGGGGGTGAGTTGATTATCCGCCGTTGTGGCTTCTTCAATAAACAAACGGCATTCAATTTTACCGCGTTCAATAACGGCGGCAATTTCTTGACGCAAGGTCATTTCCAAATGTCGCCATTCTTCGGGCAATTTGCATTGAATGTCCAAGTAACGGTGATTGACGGATTTTAAATCCACACGAATATTTTGCGTTGCCACTTGTCGATTGACAGCGGCAAAGCCTGTCATACTGCTAATCATTGTCTTATCCTTATTTGATATGTGTTTTCAGGCAGCCTGAAAGATTGAAAAGGTGATTATATCAGTGGTGTTCGCTTTGTGGGAGAGAATGAATGAGTGAGCGTTTAGGCTGCCTGAAAGCGATTTCGTCATTGCAAGCCGTGCATAAGCACAGCGTGGCAATCTTCAAAATAATTGTGAACAAGCCTGATAAAAGTCAAGCGTGGCAGGCATTTGCTCACGCAACGCTTGCTGAAACAAAATGTTAAAACCTGCGTAGAGTGGGCAATTTATTGCCCACGCGGTTTGGTTTAGATTTTCAGGCTGCCTGAAATCAATTCAATCATCACATTGTTATAAACAATCGCATTGGCAATGATTTATAAAAATATAATTCTTTATAAAATACAATTAAAACAATTTATTAGGCTACCTGAAAATTCATTCAAACGCGTGGCAGGCAAGTTGCCCACGCTACGCTTGCTTATTTTTGGTCTCCATTAAACGATGAGTTAAAAATTTGAGTGGGTTTTAAAACCTGAACTGCAAATGCATGAGTAGGATTACGGTCTTCCGTTCGTTGCAACAATTCAGGACAATGTACGGCGTTATACCATGGGGTTCTTGCAGTTGCAGTTGAGCCTAATCCAGATTCAAAAGAAAAAATCGTTTTTTCTGCCAATAATTCATCGGTTTGGCGGTCAATAATCTTAATGGTAATCCCTGCAACCCAATGTTTGCGTAATTCAGGATCAACATTGTATTCATAAGTTACGGCATAGCGTGCAGGGTCAGACGGATTTTTAATTACACCGTCCCGCTCTTCATCAATATCATCATGTCCTTTGTAATCAAAGTATCTGCTAATACTGCCGTCTGCTTTTAAAACATCAACAAAAGAATATCCGTTTCTCTTTCCAAAACGAATGCGATATTTGCGTAAAAAACTACCTATATATGAACCGTTAGATGATTCAACATTAGTAATAGCCGCTTCGTCCCACATGGGGTCTGCTAATAATGCAAAAATATTTTCTTTATTTTCTTCTCTTACTTTCAAAAGCATAACCCCATCAACATTATCCACAGTGCGATAAATTTTTTCGCCTGCTTTTTTGCATTGTTCATCAAAAACGGCTTTGGCGGCTTCGTATTTTTCTTTGCGTTCGTTATATTCAACAATTCTTTTTTCTTGTGCTTGTTTGGCAGGAACAGTCCAATGCAATGGAATAATAAAAACGGCTAATGCAACTGCAATAACATTAGCAATAATTTTATAAATCTTTTTAATTTTAAAATAATCGCCACCCCACCAAATAATTACCGTTGAAAGAGCAATAACAATCACAACACTGATAAACATAGGTAACCAGTAAAGAAAATTCATCAATGTTGCAAATTCACGATAAAAAGTTTTCATCTTTTTTATTCCTTAAAAAGTTTTTCAGGCAGCCTGAAAAGAGTTTTGTGCGTCCGTTCAGCGTGGGCAACAAGTTGTCCAGCCTACGCTTGCTACTTGAAAAACATTTAATCCTTACCGTCAATCACTTTATCGCACGCACAATCGTCAAAAAACGATTGTAAAATTTCCATCGCTGCCACTTGGTCTAATGCCTGTTTGCGTTTTTTGCCGAAAGTTTGGGCTTCGGTTAAGCGTTGTTCGGCAACAGCCGAAGTTAAGCGTTCATCAACCAAAGCCACAGGCAGCCTGAAAATAGTATGCAAGCGGCGAGCAAATTTTTCTGCTAATTGTGTGATTTCGTGCGGTGTGCTGTCTAAATGACAAGGCTTACCAACGATTAAAAAATCAGGCTGCCATTCATCGATTAACTTTTTGATTTTGTTGAATTTATCTTGATTATTTTTGCCTGTAATAGTGTCTAATGGGTGTGCAATGCCAATGTGTGTATTGCCTTGTGCAATGCCAATACGCATTTGTCCAAAATCGAATGCCAAAACACTGCCTTTCAGGCTGCCTGAACACTCATTAGGCATGACCGCTTGCCCCTGATAACCGCACGGCGGCAGATACGCCCAAAGAACGCAAAGCCGCGTCATAGCGTTTGAAAAAAGGTAAATCAAACAGAATGTTATGGTCGGTGGGGGCGATTAACCAATAATCTTCGGCAATTTCTTTTTCCAACTGTCCTTTTTCCCACGAACAATAGCCAATCGCCGCCATGGTTTTGATTTCTTGTTGTTCATCTGCCAACAAGCCTGCCACAATATCACGAGACGAAGTAACGGCAATATCGTCATTCACAATAATACTGCTGTTCCATTTGCCAATTGGTGTGTGAATAAAAAAGCCACGATCGGTTTGCACAGGGCCGCCTAACGATACCCACACATCGTCAAAGCGTTTAGGGATAGGCTTTTCTTCGCTTTCTAACAGTTGCCGCATACGAATGGGCGAAGGTTTGTTAATCACCAAACCCATAGCACCATTGGGTGTATGACCACACAAATACACCACGCTGCCTGAAAAAAAGGACGAGCCATTTTTGGGCAGTGCCACTAAAAAATGGTCGGCAAACGATTGAAAATTGTTCTCGGACATAAAAATAAGCTATTTAAAAATTTGCAACAGGTGAAATATAAAGATGATATGGCATTTTGACAAGGGGAATTTTTAAATTCTTTTAACCAACAATGCCTTGCGTTTTTGCCAATCGGGCATAAATTGGTTCATTATGGCGATAAAATCTTTGCCGTGTCCTGCACAATAAAAATGAGCTAATTCATGCACCACCACATATTCCAAACATTCGAGCGGATATTTTGCCAACTCGCTGTTAATGCGAATGGTTTTTTTATTGGGCGTGCAACTGCCCCAACGGCTGGTCATTTTTCTAATACGCACTTGGGGGTGCGGTGTTTTCATTTTGATGTGCCATTGTACTAATAGCGTCAATAATTTTGATTGTACGCATTGGGCATAAAATTTATCGAATAAATATTGTCGTTGTGCCATCGTATTATTTTCAGGCAGCCTGATAATAATTTGATTTTCTTTGATTTCTATTTCAGGTTGATAAGCAATTTCAATGCGTAAATAATAAGGCGTACCCCATAAAAAATGTTGTTCGCCATTGATAAACTGCGGTGTTTTTTGCGAAATGGCAGATTTTATTTTGGCTTGGGTTTTTTGTATCCACGGCAATTTACTGCGAACAAATGCTTCCACCGTTTCCATTTTGCCACGATACGGCATAGAAACCGCAATCTGCCCATTTCTTTTAACAGACAAATTGATATTTTTAACCTGTTTGCGTTCCACCGTAATCGTTAAATCGTCAATGGTTAAAATATGCGTTAAATGGCTATTCATTGTTTCAGGCTGCCTGAAAAATCAGTTGATAGTCAAAATATTTCAAAACTACAATTCGTTAGCATATTTATACTGTCATAGGCGTGCCGCCTTTATATTTTATCAGGCAAAATATTTTTACCGCCCAACGCCACATAGCGTGTCAGAAAATTTTGATACAACGCCAATTCATTTTCCACCACCGCTTGTTCAGCCTGCCGTGTATCGCTTTGAGCGTCTAACAATTTTTGCAAATCGTCCGCACCATTGTTATAACGCACTTGACGCATTTTTTCTAAACGGCGAGTGGTTTCTAAATTTTGTTTTAGCAATTTATGTTGTTGATTTAATTGATTATATTGCGATAATGAATTTTCCACTTCGGATAAAGCCGTATAAAGTGTATTTTTATAAGCCGCTAAATCAGATTGATATTTAACTTGGGAAACTTTTAAATTCAACACATTATCAGGAAAATTCAAAAACGGCAAAGCCACATTCAACGCCGCCGAACCGACTGGATCGGCAACAATTTTCGACAACTGACTGCCACCTGCGGACACACCCAAATTCAAACCAAAAGTCGGAAAGAAATCACGCACACGCAAATCCACCGTTGCCATATCCGCCATTAAACGGTCGCGTGTGGCACGAATATCAGGGCGGTTGTCCAACACTTCACTGGGGACATTCACCGCCAATTCAGGCAGCCTGAAAGGTTGAGGCAAGTCTTTGGGTTCGGCAAAATCGCTTTCAGGCATTTCGCCCACCAATACCGCCAAAGCATTATGCGTTTGATTATGCTGATGACGCAACGCCGCCATAGACGATTGCTGTTGTCGCAAACTGCGTTCTGCCGACAATAAATCCATTTCTGATGCCGCACCGTGCTTATATTTACTGCGAACAATGTCGGTTAATTTTTCTGTCGCCGATAGATTTTGTTCTGCCAAAGCAATTTTTTTATTCAGGCTGCCTAATTGCCAATATAATTCAGCCACTTGCGTGGTAATGGCCAATGCCACTTTTTGCCGATCTTCCGCCGTTGCTTTTGCCGACCAACGGCTCACATCGCGTGCTTTTAACAACTTGCCAAACAAATCAATCTGCCACGATATACCAGCATTAGACGAAAAACTTTTTGAAGTGCTTGCCCCACTTTCCAAAGCCTTGCTTGCCCTTGCACCAGCGGACGCAGATAAAGACGGCAACAAATCCGCCGTGGATAAATTCAACTGCAACAAAGATTGTTGTAAAGCAAACGCCGCTTGTTGAATGGAAACATTTTGTGCTAACGCTTTGTTTTCAAACTCATTTAATTTTGTATCGCCAAACGCTTCCCACCATAAAGCAGGCAAAGCGTCCGCTGTTTTGGTTTCTCCCTGTTGCCACGCCTGTGGCAAAGCAATATTTGCCATATCTTGTTGGGCATTTGGCACAGCGGCACAGGCACAAAGTGTTAAAGTTAAAGCAATCACAATGGGTTTCATCATTTATTTTTCCTAATGCTTGTCAGCAAAGTTAAGTAGTATAGCGAAATTTATTGTAAATAAAAGCACTTTTTTATCTGATCAAAGTTAAGGCTGCCTGAAAGCCCTTTCTATTAAAAATTTTCATACAAAACCGCAAAATTATGAAATTGCATAATAATCCAATATCACGGAAAATAATGCCTAATCGTGGATAGTGTTTTGACACTATCTTTTTATCATTTTGATTTTTAAGGATTTTATTATGGCAATTACCACGCATATTTCGGGGTTTCCACGCGTTGGGGCAAAACGCGAATTGAAGTTTTGTGTTGAAAAATATTGGAAAGGGGAAGCGTCTGAACAAGATGTTTTGGCTACTGCTTCACAAATTCGTAAAATTAACAGAGACTTACAAAAAGCCGCTGGCATTGATTTAATCCCTGTGGGCGATTTTTCTTTGTATGACCATATGCTGGATACGCAAGTTTTGGTGGGGGCAATTCCGTCTCGTTTTGGTTTTGATGTTCAAAATTTGTCGATGAAACAATACTTTGAGTTGGCTCGTGGCAATAAAGAACAGCCTGCGTTGGAAATGACCAAATGGTTCGATACCAATTATCACTATTTAGTGCCTGAATGGTCTGAAAATACTACATTCCAAGCGGTTTCAGGCAGCCTGAAAGCCCAAATTGTGGAAGCACAAAAAGACGGCGTTCAAGTGAAACCAACTATTGTGGGGGCATTGTCTTTGTTGTGGTTGGGCAAAACCAAAGGTGGCGAATTTAATCGTTTGAATTTATTGGATAAACTCTTGCCTGTTTATCGTCAAATTTTGGACGAAATCAAAGCTTTGAATGTTGAATGGGTGCAAATTGATGAGCCGATTTTGGCGTTGGATTTACCCCAAGAATGGTTAAGTCAATGCCAAAAAGTGTATGCAGAATTAGCCCAAACAGGTATCAAAATTTTGCTTGGCACTTATTTTGGCAGCGTTTCCGAACATATTGATTTAATTAACAATTTACCTATCGCAGGCGTGCATATTGATTGCGTGCGAGCTCCTGAACAATTATCCGTATTTTCAGGCAGCCTGAAAGAAGATAAAGTCTTATCCGCAGGGGTAATTGACGGTCGCAATGTGTGGCGTGCAAACTTGCGTTCTGTGTTTGAAACGCTGAAACCTGTGGCAGATAAATTGGGCAATCGTTTGTGGGTGTCGTCTTCGTGTTCTTTATTGCATTCGCCCCAAGATTTGGGCGTGGAAGAAAAATTGTCAAGTGAAATCAAAGAATGGTTAGCGTTTGGCGTGCAAAAATTAGGCGAAATAGGCACCCTGAAAACCGCTTTGAATAACGGTTTAGACGCAGTTGCTGCTGAATTTGCAGCAAGCGACAAAGCGGCAAATAGCCGTGCAAATAGTCCGCTTATTCATAAAGCAGAAGTCAAACAACGCATTGCGGCACTGCCTGCGAATGCCGACCAACGCCAAAGCGATTTCGCCACTCGCATTAAAGCCCAACAAGCAGTGCTGAACTTACCCTTGTTGCCCACCACAACCATTGGTTCTTTCCCACAAACCACCGAAATTCGTCAGGCTCGTGCGGCGTTCAAAAAAGGCACGCTGTCTGCGGCAGATTATGAAAACGCAATGAAAAAAGAAATCGCCTATGTGGTGCAAGTTCAAGAAGAATTGGACATTGATGTGCCTGTGCATGGCGAAGCCGAACGCAACGATATGGTGGAATATTTTGGCGAACAAATGGACGGCTACACCTTTACACAATTCGGTTGGGTGCAAAGTTACGGCAGTCGTTGCGTGAAACCGCCGATTATTTTTGGCGATGTAACTCGCCCCAAAGCGATGACGGTTGCGTGGTCTTCATACGCTCAAACATTAACAAAACGCCCGATGAAAGGTATGCTCACAGGTCCTGTAACGATGTTGCAATGGTCGTTTGTGCGTAACGACATTCCAAGAAGTCAAGTGTGCGAACAAATCGCATTAGCGTTAAATGACGAAGTTTTGGATTTAGAAAAAGCAGGCATTAAGGTGATTCAAATTGACGAACCTGCCATTCGCGAAGGCTTGCCGTTAAAACGAGCCGACTGGGACGCTTATTTAGCGTGGGCTGGTCGTTGCTTCCGCCTGTCAAGCAGTGGTGTAGCCGACAGCACGCAAATTCACACCCATATGTGCTATTCCGAATTTAACGATATTCTGCCTGCCATTGCCGCGATGGACGCTGATGTGATTACCATTGAAACATCTCGTTCTGATATGGAATTGTTGGACGCATTCGTGAAATTCAAATACCCCAACGACATTGGACCAGGTGTATATGACATTCACAGCCCACGCGTCCCCACAGAGACGGAATTAACGCACCTTTTAGAAAAAGCGTTAAAAGTAATCCCTATCGAGCGCTTGTGGGTGAATCCCGACTGCGGCTTAAAAACCCGTGCATGGCCTGAAACCCGTGCAGCGTTGGAATTGATGGTAAAAGTCGCCAAACAATTGCGTCAGAAATATGCGTAACACATAATCAAAAGAGAAAACAGGGAAACTGTGTTTCAGGCAGCCTGAAAGCGATTTCAGGTTGCTTTTTTGTTTTTAGAAACCCCTACAAAACCTACTTTTTTATCATTCGTCATTTCCCTACGGAAAACTCAGAATGACGAGTTTTGCAGGGGGTTTCTTTCAGGCAGCCTGAAAAAAGCAAAAAAAAATTCCAGTGCGAAAACACTGGAATTTTTGAAATACACAAACAAGAAATTATTGTTGTTGCATTTCTTCGTAGCGTTCAACCACGCGTTTGTTCAAGCGAACATCAACACGGCGGTCAGGTTCGATACATGCAATCAAAGCAGTACGGCGTTTAGATTTGCTCTTAATGCCTTTAACTTCGCTTTCGCATTGTGCTTGCATTTGTTGTTGGGTTTCACCCAAGCCAACCACGGCAGCCACTTTGCCTTGATCTACGCCTTGTGCAACCAAGTAATCAGCCACGGCTTTGGCACGTTTTTCAGACAATGCTTGGTTGTATTTTTCTGAACCCATAAAGTCGGTATGACCTTCAATGCGGATAGATTGCACATCAGAAGCGGAAACTTCTTGAGCCACTTGATTCAAAGTTTGTTTAGCTTCAGGACGCAAGGTGGCTTTGTCAAAACCGAATAAGAAGTTAGCTTGCAAGCGAATGACTTTTTCTTCTTCACGAACAACAGGCACCATGGGTTTTTCGGCTTCTTTGTCGCCGCATTCTACCAAGCCATGTGTTTCTTTGTTGAAGAAGTCGTTTTTCCAACATTCGCCATAGGCATTGCGAACAACTTCGCGAGATTCCTGACTAATGGTATAACCATTTTTTTCGTGTGCCATTGCACCAGCAGAAGCGACTAATGCAACAACTAATGCAGTCAGTTTAAGCTGTTTGGTCATTGTTATTCCCTCATCGTAAAATTACGCAACACTTAATCCAAGGGTGGATTAAAGTTTTACAATTCATTAACCGCAGAGCTGCAATAACGCCCACAACGGTTAATCCTGATTGACACTATAAAAAAGCAAGCGGTTTCTGTCAATATCTACGGTGTGAAAAAATGCTTTTTCAGGGCAGGGTAGGGCAAGAAAATAACACTTAAAAAATAAGTAAAAATTTAATAATAACAATAAGTTAATTTAATTTTTTGGTCAAAATTTGTTTGTTGTAACAATACAACACTTTAATTGTTTTGTTGTGGTAAATTTTGTCCTTATAATAATACGTTTTGCTGCGGTATGATGATTTTCGGTACGGTATGATAATATTCAGTAAAAATTAAGTATATGTGTCATACCATTTCGTATGATGTTGAAAAATTATTGAATTTTTTACGGAATCATTTGATATGAAAAATTTATTTTGGCAAATTCATCGTTATGTGGGGCTGATTTTGGCTCCTATTTTTGCATTGATTTTAACGACTGGCTTGATTTTGGCGGTGGGTGATTTTATCGCACCCAATTATTCGCAACAGGCTTGGGGAAATCAAGCACCACAAGTTTTAAGAACGGTAGAAACTTTAAATCAACAAGGCGTTCAGGCAGCCTCCATTTATACGGACGCTGATAACCCCAATCTATTGTGGGTTGATGGTGGTCGTGATGCTCAACTGACGGCATATTCTTTGGAAAGTGCGACCAAAGTCAAAACAGGCGGTATGGATTCTAAAATTTATAATACTGCCAAAGGCTTACACAAAAATTTATTATTCGGCAAAACAGGTAAATTGATTGCGGAAATTGCGTCGTGGGCAATGGTGGGTTTAATGTTCATTGGCTTGGTGTTTATGGTGAAACCGCAATTTCATAAGTCTTTGATTTCTTGGCATAATGCAATAGGCGTGATTTTATTGCCGTTGTGGTTAATGTTGCCTGTAACGGCGGTGATGATGTCGCACCATTGGTATTTTGGTGCTATGCCTAAAATGGAACGCCCACAAGGACAGCAAGGCGGACACGGCGGTAAGCCCAAAGGCAAACCTGATGGTCTGCCGATGGTGCGAATTTTGAATCATATCAACGAACAAGGTGATTTGCCGAATGTGGTGTCGGTGGCACAAGGTAAATTTGGCACAACGGTTACGATGAGTGTTTCAGGCAGCCTGAAAAACTTTACGGTGCAAAAAGACGGCTCTTTAAAAGAAAATCCGCCAATGAAACCGAATTATGTTCGTATGTTGCACTTGGGCGAATGGGCTGGCAAATCGTCTAAACCTGCTAATTTAGTTATTGGCGGTGTTTTATTTTTCTTTTTATTATCAGGTGTTTATACTTATATTAGACGCAGCCTGAAAAACAGTGCGGATAAAAAATCAGCTCAAAATTTAACCGATAATATGATGATTATCTACGCCACACAAACAGGCAATGCGGAAAAATTAGCCCATAAAACCGCCAAAGCGTTTGCCGAAAAAGGCATTCAAACGCAGGCAGTTTCTATGGCAGGCATTACGCCTGAAATCTTACAAAAACAATCGTTGTGCTTGATGATTTGTTCTACCGCAGGCGATGGCGAAGTGCCTGACAGTGGCAAAGAATTATTCAAAAGTTTGACAAATGCCAAATTGCCTAAATTGCAATATGCTTTATTGGCGTTGGGTGATTCGGAATTTAAAAACTTCTGCGGTGGCGGTAAAGCCTTGGATTGTGCGTTAAAAAACGCAGGGGCAAATGAAGTGCTATCGATGAAATGTGCGGACGGTTCGCCCACCAAAATGTGGAAAGAATGGTTAAGCGAAGTGTTTGCCTTGTGTGGTGTGGCAAACGATATGCCCAAGCAAGACGCACAACCACAAGGCGATCAGCCTGTGCAAGCGGTTTTGGTGGCGAAAAATCGTTTGGATAACGACACTGCCAAACGCGAAGCGTGGGAATTATTGTTCAGGCTGCCTGAAAATGTGGTGTATCAAGGCGGCGATTTGCTGATGATTACCCCACCCAACAGCAAAACGCCCCGCAGTTATTCGGTCGGTTCATCATCACAAAACAGCGATTTACTGCGGCTGACGGTGGGTATGAATGTTTTTCAAGATGAACACGGCAAAGCCCAAAAAGGCAAATGTTCTTCCTATTTGATTGAAAAATTGAACATTGGTGAAGCAATCAACGCCACCTTGCGTTATACCGATTTTCATATTGAAAACAACGACAATCCTGTGATTATGATTGCCGCTGGCGTGGGTATTGCACCGATGATAGGCTTTTTGGCAGATTTGCAAAAACGCCCAAGACCTGCGTGGTTATTCTTTGGAAATTCCAATCGCAATGGCGGATACCATTATCAAAATCAATGGGAAAACGCCTTAAATGCAGGCATTTTGACAAATTTAAGTGCCACATTCACCGAAGAAAACAAAGGCTATTATGTGCAGGACGAATTTTTCCGCAATGGGCATGAGGTGTTTGATTGGGTGATGAACAACAACGCCACGATTTATGTTTGCGGCCGCACCAACACCGTGGGAGCAGGCATTACAGATGCATTGGTAGAAATCATTAAAGCCCACGGCAAAGTAAATCGCAAGAGTGCCGTGGAAACGGTGAATAAACTTAAAGCCGATAACCGAATAAGAATGGATTTGTTCGGTTAAATAGCGGTTTGATGGAGAACGGCAGATGTTAATCGTCTGCCGTTTTTTCAGGCTGCCTGAAATAAGTATAAAAATGCGTTTTTTTGTTATTTTTAGAATAAAATTCCAAAATATTAAATAACAACAATATTTTATATATCCATTCTACAAAAATGAAAAATATCAATATAAAATTTTAATAAAATTTATTTATCATTATAAAAATTTTCATAAAAATAGATAAAATAGAATTTTATGCCAATATGAGCGTATTATAATGCTGGCTAATGTGGAAAAAAGGATAACGCAATGAATAAAATTAAAATCGCTGTTTTGGGTTATGGCAATTTGGGACGCGGCGTGGAATTGGCCGTGCAAAATTGCCCTGATATGGCATTTTACGGCGTTTTTACGCGTCGTAATCCTGCGTCTGTGAAAACTTACGGTGCGTCTGTGTTTTCGGTTGATGAAATCTTAAATCACAAAGGCAAATTTGATGTATTGGTGTTGTGCGGTGGCAGTGCGACTGATTTGCCTACGCAAACTCCTGAATTTGTTAAATATTTTAATGTGGTGGATAGTTTTGATACCCACGCCAAAATTCCTGAACATTTTGCGGCGGTGGATTCTGCTGCCAAAGGTGGCAAAAATGTTGGCGTGATTGCGGTGGGCTGGGACCCTGGTTTGTTCTCGCTTAATCGCTTAATTGGCGAAAGTGTGCTGACCAACGGCAACAGTTATACTTTCTGGGGCAAAGGGGTGAGTCAAGGGCATTCGGACGCTATTCGCCGTATTGACGGCGTTTTGGACGCACGCCAATACACCGTGCCGATTGAAACCGCTTTGGAAAGCGTGCGTCAAGGCAAAAACCCTGATTTAAGCACCCGCGAAAAACATTTGCGTGAGTGCTTTGTGGTGGTTAAAGATGGGGCAGATAAAGCAAAAATTGAGCATGAAATCAAAACCATGCCCAACTATTTTGCCGATTACGACACCACCGTGCATTTTATCGACTTGGAAACTTTAAAACGCGAACACGGCGGCATTCCGCACGGCGGTTTTGTGTTACGAAGTGGCAAAACGGGCGAAAATAATGAAAAAAATCATATTATTGAATTTTCGCTGAAATTGGATTCCAATCCTGAATTTACCGCAAGCGTACTCGTAGCGTATGCACGAGCCGCTTTCCGCTTAAACCAACAAGGTCAAAGCGGTGCTTATACGGTGTTTGATATTGCTCCTGCGTTATTGTCGCCCAAATCAGCCGATGAATTACGCAAAGAAATGTTGTAAATATGGGCTGAAAACAACAAGCGAAGAATGTCTGTTCTTCGCTTTTTTGTTTTCAGGCTGCCTGAAAAGTGTTACTTTTTTATCATATATATATCAATAACTTACATAAAATTCAAAAATCACCACGCCTTTAATCAGGCGATTTTCTCGACATTTTGTTGGGCATTATTTATAGTGTTGTTTTTGAAACAACACAGGACAAACAATGATGCGTACATTTTCAACATTATCTATTCTTGCCTTGCTCACACTGACCGCTTGTGGTGGCGGTGGTGATAGTGAATATGGCGTTTCTTTGAACAGCAGCGTTAATCCCAATGTGTCGATTAACATTACGAATGGCGGAGGCAATCAGAACAACACGCCCAACACAAACAATCACTTGCCTGAACAACAAGGGCAAACAATGTATTGGCGTGATTATTTGGTGTATGAAAATGGCAAGGCAGTGCGTTCGCCGACTGATGGACAGGCAAATGCCGAAGACGGTTATCCACAAAACGATTTTCGGCTAATGAATTTAGACGGCAGACAATTTCAAATTATTCCCACAGGCAACACCGATAAAACCGTGATTGAAACAGACGACAAAGCAAAGGGCATTCGTTCATTTATCGGAGCAAATTTGTCGTATACCCGTTACGGCGTGGTGTTGTATGATAAAGAAAAAACCGATTATGTGTTCTATCAAGGCTATGCCACAGACGAAAAACAAATGCCACAAACAGGCACAGCAAAATACACAGGCTATGCGATTGCCTATCGAGCAAGCGACCGTGCGGTATCCAAAGGTTCGTCATCGTTTGATGTGGATTTTGGGGCAAAAACCGTTAAAGGCACAGTGGCTTTGGATCAATTTGGTACACACAGCGTACAAGCCAAAATTGACGGCAATGAAATTGTGAAAGTGAATAATGGCGGCATTCACAGCGGTTATTTTTACGGCAAAAACGCCCAAGAAATGGCAGGCGATTTTTATGCGAAACATCAAAACAAAGAAATCTACGGCAATTTTGGTGCAAAAAAGAAATAATCCATTGTTTGAATAGAAAAAAACGGCATAATCAAATGCCGTTTTGTGTTTTTCAGGCAGCCTGAAATTTGTCAGAAACTTCAATTTATAGTCATCTCAATACAGTTCAATAAACTTATCTTATTGAAAACATTACTTGTTTATCATCTAACACGCCTGCGGTGTGAAGTAATTGCAAATACGCAATTAAGCATTGATATTTAGCTTGGGCTAATTGTTGTTGTGCTTCTAAATAGGCTTGTTGGGCTTGGACGACATCCAAATTACTTCGCAAGCCCACTTCATAGCCCATTTGTGTGGATTGCAATTTAGATTGCGTGGATTGCAACAATTTTTCTTGTGCTGCAATTTCACTTTTGCCACTATGAATGGACAAATAATGTTGTTTAATTTCCAATGCGATTTTTCGATTTGTGGCGGTTAATAAATCCTGTGCCTGCATAGATAATTCATAGGCTTCTTTGACTTTGCTGTTGATTTGTCCGCCTACAAATAAGGGAATAGACACATTAACACTTACCGAATAACCGCGTCTGCCATAGCGATAATCCTGATAATTGCTTTCGTTTTTATAACGCATATCTTGATAGCCACCTGAAAACGATACCACAGGCAAGCGATTGGCACGCATTTCGGATAGCAAAGTATTGGCTTGTTCTAATTTTAATTGGGATAATAATAATTCAGGATTATTGTGTTGAGCGATTTTTTGCCATTCTTCTTCTTTGGCTAAATGGTTAAAAGAAAATAATTGTTTATTTTCAATCGGTTCAATATCATCAGTATTTAATCCAGTGGCATTGTGTAAAAAATTGCGTGCTATATTTAATTCTGATAGCGATTTGACTTCTTTGGCAACTGCTGCGTCATATCCTGATTGCACTTCATCAATATCCACTTGGGTTGCCGCACCCACTTCAAACATTGCTTTAACTTGGGCTAATTGTTCGGTATAGGCTTTTTTAGCCGCAGCGATTGCGGTTAAATTGTCCTGTGCTTGCAATACTTGAAAATAGGCTTTACCAATATCCAATTTTAATTGCGAATCAATTTGATTAAAACGAATTTCCGCTATTTTGGATTTATTGTTACCCTGTTTATATTGTTGCCATTTTGCCACATCAAATAAAGGCTGTTGTAATTGAATATTCCAACCATGTGATTGTGCGTCATTACTCATTGATTGTGGCTGTTCTTGATAAACTGCATTTGCAGATAGTTGTGGCAACAATACCGCAACACCTTGTTTTTTTGCTTCAAGTCCAGCATTTTTTTCATGTGTTGCTGCCGAATATTCAGCATTATATTGATAGGCAGCGTTCCACGCATCTTGCAAATCAAAGCCATAACAAGAAATATGAATATTAAAGAATAATGCCGCAATTAACAAATTGTATTTATTTAATTTTAGCATTATTAACGCTCCTTCAAACTTTCATCAACTTTGGTTTTTAATGGGCTTAATAAATAATCAATTACCCGTCTTTTTCCTGTTTTAATTTCCCCTGTAACATTCATACCTGCGGTGAGTTTAATTTTTGCACCGTCAATATTTAAAAAATCCCGTTCAGGTTCAATTTTTGCCGCATAAACCAAACCTAATTGTTCATTTTCGATTGCGTCAAAACTAATGCTTTTAACTGTGCCGTTAATATAGCCATATCTGGTATAAGGAAACGATTCAATTTTAATTGCCACTTTTTGTCCTGCTTTTACAAAACCAATATCTTTATTTAATACCATAGCTTCCACTTCTAATTTATCTTCATCAGGCACAATCACCATAATTGGTTGAGCCGCTGTTACTACTCCGCCTACGGTATGAATAGATAATTGTTGTACTGTTCCTGCCACAGGAGAAGTTAAAGTCATCAGCGTTTGTCTTTGTAAAGCTTTTTCACTTTCTGAATTTAATTGTGCAATTTGTTCATCGGCTTGACGAAGTAAATCCAAAGTATCACGCATTAAAGTTTGTGTATTAAGTTGCTGTTCTTCATCGGCTTGACGGATTGTTTCTTTAATTTCAATCAGTTTGCTTTTTTGTGAAGCCAAATCATTTTGGTTTTGAATTAACTTACTTTGCTGTTCATAATACATATGTTTGGACATAAAATTTTTATCCAATAATTTTTTATAATCCTGTGTTCTTTGTTGTTCAATTTGCGTTAAACCTTTTAATTTAACAATTTGTGCTTGAACCGAATTTAATTCCGCCTCTCGTGCTGCTTTTATTGATTGTAATTGCTGATCTTTGGAAAACCACGATTGATATTGATTGATAACCAATTCTTGCGTTTGCAATAATATTTCATTAGGCACATTTAATTGAGATAATGCTTTTTGTGGATTTTTTATATCACTAAAAATATCTATTTTAGGCACAGGCGTTTTTTGTTCTAATGCGTTTAATAGCACTTCACTACGCCATTTAGATAAATGGGCAGCCTGTAAAGCGGCAACAGAGCGTTCATAATCAGAATCCGAACCAATACCTGATAATTCCATTAACACTTGGTCTTTTTCAACATGTTGTCCGTCTTTGACCAAAATACTTTTCACCACCGAAGTTTCCAAAGGCTGAATGGTTTTACTGTGACCGCCCAAAGTCGTCTTACCCTGTGCCACCGCAACAATGTCCATTTTGCCGATAATTGCCCACAAAAGAGCCAAAACCGCAAAAGCCATAATCAGCCGAGCCGTCCATTTGGGAGCAGCAGAAATCGGCGTTTCCACCAATTCCAAATGAGCAGGCAAAAACGCCCGTTCATCTTCTTCGCGTTTAGGCGGATCTAACTGATCACGAATGCTCCAAACTTCACGCCACACCGTTTTATAGCGTTGCCATAAATCCTTGATTGCTTGAAAATAAATTGATTGTTTTTGCATTTTTTAATTGTCAATAATAAGTTAATAAACAAGTTTCAGGCAGCCTGAAAAGCCAATCCAAAATCTCTAACTGTCATTGCGAGCATTGCGAGTGCAATGCGTACGCAATCTTCCAACCGTAGGGTGGGCAATTTATTGCCCACGCTGTTTCATCATTTTTAGGCAGCCTGAAACTATTATCAACAACGCACCAATTACGCCGCACTGGATCCTGTTAGGTAATTATTCGGATTAAGCAGTGTATCCGTATTACCTGCAATCAAAGCGGTGGCTGAACCTGTGCCGAAACTTGCCATCGCCTGCACCATACGGTTGTACGCCGCTTCGGTTGCTGCTAAACTTGGATCGGCGACAATGGCGTTGATTTGTGCGGTATTCATTGTTGAACCATTCTTAAACTGCAATTCATCAATGCGGTAATAATTGTTGCTGGCAAAATGGTTCTGCACCGTAATTTGGTCATCACCTTTTTTAGCTTTGATGATTAAATCATCGCCACTACGCGTAAAGGTGAAGTCGCTGACTTTGCGATTATCGGTAAAGCGGATAATGTCTTTACGCTTTTCAGTCGTATCATAGTTGTAAATCCAATCTTGACCGAAATTTGCGTCAAATACATACACATCATTGCCGTAACCACCATTCAGATAGTCATTACCTGCACCGCCATTCAGTGTATCGTTGCCGTTGTCGCCGTATAAGTGATCGTTCCCTGCACCGCCTAACAACTTATCGTTGCCGTCGCCACCACCTAATGTGTCGTTATCGTTGCCAGCATTTAAGGTGTCGTTGCCACCGTTACCATACAGCCTATCTGCACCGTTGCCACCTATCAGCGTATCGTTGCCTGATGAACCGTGTAAAGTGTCGTTGCCGTTTTTGCCATTTAGCGTACTGCCATTTGCATACGCATACAGTGTATCATCGCCAGCGGTTGCTTGTTGCACCATTGCTTTGACTTTATCAACCGTCAATTTTGTGCCGTCTTTGAATTGAATTTCATCAATGCGATAAGCACCTTTGCCATCTGCATCGAAGTAGTTTTGCACCGTAATTTGGTTATCACCTTTTTTGACTTTGATAATCAAATTATCGTAGTAACGAGTAAAGGTAAAATCGCTTACCTTACGATTATCGGTAAAGCGAATAACATCTTTACGCTTGGCTGTTGAATCATGGTTCCAAATGGTATCTTGTCCGAAATTTGTTCCGAACAAATAAACATCATTACCATTGCCGCCATTTAAGTAATCATTGCCAGCACCACCGTTTAGCGTATCGTTACTGTCATTGCCAAATAATTTATCTGTACCGTTACCACCGTTGAGCGTATCCTTACCAGCCGCACCGTGCAAGGTATCGTTACCGTTGCCACCATTGAGCGTATTGCCTATGGCATATGCATACAGCGTATCATCGCTACTTGTGCCTTGTTGCACCATTTGTTTGACTTTATCCACTGACAGTTTTGTGCCGTCTTTGAATTGAATTTCATCAATGCGACACACGCCTTTTGCGTCATTGTTGAAATAAGCTTGAACCGTTAATTTATCTTCACCTTTTTTGGCTTTGATGATTAAATCATCACCACTACGCGTAAAGGTGAAGTCGCTGACTTTGCGATTATCGGTAAAGCGGATAATGTCTTTACGCTTTTCAGTTGTATCGTAGTTATAAATGGTATCTTGACCGAAATTAGCGTCAAATACATACACATCATTGCCGTAACCACCTTTCAGATAGTCATTGCCTGCACCGCCATTCAGTGTATCGTTGCCGTTGTTGCCGTATAAGTGATCGTTCCCTGCACCGCCTAACAACTTATCGTTGTTGCCATTGCCGCCGTATAAGGTGTCGTTACCATTACCGCCATACAAACGGTTATTACCATCACCACCATACAACGAATCATCACCATTTAAGCCATACAACAAATTATTTTCGTTATTTCCTGAAACGCTATCATTATTTGCCGTTCCCACCATAACATTTTGTTTAAGATAATAATCTATCACTGCATTATTTTTACCCAATGCTTTCACATCATCAATCATATTTTGGATAGGCAAAACAGCATAAGTGCCAATGCCATTTAACACACTCACTAATTCCAAAACTTGATTATTCGGATTATTCCACGACAATTTTTTTGCCAATTCCGTTAATTTGGCTTTCAGGTTGCTAAACACCATTTGCACTTCACCCGTAACCACATTAGTTACCGTATTCATCGCAAACACATCAGCATAATCCGTTTGTGCCAAAATCATTGAATGCACATAATTTTTGAATTTAGCGTATTCTTTACGCAGTTCATCTGCCGCTCCCGAATTAGGATTGCGATTGTATCCATTTTGCTTAAACTCACCGCCAGTTAAAACTTCAATCGTTTCCAACACTCTTGCGTCAATGTATGAACCACGAGAAGTTTTATCTACTTTGGCAACCCCTGCCCATTCAAAAATCAAATCGTCCAACATATTGGCACGATTGGTTTTATTTGCCGCAACATATTTTTTCACCATATTCAGCAACTTGCTATTTTGCGACATCGCAATCATCAAGGATTCCAAATTGCCAAACCCTTGCACATCAGGCAGGGCATACAACTGTTCTAACACCTTATCCGACACACCGTCCAAAGTTGCTGTGCTTTGCGTACGCGTTAAATCGCTGTTAAACCACACATCGTCAATACCAGTGGTTTTACCGTCTTTCCACACAACCGTTGATTGTTGAGCGTGTTTATTGCCATTTTCATCAACCACATTACTGTTTTTATATCCCAAGTTAATTTCCGTAATGCCTGTTTTACTAATGGCGGTCAATTCGTCCGACTGCGACATGCCGTCATTTACTTTATCTTGCCACACGAGCAAGTTTTTCCACACTTTATCTTTATTGTTAATTACGCCGTCGCCGTTATCGTCATATTGAGCCAGTGCGTCAAAGCCGTTTGTGGCGAGCGTGCCGTCTTTTAATTTGGTGTGATTACCAAACAGTTCCGCACCGTTATCGATTGTGCCGTTACCGTTCAAATCCAGTGCCAACAAGCCGTCTTGGTAGTGAGCCCAAGCGGTTTTTTCCTTAAAGCCATTGTTATCCAAGTCGAAATAAACGCCGTTTTTCAATTTATACGAACCCACACCGTCTGCGTTTAGGTCGATGACTAATGGGGAATAATTTTGTTCGGCTGGGTCTTTTGTGGGGGCGGGGTCTTCGCCAAAGAAACAAGGAATAAGTGGTGTTAGTGTTTCTACAACTGTTAATAAGGCTAAAAATCCTGCACCAAACGGATTTTTGCCTAACGCAAGTTGTCCAAAATCAGCAACCAAATTAACAATAGGAACAGCCACTTCGACAAAATCTTTGTATTCCAATTTTTGACCGCGACCAATTTTTTGGAAAAACACTGCTAAACCCATTACGACACCTTGTTGACCGCCAATATTATTGATAATTTTTCTTGCGGTATCAACACCTGTAACTTTACCAAACACTTTTTTTAGTGTTAGATTAACCAATGCAAAAGCCAGTGTTTCAATGTTATTGATAGCATTGACATCGTTGCCATTGCCAAAACCATAAACTTCTTCCAATGCGTCTTTAACACACGCATAATTTACTTTCATTGCAAAAGTTGCCATAATGCATCTCTAAATTAAAAGAAAAAAGAACTTATACCTAAATAATAGGCATACCCAGATTTTATATCTAATAAAGATATAAAAAATAAACTCAAAGAAAGATACAATAAAAATATAGCACCATAAGTTATATGTTGCATTTGTATCCAATGACTTTCCATGCTAATAAAAGCCATTTTTACTGTATATTCCCAAAAATTTAATTCATCAAAATTATTTTCTTTATAATTAAATAATATTCTTTTGTTGTAACCACAAAAATCATACCAAAAGGAAAAGAACGCAGAAAACAAAGAAAGAAAAAATGTTAAAGTAATCCAGCCACTATTAAACATTTCTTTTGTTTCTTGTGGTATAGTAAAAAAACAAGTATGCAATATATAAAATAAAGAAATCAATGTTAATAAAGCACCTAAAACACAACCTGCTAATGAAAAATATTTTTGCATTTTTTCTGCATTGCGACAACGATTTCTTACCCACTCATCAGGAATTTCATCAATACGCATATCAGGTTTTTTCTTAAAACCAAACCAACAACGAATGAAAAAATATAATCCAATAATTAAAGTAATACATTCCGCTGTTAATAATTGATATTTTTCATACATTTTATTTATTCCTTAATTAAAAAATCTCATTCAGGCAGCCTGAAAATAATTTAAGCACTCAAAAAATCCTTGACACAATAAACCCAATCACCTTTCAGGCAGCCTGAACCCCATTACACTCCACTTATTGCAACACTACCCATTTTGCAACTGATACAAATAGCGGTAATAGCCGTTTTCCTTTTGCAACAATTCGCTATGCGTGCCTTGTTCAATAATTTGCCCCTTATCCATCGCAATAATGCGGTGTGCGTGGCGTACTGTGGATAGGCGGTGAGCAATAATCAACACCGTTCTGCCACGACAAATGGCGTGCATATTTTTCATTATGGCTTGCTCGGATTCGTAGTCCAATGCACTCGTTGCTTCGTCCAAAATTAAAATTTTGGGATTGCCCACTAACGCACGAGCAATGGCAATTCTTTGCCGTTGTCCGCCTGATAAGCCTGCACCTTGTTCGCCCACCACCGTGTCATAACCTTGTGGCAGTTCCATAATAAAATCGTGAGCACCTGCTAATTTGGCTGCCTGAATAACTTGCTCTAATGGCATACCTGTTTCGGCTATGGCTATGTTTTCGCGAATGGTGCGGTTCATTAAAATGTTTTCTTGTAAAACAACGCCAATTTGTCGCCGCAACCAAGCAGGGTCGGCAAGGGCTAAATCGTTGCCATCGACTAATACTCTGCCTCTTTCTGGCACATACAAGCGTTGTACTAATTTGGTGAGTGTGGATTTGCCCGAACCCGAACGCCCCACAATGCCCACAATTTCACCTGCTTTTATGTCTAATGATAATTGCCGTAAAATTTCTGCACCGTCTGGACGATACCGAAACGACACTTCTTCAAACGCAATATTGCCTTGAATATCAGGCAGTGCCAAACGAGAAGTGGGGTTTTCAGTCGGTGTATTGAGAATATCGCCCAAGCGTGCTACCGATATACCCACTTGTTGAAAATCTTGCCATAATTGTGCTAAACGAATAACAGGAGCAGCCACTTGCCCTGCCAACATATTAAAAGCAATTAACTGACCTATGGTTAAATCGCCTGCAATCACCAATCTTGCCCCTAACCACAGCGTCATTACCATTACCATTTTTTGTATGAATTGAATGCCTTGTTGCCCTATGGTTGCCAAACGCGTAACACGAAAACCTGAATGTACATAGGCGGCAAGTTGTTTATCCCAACGGCGTGTCATTTGCGGTTCAACCGCCATTGCTTTGATTGTGCCGATTGTGGTTACGCTTTCCACCAAAAACGATTGATTATCCGCATTGCGGGCAAATTTATCGTTTAATCTTGCTCGTAAAATCGGGCTAATGGTTGCCGACCAAGCGGCATAACACGGTAGCGATACGATGACCACTAATGTTAGCCAGCCGCTGTAAAACCACATTACCGCCAAAAAAATAAACGAAAAACATAAATCCAAAACCGAAGTTAAGGCTTGCCCAGTTAAAAATGAGCGGATTTGTTCTAATTCTCTGGCTCTTGCCACGGTATCGCCCACACGGCGATTTTCAAAATATGCAATCGGCAAAGCAAGTAAATGACGGAATAATTTTGCCCCCAATTCCACATCAATGCGAGAAGTGGTGTGGGCAAAAATATACGAACGCAATCCGCCCAAAATAATTTCAAATAAAGAAACCACAAACAGGGCAATGGCAATCACATCAAGCGTAGAAAAACCACGATGCACCAAAACCTTATCCATCACCACTTGAAAGAATAGGGGTGTGATTAAAGCAAATAGTTGCAAAACCACAGAAACCAATAAAACTTCCAATAAAATACGGCGATATTTAATCACCGCAGGAATAAACCAAGTGAAATCGAATTTGGATAATTGACCCAAAACGGACGCACGCGAAGTAAGCAAAATCACTTCGCCGCTGTAAATGGCGGCAAATTCATCAACAGATAAAACGCGTGCGTTGTTGGCAACTAAATCTTGAATAAGAAATTGATTGTCATCGACTTTGGCTAAAATAAAATGCTCGCCGTCATCACGCCACACCAAAGCGGGCAGGGCGGATAAATGCAGACGATTGATTTTTTGTTTGACTACTTTGGCTTTTAATCCTAAATCTTTGGCGGCTAATAACCACGCTGTTTGTGTTAATCCTGTGCCGTCTTCATCAAAGCGATGAGCAATATCATTCGGATTAACTGCCACACCGTGAAAGCGTGCTAATAGCACCAAAGCAGACAAAGCAACATTTTTCGTACCGTCGGGGGCATTTTTTGTGTGTTCAACCATTTGATTTATCAACTGTTTTATAATGTTTGGTATCTTAATGTTGTTTTAAGATTGCACATTAAAACAACCTGTCATTCTAAAAAACAATGCATAAAATAGCAACTTTTTTGGTGGTTTTTTGGGGTTGTGTGTGGAAAGTGTTTTTTTCAGGCAGCCTGAAATTTGTCAGAAGTGTCGGTTTTATGGCATTATTCACCCTTTGATTATTTGAAAATAGGAATAAAAACAAATGCGTTTAAAAAACAGTTTATTGCTTGGTGCGTTGGCATTATTGACGGCGTGCAATAATAATATGCAAGCCAAAACGCCTGAACAAGTCAAATCTGCATTAGAACAAGCATATCAAGAACACAATGTGAAAGTACAATCGGTGAAAAAATCACCAGTCAAAGGCTTGTACGAAGTGGTGTTTGAAGGCAACGAAGTTTATTATGTTGATGAAAACGCTGCTTATTTAATCGAAGGTTCGTTGATTGACTTAAAAGCCAAGAAAAATCTCACGGCTGATCGTGTGGCAGATTTACGCAAAGTGAATTTTGCCGACTTGCCCCTGCAAGATGCGATTGTCGAAGTGCGTGGCAGTGGCAAAAACAAAGTGGTGGTGTTTAACGATATTGACTGCCCATTTTGTCGCCGTTTGGAACACGAATTCGCCCAACTGACGGATTTAACCATTTACACACTGTTAATGCCTGTTGATGGCTTGCACCCAGAAGCGCGTGCAAAATCGGAACAAGTGTGGTGCAATAAAGACCGTGTGGGCGTATGGACAAGCGTTATGCGTGAAAACAAACCCATTCCACAAGTTGCACCGTGCGAAACGCCGATTGAACGCAATATTGCATTAGGTCGAAAATTAGGCTTTTCAGGCACGCCGACTTTGGTATTTCCTAACGGTAAAATTCAAGCAGGCTACGCTCCTGCGGCGGCTTTACAAGAAGCGATTGCGGCTAATCAGTAATATTTTGATGAGATGGTGAATTGTTCATTCATTACCATTTCAGGCAGCCTGAAAAAATAATTCAGGCTGCCTGAAATTTTATTTTTTCCCCCTTTGCTTTTGTTACAATAACAACCTATTTTGCGATTAAAAATTGAATACATGATCTCCCCAAAAACCTTTCAGGCAGCCTGTTTATATGATGACTTTGTCCGATTTTTTATCTCAATGCACCCAATATCTGCAACAAGAATTGCCGCCGCAATTTCGTATGTGGGTGGTGTCGTTGTCGGCTGATGAACAAGACGGACAATGGAATATCTACGCACCCAACGATTTTACCTTGCGTGGCGTACGCACCAATATTGCCCCCAAAATCGAACAGTTTAAGGCAGAACACTGTCCTGATACGCCGTCTTTGGCGTTTAAAGAAGGCAAAGGAGTCTTGCCTGTTTTTACCCCCACTGTGCAAAAAACAGCCACGCCTGAATCGGAAAAAACGCCTGAAAAAACCGTTGCATTAACGAAAACGCTCCCTGTCAATAATGAAGAAAAATCAGGCAGCAATGGTTTGATTGCCGAATACACTTTTGATTCGTTTGTGGTGGGCGATAGCAACGAATTAGCCCACGCCATTTCGATTGCCATTAGCAAAAAACCTGGCGATAAACTGCACAATCCTTTCTTTTTATACGGCGGTCCAGGTTTGGGCAAAACGCACTTAATTCACGCCATTGGCAACCGTTTATTAGCCAATGCTCCGAACGCCAAAATTCGTTATCTGCACGCCGAACGCTATATGAATGATTTGGTTACCGCGTCCAAAAATCACAATTTTGATCAATTCAAAAAGGATTATCAATCGTTTGATTTATTGATTATGGACGATGTGCAATTCATCGCAGGCAAAGCGAAGACAATGGAAGAATTTTTCTATGTTTTCAATCACTTCATCAATAATGGCAAACAAATTATTCTCACCAGCGACCGCCTGCCGAATGAAATTGAAGGTTTGGACGATCGCTTAAAATCGCGTTTTGCGTCAGGCATTACCATGCAAATTGAAATGCCTGATTTAGAAACCCGCACCGCCATTTTGCAGAAAAAAGCAGAACTGTGGGAATTTCCCCTGCCGATGGAAACCGCCGTGCTGATTGCTGATTCCATTAAATCCAGCGTACGCGATTTGGAAGGGGCATTACGCAAATTGATGATGAGTTGTCGCATATCAGGTAAGCAACCTGATATTATCACCACGCAAAACACGCTGAAAGACTTATTGGCACAAGGCAGACGGCAAGTTACCATTGACGAAATTCAAAAAACTGTTGCCACCTTTTATCATATTTCGATGAAAGATTTGGTCAGCAAAAACCGCCAACGCTCTTTGGTGATTCCACGCCATACGGCGATTTCGCTTGCCAAAGAACTCACCACATTAAGCCTAAAAGACATTGGTAACGCATTTGACGGACGCGACCATACCACCGTTTTGAATGCCTGCAAAAATGTGAAAGAATTATTGGGTAAAGACGAAACCTTTGTCCAAGATTACCAAAACTTACGCCAACAGTTGCAAAATTAAAAGGATTAGCACGATGACACAGAATACCCCCATTTTGACCACCACACGAAATGCACTGCTTGACCCATTGCAAACGGTAACGGGTATTGTCGAACGCCGCTCGACTATGCCTATTCTGTCCAATGTGTTGATTGAAAACAGTCGCGGACAAACCAGTATTCTCGGCACGGATTTGGAAATTCAAACCCGCACCACAGCGGTCAATAGCAATGACGACCCTGATTTTCGCCTAACGGTGAATGCCAAAAAACTGCAAGATATTTTGCGTACCCTGCCAGATCAAGCCCCTGTGCGTTTTTATCAAAAGGCCAATGGTCAATTAGAACTGAAATCAGGCAAAGGTAAATACACTTTGGAAACCCTGCCTGCGGAAGATTTTCCCCTGATGAATGTGGAAAGTGGCGTGAAAGCGTGTTTTTCCATTCGTCAAGACGCATTTCGCGAAATGCTCACCCAAGTGCAATATGCGATGGCGGTGCAAGATATTCGCTTTTATCTGAATGGGTTGCTGATGCAAGCCGAAGGCAATATGTTGCGTTTGGTTGCCACAGACGGACACCGTTTAGCCTACACCCAACACACGATTGACGCAAATTTGCCACACTGCGAAGTGATTTTGCCACGCAAAACCATTGCCGAATTGCTGAAATTACTGTCATTTCCCGAAGAATTGCTCACTGTGGATTTCTTGGACAGCCAAATTCGCTTTTCGGCACGCAACACCATTGTGGTAAGCAAAATTGTCGAAGGCAAATTCCCTGACTACAACCGTGTGATTCCACAAGACAACGACAAAATTTTCCAACTATCACGCGTAGGCTTTTTAAGCACATTAGAACGCGTTGCCATTTTGGCAGATGACAAAACCAAAGCCATTAGCCTACACATTGCCCCAGGCGTTATGCTGATTAAATACAGCAACGGCAAAGAAGAAGCCCAAGAAGAATTGGAAATTGCCTATCAAGGTGCAGAATTGGAAATTAACTTTAATGTGCAGTATCTCACCGATGTTTTGCGAAACTTACATTCAGACGATGTGAAAATGGCATTCGGAGACGCAACCCGTTCCATGCTTTTGACCATGCCTGATAACAGCGATTTCAAATATATTGTCATGCCGATGAGAATATAGTTTCAGGCAGCCTGAAAAGCGTTTCACAATAAAAAACCGTTCTATTTGAACGGTTTTTTGTTTTCACGACACTTTGTTTGCCCTACACTGTTTCAGGCAGCCTGAAAGCGCGTCCATTATCGTATGGCATGATAATTCGGAGCTTCTTTGGTGATTTGTACATCGTGTACATGCGATTCGCTCATACCTGCGGCGGTGATTTCGACAAATTGGGCTTTTTGGTACATTTCTTCAATCGTCAAACAACCCAAATAGCCCATACTCGAACGCAAGCCGCCTGTGAGTTGGTGAATGATATTCACAATCGGACCTTTATACGGCACACGCCCTTCAATGCCCTCTGGCACATATTTGTCGTTGGACGCTGTATCTTGGAAATAACGGTCGGCAGAGCCTTGACTCATTGCACCCAAAGAACCCATGCCGCGATAGGATTTATACGAACGCCCTTGATACAATTCAATTTCGCCTGGGGCTTCGTCTGTGCCTGCGAACATACCGCCTAACATTACCGCAGACGCTCCTGCGGCTAATGCTTTGGCTAAATCGCCTGAATAGCGAATACCGCCGTCTGCAATCAACGGCACGCCGCTGCCTTTAAGTGCTTCGGCAACATTGTGAATGGCGGTCAGTTGCGGCACACCTACGCCTGCCACAATGCGTGTGGTGCAAATCGAACCAGGACCGATACCGACTTTGACGCCGTCTGCTCCTGCTTTGACTAAATCCAAAGCCGCCGCCGCTGTGGCAATATTGCCGCCGATGACTTGTAAATCAGGATAATTTTGTTTCACCCAACGCACACGGTCAATCACGCTTTGACTGTGTCCGTGTGCGGTATCAACCACAATCACATCAACGCCCTCCGATACCAAAGCCGCCACGCGTTCATCGGTGTCTTTACCTACGCCCACTGCCGCACCTACTCTTAATCTGCCGTATTCGTCTTTATTGGCATTGGGAAAAGCGGTGGTTTTGAGAATGTCTTTGACGGTAATCAAGCCTTTTAACGCCCAAGCGTCATCAATCACCAAAACGCGTTCGATTTTGTGTTCGTGCATTAAATCGCGTGCAGCGTCAATATCCGTGCCTTCTTTGACGGTGATGAGTTTGTCGCGTCCTGTCATAATCGCACCGACTTGTTGATCCAAGCGTTTTTCAAAACGCAAATCGCGATTAGACACAATGCCCACAACCTGTCCGTTTTCTAAAACAGGCAGACTGGAAATTTTATGCTTGCGACACAAGGCAACTACATCGCCTACCAACATATTAGGCGAAATGGTTACGGGGTCTTTCACTACGCCCGATTCGTGGCGTTTGACTTTTTCCACACACCGTGCCTGCTCTTTGGGTGTCATATTCTTATGAATAATGCCGATACCGCCTTCTTGTGCCATAGAAATGGCTAATTTGGCTTCGGTAACGGTATCCATTGCGGCAGACACCAACGGTAAATTCAAAGAAATACCACGCGTCAGTGGCGTTTTTAATACAGTGTCTTTCGGCAAGATTTGCGAATGGGCTGGAACGAGTAAAACATCGTCAAAGGTGTAGGCTTTTTCTATGATTTGCATGATGAGATTTCCCAAAAAAATTGACGAAATTGTATCAAATATGTCGCTTTTGGTTAAGAATAATGCTAAATTGTGGAAAAAATAAAGAAATACCGTTACAATGGAAACAATCTTTAATAAAAATAGGACGACATAAGATGAAAAAATCTGTTTTATTGTGTTCTTTGGCAGTCGCGTGTTCTTTTGCGGTTGCCGCACCTGATCTTAGTAATGTACAAATCCCTGCTGCAGCGGGCAGTGGTCCTTTCTCTTGGCAAGAAGGTGGTGTTACTCAATATTCAGACACACCACACAATCACAAAACCGAAGGCGTGGGTATTGTCAATATTCGCACACACTATGTAGAACCTTTGAAAGTACAAAACGCTGCTGGTGAAGTGATGTCTGACGAAGATCGTGCTTTGTCTTTGGCACAACGCCAAGCTAAATTGAATGAAGAAATTGCGGCAGAAAACAAACGCCGTGAAGAAGAAAACGCTCGTCGTGCAGAAGAAGCCAAAAAAACCAACTGCCAAACGGCTCGTATGAATTTGCAAAATGTGCAGAATGCGAACCGTATGGACAATCGTGAAGCTGCGATTGCTCGTTATCAAGCTGATGTCAGCAAATTCTGCGACTAATTTAGTTTTAAGCGGCGGTTCTTTTGTCGTCAGAAGCGTTTGATTTAAGCGTTTTTCTCAAAACGCTCCCCAACCTGCCTGGTGTTTATCGTATGCTCGATAAAAACGGGCAGGTTTTGTATGTTGGCAAAGCAGTGAATTTAAAAAAACGCGTCAATAGTTATTTTGTTGGCAAAAATCATTCACCGCGTATCTCATTGATGATCAAGCAAATTCATCGCATTGAAACCACCGTTACACGCAGTGAAGCGGAAGCGTTAATTTTAGAAAACAACCTTATCAAAAGTTTATCGCCGAAATACAATATTCTCTTTCGTGATGACAAATCGTATCCTTATTTAAAGTTTTCTGCCCATTCGTTTCCGCAAATTCGTTATTACCGTGGCAAGTTACAGTCTCCACACCGTTATTTTGGCCCTTTTCCCCACAGTCAGGCGGTGAAAGAGACCATTGAAACTTTACAAAAAGTGTTCAGGCTGCGTTCTTGTGAAGACAATGTGTTTCACCATCGTTCGCGTCCGTGTTTGCTGTATCAAATTCGCCGTTGTTCAGGGGCGTGTTGCGGTTTGATTAGTGAAGAAGATTATGCTCTCGACATTCGTCAAGCGGCTGATTTTTTAGACGGCAAAACCGATGATTTATTACACACACTCACCGCAGAAATGAACGCGGCTTCACAGGCGTTAAATTTTGAAAAAGCGGCGATACTGCGTGATAAAATCCAAGCCTTAAATGCGGTGCAGTCTCGACAATTTATTGACAGTCAGGACAATATCAACGCCCAAAAAATTGACATTATTGCCCCTGTGTGTGCAGACGGTTTATTGTGCATACATTGCGTTGCTATTCGCTTTGGACGGCGGATTTTGGATCACAGTTTTTTTCCGAATATTCAAATAGATAATGAAGATAATCGTATTGTCGATAAAATCCAAAATGAGACAAGGCATAAAGACGCAGGCAGTATAAATCATACGACAAGGCGAGATAACGCCGTATCATTTGCGGATTTTATCGACATTCAGGCAGCCTTTGAGGCCTTTGTTTCGCAACGCTATATTGGCAAAGAAAAACCGAATATCATCATTACGGCGTTCAGGCTGCCTGAAAATTTACATAATCTATTAGAAGAAGAAAATCAGCATAAAATTACTATTGTTAATCACCCCAAGGGCGAACGCCGTGTGTGGTTGAAAATGGCGGAAAACAATGCACGCTTATCGATTGCCCAAAAATCACAACAGACAACACAGCAACAACAACGCCGTCTTGCATTAGAAGAGCTAATGGGCATTTCCCCCATTTCTCGCATAGAATGTTTTGATATTAGTCATTCGTTTGGCGAAGCCACGGTTGCGTCCTGCGTGGTGTATGAGGACAATGCTATGCAGCCATCGCAATATCGGCGATTTAACATACAAAGCACCAGCACGGGCGATGATTATGCGGCGATGAAAGAAGCACTCACTCGCCGTTATACCAAGTTAGCCCAACAGGCTGATGATGCACCGCCCAAGCCTGACTTGGTGATTATTGACGGCGGCAAAGGGCAATTAACCATGGCGTTGGAAGTGTGGGCAGATTTGGGCTTAAATCTACCCTTAATCGGCATAGCCAAAGGACCTGAACGCAAAGACGGTGCAGAAGACTTGATTATTCCAGCCACAGGCGAAGTGTTGAACCCACCGCCTACACACTTGGCACGCTTGATTTTACAAATGGTGCGAGACGAAGCCCACCGTTTTGCGATTACAGGACACAGAAAACGCCGCGACAAAAGTCGCACCCACAACGCATTAGACGACATAGACGGCATTGGTGCGAAACGCAAAAAAGCACTCATCACCCGTTTTGGCAGCGTCAAAGCCATACAATCTGCCGCAGTCGAAGAAATCGCCCAAGTTACAGGCATAAACCTGCCATTAGCGGAAAAAATTTATGCTTATTTTCATAGCGAATAAACCCTTTCAGGCAGCCTGAAAACGACTATAAAATTTCAACCACACCACTTGACCCATTAACACGCACCTTTTGCCCATTGTGCAACAACTGCATAACATGACGCACAGCCATTACCGCAGGGATTTTCATTTCGCGTGCCGTAACCGCTCCGTGCGACAAAACACCGCCACTTTCGGTAATCAGGGCTTTTGCCACATAAAACAACGGTGTCCAAGCAGGATTTGTGGTTTTTGCCACCAATATTGCATTGGGCGGAAAATTCGCAAAATCATCGGCACTATGCACAATATAAATTTCGCCTTCGGCAATACCAGCACTGGCTGGCAAACCTGTTAATTGATTGTCATTTGTAGATAAAACCATTTCTTCATCAGCGGATAAATCCCATTTAGGCGTTTGCGTGGCATTATGCAAATAAGCGGCTTTATTTTTATTCACTTCTTGCTGTAATTCTGTGTAATTTCCACTATGCACAGCATTTTTTAATGTTTCAATATGAGCAAAAAATAAATCATCAGCTTTATTGATAACGCCCTTATTTACCAATAAATTACCCAAGGCAAAAATACCTTTCCGCATAACAGGTGTTAAGCGTGTTGTTTGATAATGTTCTTCATCATCTAATAAAGTGTATGAATGCACTAACTCAATGATTTCCAAAATAAATAACTGCAATTCTTTGGGTGTATATTGCAAAATTTCTATAATTGTAATATTTCTTTTATTTGCAATTTCCTGATATTTATTTTTGCACACATTATCTTCATTAAGATTAGATAATATTCCCCTAATATTATCTAATACAATATGTGGAGACTCTATCCAAGTTGGGATATATGAATCAAATTCCACTTCACGATGACCATGATTATATAAAAATAATTGAAACTGTTGGTCAAATGCAGGAAATTTATTTAATAGGTTTTGTTTAATAATTTCCTGTGATTTATTATTTAATATCATTTCTTTCAAAGCAGGATAATGGTTAATCATTATTGCCAAAGAAAATAATTCTTCATTGACCAAAGTTGTTTTGGTTTGTGCCGTTGTTAAAGCATTAAACCAATCATTAGATTTTTGTGCAGAAATCATTTGCAATAATCGCATTAACAATTTATACAACATTGATTGCGTAATGGAAATTGCAATATTAGGTTTAAAATATTCTGTACCAATAATAACCAACTCATCAATAAAAGCAAATATTTCTTGTTCGCTTTTATTACTTAAATCACGGTCTAATAATGCACCGATTTTTTGCAAATAATCTGATAGATTGATATACCAAAGAGATGGTAATTGATAAGCATAAGCAAAGCGTTTTTGTAAAAATGGCAATTTTTCTATTAAATCTGATACAGATTTAATCTGAACTGCAGGTGTTGCCATATATAAATTAACTGCATTTTGGTCGCCATAAATATAATTATCAAACATAGCAAACCATTTACCAGAAAAAGGCGGTAATCCCATTAACTCAAAAGAGTGTTTTAGAGAAATATGAAATGCCAAATCAACATAATCCCAAGTTAAAGGCGTAATGACTGTTGGATAGCGTTCGGCAGATTCATCTCTTGTCCAATGTGGTTGTATGGTTGTAATTGGACGAGACTGTAATAAATAAACTTCATTATTCACAATCGCCCATTCAATATCTTGTGGAAATGAATAATAATTACTTGCCGCAATATTTAATGCTGCAATTTTTGATAATTCCGTTTCATTCAAACAAGCAATATCTATTTTATCTTTTTCAGTATCTTTTTCGTATGTACCTTGATTATCCCAAGCAATATATTTTTCTTTTTGGGCAATATTACTTGTGATGATTTTCAGGCTGCCTTTATCAATATGATATTCATCAACATTATATTCGCCACATACCACAGATTCACCTAATCCATAATTAGCGTTAATAAGCACTTCATTGAAATTACCGCTAATTGGATTTATGGCAAAAGAAACCCCTGCTTTTTCTGCAAAAATCATTTTTTGCACCACTACTGCCATATCGGCATTTTCTTGCAAAAATCCTTGTTGATTTCGATAAGCAACGGCACGCGTCTGCCATAAAGAAACAAAACATTCTTTAATTTTTTGATAAATATTTTCTTCACCATAAACATTAAGAAAAGTATCATGTGCTCCTGCAAAAGCAGAATTGGCTAAATCTTCCAAAGTAGAAGAAGAACGCACACTATATGCTTCTTCAATGCCCAAAATATCTAATTGCTGTTTAATTTGCTGTTTAACAATCTGTGGCAGATCTAATTGCAACAAATCATTTCGCAAATGTAAAGTTTGTTGTTCCAATATATCTAATTGTGCATAATTAAAATTTAAATCTAAATTTTTTGCTTGTTCAATAAATAATTGATACGCTGCTGCCGTAACAATAAAACCTTGTGGCACAGGAAAACCTGCTTGTGTCATTTTTGCTAAACTTGCACCTTTACCGCCACATAATGCAATATCTAATGCATACTTGTCATTGAATGTTAAAACTTGCATTGATTTTTCCTTTTGAAAATAATTAAAAAACAAATTATTGCCAAAGCAATACCCACAACACAATCAATTAAATAATGATAGTGTAAATATACCGTAGAAAACCACAATAACAGCGTTGGTATAAACCATATTGTAAATTGTTTTTTGTCAAATTTTGCATTAAATAATAAAATAAAACAAGAAACACCGCAATGCAAACTGGGAAATACATCAGTTAAATTACTGCCTGTGGCATAATTTTTATCTAATAAATAAAAAAACACATAACCTTTTAAGTTTGTTGTAAATTGATTAGATAAAAAATCATACGGACCTATGGCAGGAATAAAAATATAACCTAAAAATCCAATCGCATATAGCGTCATTAAACCAACAAAAAATCGTTCGCTTAAATCTTTTTTTATTAAAAAATAAACAAAGAAAAATAATAATTGTGGCAAAAATAATAAATAAAAGAAAGCAAAAATTTCAGTCAGCCATAAAGGTGAAAAATAATTAGTTATCAAACCGACAAAATCACCAAATAAAGCACAATCTAATTGATATAATAAAGCATCTTTTTTACCATTTGGGTTAATTGCTGGTGATATATATCGCAACAACATAAATAAAACATTCATCAATACAATATAAAAGCCAAAACGATATATTCTTTTTGTAATGGTTGTATTGATAATTGTCGCAATTAAAAATAAAGCAATAACACAACTCCACAATACACTTTGATGAATCACAGTGCGTAATAGCATAATTGATAATAATACTATCCACAGCCATTCGTGTAATAGAATATTATGATAGTGTTGTGTTAATTTCATTATATATCCTTAAAAATTCTTTTCTATTATTGGGAGACACAATTAAATTGATGATAGCATATAAATGTTTTTTACAAGCACCATATAACTTTAACCCCCATAGAGAAAATAAAAATAAACCCAATACAACTAAAATACCCGTAATACTATAAAAGACACCAGCAATAATAATTAAAATAAGATAATAAAATAATCCCACCCAATAGCCAATAACAATTTTGAATAATGAAATGGTATTTTGATCTTTTGATTTCTTACCTGCAATAAAACCGCATAATAATGGTATTGCATTGATTAAAAAAGTTGGTAAAACAATAATTACAGTAATTAAAAAAGTCCATAAGGATAATAAAATATTAACAGGATAAATAGTTATTTTTTTATAAGTTATCTTGTTTTTAAGTGATTCAAGTTGATTAGATAATTTATTAAATATTTCAGGTTGCCTTTTTAATTGATATAATGCGTTAAGGTAATTATTTTTTTCATTGAAAACAGAGTATATCATTGCAATTTTATGGGCATTATTCATTTCATCAACACTATTATATTCCAATAATATTTCTTCTAAATGATGAGTCATTTGTTGATGAATTTGATTACTGTCTTCTGTATTAACATTAAATGTTTCCCCTTGTTGCACAAAAACTCTTCCCCCCATATTTGTTGGGTCGTCATAAAAAATAGCAAAGGGCGTAATGCTAATATTATTTTTGTTTTTTTTGAAAGCACGCACCGCAATTTTAGATAATCCATTTTCAAAAGGTAAATGTTTTATTCCTAAATCACTCGTACCCTCGGGAAAAATACATAAAGGCTGTTTTTGAAGAATATGCAAACACTGCTTAAATGCCTTAATATTTTGTTGTTGTTCTGTTTTATTAGATATATCTTTACGGCGAATTAAAGTAATTCCTGGAAATAAAATGCGTAAAAAGAATATCTTATGTAATTGTTGTGCCAAAGTAAAGACTGCGTTTTTTAAAACAAAAGCATACACCCAACCATCAACCGCACCATTACGGTGTGATAGGGCAAAAATTTGTTGGGCATTTTTATGTTCAGCAGTAATATTATGATATATTTTACGAAAATATGTCATAACAATAACGCTAATAAATAATGTGGAAAATAAAGATTTTTTCATTATTTCAGAAGAATATTAAATAACATTATTGTAGCATAATTATATTTTAAAAGCTCTTTCAGGCAGCCTGAAAACTATTTTTGCTGTTTATCATTATTGGCATTATTTTGCTGCCAATTTTCAAGCATTTTATAAATTTCTAATATATCACTTCTATCGCATGCTTGTTGATCATTTAATTGACAGGCTTGGTCTAAATATTTTTGAGAAAGCGTTAAATCTTGGCTAACGCCATTTAATTCTTTCTGTGCATAAATTGAACCCAATAAATTGCAGGACATTTTTTCTTTCAAATCACAGCCTTTTTTCAAATATTCCATTGACTTATGTATATTTGTTTTATCTTCTGATTGAAGTATGTAAAAATAAATAAATCCCAAATCTCGACAGCCGTCTTTTTTATTTTTATCGCACATTTTTTCTAAAAAAGGTAAGGCAGGTTGATAATTTTGTGTACGAATATAATAATTTGATATATTTTGACAGGCTAACATATCATTTTGTTCGCATGCTAATTGATACATTGTAAGCGATTTTTTCATATTATAAATGGGGTCGTCTTTTTGCTCATAAACCCAAGCGGCATTATTGCAACCGCCAATATCGCCTAATTGACAACCCTTTTCGTAATACGCAACCGAAGTCGCATAATTTTTTTCTACGCCTTGTCCTGTTTGATATAAAAAACCAATATGCGAACAGGCTTTGGCAACTGAACCATCACAGGCTTTTTCAAAAAAATTCAAAGCTTTGTGCATATTTTTTCTAACCCCATTACCACGACTAAATTTTAATCCGTGTGCATAACAACTGTTAAAATTTCCTTGTTCGCATTGGGTAAATAGTTCATCTTGTTTTTCTGAACAAGCGGAAAACAAAGATAATGTAATTAAAGCAAAAAACAAATGTCGCATATTGAAAAAACCTTTCAGGCTGCCTGAAATAAACCAAAACCCTTTCAGGCAGCCTGAAAGGGTTGTTTTCTTACTCTTTTTTAATAGCAGTAATTTTATCCACCAATTTTTTGCCCATTTCGCTTTGGGACAAACCCTCCAACATTGCTCCCACTTGTGTGCCGCCTGATGACGAAAGCAAATCGCCGATTTTCTGCACGCCGCTTTGTACATCACCGCCATTAGCAATAATCTTCAAATCAGCCGCAGTTAAGGCTTTGGCTTGTTCTATGCCAATCGCTTGGTTGGCTTCGATTTGGCGAATGGAAATCAAATAAGTTTGATAGCCCTGATTTTCGCCAATTTCTTTGGCTAATTCAATTTGAGCGTTAATTGGGGCTAATTCTTTCAACCGCAAGGCTTCGGCTTCTGCCGTACCGATTTTGGCAATACCTTGTGCTTCCTTGTCTTTCATTTCCAACAGAGCTGCCGCTGCCAAGAATTGTTTTTCCTTATCGCCCTGTGCCACCAAAATTTGATTTTCCTTATTTGCTTCGGCTTGACGAATTTGAGCATTTTTGCGTGCCAAAGCATCAATTTCAATTTTTTTCTGTTCTTGTTCGGCTTTAACAATTTCGGTTTCTTTGGTGATTTCTGCCTGACGCACTTGACGCACCCGTTCCACTTCCATTTGTTTTTCTTGGGTAATTTTTTCTTGGTCTTTGACCAACTGATTAGCCTGTTCTTGGCTGATTGCCACTTCTCGCTCATTTTCCACCGTTTTTAAGCCAATCATTTTTTTGGCTTCTTGCGAACGCACTTCGGTTAATTGTTGGGCTTCAATTTCGGCAATATCCGCATCTTTTTTGTTATTTGCCACTTCAATGCGACTTTCTTTTTCAATCAGCGAAATCTTTTTATTCATAATATTTTTGATGACTTGACTGCCGCCTGAATCGCGAATATCCATTAACTCAATATTTTTAACAGGGTCAATTCCCCAATTTTTCAACTGGTTACCGACTGCTTTGGTAAAATCATCGCCCAATTCCGAACGAATTTGCAAAATATCTTCCAATTTGCGAGAAGACAAAATCGCCCGCACCGAGCCTTGAATAATATTGCTTAATTGCAATTTCAAATCAGCAAAATTTTCTACGCGTTGTGCCGCTAAATTAGAATCGCTAACACGAAAAAATGCCGTTAAATCAAGCACAAACGGCAAACGCCCTAAATCGTAGGCTTCATACGAATCAATTTTAATCGCAAATACCGACACAGGCAGAGCAATCGTGGTTACCCCAATTAACGGCATCCAAGACGGAAATTTATAATAAGTATTGCCATTGCCTGTATCTTTGCCATAAGACATTGTTTTCTTGGCACTTTGCACAATATGTACTTCGTTGGTTGGCACCACCACACGGAATAAAACCGCCAACAACAAACCCAAAGCAATCAGGGCAACAACTATGCCCACCACAATCCACACAATCAACATATCAAAATCCTTTGATTTTTTCAATAAAATAAAGGTGTGTATTATAAACAAATTTGGGCAAAATCCATATATATATATATATATATCAATGAGTTACGATAAATTGCCAAGTATTTCAGGCTGCCTGAATACCTATATCAATCAGTTGCACCGCACCGCAATATGGTTGTGCTTTATCTATGAAATGTGCAGGTTTATAGGCACCAAAGGCAAAGGTATGATGAGCTATAAATGAATTTTCTGCCACATCGGCAGTATCACAATTTACCCCTGATGGTATGTCCAAGGCAAAGCGTTTTGTATTTAATTTATTGATAATGCTAAAAATATTCTCTATATGATTAGGTAGGTTGCCTGAAAAACCTGTACCAAAAACCGCATCCACCACAAAGTCGTATTGATGAAAATTCAGGCTGCTTGAAAAGTAGATTGGCGTATTTTCAGGCAGCCTATTGCGATTGATTTGCGATAATTCGGACAAATTGTCGCCCATCACCAAAAGAATATCAGACTTGACCCCAAAATCAGCCAAAATACGGCTCATCACCAAAGCATCGCCCCCATTATTGCCTTTGCCACAAATCATCAAGCCGTGTTTTGCTTGTGGAAAGATGTGCAATAAAGCGTTTGCCGCACCAACGCCTGCGTTTTCCATTAACTGCAATAAGGAAACGCCACGCAAGACGGCGGCTTGTTCGGCTTGTCGCATTTTTTCGGCGGTTAAAATGGGTTTCATTTTCAGGCTGCCTGAACGATGAAATTAGCGTTGATTAACAAAGCGTTTAACGCAACCGCCAATACTTTGTGCTGCCATTTTGGCTGCTGTTTGCGTGCGTGTATTGGGATTGACTAAACCAATGGTGTTTTCCGCTGTGATATTTTGTGTGGCTTCTTCGCTAACACAACCGCAGATTTTTTGTTCAATTTCGGTTTTTTTGGCAGAAGTCAGCACCATGGAAACCAGTTTCCACTCTTGCCTATCGTTTAATTGTACTTTGCATTCGTTTTCCAATAAGGGTTGTACAATGGTTTTAGAAATGCCACCTTGACCGTCCGAAGAAGTTGCACAAGCGGTAAGTAAAACAGGAAGTAAAAAAGCAAGTTTTTTCATTGTGTTATGTCCAAAAATCGTTGTCAATAAGGCATTTATTATATAACCATTTCGATTGGCAATAAGCAAAAAGTGAAATACGCATTTTTATTTGCGTTTGCGTTTCATCTTTGGCGCTTCTAATCCCATTTCTTTCATCACAAACCCCGTTTCCACTTCATTAAGTTCGTAAAACTGCCCTCGTTTTAAGCGTGGCGGAATGCCGATTACGCCAAAGCGAATGCGGGTGAGTTTAGTAACCGTTAAGCCAAAGTGTTCAAAAATGCGGCGGACTTCGCGGTTTCTGCCCTCTTGCACCACAATATCGTAACGGCGATTTTTGCCCTCGTTGTCGTATTCAATCAGGCGAGCTGCTTTGGCGATACCGTCTTCCAACATAATGCCGTCTGTGGTCAGTTGCTTGATTTGTTGTGCGGTCAATTCGCCATTCACTTTAATGCGATATTCGCGGTCAATCGCAAACGATGGGTGGGCAAAGCGGTTGGCTAATTCGCCTGATGTGGTGAAAATCAGCAAACCTGCGGTGTTAATATCCAAACGCCCAATCGCCACCCACAGGCTGCCTGAAACCTGCGGCAAGCGGTCGAAAACGCTTAATCTGCCTTGTGGGTCGTCTCGGCTAACAATTTCGCCCTCTTGTTTGTAATACAAAATAATGCGTGGCAGGCGGTCTTGCCACACAGGTTTGACGGCTTTGTCTTTGACGGTGATTTCGTCTTTGGGCAGAACTCTGTCGCCTAATTGAGCGATTTTGCCGTTGATTTTTACCACGCCTAACGAAATCAATTCTTCGCAATGACGGCGAGAACCCAAACCAGCCGATGACAAGGCTTTTTGCAAACGCACAGGTTTTTCAATTTCGCTACGAATTTCGCGTAACTTTTCCGATTTATGCAAAATGTCCTTATTCGGACGGCGTAGCGTCATTTTTTTGGCTTTCATAGCAGACGATTTCTTTTTCGCGTTGAAATCTGCCCCAGTTTCGCTTAACGCATTTTGATTTGAAATGGGTTTTATTTTTTTATTTAGACTGCCTGAAGGCTGATTGACAGGCATTGCCTGATTTTCATCAAAAGACTTTTTCAGGCTGCCTGAAAGATGATTTTTCTTATGTGTGTGATACGCCTGATTGGCAAAATCATCAACCGTATTGTGTGGGCGATGGGGAAAGTCCTGTTTTTTGGCAGCGACTTTTTTATTGCCTTGCCACGCCTGCGGTTTATTCCAAGCGTCATCAGTCGGGCGTTTGGTTTTATCGGTTTTGTGAGTGCGATATTTTTTATCCACTTTTTGCAAATCATACGCAAATGCGGTTTTTTTATCTTTTTTATGCCATGCGTCAAAATCATCTTGCCGTTTTTTGGACACAGATTTTTTGGCTGGTTTATTTTTCAGGCTGCCTGAATGTTTGGCAGAGCCTTCTTTTGGGGAAGATTTTTTGGGAAACATTGGAGTGCCATTTTTGTTGGTTTCGGACAATCATTTTATCGTGTTTTACCGTAATGATTTGGTGTTTTTCAGGCTGCCTGAAAAATAGTCCAATGAACGACATGAAGTCAAAAAGTGCATTCCACAATTTAAAGTGCATAAATGACGTAGAAATCTTGTATTTATAAGATAGAAGTAAAATAAAATTGACGATTACTTTATGGCTATTAGATAATAAACGCGGTTGGTAAGTACAGAGACTTGCCAATTTCTTTACATTCTATCTCAGTAGGACACAATATGTTTAAAAAAAATCAAAACAGCAAATTGACGCTGATGACATTAGCATTGTCAGCGTTGTTTTTTTCTCCTGTTTATGCCGCAGAAAGCGGTTCACAGGGTTACAATAACACATACGATTCCAAAACTGGCGTTTATACCAGTGTGGATTTAGCCACAGGCCAATATTATACATTTACTGTTCCTTTGAAATATATTAAAGGAAATGGTTCGTATTATTACACTTTTGACACTGCACAGGATTATGTTAATCGTTACTTGATTGGTCGAAATATCAATGGATTAGGACCTGTTATTGGCGGCGATTATGTCTATGCCCACAATGACCATTTTGACTACGCGTTCCAAGGTTTAGGTAATGATGAACAATCATTGCAATATTACTTAAACAGTGGCGTGAATAGAACTGCGTTAGAAGTGGCTTCAATGCGAGACAAAGTAGCTTCTCGTTTGGGAGATACGCGTGTATTGATTTATGATACAGGCGTTGATTTGACTTCTAATATGATTGACGCTTCCAAAGTTGATGCAACTATGTATGTTTCTTACGATAGTAAGAATGACAGAGTAGGTTCTCGCCCAACAGGTGCATTAGACTTAAATCAAGAACAAGCTGCACGCTATCCAGATGCAAAATACCATGGTACTCATGTTCTTTCTACCGTGCAAATGTTATCCCCCAATTCTCGTATTGGGGTGTATGTGGTTAATGGTCAAGGTTTGGAACCACAAGATGCGGTATATATCGATCGTCATTTGCATCGCAATGATAATCGCCCCATTATTTTGAATGCTTCCAATGGTGTTGAAAAACGGTTAAGTACTTATGCCGATCAAAAAGACTTTTATGATCGTTATTATCGTACTTATGGCAAAGGCAGCATTCGTGCCCAAGCACAATACCTAAAAGACAACAATGGCTTGTTGGTTATTTCTGCTGGTAATGAAGCCGAATCTTATGGCGACGATCGTTTCAATGTAAGTTATGCTATGTTTGCTGCACGCGAATGGCCAGAAGAGTTTAAAAACCATTATATTGCGGTAACAGGTGTCAATGAAGATGGTACGCATATGTTTGACTCTTGCCATTATTGGAAAGATTTCTGTGTTGCAGCACCTTCATACATTAAAATTCATGGAGAGACCTTAACAGGTACCAGTTTTGCAGCCCCATTTGTTACAGGCACTTTGGCATCTATCCAAAACCGTTACGATTGGATGACTACCAAAAACTTGCAAGAAGTACTCTTTACTACGGCAACACCACAAGCTGATACCAATACCTATGGTCATGGTATTGTGAATTACTTCAAAGCCACACAAGGTTATGGTCGCTTTGATGAAAACACCGAATTAAATGTGAATGGTACCAAAGCACGGTATTATTTTGATAATAATATCAGTGGTAAAGGCGGTTTGACCAAGTTAGGTAAAAAATCCTTGGTGTTGAATGGGGATAATACTTATACAGGTGGAACTTTCGTCAAGGAAGGTGAGTTAGTTCTTAATGGTCGCAATGATTCTTCTATCAGTGTTAATAGTAAAGGAACTTTGACAGTTGGGGATAGAAGTGGTATTCGAAGTAGAGGCATTACATTACGCGGTAAGCTAAATGCTTTGACTGCATCGGATATTTATATCGCTGGCAATTTAAGAGTAAGTGGTACGATAAATAAAGCAATAGGTTCTCGTATCGGTGTTAAAAATGTTGCGACATTTCTTGATGGGAATAAATTGAATGTTCAGAGTGTCGTATCTGGTTACACCACTAAAGATGGCGAAAGAGGAACCATATTGTCTGCTACTGGTGGCATTGTTGGTGTCCCAAATATTAAATTTACATTACCAGATTTAATTAGTGCTAGTTCGCATGTTACGGATAAGGCAATTACTGTTGCCGTCAATCGTAAATCCGCTTCTGTTGCTGCATCGGAAGCCAAACAAACCCAGTTTGAAGGCTTAAAACAAAATGCTCAATCTGTGGAACGCTTTTTGAGTGATATTGATGTTGAATATCTTGACGGTAAGGATGTCAAAGCCAATTCTGCGGCTATGTCTTTTGTGATGAGTGATAATTTGGATAAGACGATGTTTGAAAACGGCACGATGACTGCTCATCATGCTGTTGAAGAAATCAACTTAAACAAACAAGCTCATGATTTAGACTTTGTTGATAACCTAAAACACGGCAGCAATGTTTGGATTAGTGGTTCAACTGATCGTAACAAACTGAAACTGACAGGTTTAGACGGTAAAAGTGAGGATTATTCTGTTTCCGTTGGCGTTGCCAAAAAAATTGGTGATGGCACAATTGGAGGAGCCTTGAATACACCTAAATATCGTTGGGAAGAAAACTTTGAAGGTGCAAGTAAAACTGTAAAAGCCGATGGTGTTGGTGTTAATGTTGGTTACGCCCACGAGTTTGATTCATATCGTGCCTTTGCAACGGCAAGTTATGATAAATTAGATGTGGATATGGGTAATTCCAAAAATAACGATGGTTATCAATACAGTGTCGCTGTGGGGGCAGAAAAAACCTTTGATTTAGGCAAATTAGATATTGCTCCATCATTGGCATTGCAATACAGCAAGAGTAAAATTGATGGCATTCGCATTAACGACAATGTGCGTGCTGATGATATTGAAAGCCACAACACATCTGTTGTTGCAGGTGTATCTGCTGATTATGCATTGTTAGATAGTTTGTGTTTGAAAGGTAATGTAGGCGTTGCCCAAGATTTGGAACAAAAAACCAAACATACTGCGGTTTATGACAATAAGTCCTATGTGATTTCTGAACGCGAAGCACCTAAAACACGCTTTAATACTTCGGTTGGTTTAGGTTGGAATCCAACAACAAATACCGAAATTTCAGCTAATGTGGGTTACACCGCAGGTAACCATTGGCATAGAACCGAGGCTAATGTTGGTTTGCGTTATAAGTTTTAAAACTTAAAAAACATCACGACAGGAAAAGGAATCATTCTTTTATGTTGTGATGTTTTCATGCATTCACATTTGAAAACTTTTACGAAATCCCCAATAAATTTTTTTATTGGGGATTTTTTTATTATTTTTTGTATCAATAATAAATTTTTTGCTTTGTGAGCTACATTGTATGATGGTAACCTCTAAAAATTAAAAAACTGCAAAAATTTATTGTAACCATTTGATAAATAATGTATAATTAGAAATTAATACTTTGCATATTAGGAGAATTTTTATGCAAATTTTGGCGTAAAGGACAAAATGGGTGCTATTCCCCCTGTTGAACAGACAAATAATCCTTAATAAACAAAATCTTATTACGACTATTCATACCCCGATGACTGCCTAATTTTCGTTTTACTTCATCAAATTTGTTCTCCAACAAATTCGTTGTGTTTGGAATATTTAAGTCAGGGAAATCTTCAAACACAAACAGGTGCGGCAAGTTGCGTTTTAGGCTAAAAAATGCACTTCGTAGCCTTTTGTGCGTATAATGGCTTTTTCCTGTTTCTGCATTAATCGTTCGCTCATTAAGAAACGATTTATATTTTGTATGCCATTGATTTAACATACTTTCAAATGTTTCTCTATTTGTAGTCGTTAATGTCAATGCAATTATTTTTAATTCTATTGCCGCAGGCGTTTTTGGATTTTGTGTTAAATATTTCCTAATATTTTTTAATTGATGAAAATGACATAATTGCACTGGAATGTTAGGAAATAAATTCACTAATCCTTTACGAATATCACAAGTAATACTTTGAATTTCAATGCCTTTTGCTTTCAATCTATTTACTGCATTGAAATACAGTGCATTAGCTTCATATTTCACTTCATCAACTGAAAGCGTCTGTTTTGTGCGAGCGTCAAATAACGCCATAACACCATATTTTTGCCCAAAATATGTGGTGTCCATTAACAAAATGACGCTTTTAGGTTCGGCAAACTGATTGTTTTTAATATGTTTATTTAAATATCGTGCAATCGTGCGACTACTGCAACCAAACTCCCTTGCTAACTCTTCTTTGGTCTGTTTCCGTTCTGAATATAATCGCCAAAGATGAGCAGAATTTAGGCGTTCTCCGCCGTCAAATCGCCGTGTACAATCATTGCATTTGTATCGTTGCTTACCGTTCCTTTTTCCGTTTTTTTTGGTGCGTTTAGAGCCGCAAAAAAGGCATTTTTTGTGTTCAAAACCTTTGACCTTTCTAAAAAGCAGTAATGATAAGGCTTTCAGAGATTTTTAGCACCCATTTTGTCCTTTACGCCCAAATTTTTTATAAAGTTGTAGCAAGTGTAGCAAGTGTAGGGTGGGCAACCTGTTGCCCACGCCGTTTTAATTTTTCAGGCAGCCTGAATGTGTTTTATTGTCATTTTTACCACAAAATATAAAAATATTCACAAAATCACCATTTCAGCGTGGGCAACAAAGTTGCCCACCCTACACCTGCTGCGTTAGTCTCGTAATGACAGGAATTTTTTTGAAGTCTGTGCTTTGTAGCAATAAGATTGTATACGCCGTGCATAATGCACGGCTTGTAATGACAGCAAGCAAGTGTAGGGTGGGCAACTTGTTGCCCACGCGTTTTTCAGCCGTAAGGCGGACAGGCTACCCACGACAACACCAAAGGCGTTGTTTTTTATTGTTCAGGCTGCCTGAAATTTTACGCAAAAAAAACAAACGGATATACTTTATAATAAATGCTTTTCAGGCAGCTTGAATATTCTTTTATCAGGATAATAATATGATCAATCAAGCGTTTAATGAATGGTTACACAATTCTGCGGCAGGGCTTGCCTTATATGCGGCGGAAGAGCGGTTTTTTGCTACCGAAAGCCGTGATATTTTTGGGCAGACCGCCATTCAGCTGGGCGGTGCGTGGCAGGCTGTGGAAAATGCCCAAGTTTCTCGCAAGATTATTTTGTCGCAAACGCCTGAAACCAACACCCACATTGTGTGCGATTGGCAACAACTGCCTTTATCAAGCGAAAGTGTTGATGCGGTGATTTTGCCGCACTCCTTAAATTTTCACGACCACCCTCATTCGCTGTTGCGTGAAGTGTATCGTGTGTTGCGTGGCGAAGGGCGGTTAATCATTACAGGATTTAACCCGTTGAGTTTATGGTATTTTTCGCCCAAATGCGGCAAAATTTTACCGCCACGCCAACGCTTTATTCAATTAGCTCGCTTAAAAGACTGGTTAGCCTTGTTGGGTTTTGAACTGAATACAGGCAGATTTATGCAATACACGCCGCCGATTTCGGATAGTAATTTATTGAAATTCTTAAACTTTATCAATCTTGCGGGCGATCGCTGGTTGCCGTCTTGTGCGGCGGTGTATGGTATTTCGGCAATCAAACGCCATTACAACGCTCGCCCCATTCGGCAACCTGAAAAAAAATTCGCACCAGTGGGCAATGTGGGGTTTGCCACAGCGAATATCCCTGAAAAAACGGCGTATAATGCCGAAAGTTAAATTTAAAAAGGACGCAATGATGAACATTCCCTTGAAAAAAATTTATTCAGGCAAAGTGCGTGATTTATACGAAATTGATGACAAACGCATGCTGATGGTTGCCACCGACCGCTTGTCTGCCTTTGATGTGATTTTGCCTGATCCCATCGTTGGCAAGGGCGAAATTTTAACCGCCATTTCCAATTTTTGGTTTGCCAAATTATCAGGCATTTTGCCCAATCATTTTACAGGCGAAACGGTGTTTGATATTTTGCCTGCGGATATTGCCAAGACGATTGAAAAGCGTGCGGTGGTGGTCAAACGCTTAACGCCGATTAAATGCGAAGCCATTGTGCGTGGCTATATTTCAGGCAGCGGCTGGAAAGAATATCAAAAAACAGGCGGTATCTGCGGTATTTCGCTCCCTGAAAACTTGCAAGAAGCAGAGAAACTGCCCAAAGTGATTTTCACGCCATCGACCAAAGCCGAAGTTGGCGAGCATGACGAAAATATTGACTTTGACACCTGTGCCGATATTTTAGGCTATGAAATTGCGGTGCAAGTACGCGACAAAGCGATTGCCTTATACAAAGCCGCGGCAAGCCACGCCGAAAGTCGCGGCATTATCATTGCCGACACCAAATTTGAATTTGGCTTGGACGAAAACGGCGTGCTAACTTTAATGGACGAAGTTTTAACACCTGATTCCAGCCGTTTTTGGCCAAAATCGTCCTACCAAGTGGGCACAAATCCGCCGTCATTTGACAAACAATTTATCCGCGACTGGTTAGAACAATCAGGCTGGAACAAACAACCGCCAGCCCCCAAAGTTCCTGCCGAAATCATCGCCAAAACCGTGGCAAAATATCAGGAAGCGTTGAATTTACTTACGGCTTGATTTTGGGCATAATAAAAAAGACGGTTTTGAAACCGTCTTTTTTATATTTTCAGGCTGCCTGAAAAGGTTATTTTTTTGCTTTGACAAATAAATTTTCAACTATTATTTTGACCAGCATAAAAGAGTGAATTAAAGCACCACTCGAAAAAATAGAAACTAAATATGGGTTTGTTTCGTAAGAAAACCATTTAGTAGAAATTTTTACTCCCCCAAGAGCAACGATAACTCCTATAAACACGATTTCCATAATCAACAACCAAAGAAGACGATTAGCATATTTTTCTCGTAATTGTATTGTTTGGTTTTTTTCTTTTGCTTCTAAATCTTCTCTTCTTACAAGCTCTTTATTTACAGGCTCACTATTCTTATGCTGGGGTTTGTGGTCTTCTGTTGGTATTAGTTGTATTTTTTCTTGTAATTTTTGTAGATTATCATTCATGATATTAACCCTAAATTACTTAATCTTATTGCAGCGGCTCTTTTAGAAACCCCCATTACTACTGCAAAATCATCAATATCATGATATTCGTTCCAAACTTTTTTGCTTTTTTCTCTTGGCATAAGTAATGCTGCTGCAAAGTTATCGGCTTCAAACTCGCGTTGATCGTATTTGCCATTATTCCTGTAATCTACAAAGTCAATATCCTTGCTAATATCATTATGTAGGATTATGTGTCCAATTTCGTGGGCAACAGTAAATCTTTTGCGTGCAGGAATATCGGAACGATTTACAAAAATTCTAGAATTTGTACTGTTTCTTTCAACTTTTCCTGCTATATCATCAGCGAAATCAGTTTGATATACTTCAAAACCTAACTGATTAGCCAGTTGTATAACATCAACATCATCGCCACAACCAAATTCTTTAATAACAATTTCGGCGATTTTTTCTAAATCTGGTATTGAATATTGACGGTTCATAATTTTAGTTCCTTTGAAGTTGCTAAAATTTCGACTGTAACTGCCAACATTGTAGCAGTTACAGTCGTATTTGGGGAACTTAATTTATTCTGCCGACAGTGCATTCACACTGTAACCGCAATCGACATAGGTAATTTCGCCTGTAATGCCTGATGCTAAATCCGACAGCAAGAATGCGGCGGCGTTGCCGATTTCTTCGGTGGTTACATTGCGACCCATAATATTATTATCGGCAGCGATTTTCAGCAATTTGTTAAAGTCGGCAATGCCTGACGCGGCAATGGTTTTTACAGGCCCTGCGGAAATGCCGTTACAACGAATGCCAGAACGACCCACGGCGGCAGCGGTGTAACGAATAGACGCTTCCAAAGACGCTTTTGCCAAACCCATGACATTGTAATGCGGAATAGCACGCACCGCGCCCAAATAGGTTAAAGCCAACAAGGCAGCATTGCGACCTGTCATCATTGGACGAGCGGCTTTGGCTAACGCAGGCAGGCTGTAAGCCGAAACATCGTGGGCAATGCGGAATGCTTCACGGCTGATATTGTCCAAAAAGTTGCCGTCCAAGGCTTCTTTGGGTGCAAACGCCACAGCATGCACCAAGCCGTCTAAACCGTCCCAGCGTTTGTCTAATTCCACAAACAACTGGTTAATGTCGTCATCGCTTTGTACATCAAGCCGCAACACAATGTCCGAACCAAATTCGGCTGCCATTTTGCGAATGCGGTCTTCTAATTTATCGACCACAAAAGTAAAAGCCAACTCCGCCCCTTGTGCATGACACGCTTTGGCAATGCCATAGGCAATGGAGCGTTCCGAAATCATTCCTGTGATGAGTATTTTTTTGCCTTGAAGAAAACCCATTTTTGTTATCCAAATGTTCAAGTTATAAAAGGGCATATTTTAAAACATTTTCAGGCAGCCTGAAAACGAAATTTGTGTTTTTATTGAGTATTTTAGGGTGAAAGTGGTATTTCAGGCTGCCTGAAAATGCTTTATTGTGCATAATTTCTTTTCCCAAACAAAGCACTGCCAATACGAATATGCGTTGCACCATATTCTAACGCCCATTGCCAATCGCCCGACATACCCATTGACAGCGTATCCAATGCTAAACCTTGTTGATTTAATTGCAAAAACAAAGTGTTCATTTGTTGCATTTGTTGTTTGACGGTTTGTTCATCAGCGTCAGACGGCACAGCCATTAAGCCACGCAAGTTTAATTGTGGTAATTCTTTGATATATTGGCAAAAGTCATAAACTTCATTCACTGCCAAACCGTGTTTTTGATTTTCTTCTGAAATATTGACTTCCACACACACTTGCAATGGCGGTAAATCATTAGGGCGTTGTTGTGATAATCGTTTGGCAATTTTTTCGCGTGAGAGCGTATGCACCCAGTGTGCGTTTTCGGCAACCACTCGGGTTTTATTCGACTGAATATCGCCAATAATATGCCACACAATGTTTTCAGGCAGCCTGAAAATTTTGTCTTGCCACTCTTGAATATAATTTTCACCAAAATGGCGTTGTCCTAAATTGTATAAAGTTTGAATATCGCTTGCAGGAAAAGTTTTGCTTACCGCAATCAGACAAACGCTTTCAGGCTGCCTGTATTGTGCGATGTGTGCGATTAATTTTTGATAGCGTTCTTCAAGTGTGGTATTCATATTCGGCGGTTTTCCTGATAAAAATGAAACAATTTTAACGATTTTTGCCATTATTTTGCCGATATTTATCACTATTTTGCTCTTGGCGTGTTAATATCCAATAGTTAAAATTTTCTTTTTATTGTCCTTGAAATTGAGGCTGACTTATGCATATTACCGACTTATTAGCATTTGCAGTACAAAACAAAGCGTCTGACTTGCACATCAGTACAGGTTTGCCGCCAATGATTCGTGTACACGGCGAAATGCGTAGAATTAACTTGCCTGCGACCACCACCGAAGATACTTTCGGTATGATTACCGACATTATGAACGACTCGCAACGCAAGGCGTATCAACACAACTTGGAAACCGACTTTTCGTTTGAACTGCCTGGTGTTGCTCGCTTCCGTGTGAATGCGTTTAATATCAATCGTGGTCCTGCGGCGGTATTCCGTACTATTCCGACCGAAGTTTTAACGCTGGAACAATTAGATTCACCTAAAATCTTCAAAGACATTTGTAATACCCCACGCGGTTTGGTGTTGGTAACAGGTCCGACAGGTTCAGGTAAATCCACCACTTTGGCAGCGATGATTGATTACATTAACGACATTTCACCCTGCCATATCTTAACCATTGAAGACCCAATCGAGTTTGTGCATCAATCGAAAAAAGCCTTGATTAACCAACGCGAACTGCACGAACACACCCACAGTTTCGATAATGCCTTGCGTTCGGCTTTGCGTGAAGACCCTGATGTGATTCTCGTGGGCGAGATGCGTGATATTGAAACCATTCGTTTGGCACTGACCGCCGCCGAAACAGGGCACTTGGTGTTTGCTACCTTGCACACCACAGGGGCTGCCAAAACGGTTGACCGTATTGTGGATTCATTCCCAGGTGGCGAAAAAGATATGATTCGTACCATGTTGTCGGAATCCTTGCGTTCGGTAATTTCACAAACCCTGTTGAAAAAACGCGATGGTAACGGACGGGTTGCTGCATACGAAGTAATGATTGCCACCCCTGCGATTCGTAACTTGATTCGTGAAAACAAAATCGCCCAAATGGGTTCGATGATTCAAACAGGTCAGCAATACGGTATGCAAACCCTTGATCAATCGCTTTCAGCGTTGTTGAAAAAAGGTTTGATTTCTATCGAAGCCGCACGCGCCAAAGCACAAAACGCCGCCAATATCGGTTAATTTTGAGACGGAGAATCCAAAATGGCAGACGAAAATCAACTTGATGAAAATATGAAATTGGCACCAGCCACACCACAACAAGTGCAAACAGAAGAAAGCAGTGTGGTAGAAGCCTCCCCTGAAAAAGTGCAGTTGGAACAAGCAACCACCCAAGATTTGGTTTCAGACTACGGTGATGAAACCTTACGCAATGCAGGTTCCATTTGTAAAAGCAATCCGCATTTACAACGCGCTTACAAAACGCTGTACAAAATTATGCGATATGCGGCGGAACACAATGCGTCCGATATTTTCATTGCCCCAGGTTTCCCCCCTGCGGTGAAAATCAACGGTACCATTATTCCCATTGCCGAAAAACCATTCTCGCAAGAAAATACGCGTGATATTGTGTATTCCACCATGTCTGAGCGCATGATTCACCAATTTGAAAAAGAGTTGGAACTGAACTTCGCACACCGTGCCACCGATGAAGTGCGTTTCCGTTGCAATGCCTATCACGAACAAAACCGCATTGGTATGGTGATGCGTACCATCAGCACCAAAATTGCCACTTTGGACGAGTTGGAATTGCCACCTGTCTTAAAAACTTTGGCAATGAAACGCCGTGGTTTGATTATTGTGGTGGGTGCAACAGGTTCGGGTAAATCCACTTCTTTGGCAGCGATGGTGGATCATCGCAACACACGCTTACCAGGTCATATCATCACCATTGAAGACCCCATCGAGTTTGTACACCAACATAAGAAATCCATTGTTACCCAACGCGAAATTGGCATTGACACCATTGACTGGCACGAAGCCTTGAAGAGTGCGATGCGTGAAGCCCCTGATGTGGTGATTGTGGGTGAGGTGCGTGACCAAGAAGCGATGAGCCACGCCATGGAATTGTCGCAAACAGGGCACTTGTGTATGTGTACCCTGCACGCCACCAACTCCAACCAAGCGATTGAACGGGTGATTAACTTCTATGACGAAATGCGTCATGCCCAAATCTTTATGGACTTGTCGTTGGACTTGGCAGCGATTATTTCGCAACGGATTATCCGCCGCAAAGACGGTTCAGGTCGTGTGGTGGCGATGGAAGTGATGTTAAACACCCCAGCGGTTGCCGAACTTATCTTAAAAGGCGATATTGGTGGCATTAAAGACATTATGAACCGTTCCGATGACGAAGGCATGCAAACCTTTGACCAACACTTATTCCAGTTGTACAAAAACGATGTCATCAGTTATGACGAAGCCATTATGAACGCCAACTCTGCCAACAACATGCGTTTGGAAATCAAGTTGTACGAAGAGGGCTTGGATTCTGGCCAACGCGGTCGCCGTATCGAAAAAATGGACTTGATGTAATTCGAGTATCGTTTATCACATTTCAGGCAGCCTTTTATTCAGGCTGCCTGAAATTTTTTTATAGTCAATTCATACCAAAATTATGTAGCACAGGTATCGCCTTGCCGTATTATTTATACTGTCGCAGGCAAAGCCGCCTGTTTCACTTTTGAAGTTGATTGACTATACTTACCACAAACGGCGTTTTTGATTATCTTTTCGCACCGCGGTGAAGTTGGGGATAAAGTTCATATCGGTGATTTTGTTTAGGTTTTCGGCTTGTTTTTTTAGTTTTTCATCGGACATATTTTCAGGCAGCCTGTTAAATGCCAACACAGCCACATTGCCGTCAATTTCGGCAGGAATTTCCAGTATTTTGCCGTCAAAAGCGTTTTTAATGCGTTCGACAAATACTTGATAACGCCGATCTGCCGACCATAGGTTAATCACAAAAATGCCGTATTTCGTCAATGCACGGCGACAATTTTGCAAGAATGGCATTTCCAGCATTTCATCAATAATTTGAATGCCGTCAAACGCATCAACCACAATCACATCGGTACTGTTGTTCATCACCGCAATAATTTCCGTGCCGTCCGCTTCGACAATTTGAAAAAACTCATCTTCCAAAGGCAATTCAAACATCATTCGGGCAATGTGAATCACCGTAGGATTGATTTCCACCGCCATTTGATGAATGTTGGGAAAAAACGCGTTAATCCAGCGAACCAACGAACCGCCACCTAAACCAATGTGGGTAATGTGTTGCGGCGTGTCGTTAAACAAACAAAACGCCACCATCGCACGACTATACGCCAACACCAATTCAGGCGGATTGTCTATGCTCATCGCACTTTGTATGGTGTCGGTCGATAAGTGCAAAGCCAAAATGCCGTTTTCTTCGGAAACAGTGGCATCTGGAAAAATGGTTTTGTTTTTTTTGAATAATTTGCGTTTCATTGTTTTCAGGCTGCCTGAAACTTATTGATATTCCTGCATAAAGCGTTTTAACTCTTCAATAAACGGCATACCGTTTCTTGCCCCTTTGCGGGTTACCGATAAAGCGGCGGCGGCTGTGGCGTGGCGGACGGCTTCGCGTCTTGGCATATCGAAAAAGGCGGCTAATGCACCGTTGAAAGTGTCGCCTGCACCCGTGGAATCTAATGTATTGACCTTAAAGCCTGATTGTCGTTGTGCGTAACTGTGATGATGATACAAAACGCCGTGCCGTCCGCAGGTTACCAACATATTCTCTTGCGAATATTGTTTGAAATGATGCACCACATCGGCGGCTTGACAGTGTTCAGGCAGCCCAAAAATTTGAGCGTATTCAATTAAATTCGGCGTAACCAATGTGGGCAATGCAACCAATTCATCAGGCAAATCGTGTGGTGCAGGTGCAGGGTTGAGAATAAATTTTTTGCCGTATTTATAGGCTTGCTGATTGGCGTATTCCACACATGCCAAGGGAATTTCCAAAGAACACAAAATCACATCGGCGGCTAAAATTTTATCCTGTTGTTCGCGAATATCATCAACCGTGAGTGCGGCGTTTGCCCCACTCACCACAATAATGCAATTATCGCCCTGCGATACATTCACCACTGCCACACCTGTTGGCACGCCGATTTTAATGTGAATGCCGCTGGTGTCAATGTTTTCTTGTTTTAAAAGTTTGGTTTCGCGTCTGCCCATTTCGTCATCGCCCACGGCGGCAATCATTGATACTGTTGCCCCCAAGCGTGCGGCGGCAACGGCTTGATTCGCCCCTTTACCGCCTGATAACATAGCGAAATCTTGACCAAACACGGTTTCGCCCAATTCAGGCAAAATATTGCTTTCCACTACAAAATCAGTATTGATACTACCAATTACTAAAACTTTCATTGTTATTCCTATATTTATTGATTTCAGGCAGCCTGAAAGTAAAAGACTTAATGATAAACAAGTTATTGATTGTTGTATAGATTTTGCGATAAATATCGATAAAAATGGCAATAAAAGAGACAGTTAAAGAGATTTCAGGCTGCCTGAAATTACATTGTCCATAATTTAATGGTCATTAAAATCGCAATGGTAATATTCATACCACCGAATAAGCGTTTTAGCCAAATGGCAGGCAGTTTGGTTTTGGCTTTTGAACCCAAAGGCACAAATAGGGCGGTGCATAGCGACAAAATTGCCAAACCTGGTAAATAAACAAAGCCTATGGTATGGGGAATGCTGTTGCTAATGTTTAATCCTGCGGAAAGGTAAGCAACTGCCCCTGCCAATGCCACGGGAAAAGTTAAAACGCCCGAAGTACCAATGGCGTGATGAGCTGACAAGCCGCAATAGCGGAAAAACGGCACCATTAACGCACCGCCGCCAATGCCCACCCAACTGGAAAATACGCCAATACCACTGCCCACAGACGCAAAACCTAATTTGCCAACATTGTGCGGTTTAGGGTCGGATAAAAACATTTTGATGGACGCATAATATAAAAACAGTACAAAAATAATGCGAAGTACTTTTTCAGGCAGCCCTAATGAGAAAATCGACCCCACCACTACGCCAAGAAATAAAAATGGTGCAAACTTTTTGCACACACCCCAATCAACATTTTTTGATTTTTTCTGGGCAAAAACATTCACCAAACCTGTAATTACCATCACCGCAAACGCCGTGCCAACGGCGGTGTGTTGTAAGTATTCCGATGAACCAAACTGTCCGTGAAATAAGTACACCAAAGCCGACACCACCACCACGCCACCGCCAATGCCTAACATACCAGCGGCAAAACCCGAAAACGAACCTGCAAGAATCAGTAAAAAAATAGTCAGTGTATTCATTGATATAATTGATTTTCTTCGATATATTGTAAAACAGACACAGGTATATTGCGTTGCAAAATATCCTTTTCAGGCTGCCTGAACGATGATTGTTGCAACAGTTGGCGAATTTGCGTTGAACTAATATCATCACAAGGCATATCCAAAAAGCGAATTTGTCCTGTGGGCGTATTTTCTGCTGCGGCTTTTTGTCCTTGTTCGATGATTTGTTGTGTTACGCTATCAAATGCACCGCCATTGCCACGATACGCCACGGCAAAATTCACCGTATTCAGTAACGCTTGCGAATGTTTCCATTGATGAATGGAACGCAAGGAATCTTCGCCCATAATCCACCACAAATTTGTATTCGGCAGAATTTCACGAAAAATTTGCACCGTGTCGAATGTGTAAGTATTGCCTTGTCGCACCATATCTATATCGCTCACCGATAGGGCAGGGTGATTGGCTACCGCCGCCAAACACATATTTAAGCGATGATGAGCCGCTGTTTGGGTGGCTTGTGGTTTGTGATACGGTGTTCCTGCGGGCAGTAAAATCACTTCGGCGGTGGGAAATTGGCGTAGGAAACTTTCTGCCATTGCCAAATGGGCGTTGTGCGGTGGGTCAAATGAGCCACCCAATAAGCCAATGGTGCGTTGCATTTTTAGTGCTTTCCCGTACTGCCAAAACCGCCTGCACCGCGTTCGCTTGCGTCAAATTCATCAACCACTTCAAAGGCTGCCTGAATGACAGGAATAATCACCATTTGTGCAATGCGAGCAAAGGGTTCAATCACAAAATCTGTATTGGAACGATTCCACAACGATACTTTGACTTCACCTTGATAGTCAGAGTCAATCAATCCCACTAAATTGCCTAAAACAATGCCGTTTTTATGTCCCAAACCCGAACGCGGCAACAAAACAGCCGCCATATTGGGGTCTGCCAAGTGAATTGCCAGTCCTGTGGGAATTAACGCAGACTCACCTGCTTTGAGTGTTATTGCGGTGTCAATGCACGCACGCATATCCAAACCTGCCGAGCCTGTCGTGGCATATTGCGGTAATTGCTTGGCAATGCGTTGGTCTAAAATTTTCAGTTGAATGGGGGGACGCATATTTAATTATTCCTAATCTTAAAAAGTGTTCATTATAGCCGATTAGACTATTGTATTCATATTTGACAAATAGTTTTTATATTTATATAATCTATCACGCAAAATCATTTTTCATTTTCTCCTTGTTAAAAGTGTATTTTGTTTTGTATATATTTCTCCTTTGTATAAGTTGTTAAAAAACCCACTATGGTTTTCATAGTGGGGTCTTTTTTATATCAAATTTTCAGGTAGCCTGAAAAAAGGTATGGTCAAATAAAATGCGTTTATTGATTGAAACTTTATGTATTGTGGCATGGTTAGGCAGTTTAACCGTAATTGGTTATTTGGTTGCCCCTGTATTATTTCAAAATCTTCCCAAAATGACGGCAGGCGATATTGCAGGGCAGTTATTTCATTTTGTGTCTTATATTGGTTTAATTTCTGCGGTGGTTTTAATCTTTTCAGGCAGCCTGAAACAAGGGTTTAAGGCATTTTTGGGCAGTCTAAAAGGTTTTTTTATTAGCATTGCGATATTAACTACCATCATCAGTGAATGGCTCATTACACCTGTCATTGTGGCATTAAAAACTAATGGAAAAAATGTGCTTCATCAATGGCTTGGCGGAAATTTTGCCGCATGGCACGGTGTGTCGCAAATAATTTATTTAATCACCGCCATTAGTCTGATTTTATTTGTTATCTTTTGGGCAAGGGAGCATAAATCATCATGACATTTACCTTGCTGTATCGTGAATATTGTTCATTATGCAAAATAATGCTTGAACAATTAAAAAATTTGCAAACGCAATATCATTTCCATATCGACATTAAAGATATTGACGATTGTCCTGAATTATTGCCACAATATGATGAATTGGTACCTGTGTTACTCAATCATCAAGGGCAAGAAATTTGTCATTGGCATTTTGATGAACACGCTTTTTTGAAAGAATTGTAGAAACCCCTACAAAACTGGCATCTGTGGCACATTTGAAGCGTTGTGTGTTGCTCGAAAAACTCGCCTAACTACTTGTTATGTCTTCGTTTTTCTGTGCTACTACGCCTTGAAATGTACGCACACCTACCAGTTTTGTAGGGGTCTCTTGTCGTTATTTCACTGCAAAACTATCGTTGGTTTGCCTTGCCGTATTAGTTTATACTGTCAGCGGCTTTGCCGCCTTGTCTCTTTTTGAATTGAAACGACTTATATGCTTGATGAAACACTGATTGAACATTTTTTAGATCATTTATGGTTAATTGATCGTTTGTCTGCCAATACATTGGCGGCTTATCGGCGAGATTTATCCAAAGTTTCTCAACGCTTAAAAACACACAATCAAACATTAGAAACAGCAGAATACGAGCATTTGTCCGCTGCCATTTTTGATTATCCTGAACAAAATTCGTCTAAATCGCGTACGCTTTCATCGGTGCGGCGGTTTTATGCGTGGCGGCAGGAAATCGGACACAGCGAACACAATCCCACACAACACATTCACGCACCGAAAAAAAATCGTCATCTGCCTGCGATTAGTGGCGAGACGGCAATTGACGCATTGCTTGCCGCTCCTGACACCACCACGCCCACAGGTTTGCGAGATGCCGCCCTGTTGGAGTTAATGTACGCCACAGGTTTGCGTGTGAGCGAAGCCGTATCGCTTACGCTGAATGAAATCGATTTACGCACAGGCGTGTTATGCACCATTGGTAAAGGCAATAAAGAACGCTTGGTGCCATTAGGCGAAGTGGCTGTGGAAAAATTGATTGATTATTTACAGAATGCACGCGAAGCGTTATTAAAAGGCACTGTGTGTGATTTTGTGTTTGTTAGTCAAAAAAGGGGCGGTATTACACGGCAGTTGGCGTGGCAAATCGTAAAAAAATATGCCAGCGAAGTGGGTATTTATAACCTTTCGCCACACGGCTTACGCCACGCTTTTGCCACCCATTTAGTCAATCACGGAGCAGATTTGCGTGCCGTGCAAATGCTGTTAGGACACGCCGATATTAGCACCACACAAATCTACACTCACATTGCCACCGAACGCTTAAAAAGCATTGTACATACGCATCACCCAAGGGGATAGTGTTTTCAGGCTGCCTGAATACTTGCCACAGGCGACACAAAAATTGGTGCAAATGCGTCTTGTTGTTCGACTTGGGCTAAACCTTCTTTGAGTAATTCCAATACCGCAATAAAAGTGGTTACTGCCACGGCAATGCCTTGTTTTATATCGAATAATTGTTCAAATCGCATTTTGGTATGGCTTTGCAAACAGCGTAAAATATGGCTCATTTGAAAACGCACACTCACCGCTTCGCTTTGCACAGTGTGTTGTTTGAAATTTTTAGCTCTTGCCAAAATATGTAGCCACGCTTGTTGCAAATCGGCTAATTCAACATTGGGATAATGAGCCACCACTGTTTGTGCCACAGGCAATTTTGCCCACAAAAAATCGCGTCCTGCTTGCGGCAAGTTGGCAAGTTGTAATGCCGCATTTTTCATTTGTTCGTATTCAATCAGGCGGCGAGCCAATTCTGCTCTTGGGTCTTCTTCTTCATTTTCAACCGCAGGCGGTTTGGGCAATAAACAACGCGATTTTATTTCAATTAAAACAGATGCCATCAGCAAATATTCCGCCGCTAAATCTATTTGCGAATGCTCCATTTCGGTAATATAAGATAAATATTGCTCGGTAATTTTGGCAACGGGAATATCCAATATGTCAATATTTTGTTTGCGAATTAAATACAACAATAAATCCAAAGGACCTTCAAAGTGTTGTAAAACAACCGTTAAAGCGTCTGGCGGAATAAATAAATCAGCAGGAATATCAGCAACTTCCTGACCGAATAGCGTGGCGATAATGGTTTCTTGATACATATCTGTAAAATAAAATTTAGGATATATTATAATAATGTATTCATTATACGATGATTTTTGAATGTGAGAAATAAAATGTTTTCAGGTATTGTGCAAGGTATGTGCGAAGTCGTAGCGATTGACGACTTAAAAAATGTGCGGCGAATTTCAGTGCGATTGCCCAAAAAAGCAAGCAAAAATTTAACGATTGGTGCGTCCATTGCCAACAATGGTTGTTGTTTGACCATTACCAATATCAACAACGACACGGTGTCGTTTGATTTAATGGCAGAAACGCTTGCCAAAACCAATTTGGGCTACTTGAAAGTGGGCGACCCTGTGAATATTGAACGCGCTTTGAAAGTGGGCGATGAAATTGGCGGACATTTGATGAGCGGACACATTATAACCACCGTTGCCATTATCCGTATTCAAAACACCAAAAGCCATTACACCGTGTGGTTCAGGCTGCCTGAAAATTTACACAAATACATTCTGCCCAAAGGTTTTGTTGGCTTGGACGGTTGCAGTCTCACGGTGGGCGAAGTGCGTCAAAATGAATTTTGCGTACATTTAATCCCCGAAACTTTGCAACGCTCCTTGTTTGGCATGCGTGAAGTGGGCGATTTTGTCAATTTAGAAATAGACGCACAAACCCAAGCGATTGTGGATACTGTGGAAAAAGTATTGCAAAATAAAGGGGTTCAGGCAGCCTGAAATGCCTATTTGCCCCTTAAAAACAGTTTATCCAAATCCGCCAATGGCAGTTCAATCCAAGTGGGTCTGCCGTGGTTGCATTGGTTGCTGCGGTTGATTTGTTCCATTTGTCGTAAGAGGGCGTTCATTTCAGGCAGCGTTAAATATTTGCCTGCTCTGGCTGAACCGTGGCAGGCGGTGGTTGCCAAGATATGATTTTCTAATGCGGCAACTTCGTTGCTGTTGCCAAATTGGGCAATTTCTGCTAATAATTTCTGCACCAACGCCACAGGTTCTATGTGCGGTAAGTCTTTGGGAATGCTGTAAATAGCAATTTCATTGCCTTGATTTTTAAGCAAAAATCCGTATTCTGCCAATAGTTCGCTGTTATCCGTGAGCGTAGCGATTTCTTCATTTGTGGCTTGAAATTTCAGCGGAATTAACAAGGATTGGGCAGCAATTTTGCCTGTTTGTTTTTGGGCTTTCAGGCGTTCGTACGAAATGCGCTCATGAGCGGCGTGCATATCCACCAACACCAAACCGTTGGCGTTTTGTGCCAAAATATAAATGTGGTGTAATTGGGCTAACGCAAAACCCAACGGCGGAATTTCTTGTTGATTATCAATCTGTTGCACGCTTTCAGGCTGCCTGAAAATAGTTTCATCTAATGCGTCATTGCGTCCGTAAAATGGGGCGTATGTTTGCATAATATCTTTGCCTTCTCGCAGTTTCAGGCTGCCTTGTTGGGGGGACGAAATATGATACGATACAGGCGATTTTTTATATGTGTTATCAATGCCTTGCGTTTTAAATACTTCGCCAAACACCGCTGACGGCGAACTGATGGACGCTGTTTCATTCGCACTTGTTTTCGACAAAACTTTATTCAAGGCGTGAAAAATAAATTGATGAATGGCAGACGAATTTCTAAACCGAACTTCGGTTTTGGTGGGCGATACATTGACATCAACTTCTTCGACTGGAAGCGTCAAAAACAGCACAAAAGACGGACTAATTTGATTGTGCAGCACATCACGATACGCCTGTTTTACGGCGTGCAGAATGGTTTTATCACGCACAAAACGGCGATTGATAAAACAAAATTGCTGTGCTGATTTACCGCCGTCAAACGATGGTTTAGCAATAAATCCATTTAATTTCAATAAGTTATTATCTTTATTTACAGATAAGGCGGCTGCCTGAAAATCTTTTCCCAAAATTTCAGCCGTGCGTTCATCTGGCGATTGAATGGGCAGTTTTAAGATTTGTTTGCCGTTGTGTGTGAGCGAAAACGCAATCGCAGGATTTGCCAACGCCAAGCGTTCGACCACGCTTAAACAGTGGGCATATTCGGTGGCTTCGGACTTCAAAAATTTTCGCCGAGCAGGGGTGTTGAAATAAATTTCATTGGCTTCAATGGTTGTGCCGTTATCGCCTGCGGCAGGAGCGACTTCGCCCAAAACGCCGTCTGCGGCTTCAATCTTAAAAGCATGCGGTGCGTCTTGTGTTTTGGAAATCAAGGATAAACGCGTTACAGACGCAATGCTTGCCAAACCTTCGCCACGAAAACCCATCGTTGCCACGCGTTCCAAGTCGGAGAGCGACTGAATTTTGCTGGTGGCGTGCCTTGATAGTGCTAACGGCAAATCGTCTTTATCAATGCCTATGCCATTGTCTTTAATGCGAATGTGCTTAATGCCGCCTGCGGTTAAAGCAATGTCAATGTGCGTTGCCCCCGCGTCAATGCTGTTTTCCAACATTTCTTTGAGTGCGGCAGCAGGGCGTTCCACCACTTCACCTGCGGCAATTTGGTTGATTAAATGATCAGGCAGTATGTTGATTTTGGACATTATGCAATCCTTTAAATGCGTTTGAAGTTGGGCAATGCGTCTAACAGGCGTTGTCCGTATTGTGCGGTGATTAAGCGAGTGTCTAATATGGTTACTCTGCCGTGGTCGGTTTCGGTGCGAATGAGTCTGCCAACTGCTTGGGTGAGTTTAATCGAAGCGTCTGGCACGGAAATTTCCATAAATGGGTTGCCGCCCCGTTGGCGTATCCATTCGGACAGTGTTTTGGCAACTGGGTCGTCAGGCATAGCGAAGGGCAGTTTGGCGATGATGACTTGCACGCAAGCGTTGCCTGGTAAGTCCAAACCTTCGGCGAAACTGTCCAAGCCGAAGATGATGCTGGGGCGGTTTTCGCTTAATGCTTTGTGGTGTTCGGCTATCAGTTGTGTTTTGGGGCGGTCGCCTTGCATTAACACCAACGGTTGATAGTGTTCAGGCAGCCTGAAAGCGACTTCTTCCATTTGTCGGCGTGAAGTGAAAAGCACCAGCGTGCCAACTGGGGCAACAGGGTCAATCAGTTTGGGCAACCATTCGATGATTTCATTGGTGTGTAAATCAGGCGTTTTGGGATTGGCTTTGAGTGGCGGAATATACAGTTCGCCTTGTTGCGTAAAGTTAAATGGACTGTCTAACGCCAGCGTGGTGGTTTCAGGCAGCATATTTAAGCCGCATTGGCGTAAGATATTGTTAAAACTGCCCACCGCTTGCAAAGTTGCCGAAGTGAGAATTGCTCCTGCACAGCGTTGCCACAAGTCGTTTGCCAAAGATTTCGCCGCCGACACGGGCGAGACGCAAAAACGGTAATCCACTTTGTCAGTGCGTGATAACACAATCCATTTGGCTAATGGCGGTTCGTTTTCAGGCGGCGTTTGGGCAAGCATTTTCCACACGGCATAAATGCTGTCGCCAATACTCATCGCATAATTAAAATGCGTAGAAACATTGTCTAACTCTTTGGTATTGTTCTTATTATTTTGTCTTGCCTTGCTTAATGCGTCTTGCAATTTATTCAGGCAGCCTGAAAATAAAATCGCACAGCGAGCCGTGTTTTCCACCAAATCCACCAATTCATCAGGCACAACGCCGTTATCCCACAGCCACACGGTTTCGTTGCTTGTGTCGTCCAAAGGAAACGCGTCCGTCTGTCCCAATAGGCTTTCCCAGTGTTTGAAGTGTTGCAATAATTCTTTGGCGGCGTTATCGGCTCGATCCACCAATTCCACCGTATCAATTAACGGGGCAAGGTCGCCTGAAAAACTGGGGAAACTGTCTAAAAATTTCACTGCGTCCGCCAAAGAATGTTCGGCGGCAAAACGCGTAACCGCTTTGGCTGGCAAGTGATGAGCCTCGTCAATGCAATAAAAACACGCCGCTGGCGGCGGCAAAATCACCCCACCGCCCATATCAATATCGGACAACAATAAATCGTGATTGGCAACAATAATATCCACGCTGTCCAACACTTCACGAGCCTTGAAAAACGGACATTCCGCACGATTGGGACAATCATTTTTCAAACACGAATGACGGTCGTTGTTAATGCGTTGCCACAAATCGTAAGCAATGGTGTCGCCACGCCACGAATCACGATCGCCGTCAAAAGTGCGTTGTTCAAACTCATCAGCTATTTGATTTAACAGCGATTTTTCATCTTTGGATAATCTGCCGCCACGAGGAAGATTGATAAACGCAGGCGTTTCAAAGCCTAAATCTCTTTGTCCTGTGTTTTGCGTCAGTTGATATAAGCGATACGGACACAAATATCGCCCCCTGCCTTTGGCGAGTGCAAAGGTAATCGACAAGCCACTGTTTTCCGCCAAAAACGGCAAATCACGATACACCAACTGCTCTTGCAAGGCAATGGTGGCACTGGAAACCAACAACTTTTTGCCACGCGTTTGTGCCAAAATGCTGCCTGAAAGTAAATAAGCCAAACTTTTGCCCACGCCAGTGGGACCTTCAATCACCGCAATTGTCTGCCCCTGATTGGTGCTGATACCGTCTTCATTTTCAGGCAGTGTCTTGCCCAAAGTTTTGGCAATGGTCGCAATCATTTCGCGTTGCGATTTGCGTGGGCGAAAACCGTCCAAAGCACTGGATAAGGCTTTGTAATGGGTTTGAATGGCAGATTTTTCGTCTTCGGTGAGCATAATCGCGTGTTGGGGTGAAACGGTGGGGTGAATTGTGGCATAAAAATGAATTTCAATCTATTTTTACAATTATTTTAGAAAGTCGATTAACTTCAATTGACTTTTGAAGTTAATCGACTATGCTGGTGAAATAGTTTGTCTATCACGGCAACACAGGCGTAATCTTTAAGCCCTCGTTTTCAGGCAGCCTGAACATTAAATTCATATTCTGCACCGCTTGTCCTGCCGCACCTTTGACCAAATTATCAATCACCGAAAACAGAATATAGGCATTCTCCATTTGCGGTGCTTTCACCACGCCAATGCGGCAATGATTAGACGCACGCACGCTGCGGGTTTCAGGCAGCATGCCTTGCGGCAGAATATCTACAAACAGGCTGCCTGAATAAAATTCAGCCAAAGTTTGGTGTAAATCCGCACCTTGTTCGGCGGTTACATAAATCGTAGCGTGCATACCGCGAATTAAGGGCGTTAAATGCGGCACGAAGATAAATTGTTCGGCAAAACCTGTCGCTATATCATTGATATTCTGTTTAATTTCAGGCAGATGACGATGACCTGCTGCACCGTAGGCTTTAAAATTATCGCCTGCTTCGCTGAATAAATTAGGCACTGCCGCCTTGCGTCCAGCCCCTGATACGCCTGATTTGCAGTCGGCAATAATCGGCGTTCCTTTTTTCAGGCAGCCTGAACGCAACAACGGCAACAAAGCCAAAGTTACGCAAGTCGGATAACAACCTGGATTGGCAATAATTTGAGCGTTTTTAATTTTGTCGCGATTCATTTCAGGCAGCCCATAAACGGCTTGGGCAACCGTATTGGGACACGCGTGCGTCATTTTGTACCATTCTTCCCACACAGGAATATCACGAATACGAAAATCGGCAGATAAGTCGATGATTTTGACATTTTTTTCTAATAATTCAACCGCTTGCGTCATTGCAATGCCGTTGGGTGTCGCAAAAAATACCACATCGCATTCATCTAATTTAGCGTTATCAGGGTGCGTGAAAAGTAAGTCAGGATAGACGCTACGCAAGGACGGAAACATATCGCACAACTTCGTGCCAGCGTCTCCACGACTGGTAACCACCGCAATATTGGCATTGGAGTGATTAGATAACAAACGCAACAACTCCACACCCGTGTAACCTGTTGCCCCAACAATGCCGATGTTGATTTTTTCGCTCATCGCATAAACTCCGCAATAAAAATTCAAAACGGTTTATTGTAATATAACTTTCAGGCAGCCTGAAAGTTCCGTATTTTATTTTTATCTCTAACAAAATATTCTTAAAAATCAAGCGAGAGTAAAATTTAATGAATTTTTTTTCAAAAAAGGTTTGACAAGTTTTTACAAGGGGCGTATTATTCGCATTCT
>JAGBKK010000018.1 GCA_017934045.1 Neisseriaceae bacterium | reverse complement strand
GTGGGCAAGAATGCCCACCCTACAATGCTAAATCCGTTCTCCATAGCAAGGAGATTACCACGCCAACGGTGTTGGCTCGTAATGGCGGTAAATATTTTTCAGGCTGCCTGAATGGCTTTTTGTCGTTACGGTGGTAGGCAAAAATGACTGCCATACAATACTTCTGCCATTTTGCTGGATTGTTATTCTATTTATTTACTGTGTTCAGGATAAACTCTGCGGCAGGTTTGGATTTTGATTTTATTGAATTTTGCAAATGTTTCAGTCTAAACATTTAATCATTGTGATATTCAATAGCATAATTTGCTGTGCTGTCTTGTGCTAATAGCGAACATAAATCAGGTATTTCTTGATTAAGTTGTTCTGCCAAAATATACGGTGGATTGATAATCAACATTCCACTGCCTACCATACCAAAACCGTCTTGTGAAAATGATTTAACAATAAGTTCTGTTTTAAGCCATTTTGGGGCAAGTTTTTTTAATTGTTCAGGCAGCCTTTTGCTTTCTTCTCTATTTAATATAGGATACCAAATTAAAAAACAGCCTGTGGCAAATTTTTTAATGGCTTTTTTAAGGGTATTTTCAACTTTTTGATAATCGTTTTTTATTTCGTAAGATGGGTCTATTAAAATAATGGCTCGGCGTGTAGGTGGGGGTAGTAAGGATAATAATCCGTCAAATCCATCATTATTGTGCGTGATTGTTCTTTTTTGTATATTTAATAATTGAACTGTTTGATTTAATAATATAAATTCATTATTGTGTTGTTCAAATAAACGCAATTTGGTATCTGTGTTTGCGGTTTTGGCAGCAATATATGGAGAGCCTGCGTAATGATTTTGATCAGGCAAAATATTCAATATTTTGTTTTTAAATTCATTTAATAATGGTGGTAAATTTTTTTCTGTTAATAATCGCTCAAAACCGTCTTTATATTCACCTGTTTTTTGTGATTGTTCATCATTCAAACAATATAATCCTGCTCCTGAATGGGTATCGATATAAAAATAGGGTTTGTCTTTTTGGTTGTAATATTGCAAAACCAAAAAAAGGGTAAAATGTTTTAATATATCAGCAAAATTGCCTGCGTGAAAAGCGTGTCGGTAAGATAGCATAATTATTCCATAAGATGATTTTTTCAGGCTGCCTGAAAATTACACTCGATAAATTTCAATAAGACGCTATTGTTTTGAAGTCGTCTTTATAAGCATTATGGACTTTTTGCGTAATCCGCATTGATGGCTTGTTGCATCAGGTGAATAAATGCTTGTTGCAATGCTTTGTCTTCGCGGTATCGTTTATACATTTCCTGTTTTTGCATTCGGTCTTCCCACATCACATGGTCAGTCATCTTGGCGAGTACAGCTTTTTGCAGCGTTATATCCTGCGTATGTAAAAATGCTTTGAAATCCTTGTGTTGTGTGATTTTTTGTTTGATGGATATGAGCAAGATTTTTTGTTCTTCTGGCGTGCCACCCCAGCCTGCGAAGCGTTCGTTAAAGGTTTGAATAAGGTTATCCAAGGTATCTTTTTCTTCGTCATCAGGGTGTGTGCCGTGCATGGTTTGGTTGCTGGGTTGAAATGTGCCTGTTTCGTCTGACAGGGTGATTTTGTGATTTTTTTCGGAAACCGCCAAAGCGTAGGAACTTAATTCCACTGTTTTCAATAAATCGTCAATCACGGTTTTATCGTCGGTAACATTCAGTTTGGGAATTAAGAATTTCAAAAACCAGTAGCGGTGTTCCCATTCAACATTTTCAAAGGCGATAATGCAGGCTATGTGATTGTAAATTTTAACAAATTGTTTGGCTTTAATTTTGAAATCAACCTTTTGTTCTTGCTCCAAATTTAATTCGGTATTAAACCGTGCGGCACATGCTTGAATTAAAGTATCCAATTCTGACATTGGGCTGCCTGAAAACAGGCGTTGCACAAAATTTTCCATTTCGTCCAATTCATACACGCCTACATTGTCTAATTCATGTTGCAAATCGTGGAGAATGTTAATATCGGTTTCGCCTGCCAATTCGGTTTGTGTATAAAACGGTTCAAAGGCTACCTGAATATCCTTGGTTGTATTGTAGAAGTCCAAAATAAACAAATCATCAGCGGTTTTATGATATTTTGGGCAACTGCGATTTAAGCGAGACAAGGATTGCACACACAAAACACCGTCTAATGGTTTATCCACATACATCGCACACAATTTTGGCTGGTCAAAGCCTGTTAAATATTTATTTGCCACCACCAAAATACGGTTATCATCTTCATCAAATGCTTCTTTGGTTTTATTATCATCAAAGCCATTCATTTGACTTTCACTATACGAAATACCATCAACTTCTTTTTCGCCAGAAAAAGCAATTAACGCTTTGAATGGATTACCTTTTTCCGCCAACAAACGACAAATTGCTTGATAATAACGAATAGCCATTTCAATATTTTGCGTAATCACCATTGCTTTGGCTTTACCTTTTAAGCGTTTGGTTTGCACAACACGACTGATAAAATGAGACAACATTACATTGGCTTTTGCCGCAATACTTGTTTCATTTTTTTCCGCGAAAGATTTTAGGCGTTGCTGGGCTTTTTTCTTATCAAATTTAGGATTATCTTCAATATTTTTTTGAATTTCGTAATAACTTTGGTAAGTTGTATAATTTTGCAACACATCAAGAATAAAGCCCTCTTCAACTGCCTGTTTCATAGAATACAGATGAAAAGGCTTAAAAATCGGCTTACCGTCTGCATTTTGAGCATTTTGTTTTTCACCGAATTTTTCCAGTGTAGTATTTTTTGGTGTTGCCGTAAAGGCAAAATAGGACGCATTGCTCCGCATTTTACGGCTTTGCATGGTTTGAATAATCAAATCCTGTGCATCAGATTCTTCAACAGAGCCCATAGCACGATTCATATTATCGTGAGCCGTGCCAGATTGCGAACTGTGGGCTTCATCAATAATTACCGCAAATTTTTTACTTGCCATATTTGCAATATTATCAACAATAAAGGGAAACTTTTGAATGGTTGTAATGATGATTTTTTTGCCACTTTCCAGAGCATTTTTCAGATTATGAGAATATTCAGCGTGGGCAACAATATTTTTCACATTAGAAAACGCACGAATATTATCGTTAATTTGCTTATCCAACACTTTGCGATCGGTTACCACAATCACCGAATCAAAAACAGGTTTTTCATCATTTGCATAAACTTCAATCAAACGAAACGCCAACCAAGTAATCGAATTAGACTTACCCGAACCCGCAGAATGTTGAATTAAATAGCGTTTTCCCACACCATTTTGCTGTACATCGAAAAGCAACTTACGCACCACATCAAGTTGATGATAACGCGGAAAATAAAGTGTAGCCTTATTCAAATCCTTTTTACGAGCATCATCAAATTCCAAGCGAGCGAAATGCAAAATAATTTCTGCAATACTTTGTTTTTGCAAGATTTCCTGCCAAAGATACGCCGTTTTAAAACCATTTGGATTAAGCGGATTACCTTTACCATGACCATTGCCCCGATTAAACGGCAAAAACACTGACTGGCTGCCTGAAAGTTTTGTGGTCATATACACTTCTTGTGTATCCACAGCAAAATGCACCAAACAGCGAGCAGGCTTAAATAAAGCGTGATGAATATCTCGACTACGATATTGACAGATAGCGTGTTGATGATTTTGTCCTGTCCATTCATTTTTCAATTCCAGCGTAGCGAACGGCAAACCATTCACAAACACCGCCATATCCACAGATTTATGTGGTTCCTGCACTGAAAAATGCACCTGCCGCAGCACACTAAACCGATTTTTCGCAAACCGTTTAGCCACATTTGTTGGACTATTAGCCAAAGGCGGCACAAAAAACAGCGTCAAACGCACATTATCCACAGCCAAGCCATTTTTCAACAAATGCAAAATTCCCTCTTTATCCCACACACGATCCAAGCGAGAAAGAATTTTCGCCTGCCAATCATTTGGATTTAAGCGGATAAACTCGTTCAACACATCTTGTTGTGTATCGTGCAAAAACGCCCAAAAATTCGTCTCATCAATCGCCAAACGAGCATTAAAATCAGCAGCAGCAGCCTGAAAATAGCCGCTGTTTAACAAATCCTGTTCAATAGCGGTTTCAAAATCTTTTTCTTGGGTGTGGGGCATGATGAGTTCTCCAATTAAACACATAACAAGCGTTAATCCAGCCGTCATTATTTCACAATATGAAATCTTTGCAAAACCCATATAGAAATAAAAATTTAATCCTGCCGTAGGGTGGGCTTCCTAGCCCACCGATACTTTGTTAGGCGTAATTTTTTGAATTTTAAAGATTTTTATTCAGCCCTATCGGGCGGTTTGGTGGGCAGCCTATAATGGACGCTTTTTTGTTTCAGATTAAGTTTTTGCAAAGGTTTCAGGCTGCCTGAAAGTTAGTTTGGTGTTTGGGGTGGAAACGGTGTTATTGCCCACTTTACGAACACACTATAAACACGCACAAATTACAATGCCATTTAAGCCACTTTAATTTTTCCTGTAACCGCATCGCTAATTAGGCATTGTTGATATTCTTTTAACAGAGCAATTTGCTGTTGATAGCGGCGTATGGCGGTGTCTATTTGGGCAGTTTTTTGGTCTAAATATGCCGCAATCTCGGTTTGTTCGGAAATAGGGGGAATGGGGATAAATAAATTTGCACAAAATTCTGAATTGGCTCGTGGCATTTTTGTGCCATATGTTGATGAATTAACCATTTCAATAAATTTTTGGCAAATCATTAAATAAAAGGCAAATTTATTAAAAATCTGTTTTGAAATTTTATAAACCAAAAATTCGGTTGAGCAAATGCCGTTCATTTGTGCCAAATAAACTTTTGACAAATAAGGTCTTAATTTTCCAAACAATATTTCATCTTTATAAAAGACATTGGCAACACCATCTGCTTCTAAAATGTTTTCAGTTAATTCCCCAGTATGAGAAACAATGTTTTCCATTCCAATGTATCGCAAATCTAATTTTTTGCTTTCGGTTTTTTCTGTGCTTAACTGTAAAACATACTTCAACTTCTTCACTTCCCAATGTTCAGGGATATTGCCCAACCATTGTATGTTTGTATTTTTTGTGGGGCAGCCTGAATAAAGACCTTGGCATACAGTTTGGTTAATTAAGGCTTGGCGGTATTCTTTGAGTTTGGCAATTTGTTCATTTTTCAAGGACACCGCTTTTTGTATGCGTGCCTCTCTTTGCTCTAAAAAGTCAGCAATGGCAGTTTGCTCGGAAAGTGGGGGAATGACAAAAGGAATATTTTTCATTCGGCTTTTTGATAAATCCCATTGTCCAATTCTTACCCCATCTGACGCACTTCCAAAAAATGAAACATATAATTTACTTCTAATTGCCCAATGAAAAAAATCAGGATTAATTTTATGAATAAAATCAAAAACAAAATAAGCAGGACTAACAATGCCTGTAAATGGTGAAACGCCGTATGAACCCTGCCACGCTTTCATTTTATTCATTCCAAATTGCCCTTTTTTAAGCAATTTATAACCGCTTAAATCATCAGGAATAAAATTATGGTTTTCGTCTTGATTTTCTGTATCTCGTTCAATTACACCTAATTCACGAGTAATTGAAAGCAAAGGTAAATCAGGGTGATTTTTTTCAGAAAATGGTTTTAATATTCTGCCTAATTTGCCGACTTCCCAATGTTCAGGAATATCCCCCAACCATTGTACGCCTGTGTTTTTGTATTGTGGATATGCGTTCATTTTTTATGCTCTGCTTGTGTTTGGCGTTGATTGTAACCTTTTGTTAAACGGTTTTGCAATGTTGTAAAAATTGTATGGTGTTTTGTGAGTGTTTCGTATGTGTTTCGTGGTGGGCGTAGGGTGGGCTTCAGCCCACCAATAAAACCAAAAAAACACCATTTCCACCAATAACCATTTCCACCCAAACCACCAAAAACTTCTTTCAGGCAGCCTGAAAACAACAACGATAATACCGCCACAAAGTGAAGTGTTATGCCCAAAATGGAATATATCGCATTGCTTTTGTACCAGCATTGGTGTCATAGGCTTTGATTACACCCGCCTCTACCGTTTGTTTGATAACACGGCTGATCATCGCACTATTTTCTACACTAATTCCAAATCTTTCTCGCATTGTGGTGTTGTTCATTGGCTCTTGGCTTAGATATTTTAAAACTGAATGTAGATAGCAGGCTCGTATTTTCTCTTCTTTATCAAGGTCTTTAAAATGACGATAAGCAAATAGTGTGGCTTTGGTGTAATCATCCATTTCAAACAAAGGAGCAGGAAGTTGATGAATTTCGGTTTGGGCAACCACTTTATCAATCCCTGAACCACGCTCTTCACAAATTCCCATTCGTCTCATTAAAGATGCAATACCTTCATTACGACTGCGTGGCGGTTTATCCATTAGGCGTTCTATCGCAATAAGAGATGAACCTGGATTGGTGATTTCTATGCGGTGTTCATAGATTTCAATCATTGGACTGGTACCAGTTAAATGAAAATCTTGATGAATAAGAGCATTGGCAATTAATTCTCGTAACGCTAATTCGGGGTACATTGATTTTTCTTGTCTCAATGCTTGTCCAATTACTTCTTTGCTTGGTAAAAGTAAATTCAATGTTTCTATAATGCTTTCATAACCAACAGCATAGCCTTTATTGATTGACCATTCTTTGATTGTTTCTAATTTATTATGACCTTTGTAGAGAATAATACGAATCGCTTTACGAGATAATTGCTTAAAATCAGACAATTTATTGGCAAATAGTATGGCTCCTAAATTGCTAATATCCCAAAGATTTGTATCTGTTTTGTGGATAATCCCATCATCTGCCAAATTTTCTAAAATACGGCTGTGATTTTCTGGTATGGGTTGATTAAGTAAGCGAAAATAAGTGGCGTAATCTAAAAGTGTCAAGATTTGATCTTTTGATTGCTGACTTAAAGCAGTTTGTTCTTCAAACGGTACTCTATCAAAAACACGCCAAAGTTCTCTTTCTTTCTCTGGAAAATCACGCAATTTTTTGGTGTTTGAACCAATACGAATGTACTCCGTACCATCAAAACGGACAGGTGTATTGCTGGCTGGTTGAATTTCCAAAATTACTACCGCTTTTTCTTGACATTCAACTTCATAAAAAGAAAAATTAATTTTCGGAGATAATTTTTGCAATAGCCAACTTTCAAGTTCTTGTTGTTTGTGTTTGGCTTTACTTGGGACAAAAGATGTTCCCAGTAATTCGTGCGTACCATCATGTACACCCCACACCATATATGCTTGTTTTTTGCCCAGTAGGGCTGATACATTGGATAAAGCCGAAATATTTTCTCCAATCATATCAGGAGCGTCATTATTGTGTTTGAATTCAATCCATTCAGTCTCTTGGGGCAATTTAATAAGTTCTGTTACCAATGATTGCCATTTTGATGTTTGTTTGAGTGTATCCATTTAAAAAACCTAAATTAGTCAAGCAACAGTCAAGCAAATTAAAAAAATAATAACTATTTGATAAATAGTGATATTTTTATTTTCGACCTATGCAAACACGGCTGTTTTTCCCATTCTGTCAAGCAACAGTCAAGCAAATTATACCTAAATATTCTCCAAAATCTCCCCAATCAAGCCGTCTGCTTCTTTTTCTAATGCGAGAATGTCGGCTTGGATTTCTTTCAGGCAGCGTAAGGCTTTGTGCTGGTAAAAGTATTTGTTGAAACTGATTTCATAGCCAATTTTGACGCTGTCGCCGTCTATCCACGCTTCGCCTATGTGTGGTTTGACTTCGGTTAAAAAGTATTCGTGTATGTTTTGGGTAAGCGGTATGTTTTCGCTGTCGTTTAAATCACTGTTGGTAGCGTAGGTGATGTATTCGTTTTGCTTGCCTGTGGGATAATAGCCAAAATCAGATAGGTGTTCAACAGTGGTTTTTAGGCGTGTTAAGAGTTTGGTAAGTTCGGCTGCCTGAAAGGTTTGGGTTTTTTCTATGACCTTTTCTGCCGTCTCGTCATATACGCTGATGGCGTTGTAAATGGCTTTTTTGTCGGCGGCAGTGAGTTTGATTTGTTTGTCTTTTAAAACTCTGTCGGCTGACTTGATAAAAATGTTGTAGTCCATAAAAATTTGTTCGCCAAAATGCCTGTGCAAAATACAGGCTGCCTGAAATTTTTCTTTGGCTTTTTGCCATGTGTCTTGACTTAAAATTTTGGTAAGTACTTTGTTGTTGAGTGCGTAGCCCGCTTCGTCTGCCCATTGTTTGAGTGTGTCGGCATAATCAGCAAGGTTTTCGCTGTACGCTTGTTCGCCTAATTGTTGATACAAAAATTGCATAGGAAGAATTAAACCCTTGTCAAAGCGTAATGGGGCGATTGCGTCTTCTGTGATTTGAACTTTGCGGCGGTCTGGACGGTTAATCGCTACTTTGTAATAGCCAAAATCTTGGTTGTTGAAGACTTGACTGGCTAATCCGTTTTGTCGTGGCAGGTTTTCACAGTCAAGAAGGGTTTTAACAATGCGTGCTATGTGCTCTTTGGTAAGTTCGCAGTTTTTTTCGCCAAGATTTTTGCGTAGTTTGGTGTAGAGTTCGTTGGCATCAATGAGTTGCACTTTGCCTTTTCGGTGCTTGGCTTTGTTGTTGCTGAGTAACCAAATGTAAGTGGTGATGCCTGTGTTGTAGAAAATGTTGTTGGGCAGTTGAATAATGGCTTCTAATAAGTCGTTTTCAATGAGATAACGACGAATGTTGCTCTCGCCACCGCCTGCATCGCCTGTGAAAAGTGATGAACCGTTATGTACGGACGCAATCCGAGAACCAAAGCCATTTCGGCTAATGGGTTTCATCTTGCTGACCATTTCCATTAGAAAAAGAAGTTGTCCGTCTGATGTGCGTGGTGTGGCATCGCATTCGTTGATATTGCCCCAGTAATCGGTCAGTCTGACTTTAAATCGGTTGTCTATAATGGTTTTGCCGTCTTTAATGTAACTTTCGTCTGATGCCCAACTTTTGCCATACGGCGGATTGGATAGCATAAAATCAAAGTATTCTCCGCTAAATTCATCGCTTGCTAAAGTTGAGCCAACTTTGATGTTTTCAGGACTGTTGCCTTTAATCATCATATCAGATTTGCAAATGGCATAGGTTTCGTCATTGATTTCTTTGCCAAAAAGATAAATAGTGCGTTCGCCGTCCGTGTATGGATATTTTTCTTCAATGAAGTTTTGCGATTCGGTCAGCATGCCGCCACTACCACAGGCTGGGTCATATACGGAAAATACAGGCGGAATATTGTCGGCAATGGGGTCAAAAACAATGTGGGTCATCAGTTCAATCACTTCGCGTGGGGTGAAGTGTTCGCCCGCTTCTTCGTTGTTTTCTTCGTTGAATTTGCGAATGAGTTCTTCAAATACATAACCCATTCCTAAATTGGTTAAGGCAGGCAATGGATTGCCGTCTGGGTCGGCTTTTTCATCAGGAGTAAGATTGATATAGGGCGACACAAATTTTTCTAAAATCGATAATAAAACGCCTTTATGCGACATATGGGTAATTTGATTGTACAAATTAAAGCATTTGATGATTTCTTGCACATTGGCGGAAAAACCATTTAAGTACTCAATAAAGTTGTCCAAGAGATATTGTTGCGTGTTGCTGGCACTGTCTTTGAGTTTGGAAAGTGTCCATTTGGAAGTGTTGTAAAATACATAGCCTGTTACATGCTCCAAATCTTGAGACAGTATTTCTGTATCGCCAAAATTTTTTTTCCACTGCTCAATTTCATCAAACACGGCTTGCTTGGTCGGCTCTAATAAACTGTCTAAACGGCGTAGCACCGTCATCGGCAAAATCACATCACGATATTTGCCACGCACATAAACATCGCGTAAGCAATCATCGGCAATACTCCAAATAAAAGAAACTAATCGGTTGTGGGCGTGGTGTGTCATATGAAAAATCTCGTGTTTGCTGAACCTTATTTCAGGCAGCCTGAAATCATTTCTTCCTAAAAATCGTGCCGCCGATTTGTTTGTTTTCTAATAAAAACATTCGTGCTACGCTTAAATCGAAACCGCTGGATAAAAACATTTGGCGGTTATTTTGTAATAAAAATTCGGCAGCTTTAAGTTTGGTGGTCATACCGCCTGTCCCCATTTTTGAACCTGTTTTGACGGTTTGATTTAATTCTTTTTCGCTTAATTCGTTGATTTCTAATTGTATTTTTGCGTCTTTGTATTCAGACGGGTTTTTGTCGTAATAGCCGTCAATATCGCTTAAAATCACCAATAAATCGGCATTAAAAAAGTGGGTTACATAAGCACTTAATCGGTCGTTATCGCCGAATACAATTTCGGCAATGCCTGTGGCATCGTTTTCGTTAATAATCGGTAATATTTTATTTTCTAATAAGCCGTCAATTAAATTTTTGGCATATCCTGTGGATTTGCGTGAATCAAAATCGGCAGCGGTTAATAGCACTTGTGCTGTCATAATATTATGTTTTTGCATTATTTTTTCATATATGCTCATTAAATAGGGCTGACCGATGGCGGCTAATATTTGTCGATTAACCACCGAAGTTTTTTCAATATTGGATTTAATGCGTCCTGCGTTAATCGCACCAGAACTCACCAAAATCACTTGATAGCGTTGCATTAAATCGGCTAAAAATTGACACAGTTGTGCAATGCGATTTTCGCTAATGGTGTTTTCATCGCTTAATACATGCGAGCCAACTTTGATGACTATTCTTTGCATTTTGTTGTCCTAATATTCAACATATTTTTTAACTTCGCTTATGCTCGTTGAACTTCGTTTCAGGCTGCCTGAAATTTAACTGGTTTTATTGATAGGCTACCCTAAAAATCGGCGTTGCCGATTTTTAGGAGATTGCTTCTTCGCTTTCGCTCATCGCAATGACGATATAGGTTTCAGGCTGCCTGAATGATTTTTACGCCATAACGCCAGATTAAAAACTTTGCGTTAATTTAATAAATTCTTTTTGTTTGGCGAATGCTTTGCCGCTGTCTATGGTTTCTGCCGCTAATTTAACACCGTCTTGCAAATTATCCACCACGCCGCCGCAATACAGCGTTGCCGCCGCATTCATCAGCACAATATCGCGACACGCCCCTTTTTCGCCTGATAAAACCGCTGTCATTTTGGCTAACGATTGTTCGGCGTTTTCTACTTTCAAATCTTTCAAACTTTCTTGACGCATCAAGCCAAAATCTTCTGGACAAATGTCGTATTCGCTAATTTTACCGTCTTTTAATTCAAATACACGCGTGGCGGCGGCAATGGAAATTTCGTCCAAACCGTCTTTACCATTGACCACCAACACATGTTGCAAGCCCAAATGACGCAATACATGCGAGCAAATGCCCAGTAAATCAGGGTGAAATACGCCCAAAACTTGGCGTGGTGCGTTGGCTGGATTGGACAAAGGTCCTAAAATATTAAACATTGTCCGCACGCCTAACGCACGGCGAACAGGAGCGACATATTTCATCGCAGGGTGGTGCGTAGGGGCAAACATAAAGCCCATATTGCTTTGACGAATACAATCGGCGGTTTGTGCTGGCGTAAGATTCAACGGCACGCCCATATATTCCATCACATCAGCCGCACCACTCATTGACGACACACTGCGACCACCGTGTTTGGCAACTTTTGCCCCAGCCGCTGCTGCCACAAACATTGAAGTGGTTGAAATATTAAAGGTTTTTGCATTGTCGCCCCCTGTCCCCACCACATCGACCAAATCTTGCCGTTCGTCATCATTTAACGGCACTTTTTGCATAAATTCTCGCAACACATTGGTGGCAGCGGTAATTTCAGAAACGCTCTCCACTTTAATGCGTAAGCCGATGAGCAACGCCGCAATGACTTCTGGGGCTAATTGCCCACTCATAATCTGTCGCATTAAATCGGTCATTTCATCGGAAAAAAGTTCGTTGCCGTCAATTAAGCGATTCAGTGCTTCTTGATGGGTTATCATAAAAAATCCTTTAATATGAAAAAGTTTCAGGCAGCCTGAACAATGAAAAAGGGATATTCTACTCTTTTTCAGGCAGCCTGAATGGCTTTATTTGCCCAACTTCTCTTTAATTTGTGCCGTATTTTGACAAACAATCGCTCCTGCGTTTTGCATTTCTTTTAAGGCAGAAGCAATGGTATCTTCCGCAATACCACGACACGCCGCCAAGTTCAAATAAACCTGCCATTTACCATTTGCCAACAGTTGTAATACGGTGTTTTTCACGCAATAATCGGTTGCCAAGCCGCCAACAATTAAGGCTGTGGCTTGTTTGGCTTGTAACCATTCAATCAGCCCAGTGCTAATGGTGTTTGCCAAGTCGTGAAAACACGCTCCGTAAGGGTGCATATCCCGCTCCACGCCCTTATACACCAAAAAATCGTATTCAGTTGGGTGCGGCAGTTGTGGCAGCAATTCAAAGCCGTCTGTGCCCACTTCCGCATGCCGCCGCCAAGTTAAATCCGCATTAGCATAATTTAAGGGCTGTAACGATTCTTCTGCCTTTTCTACTGCCCACACCGCATGTTGGCTGTGTGCGTCTTTGGTCATCACACGAAAATCGGCTAATTTGGCTTGTTTATTTAATTCTTCAACAATTTCATCACCTTGTGATACAGGTAATTCATTCGGACACAAGGGCGAAAACGCGCGTTGTGCATCAACATCAATCGCAATAATGGTCATTTTTGTTCCTTTATATTAGGTTTCAGGCAGCCTGAAACAATCGCATTATAAAAGAATACAATCAAAGATAGACAGAATTATATTCAACCGTTACAATCTACTGATTTATATTTTAATTTTTTCTAAAATAGACGAGATTGACTTATGGAACTTAAAAACGACACCTTTATCAAAGCACTACTTCGCCAAGACACCGATTACACGCCTGTGTGGCTAATGCGTCAGGCAGGGCGTTATTTGCCTGAATATCGTGAAGTGCGAGCAAATGCGGGCGGTTTTTTGGATTTGTGTCGCAATACTGATTTTGCTACCGTTGTAACCCTGCAACCTGTGGAACGCTTTAATTTAGACGCGGCGATTTTGTTTTCCGACATTCTCACCGTGCCAGACGCTATGGGTTTGGGCTTGTCGTTTGTGGCTGGCGAAGGTCCGAAGTTTGCTCACCCCATTCAGGACGAAAATGCGGTTAAACAATTAGCCGTGCCTGATATGGAAAAATTATCCTATGTGTTTAATGCAGTAGCGTCAATCAAGCAAGCCTTAAACGGACGAGTTCCCCTGATTGGCTTTTCAGGCAGCCCTTGGACTTTGGCGTGTTATATGGTTGAAGGGGGCAGTTCTCGTGAATTTCGTTTAATAAAATCAATGCTTTATAGCCGTCCTGATTTATTGCACCGTGTGTTGGAAATCAACGCCCAAGCCGTAACCGCATATTTAAACCAACAAATCGCCGCAGGAGCGAATGCAGTACAAATTTTCGATACTTGGGGCGGCGTGTTGTCGGACAAGGCGTTTGGCGAGTTTTCCTTACAATATATTACTAAAATTATCAACGGCTTAACCAAAACGGACGCAGACGGCAACCCTATTCCTGTGATTGTGTTTGTCAAAGGTGGCGGTTTGTGGTTAGAACAAATGGCAAACTGCGGTGCAGACGCTTTGGGCTTGGATTGGACGGTGGATATTGCCGCCGCGCGCCGTCTTGTTGGCGATAAAGTGGCACTGCAAGGCAATTTCGACCCAATGGCGTTGTTTGGCACAAAACAAGCGGTTGAAGCCGAAGTGGCACGCATTCTCGCAGGCTACGGAAAAGGCAACGGACACATTTTCAATTTGGGACACGGCATTCATCAACACACCGACCCAGAACGCGTGAAAGACTTGGTAGAAGCCGTGCATTCGTTGTCGAAAGCATATCATTAACCGTTTTCAGGCTGCCTGAAATTATAGTCGTTTCAGAGCAAAAGCATGCAAGGCAACTTTGCCTGCGACAGTATAAATAATACGGCAAGGCGAAGTAACGCCGCAGAGTTTTGCTCTGAAACGACTATAAAAAATAGTGTGGTACAATACTGCACTCTTTTTATCTATTCAGGCAGCCTGAAACCTTTGGAAGAAACGATGACGCAAGCACAACAATCTGAACAGCCATTAGAAAACACGGAAAAACTGCCCGTTAATTGGAAAAAAATGCTGATTTGCGTTTTTACAGGGTTTGCGTCTGGTTTGCCTTTGTATTTTGTGCTGACGCTGATTCCAGCGTGGTTGCGGTCATTTGATTTAAGTTTAAAAACCATTGGTGCGTTTGCCCTGATTCAATTTCCGTTTGCGTGGAAATTTTTATGGGCTCCCTTGTTAGACGCAGTAACTTTGCCCTTTTTGGGCAGACGGCGTGGCTGGTTGTTGGTTACGCAAGTGGTGCTGATTGCCGCTATGGCAGCGTTTGGTCTCACCAATCCACAACACGATATTGGGCTGATTGTCGCCTTGTGCTTATGTTTAACGCTGTTTTCTGCCACGCACGATATTGTGATTGACACCTTCCGCCGCGAAATTCTCACGGACGCAGAACTTGGCTTGGGCAATTCCATTCATGTTGCCGCCTATCGCATTGCAGGCTTTGTGCCTGGTGCGTTGTCCTTGATTTTGGCTGATCATATGTCGTGGCAAAATGTTTTCTTCATCACCGCCTTATTTATGCTGCCTGCCATCGCAATGACGCTGACGGTCAAAGAACCGCCCACGCCAGATACCACGCCCAAAACATTAGAAGACACTTTTATTTTGCCGTTCAAAGAATTTTTCAATCGCCAAGGCGTGCAACACGCCCTGTTGGTGTTGGCGTTTATTTTCTTTTATAAATTGGGCGACAGCATGGCAACTGCTTTGGCAACACCGTTTTATTTAGATATGGGCTTTTCCAAAACACAAATCGGCTTAATCGCTAAAAACGCAGGGCTGTGGCCGATGATTGTAGCAGGCATTATCGGCGGTATATGGATGGTAAAACTCGGCATTAACCGAGCGTTGTGGATATTCGGTTTTGTACAAATCATCACCATTTTAGGCTTTGTGTGGCTATCGTCCTACGGACACTTCGATACCGTTGGCAGTTTTGAATTATGGCTATTGGCACTCGTCATTGCCGCCGAAGCCATTGGTGCAGGATTAGGCACAGCCGCGTTTGTTTCATTCATCGCCCGCGAAACCAACCCTGCTTACACCGCCACACAAATCGCCCTACTCACCGCCCTATCGGCATTTCCGAGAACATTCATCAACGCCACCACAGGCTATTTAATCAACGCGATGGGCTATTATTCATTCTTTTGGCTGTGCTTTTTCTTGGCAATTCCTGGTATGCTGTTACTGTTCAAAGTCGCACCGTGGGGAAAAAATAAATAACCGTAATTTAGATTTGGTGGTATTAAATTATATTCTTATTGCTAATTTGAAATTGAAAATTAGTAATAAAAATATGGTTTTTAATTGTTTCAGGCTGCCTGAAAGGTTTTAAGGATTTATTAAAGGAAAAAGAAATGATTAAATGGAAAGATATATGCATTAAAAAAAAATTTATGATTATATTTTTTATCCAAACTATCAGTCTTATTGGATTCGCATTTTGTACAAAAGATAATAATTTTTTTATTATGCTTCCTTTTGTTATTTGTTTTCTATTTATTATTATAAGTAAAAGTTTTGGTTGTGATAAAAGAACATATTTTATTTATTCTGTATGTGTTTCGTTATTTTGGTTATCTACTAATTTTTGGTATTTAATAAAAGATTTTAATATTGGTTATGATCAATTAAAAAATTATTCTGGAATTACATTTAATCCAAACCATAAATATAGTGCAAGTCATCTTTTTTTAAATGAAAGCAAACCTAAAATATTTTTTGATTGTTCCCCATTAGCTAATGAAAGTTGTTTCAAAGAAGTTACACAATATTTTGGTGTTAAGGATGAATATGGTAAAAATATTTCAGTAAAATATGCTGAATTTTCTGTTGTTGATATTGATATGTACATTATTCCTACTATTAATAATAAAAAAGTTATTTATGAAATAAAACATAACGATAAAATTATTTATAGTTATGATTATTTCATAAGTAAGTTTTCAAAGCAACAACAAAACTTACGGTTTTTTGCTGTTTATTTGATATTAAATAGTATGGTTTTCTGTATTTTATACCATTTGATACAGAAAAATTTTGTTGAACATTCTTAATAATTGGAAGCTTTTATGGCTATAGAAGTTCCAACCTACGCCACCTTGCCAAAAGCAAACATTGCAAACGCAATGCGTGTGCAATCTTATAGCAAACCAATCTTTTTCAGGCTGCCTGAAAAAAATTTACCAGTGCAACACGGCACTTTCTTCAATCGGTACGCGTCCTAAATGGATTTTGTTGGGTTGTGCGTTCCAGTCGGGGTATCCAAAGGCTATGCCGTGCAGCAATTTATAGTCTTTGGAAACGCCCAAAATTTCGCGTATATCATCGGCAAACAAGCCAAAGAATAATTGTGGAATGCCGCCAAAACCGCGTGCGGTTAAAGACAGCAAAAAGGTTTGTGAATACATACCCAAATCAGCGGCTAAATTGACATGATGATTTTCTATGTCGGGCATAAATAAAAAGGCGATATGCGGTGCACCGTAACCCGTAATATTTTGTTCTATAATGGCTTTTCTACCTTCTCTGTTTTCGCGTGGCAAACCGAAACTGGTGGTAAAAACATGGGCGTATTGTTCTCGCCAGCGTTTTTCATATTCGCCTGAGTATTTGCTTTGATCAAATTCAAAATCGCGTGAAAATTGATTGTTAGCAAAGCGTTCGGCAATTCTGGCGGTGAGTTTTTGCAAAGTTTCGCCTGACGCAATATGCACCAACCACGGCTGGGTATTGCACGCTGATGGAGCGTTTTGTGCATCTTGCAAAATTTGTTTGATTTCTGCTTCGCTCATCGGCGTGGGCAGAAATTTGCGAATGGATTGCCGTGTTTTAACGGTGGTTTCAAAGTCTAACATATTGTTTTCCTTTCAACTAAAATGGTTTTAGGCTGCCTGAAACAGTATTGTTCGTTTAGCGTAGGCAGGAATGCCCACGCTACACAACAATTTATAAATCAAACGATTGCATTAAATTAACATGCAAACGCACATCAACATTGCCTTTGACGGCGTTGGAATATGGGCAGACACTGTGGGCTTTTTGGATTAACTGTCGTGCGTCTTCTTCGCTAATGCCTGCCACCGTAATGGTTATGTCTAAATCCAAAGCGTATGCTCCGTCAGGTTTTTGACCAATGCCCACGCCAACTGTGGTGCTGGATTGGGTGGGCTGTAAATTCATTTGCTTGGCAACTAAATTCATTGCACTGTCAAAGCAGGCGGCGTAACCCATTGCAAACAGTTGTTCAGGATTTGTGCCTTGTTTGCCCGATTTGTCTTGCATTGAAACCAAGTCAAAACCGATTGAGCCGTCATCAACTTGGGTGCGTCCATCGCGTCCGCCTGTGGCGGTTGCCGAAGTGTGGTAAAAGATTTTCATCATTTTATTCCTTATGTTGGTTGATTGTTTTCAGGTAGCCTGAACAGCAATAAGCCATTTCAGGCTACCTGAATGTAAGATAAGTTTAATACAGAAAAATTAAATCATGATATAAAACTTATCTTTTTTTGATATAAATAATATGCGTTTCAGGCTGCCTGAAACGCAGTGAGCGTAGGGTGGGCAACTTGTTGCCCACGCTGAATAATGCCCAACAATATAGTCAATTCATACCAAAATTATGCAGCGTTGGTTCGCCTTGCCGTATTATTTATACTGTCTGCGGCTTCACCGCCTTGCCTACTTTTGGCTGAATTGACTATAAAACGCATTCAGGCTGCCTGAAAAATGAAAACAGCGTGGGTAACTTGTTGCCCACCTTACGCTTGCTTTGTCGTTATCGTCTTTGGGTGTGTTTTTCATAGCAGAAAGATTGCCACGCCTTGCCTGACGGCAAGTCTCGCAATGACAGCAGTTTCTTTCAGGCAGCCTGAAACGCAGTTAAACGCACGCAGTGATATTAAAAACTTGGCGAATATGTTGGCGGTAATCGCTAACATATTGTTCTATTTGCGGATTTTTAATTACATCGTTGCACATAAATGTGGGCAGGGCTTGCATACCGATAAACTGCATTGCCTTATGCAAAGGCAGATATACGCCATCAACGCCGACACCGCCGAAAAACTCGTTTTTATCGGTGAAAGCGGTTAGCGGTGTGTTCCAAGTTACGGAAAACATATATTTTTTGTCTTTCAGCAAGCCGCCTGTGCCGTAGCCGTGTTCAGGGTCGGTGCGGTGTCTGCCGTCTCCTGTTAAAAATTGACCGTTGCTTGCCATAAACACTTCGTCAATGTATTTTTTGACAATCCAAGGACAACCCATCCACCACGCAGGCATTTGCCAAATTAAGGCATCACTGGACATTATTTTTTCAACTTCTTCATTTAAGTCGTAGCCATTATCAATATGCGTTTCCACAACGCTTTTGCCTAATTGCAACAATTCTTCTTTGGCAACCGATTGCAATAATGCACTCAATTTTCCGCCAGACCCACAAAAGGCTTTACCGCCATTTAATAATAAAACTTGGTTCATTTTTTCAGTCCTTTATCAATGATTCATTATTTCGCAGGTTTGTTAATCCCCAAACTGTCTTTAACGCCAAAATTTTCCACAATACATTTTGCCACCAAATCGGCAATGCTTTTGCGAGAAATTTGAGCGTTTGGATTTTTGAATTTTTCGTTGCGGTGTGTAATTTCGTAATCAATTTCATCACGATTAGAAAACCACTGCGGACGAATAATGGTGTAATCCAAATTTGACTGTTCAATGATTTTGGCAGAATGAACATATTCCGCTGGTGGCATTGTGCCATTGCCGATTTCATTGTAAATACCGTAAGACGAAATCCATACCAAGCGTTTTACTTGTGCCGTGTTCATTGCCTGAATTAAACTTTTAGCCATATTGGACAAATCACCTGCTAATCCCGCATAAACCGCTTTCACACCTTTTAAGGAATTGGCGAGTTTATACGTATCCAACACATCGCCGTCAATAATTTGAATGCGTTTATTTGTCGCATAGTTTTTTAAGCGACCGCTGTTGCGTGCATATAAAATCAATTCGATATTAGGGTTTTTGGCAAGTAATGCGTCAATGACAAATTTACCCAAAGAACCCGTTGCACCAAGTATTAAAACTTTCATTTTTTTATCCTGTGCATAAGCGTTAATGGTTAATAAACTTATTCCTGTAAATAAGGCTGCCTGAAAAAAGTTGCGTCTGTTCATTTTTACCACTCACTTGCGTTCAATTCTTTCAGGTTGCCCTGACAATATCGCACCGACCACTTTATGCGGTATATACAATTCTTCTAAATAAGTGATTTCATCATCAGACAAAACAACATTTAATGATTTTATTGCGTCATCTAAATGTTCAGTGGTAATTGAACCCAATACAGGTGACTGAACGCCTTTGGCATAAAGCCACGCCAATGCCACTTGTGCCATTGAAATATGGCGTTTTTCAGCAATTTCGGCAATTCTTTTAATAATCAATAAATCAGGTTCTTTATAAGCATCGTATTTTACAGGCAAAACCGTATCTTTTTGAGAACGCAATGAATATCCATTCCATTCAATATGTGCCAAATGACCGCCTGCCAGTGGAGAATAAGGAGCGATTGCAGTATCAAATTGCCGACAAACAGGAATTAAATCGCGTTCATCTTCTCGATAAATTAGGCTGTAATGATTTTGCATAACGGTGAATTTTGTCCAATGATTTTTCTCTGCAATATTCTGTAAATTATGGAATTGATAACCATACATTGCACTCGCCCCTAATGCACGCACTTTGCCTTTTTTAACTAATGAATGCAGGGCTTCCATTGTCTCTTCCATCGGGTGATGATAATCAAAACGATGAATCATATAAATATCCACATAATCCATATTTAATCTTTGAAGCGAGCCGTCAATTTCGCGTTCAATCGCCTGTTTGGATAATTTGCCTTCGTTAAAAAAGACTTTGGTTTCAATCACCACTTGATCGCGTGGAAGCCCTAAATTTTTAATTGCCTGACCTAAATATTTTTCCGAATCGCCATTGGTATAAACATTGGCGGTATCAAAATAATTGATGCCCAAATCAAAGGCGTGTTGAATGACTTTTTGGCAATGCGAAAAATCTTCCACCGTCCAAGTGAGAAAATTCGCCGCAGGTTTACCAAAACCCATACACCCCAAAGCAATTTTGGAGACTTGAATATTAGAATGACCCAGTGTTGTGTATTGCATTGTTTTTTTCCTTTTAACAATATTCTCAGGTAGCCTGAATTATAAAAAATAAATCTTATGCGAAATAGACCATTATTCGCATAAGATTTATCGGTTGATGATATGGATTGACTTTTCAGGCTGCCTGAAATGGTTGTTACTCACAACGCCTATCGGCGTTACGGTGGGTTGGAAACCCACCCTACGGCAGGTTGAAATATTTATTTCAGGTTGCCTGAAAAGCGAAATAAAAACTATGATTGCTTTTTTCTTACTAAAAAATTATACTAAAATATAATTTTTAATAAAGGAAAATTCATTATGCAAGCCGTGTTAAGACAGGTTGGCGGTTCGATTATGTTATCTTTACCGCAAGCGTTTTTGAAACAACTTAATCTTTCTGCCAAGTCGAATGTGGATATATCGTTGAAAAATGGCAAGTTAATTGTGGAGCCAGTAAGTCGCCCTAAATATACAATAGACGAACTGCTTGCCCAGTCGGATTATTCAGGCAACACAAATGATGAAGAACGGCAATGGTTAGACGCACCTGCCACAGGGGGTGAGTTGCTATGAAAAGGGGCGAAATTTGGTTGGTGTCGCTTGACCCCACAGTTGGACACGAACAAGCAGGTAGCCGACCTGTTTTGATTATTTCGCCTGATAAATTCAATCAGGCAAGCGGTTTGCCGATTGTTCTGCCCATTACAAATGGCGGCGACTTTGCTCGCCGTATCGGTTTTTCTGTTGAAATAACAGGCATTAAAACCACAGGCATTATCCGATGCGACCAGCCACGCGTGTTGGACTTAAAACAACAATACGGTAAAAAAATCGACACGCTCCCTGAAAATTTGCTTGATGAAGTTTTAGCCAAAGTACAAACGCTGTTTGAATTTGAATAATGTGTTGTGATTTTTCAGGCAGCCTGAAAAAATACTGTCATTGCAAGCATTGCCAAAGGCAATGCGTACGCAATCTCCTTGCTATAAAAAATGCACCTATCCAAAAAACGGCAATGCGAAAAGCATTTCAGGCAGTCTGAAATTGCACTGTAATATGATAAAATTAGCAATCTTTAACCTTTTTTTCAAGGAGCAAACAATGAACACACAACTTACTGATAATGAAGCATTAGAATTAAAAGCATTGATTGCTCCGTCTGATGAAAAATTAGCAGAAATAAAAGATTTGGAAGAAGTAAAACAGTATTTATTGGGTTTGACAAGGTTGGCTTTAAGGTGGCGTGATGATTTAACTACACTCCCTGAAAGTATTGGCAAATTATCACAACTAACAAAGTTAAGTTTTAGTTGGTGTGAAAATCTCACCACGCTACCTGAAAGTGTTGGTAATTTAACGCAACTTTTAGCATTAAATTTAATGGGTTGTGAGAATCTCACCACACTGCCTGAAAGTATTGGTAATTTAACGCAACTTACAGAATTAGGTTTAATAGGTTGCAGAAATCTCACCACTCTGCCTGAAAGTATTGGCAAATTAACACAACTTACAAGGTTAAATTTTAGGCGGTGCGAAAATCTTACCACGCTGCCTGAAAGTGTTGGCAAATTGACGCAACTTGCAGTGTTGAATTTAAGTGGTCGCGAAAATCTCACCATAGCACCTGAAACTTTTAGTCAATTAACACAACTTGTAGCATTGTATTTAAGTAACAATAAAAGTACGACATTGTTTTTTCAACACATTGATAATTTCAAGCAACTGAAAAAATTAGGTTTAATTGCTTGCGAAAGTCTGACTACGCTGCCTGAAAGTATTGGCAAACTCACGCAACTCACAGCATTAGATTTAAGTGATTGCAAAAATCTTACCACGCTGCCTGAAAATATTGGTAAATTGACGCAACTGACAGAATTAGATTTAAGTGATTGCAAAAATCTCACCACTCTTCCTGGAAGTATTGGCAATTTAACGCAACTTTCAAGATTAAATTTAATGGGTTGCGAAAATCTCACCACGCTTCCTGAAAGTATCGGTAATTTAACGCAACTTTCAAGATTAAATTTAATGGGTTGCGAAAATCTCACCACGCTTCCTGAAAGTATCGGTAATTTAACGCAACTTTCAAGATTAAATTTAACGGGTTGTGAAAATATCACCATGTTACCTGAAAGTATTGGTAATTTAACGCAGCTTACAAGGTTAAGTTTTAGGTGGTGCGAAAATCTCATCACACTGCCTGAAAGTATGGGCAAATTAACGCAACTCACAGAATTAGATTTATGGAATTGCAGAAATCTCACCACGTTACCTGAAAGTATTGGTAAATTGACGAAACTCACAAATTTAGATTTAGTGGGTTGCGAAAATCTCACCACTCTGCCTGAAAGTATTGGCAAATTAACACAACTTACAAGGTTAAATTTTAGGCGGTGCGAAAATCTTACCACGCTACCTGAAAGTATTGGTAATTTAACGCAACTCACAGAATTAGGTTTAATAGGTTGCAGAAATCTCACCACTCTGCCTGAAAGTATTGGTAATTTAACGCAACTCACAGAATTAGGTTTAATAGGTTGCAGAAATCTCACCACTCTGCCTGAAAGTATTGGCAAATTAACACAACTTACAAGGTTAAATTTTAGGCGGTGCAAAAATCTCACCACGCTACCTGAAAGTGTTGGTAATTTAACGCAACTTTTAGCATTAAATTTAATGGGTTGTGAGAATCTCACCACGCTACCTGAAAGTATTGGTAATTTAACGCAACTTACAGAATTAGATTTAGTGGGTTGTGAAAATCTTACCATAGTATTTGAAACTTTCAGTAAATTAACACAACTTGTGGCATTATCTTTAAGTGGCAATAAAAATACGACATTATTTTTTCAATACATTGATAGTTTTAAACAACTGGAAAAATTAGGTTTAATTGATTGCGAAAATCTCACTACGCTACCTGAAAGTATCGGCAAATTAACGCAACTAACAAAATTAGGTTTGTTTGTTTGTAAAAATTTCACCACGCTACCTGAAAGTATTGGCAATTTAAAGCAACTCACCGTTTTGGCTTTGTATAATTGTAAAAATCTTACTACACTACCTGAAAGTATTGGCAAATTAACGCAACTGACAAGGTTAAATTTTAGGCGGTGCGAAAATCTCACCACACTACCTGAAAGTATTGGCAGACTCACACAACTTACAGAGTTGGATTTAAGGGGTTGTGAAAATCTCACCACGCTACCTGAAAGTATTGGAAAACTAACGCAACTTGAATGGTTATTGTTAGATGATTGTAAAAATCTTCAAACTCTTCCTGATAGTATTGGAGAATTAGAAAATCTTAAAGTATTATCATTAAACCGTTGTATCAATATTCGCTTTTTGCCTAAAAATATTGGAGAGTTAAAAGAAAATTTAAAAATATTAAGTTTGCGTGCTTGTGAAAAACTTGAAACGCTGCCCGAAAGTATTTGTAATTTAAAAGCATTAACAGGACTGAATTTAATTAGATGTACAAATATTAACAAACTTCCTGATAATATCAAAGAACTTAAAAATTTAAAGGGATTATATTTAAATAATTGTAATAGAATTAAAGAAATACCAGAAGATATTTTAAAATTAAATAATTTAAAATATTTAGGTTTATGTGATAGTGATAATATTAAAAATATATTAGATAAAATTGATGAATTAAAAGACTTAAAAGAATTAAAATTATGGAATTGTAGAAAAATTAAAAAATTACCTGATTGTATTGTTAATTTGGAAAAACTTACTCAATTAGATTTAAGTAAGTGCAAGAATTTGACTACGCTGCCTAAAAATATTGGTAAATTAACAAATTTAACAGAGTTAAATTTAGTGAGTTGCAAAAATATTAAACAACTGCCAAAAAGTATTGATAATTTAAATTTAAAAAAATTTGATAATAAATCTTTATTATCTATTGCCTTTATATTTTATCGCAATCGAAAATATAAAAAATCAGAAGATTATTTTTTAAAAATTGAAATTAAAGATAATAAACATCTTCCACAAGATGAAAATAAAATTGAAAATAAATGTTATTTTTATGCACAACTTTTTTTATCACTGATTTATTGTCAAAACAAAGAATGGGGAAAAGTGCAACAATGTATTTTAGAAGTAAGAAAATCAACTAATGAAAATCATATTAAAGAAGTTATGGATAGAATAAATTCCATTGATAACGATTACAAAGCATTGTTATTAAAAATTTTATTATTCTATTTAGAAATCAGAGAGTTACTCTCGGTTAATGTAATGGGTGTACTGCATAGCACACAGTTATATTATGAAAGTACCTTTGCTTATTATACAAATCCTGATGTTGCTATAAAATTGTTAGCAAAAGATGAAAATGGCAATTCTAAACCAAATCCATTTCGAATGGGCAGTATTAGTCAAGTAAATGACCCAAGTGAAGGTAAAGTTATTTTTGATTACTTGAATGGATTAGATATATTAAAAGATAACAATATTACTCTAAAACCAGTATCGAAGTTTGCTACTTTTGTTGGGTGTTTTACTTTTAATCATAATAAATTAAATCAGTTCCGTTTATATGGTAAAGAACAAAACAAAGAAGCCACTGGGGTGAGTGTAGTATCAGATTATCAATTTTTTAATCTTGATATTCAAAAACATACGGATATAGATAATTCAAATCAAAACAAAAAAGATGAACAAAAAATAGATAATAAAGATAAATTAACTTTATATCGTTGTATTTATTTAAGTCCAAAAGGCGACTTAAATGGCGAACCTTATATTCAAGTTGGTTGCCGTGATGAAGTAACTTTTTATTTAGAAAAAGGACGCACGACTGAACATTGGCAAGAATATATAGAAGATATTCAAGATATTCAAAACAATGTGAAACAAAAATTTATAGAAATAAAAAATAATATTCAATTATTATTTGAACAGGTAGGTAATAAAAAAGAAAAACAACAACTTATTGAAAATGTTGGTTTTATGTTAATGCCATTAAGTTATATGATAAAACATTCGGCTTATCAAGAAGAGCAAGAAAGTCGTATTTTTCAATTTTTACCTTTTAATGATAAGAAGATAAAAATTAAAAATAAACGAATGTATGTGGAATATCTGCCCATAGATAATTATGTTAAAAAAATCTACCTTTCGCCATATGCAGAACAATATGCCGATATGTTTCGGGCATTGAGTAATGGCAGGGTTGAAGTGTGTTCTTCGGATAATCCGTTTAGATAATTTTCAGGCTGCCTGAAAGTTTGAATTAAAACGCGTGGGCAACAAGTTGCCCACCCTACGGCTGCTTGAACGAAGTTTAAGTCGTGGCAATCTCCTTGTCGCTGTGTCAATTCGGTGCATTCTCCGTAGTTAGGGGATTGCCACGCCGTGATAAATCACGGCTCGCAATGACGGTAATCATTGTAGGGTGGGTCTCCGACCCACCAAAATATAACAATTTTTCAGGTTGCCTGAAATTATCAATTAACGCCTGTCGGCGTTGCGGTGGGTTGAAACAGCGGCAGGCAGTAGCCAAAACCCACCCCACCGTTTATTGTTTATCAATCACTTCCACCGTTTGAGCAGCAATTCTGTCTTGCACCATATGACTCATATAAGGGCTTGACGCATATTTTTTACGATAAGCGTCTGACACTTTTTTAATCAATGCAGGGTCATCGATTTTCCTGTATGACACCTGATAAGTCTTGCCAGCCGCCACGATAATGCCTTTTTTATACGCCATTGCCGACTTGTACCAAGACGAATTTTTGCCGTTGTAAGGACGCACAAACAAACGGTTATCCACCACCACTTCCCAAATCCAAGTGGGCGTGCCCGTTTTGCCATTGGCTCGCTCTGGGGCGATTTTCAAATCATCGGCTTTGTCGATTTGTGTTAAAGTGGCGTTATCCCACGCCAATGCACTGTTCATCATCAACACTCCTGCACAAAAAAGAGAAAAAAACGGTTTTTTAGCTTTGCATATGCTTCGCAGAAATTGCGGTTTGATTGCTTCGCAAACCCTTTATTTACTTCGTAAATAAAGATTTTACTTCGTGAAATAAACCTTATTTTCATTTGAGAACCCCTTTCAGGCTGCCTGAAAATCAAATGACAAAATTATAAAAAATAAATCTTATGCGAAACAGACTATTATTCGCATAAGATTTATCGGTTGATGATATGGATTGACTTTTTCAGGCTGCCTGAAAAAAATCAGTTTATTCTATTCAAACCGCTTCTGCCAATTTTGCCAACAGCGTTTCAACCTGTTGATTTAATTTGCGAATATCATCATCGCTAAATTCTAAAACGCCTGTTGCCCAATTCGCAGGTTTGATTGCCACGCCTGTGGCGTTTTCTGTAATCACTTGCGTGCGAATAAATGCCAATAAATCTTCTAACAAGGGACGCACATGCGAGCCGCCGTCTGCGCTTGCGGCGGACACTGTGGTGATTTTGCCGTGAATAGCACTTTCACCCCTTGAATTGCTGGCATCTAGCGAACGCGACAGCCAGTCGGTGAGATTTTTCAAACCACCTGGAATTTGATAATTGTATTCAGGCGTAACAAACCACACTGCGTCCGCCGCTTGAATTTGTTGTCGCACGGCTACCACAGCGGCAGGTGCTGGAAATTCTTGCGTTTGCACAAAAAACGGCACTTTTTCCCAGTCCAAAACCAAAACTTCCGCCTTATTTGCGATTAACTCTTTGATTTTATTTAATAATTGCTGATTAAACCCATTCGCATTAAGCGAACCGTTAATCATTAAAATTTTTGCCATTTGGCTACTCCTAATCAAAAGTAATATTGTAATAAATTTAGCAAGGTAAGGTGAGCAACTTGCCTGCCACGCGTTAAATCAATTTTCAGGCTGCCTGAATTATTTTTTTCCTTTCACTATTTTCATTATTTCGCCAAAATGTGGGGATAATTCTTTGAAAAACGCCTGATTTTTATTTTCCAAAATCAATTCCCCCAACAGTTTCAATCCTAACGCAAGACGCAGTGCGTCATTTCCGCTCACGATATTTGTATCGGTTTTTGCCAAAATGTCGGCAAGATTATCGTGAGTGGGCATATCGCAAATTAACGGCGGCTCATTAACGCTGTTGCCGTCTTTATCGCTAATGTGTTGAACCGTAATTTTATACTGGTGTTGTTTCATTTTTTAACTCCTTGATTACCCCACATTCTGCCAAAAACACTTTTGCCTTTGAAGTAATGCCACAATGCCATAAAGATATGACCAAAAATCAATAAAATCAACAAAATGGCTAATTCTCCATGCCATTGATTGCCCAAATCCACAGCCCATTGAATTTTGACTTGATGATTATCGTCCATACCCATTTGACGAATAATGCCAATCACAGGAACAATAATAGATAATAAAATCAATAAGATATGTCCAGACTTAGCAAAAAGCGTATTCATCGGACGATAACGATTTAGCCAAATGCTGCGTATCAAACGCACCATGGCAAACAAAAGAACGCCTGTGCCTAACAGTGCATGCAATGGCACAAGTTGATAATTGTGTTCATCAATTTTCCAAGCGGTTACGGTGGCAATGAGTCCAATAAACAACGCCACCGTAAGCCAGTGTATTAAACGCGTTATTGTGCCGTAACGCTCTGAATTATCTTTTTGCATATTCAATACTCCTTAAATAAAACGAATAAAACGCAGTATATAGTGATTGTTTTAATGAATAAATAAGGTAAAATTGAAAATATTGTTCAAAAAAACGAACTAATCAAAGGCGTAAAATGAAAGAATTGTTATACGATATGGCGTTATTTGTGGAAACCGTGCGTGCAGGCGGTTTTGGACGAGCGGCAGAGCATTTAGGATTAGCAAAATCAACATTATCTATGCGTATCAATGCGTTAGAAAAACATTTGGATTTGCGACTTTTGAATCGCACCACACGCAAAATTGAACTCACCGAAGCTGGGCAAATTTACTTTAACAAAGCGTGTATGATTTTGGAAGAAGCACAAAATTTGCGTCTGCATTTAGATTATCTGCGTCAAGAACCAGCAGGAACGCTAACGCTGACAACCACAGATGATTTTGGCAGAATTTTTTTAAGCAGCGTGATACAGGAATTTTGCCAATGCTATCCCAAAATTCGTTTGCATTTTCATTTATCGCAAACGGTTGAAGACTTGATTTCACAACGCTTTGATTTAGCAATTATAATGGGCAAACAAGCCGATAGTTCATTGATTATTCAAAAAATCGGCGTAGAATGTTGTCATTTATATGCTTCGCCTGAATATCTGCAACAAATTGCTTATCCACACACGCCCAATCAACTGCCAGAAAGTGGCTATATTCTGTTTGAAAACAATGTTTATAACGAATGGGTGCTAAAAAATGGCACAAAAACCATTACATTACCGTCAGCATCACAGTTGATGAGCAATAATTTTGGTATGAATGCACAATTAGCCGCTCATCATAATGGTATTGCTCTTTTGCCTGATATTATTGCTTATCCGCTGGTGCAACAAGGCAAACTGCACGCCGTTCTACCACAATATCAAACCGACAACGCCCCCATTTATGCCGTAACCGCCAATAAACTGCTGCCTGAAAAAACACGCTTGTTCATTGCCTTTTTAAAAGAAAAATTACACACCATGAAAATGGCAATAAGTTGATATAACTTATTGAATTTACTTCACTTTGAACGAATCGTGGCAGGATTTGCAAGTTTGGCTTATGGCGTTAAAGGTTGCTTTGATTTGTGCCTGATCATTATGTTGATTGGCTTGATGAAACGCTGCCACGGCGGTGAGAAATTTTTGTTTTTCCGCATCAAACGCTTGCGGATTTTGCCACACTTCGGGACGCGATTTGCCACCCTTATCATTGTCGCCAAAATAAGCAAAAGGTTTGTCGGCATGTTGCACAAAATCAGCCACTTGCTGATCAAACTTTGCTTTATCAAATGCCGCAGAACCGTTAATGGCGTTAGATAACAGCGTCATATCGCCACCAATCACTTTGAACGCCGTTTGACGGTCGCGGATATTTTCATTCGGATACAACGCAGGATCTTTGGCATTATTGTCGCCACAAGCGGTGATGAGTAAGGTGAGTGCGATTAAAGGTAAATATTTCATTGATATTTCCGTTTCAGGCTGCCTGAAAAAATCGTTGATTATAAGTGGTTTTGGGGGGATTTTAAAATGCGGTGAAAGCATTTTCAGGCTGCCTGAAACGAAGTGGGGCGAACGAAGTGAAGTTAAAATAAAAAAATCGGTTTATTTAATTTTAATAAACCGATTTATCATTTATTCAAACCGTTTATGCTAATTTCGCTAACAGCGTTTCAACCTGTTGATTTAATTTGTGAATATCATCATCGCTAAATTCTAAAACGCCTGTTGCCCAATTCGCAGGTTTAATTGCCACGCCTGTGGCGTTTTCTTTAATAACTTGGGTGCGGATAAATGCCAATAAATCTTCTAACAAAGGACGCACATGCGAGCCGCCGTCTGAACTTGCGGCGGACACTGTGGTGATTTTGCCGTGAATAGCACTCTCGCCCCTTGAATTAGCAGGGTCAAGCGAACGCGACAGCCAGTCGGTGAGATTTTTCAAGCCGCCTGGAATTTGGTAATTGTATTCAGGCGTAACGAACCAAATAGCGTCCGCCGCTTGCACCGTTTGACGAACAGCCGCCACAGCGTCAGGAGCAGGAAATTCCTGCGTTTGAATGAAAAACGGCACGGTAGTCCAGTCTAAAAGCGAAACTTCCGCCCTATTTCCAATTAACTCCTTGATTTTATTTAATAATTGCTGATTAAACCCATTCGCATTAAGCGAGCCGTTAATCATTAAAATTTTTGCCATAATGCTTACTCCTAATCAAAAATGATATTGTAATTTATTTTTCAGGCAGCCTGAAAGTTATTCTTTTTCCACTTCCAAAGCATTGACGCGTTTGCCGATGTCTTTGAGTTGTGAAAATTCTTCGATTAGGCGTGGTGCGTCGTCTAAACTGAATGCGAAAGTCCAGATGTAGTTCATTACGGTAAAAACATAGCCTGCATTCGTGGGTTTTGTGGCGAGTAAATAGGCGGCTAAACTGAATGCTAATGCACAGATTGAGCCGACAATTAAGTAGCCCATTGCTTCGCGGTTGGAAATGGCAATGCGAATGCGTGAGAGTAAGTTGTAATGCCGATTAACCGCTGTTTGGCTGCCGTGTTCAATCAGATGAACTTCATTTTCGTTGCGGTTGTTTAAGCGTAAGTAAAGACGGTCGTTTTGGCGTATATAGCGTGGCAAAAACGGCGATAAGACGGCAATAATTAGCAAGCAAAATGTGGCAACAATCGGCTCGTAAAAATACAGCATAAACACACTGCCGACAATGGATATGATTGATGTGAAAAGTATGGGAAATGAGTGTTCAAAAAAGTTGATAAATTCGCGTGATAATGCTACGCGGGCGGCGGTTGTGCTGGTGTTATTGATACTCTGCCGCTCGTTGAAGATGATATTGACTGCCAAATGGGCGTAAATGCGACTAAATGCGGCGGTGTCGATTTTGCGTCTGACCGCTCCCACAAACCAAATGCCAAAAATTACGAATATGTAAATCAGGGCAATTTGCACTTCGCCTGCTAAAATTTTGTTAATCGCAAAGCCGCCAAAAACGGGATACAGCATAAACGAGATGTTCTCTAATATCACCAAGAAAAAGGTAATGATAAGTTTGCGGTAGTGCTTTACCGCAATAAATGAAAGTGTTTTGAATGCGTTGTGTTGCATAAGTTTTCCTTTTTTCAGGCGGCCTGAAAAACCTTGCTTTCTTTTAAGCAAGGTTTTTTTCAATTTATTCAAACGCTTTTAACAATTCGCAGGTCAAATCATACGCCGAAATGCTTTTGCAGCCTGTGGGATTTTGTCCGCACCACAAACTGCCGAAGCCGTAATCACCTTGTTTTTCTGCCGCGGTTTTTAATGCACCTGTGGCGGTAGCGGCAAAGGGAAAGGGCATAGCGTCTTGATTGATAAAGCCTGTTTCTTGCATTAGGCGTGTAATAATGCCGCGTGCAGGTCTGCCTGAAAAAATATTTGTTAAAGCCGTGGGATAGTTTTCAGGCTGCCGTGCGGCGTCTTCTAATGTTTGGCGATGATAGGGGCTAATCGTGCTTTCATCGCACAGCATATACGCCGTGCCAATTTGCACCGCACTTGCACCCAATTTTAAGGCAGCCTGAATGCTTGTCGTGTCCGCAATACCACCTGCGGCAATTACTGGAATATTCAATTTGCGTGCCAAAACTTCGGTTAAAGCAAACACGCCCATTTGCGTGGCTAATTCGTTATTCAAGAAAATGCCGCGATGACCACCTGCTTCTATGCCCTGTGCAATCACTGCGTCCGCTCCGTTTTCTTGCAACCACAAGCCTTCTTGGACGGTGGTGGCAGACGACAAAACCATTGCCCCTGTGGCTTTAACTGCGTCCAACAATTTTTTTTCAGGCAGCCCAAAATGAAACGACACCACAGGCGGACGATATTTTTCCACCACTGCCAACTGATTTTCATCAAACGGACGACGCATAATACCTTGGGGCAAGTTGTGTTTATCAATG
>JAGBKK010000017.1 GCA_017934045.1 Neisseriaceae bacterium | reverse complement strand
GCCGATATTTTCCCACAACACAGCGAAACAGACGAAAAAATCGAAGACGATTTTAATGATGAGTTAGCGTATATGAACTATATGCCCGACCCACATTATATGGAACAGGAAGATAAAGAACCTGATGACGATTGTTGGCTTTAATCTGTTCAAAACAAAACACGCCGTAATGGCGTGTTTTTTATGGAGCAAAGGTTTCAGGCTGCCTGAAAGTTTTTTATTTTTTCCCACACGCTTTGTTTTAATAGGGGTTGGCGAAGTAATTGTTCAGGGTGCGGTAAAATTAAACAATTTTCTTTGTTATCTATTTGAATTTGTTTGGCTAATTCATCGCTTAATATAATGATTTTATCGGCGGTGTCTGGCAGTTTCAGGCTGCCTGAAAAGTTTTTATCGTCTGATAAGTTGTGCCAAATAACGCTGTCGCTACGGCTGACGGCGTAAATTAACTGGCGTAATAATTTGCCGAAATGGCTTTTTTCGATTAACTCGGCGGCGGAAATGTTCAGTTGCGAACGCAAGGTGAGCCACAATATCGAAACGCCGTTGGGTGTTGTGGTTTTTGCCCATACGCAACGCACAGCAAGCAATGCCGATGGATCAATCGCAGATTTGACAGTTGGCGTTGGTTGTGGGATAGGCTTGGGCTGAATTTTCGGTAGATGAATGCTTTTGGCGTTGGGCGTGTGTGTTAGTGTTGGACGCGTGGCAGGCGTGATGACCTTCGCCGTGCGTTTGAGCCACAACGCACCCAAACCCAATGCGTCTATTAAATGTACATATCGTGCGCTTAACATTTTTTTTCCATAATCAAAGCATTTTCAATGGGAAACAGATAATAATTTTTCCGCTCGCCAATTTGCTTAAACCCTTGTTTTTTATATAAATTTATAGCAATTTGATTGTTTTCTCGCACTTCCAATAAAATTTTGTGAATGTGCGGATTTTCTTGAATAAACGATTGTATCAGTTTTTGGGCGATGCCTTGACGGCGAAATGCGTGATGGGTGATGATTAAATGCAATTCGGCTTCGTCCAAAACGCTCTGCCAAATGGCACACGCGATAATTTGTTGATTATTTTCAAATACTTGAATTTGATTGTTATCAAGGGCTGCCTGAAAATGATGCTCTGCCCAAGGGTGCGGATTGCTGTGGGTGTTCAGATACAAAATATCTGCTAAATCTTGTTCAAGGGCAGGGCGGATAATGGTCATTTTTTGCTGTCTTTCAAGGCGATTTGTTCGCCAACGGTTAGGGCAATTTTATGGCGAACATACAATAAAGACGCTTTTTCTGCGGTGCTGGCAGGATAACGCCCTGTGGTGGCTAATGATAGAAAATTATTAGCTGTGGGCATTTTTTCAATATAATCAATAATATTCAGGCTGCCTGAAACTTGAATATTGCCTGCTACCAAACATTGCGATTGATGTTCAGGCAGTTTAATATCGTTTGCACGCCCCACACAATAATCGCTTAATCGTTGTTGTTTGACGGTGTCAAAAAAAGCATAAAACACTTCGCCCATGCGTGCGTCCATTGCCGCCAAAACACAAGGGCAGGGGGGGAGAGAATACGCCAAAGCGTCCAAAGACGGCACGCCAATCAAAGGAATATCAAACGCCGCCGCTAAACCTTGTGCCACGCCAATGCCCACACGCAAACCTGTGAAAGCTCCTGGCCCTTGATTAAACACAATCGCCGCAAGTTGAGGCGTATCAATGCCTGCTTGGGCATATAAGTCACGCAAAGCAGGCAACAGATTTTCTGACTGCTTGGCACCAATATTTTGATTGATTTCAAAGCGTTGATGATTAACACATACGCCTAATGACATCACGCTGGTGCCACAATCAATTGCTAAAATGGGTTGGGAAAAATCAATATTTAACATTGTTCAGGCTGCCTGAAATATTTTATTTTAAATCGAAAAATCTTCATTATTTTCTTTTTTCACAATATTTAATTTTTTAGCGGTAAAGTTAATACTCATTCCTTGAATTAACACGGAAATTAAAACCATAAAAAATACCGTATTAAAAATAGCGTGAAATTCGGGGAGTTGATAAGTATAAGGATAAGTGGCTAAAATAATTGGCACAGCACCGCGTAATCCAACCCACGAAATATAGGTTTTTTCATTTATTTTATAACGACTGCCAATAAGGGAAATAAAAACAGCGGCAGGGCGGGCAATAAAAATCAATGCAGCGGCTAATAAAGTTGCTTGAATGGCAAAATTAGGTAAATCGGTTGGAAAAACCAATAAACCTAATATTAAAAATACCAATATTTGCATCATCCACGCTAATGCTTCGTGAAAAGCCATAATGTTTTCTTTGTTGGTAAAATAATATTTATTAATCACAATTCCTGCAATATAAACGCTTAAATAACCATTACCACCAATTGCGGAAGACATACCAAACATCATTAACATCCACGCAAGGCTAATTAAAGGATAAAGCCCTGTTTGCATAAGTTTTAATGTGGCACAAATTCGCGGAAATAAATAGCCAAAAGCAAAACCCAATGCACCGCCTACTAAAAATTGTAAAACAAAATTAAATAATATATCATTAACGGAATTTGCGTCTTCTAATACAATTAAATTTAATATAGATACCGTCAGAAAAATCGCCATAGGGTCATTACTGCCTGATTCTAATTCTAACAGTTTATTGATATTATTTTTTAATTCTATTTTTTGCGACCGCAATATCATAAAAACCGCCGCAGCGTCTGTGGAAGAAACAATCGAACCCAATAATAGTGCATGTAAAAAAGATAAATCTAAAATATAATGAATAAAACCTGCCATAATTAAAGCGGTTAATAATACACCGACTGTGGCTAACATAATACCTGGTGTTAAAACCGATTTAATTTCTTTGAATTGTGTACTTAATCCGCCATTGTATAAAATGCAAATTAGAGCTACTGTGCCAATATTGCGTGCTAATTCGGGATTATTAAATTCAATGCCAACAATTCCTTCTGAACCCAATAGCATACCAAAGCCCAAAAACACCAATAACATTGGCAAGCCAATTTTTTCAGAAATTTTACTGGCATAAACACTGATAAATAAAACAACCCCTATGCCAATAATATAAAAATCAAAACTGGTGATATTGAATATCATGTTTTTTTCTTTCTATATAGTCGATTCACAGCAAAATCATGCAGCGTTACTTCGCCTTGCCGTATTATTTATACTGTCTTCGGCTCGTTGCCTTGCCTGTTTTTGCTGTGAACCGACTATACCAATGGGATAGGGGTTATCACGCCATAAAAATTTTATGGAATAAATTTAGTCGGATCAACTGCGGTACCGTTTTCGCGTACTTCAAAATGCAGTTGCGTTTGTGTGGCATCGGTGTTGCCCATGGTGGCAATTTGCTGACCGCGTTTTACTTTTTGACCTTCTTTCACCATAATTGTGGCGTTGTTGCCGTAGGCGGTTAGGTATTTAGAATTATGTTGAATAATCAATAAGTTACCATAACCACGCAAGCCTGAACCGCTGTATTTTACTTCGCCGTCAGCAGCGGCGTAAATGGGTTGTCCTGATTGACCTGAATATTTTACGCCTTTGTTGGTGCCGCCAAAGTTGCTGAAAATCTGCCCATTGGTCGGACGAGACCAAGTTACGCCACCCACTTGACGCATGCTGCCTGAAACCACAGGAGCGGCGGCAGGTGCGGTAGGGGCGACCACAGGTGCAGGTGTTACAGGTGCTGGTGCAACAGGTGTTGCCACTGGGGCAGGGGTAGCAACCGCACCACGATTAGGCAAACGCAACACTTGTCCAATGGTAATGTTGTTATCGACAATATTGTTGAGCGTGCGTAATTCGTCTGCATTGATATTGTAGCGTTTGGACAAGTTATACACCGTATCGCCATACACCACTGTGTGCGTGGTGGCATT
>JAGBKK010000016.1 GCA_017934045.1 Neisseriaceae bacterium | reverse complement strand
CTGTAACTTTGCCTGAATTGGGGTTGGTTACTGTGGTATTCACAACGCTATTACCTGCTTTGGCAATATCAAACGAAATAGTGGTTTCGCCTGTTGTTGCGTCTTTGGCAAATTGTGCGGTTGTGCCTTTGCCATTACCAAACGCCACAGTATCGCCGTGTTGTACAAAGTCTGCGTTTTGACCACCTACTTTTAAGTTCCAACCTGCATTTAATACATCGCCCACAGTTGCGGCTTCGTTTTTCACGCTATCAAAGTTAGCAGGTGCATTGTCAGGGTTAATCACTTGACCTTTATCATCTTTGCTGGCAGGGTCTTGTAAGTGGCTTGCCACATTAGTGATTTTACCTTCGTTGTTGGTAAAGTTAATTTCACCTTTTGTGCCGTCAATGGTTACAGGTTTATCGTTACTTGTGTTGGAAGTATCACCCACCGTAACCACATTATTTAACGAAACATCGTAAATAGGATTATCAGGATTGGTTTCGTCTTTGGTGAGTTTCAGGTTGCCTGTGGTATTTCCCGCAGGATTGCCGCCATTTACGGTTAAATCAGTAACAGTATTACCGTCTGCACCGCCAATGTTATACACATTGCCGTCTGCGTCTGTTAATTCGGTTGCCGTAGCATTACCGCTTGTGCCTGTTGCTGGGGTGCTGCCTGAAACCGTTAAGCCTGAAACGGTAAAGGTTTGGGTTTTCGCGTCCAAGCCCACTTTAACGCCGTTTTTGCCTTGAATGGTAACGGTATCGCCTGTGGCAACAAACGCATTGTTGCTGCTATCAGACGCAACCCAGCCTGAACTGTTGATTGCCGTTGCCAAATCGTCTGCGGTAACGATTTTATTTTCATCGCCGCTTGTAATCACCACTTTACCCACATTTGAATCTGTTGGGTCGGTAATTACCGTTTTAGGTGTCGTGGTTTCAATACCAACGGTGTAAGTAGTCGATTTATCAGCATTTACAGTTGAAGTAACTGTAATCGGCGAACCGCTTTCTTTTTCCACAATAGTTTTTGTGGCTTTGATTGCGTCTTCAATCGTATCTTCACCTGTACCCGCAATATTTTTGCCGATAATCGTGCCGATTTTGCCGTAAGCATCATCGGTATTGACGGTGAAACTTTCACCCAACACACCTGTGCCGCCTGTGATATTGCCTTGTGCATCAACCGTACCGCCACCTGCCAAAGAGTAGCCCATATTATCCACAGCCAAAGCCACGGTATATAACTGATCGCCATTCACAGCGTCTGTTGAACCTTTTTCGGTGCGACCTGCGGCAACGCCTTTAATTTGGCGTAATTGACCTTGTTCCGCACCCACATTAAAGGTTGCCACAGTGGTATTAGCACCGTCATTCACGCCACCTTCGTTTGCTTGATTCAAACTTGTAGAGCGGAAAGTAAATGTGTTGGGAATTAAGTCAGAATCCGCCGTACTGGATGCCGCAGAACCCGAACCAATCACCACCGCATTTGATGTACCTTGTGTGATATTCAAGCCAGTGCCAATCACCACCATATTTTTGGCTCTATTTGGTGTTGAAGAACCTGCACCAATTACCACATTGCCTGTACCTAAATTACCCACGCTGGCTTCTTTACCAATCGCAATACTGTCTGCAACATTATTGCCAATTTTGGCATTTTCACCCACAGCCACAGAGCCTGTGGAATTATCAGCCACACTTGCCGCAGTGGCAGCATTACCGCCAGAGTTAGCCACAACGGGGATAGAAACGGTGTATTGACTTGCACCTGTTGTGGTGGGATCAACTTTAATTGAACCTGTACCTACAACAGTTGTGCTACCGCCACTGCCACCTTGTGCCAGTTGATAAGTTGTGTTGCCAATGGTAACCGCAGTCGGTGTATCCCCATTAACTGCTTCTACCAAACCACCTTGACCATCATCTTTTAAGTATTTCGGCAACACGGCATACAGTTGCGAACCATTGATGGCGTCTGTGGAAGTGGCGTTAATCGCACCCGCAGCCACATTTTGAATACGGCGAGCTTGGCTGTCTGAACCCACACTCACAATGCCTTGTGCTTCTTTCCCTGCAAAACCACTGTAAGTAATGCCATTCACATTGGCTTTATCAACCACGCCTTCTTTTCCTGCACCACCTTCTGTGGTTGCCGTAGTTGAACCTTTGCCCAAATAAACAGAGTTTTCTAATGTATTGGTTACATTGTTACCCAAGACAAAAGTATTGTCGGTAGCAATGGTATTGTTATTACCTGCGGCATAACTATTGTTGCCTGAAATGTTGTTCGGGTCGCCAAATGCACCACTGTTATTGCCTGTAATCGTGTTATTTTGACCCACAGCGGTTGAACTGTTGCCTGTAACTTTGTTTTTATAGCCCAAAGCCACAGATTTTGAACCATCAACTTGCGACATATAACCAATAGCAGTGGCGTGATCGGCTGTATTCATTGCCGTTTTACTTGCCGTACCGAATGCGATACTTTCATCGCCACCAGCAAAAGCGGTTGTGCCTATGGCATTGGAGTTTAGACCCACAGAACGAGCAGCCACACCATACGCATTGGATAAATCACCCTCTGATACGGCTTTAATACCAAAAGCCGTAGAAGCCACCCCTTTGGAAGTGGTTAAATTCACATAATATTGATCTTCCGATAAATTGGTGATTGCTTTCGGCGTGGTAAAGCCACCTTGTTCCAATTCTTGTTTTAAGTCGTTTCTTAAATAATTGACAATCGTGGTATTCTCATGATCGTTGCCAATATCATCACCACCAATCGAAATGCTGGCATAACCTGATGCAACCGAGTTACCACCAATAGCAATCGATTGATTGCCATAAGCAGACGCATTGTCGCCAATCGCCACCATTTGAGCGGCATAACCTTGATAATTTTCGACATCTCGATTATAAGTATATTGGTGTCCGTGTTGGTCGGTCGTAACATCTTGTGGCAAGGCTAATTCGCCAGCTGCACCTTCATAAGTAACAATCGCACCTACGGCTTCTGCTCTTTTACCAATGGCAATCGAACCCTCACCTTTGGCGTATGAACCTGCATTATTACCCACCGTAATACCAGAACCAAAGGCAATCGCTCCCTCGCCGTCTGCAATACTTCTTACACCAATAGAAATGGAATTATTCTTTTGAGCTTGACCACCCACGGCGGCAAAAGCATTGTTTGCACCAGGACCCACTTTGGAATTGCTACCCAAAGCAACTGAATCCATACTGTTTGCATTAACAGTAGCACCATTGCCAAATGCAAACGAATGATTAGAATTGACTTGTGCATTTGAGCCAACAGCCAAAGATTCAACAAGACTTTCACCAGTGTCACACGCGGCTTTGGCAGAGACAACGCCTGTTAAGTCATTTTTACACAACACATCTGCCGCTTGTGCTTGATTTGCCATTAAGGGCGATAACAAAGCCGCTGCCGCAGTAACAGCAGTTAAAGAATAAGCTTTCAGGCTGCCTGAAACGCTTTCCGTGGCATTATCCACCACACTACCTGACGATTTGGTATGTGTTTTAGCGGTTTCACAAACAGCCACCCAAGTGCCTGTGGTTTCGTTATAAACAGTACGGTAGATCTTGTTCATAGTGGTTTCCCTATGTTAAGAATAAAAATTAAAAAACAAAGCGAAAAACTCAACGCTTTGGACATATCCGCAATTTTGGGGCAATTTTTATGCCACAAACATATAATAAACGCAAGTTGCGGCGTTTATTGCAAATAAATTTCAACAATGACTTATATACGCTTTGCATCTATTTGTGTTTTTTATTCGATAAACGGTAATTTATGAAAATTAAACGGTATGCTTGCGGAAAAATATCATTAGAAAATGGATAAAAAACGCTTTCAGGCTGCCTGAAATGGTATCATTGCAACTTTTATTCACACATAACTTACAATGAAACCACAAACCCTATACGAAAAACTTTGGAACGCACATATTGTGCGTCAGGAAGAAGACGGCACGGTGCTGTTGTATATCGACCGTCATTTGGTGCATGAAGTAACCAGTCCGCAAGCCTTTGAGGGCTTGAAAATGGCGGGGCGAAAATTATGGCGGAAAGACAGCATTGTATCCACTGCCGACCACAATACGCCCACAAACGACTGGGACAAAGGCATTCAAGATCCAATTTCTAAATTGCAAGTCGATACTTTGGACGCAAATATCAAGGAATTTGGGGCAAAAGCCTATTTTCCGTTCAAAGATTTGGGGCAAGGCATTGTGCATGTGATGGGACCTGAACAAGGGGCAACTTTGCCAGGTATGACGGTTGTTTGCGGCGACTCGCACACTTCCACGCACGGAGCAGTGGGGGCGTTGGCACACGGCATCGGCACTTCCGAAGTGGAACATACGATGGCAACGCAGTGCATTACCGCCAAAAAATCCAAAACCATGCTGATTGAAGTTTCAGGCTGCCTGAAAGAGTGGGTTTCTGCCAAAGATTTGGCTTTGTATATCATCGGACAAATCGGCACCGCAGGCGGAACAGGCTATTGCATTGAGTTTGGCGGCACAGCCATTCGCGATTTATCGGTTGAGGGCAGAATGACCTTGTGCAATATGGCGATTGAAGCAGGTGCCAGAATGGGCTTGGTTGCGGTTGATGATAAAACCATTGATTACTTTAAAGATAAACCACTCGCTCCCAAAGGCGAATTGTGGGATAAGGCGGTTGAATACTGGAAAACACTGCATTCAGACGATGGTGCGGTATTCGATAAAGTCTATCGTTTTAATGCCGAAGAGATTGAACCGCAAGTATCGTGGGGCACTTCGCCTGAAATGGTTGTCGGCGTTTCAGGCAGCATTCCTAATCCTGAAAACGAAAAAGACCCTGTGAAACAAGAGGGTATGCAGCGAGCCTTAAAATATATGGGTTTGACTGCTGGCACGCCGATGAATGAAATTGCCGTTGATGTGGTGTTTATCGGCTCTTGCACCAACAGCCGCATAGAAGATTTACGCATAGCGGCGGCGGTTGCAAAGGGACGCAAAAAAGCGGCAAGCGTTAATCGTGTATTAGTTGTCCCTGGTTCAGGCTTGGTGAAAAAACAAGCAGAAGTGGAGGGCTTGGATAAAATCTTTATCGAAGCAGGCTTTGAATGGCGAGAACCTGGTTGCTCTATGTGTTTAGCCATGAACGCCGACCGCTTGGAAGCAGGCGAACACTGTGCTTCCACTTCTAACCGCAACTTTGAAGGACGACAAGGCACAGGCGGCAGAACCCACTTGGTCAGCCCAGCCATGGCAGCCGCCGCAGCGGTTACAGGGCATTTTGTTGATGTTAGGGCGTTGATGAAATAAAGCGTAACTGTTTCAGGTTGCCTTGTTCAGGTAGCCTGAAATTGTTTTCTCTATAACGGTGGGCAATAATGCCCACCGTTATAGTCGATAAACTTCAAAATTATAATGCGTTCTTTCGCCTTGCCGTATTATTTATACTGTCGCAGGCGAAACGCCTTTTCTACTTTTGAAGTTTATCGACTATATTACGCAAACCCCCTTTTCGCATACACTGCCAACAGCGACACGGCGGCTGGGGTGATGCCTGTCATACGAGACGCTTGTCCGACTGTTTCGGGTTTGTGGCGGTTTAAGCGTTGTTGCACTTCGGCGGACAAACCTTTAATGGTGCTGTAATCCAAATCAATCGGCAGTTTTAGGTCTTCCAAGTTTTGTAGGCGGGCGATTTCATCGTTTTGTTTTTCGATATAGCCTTGATATTTCGTTAAAATTTCTACTTGCTCGCTGGCTTCTTTGGTTAATGGTTTTTCAGGCTGCATATTGGGCAAGCTCATCAATAAATCGTATGAAACCTGCGGTCTTTTTAATAAATCGGCTAATGAATATTCTCGTTCAATCGTCTGCCCTAAAACACGCATTTGCTCGCTTTCAGGCAGCCGCAAAGGCGTTACCCAAGTGCTTTGCAGGCGTTGCAATTCGGCTTCAACCGCCGTTTGTTTTTCGTTGAACAATCGCCACTGTTCTTCGCCCACCAGCCCTAATTGATGACCGATTTCGGTGAGACGAAAGTCGGCGTTATCTTCTCGCAATTGCAAACGGTATTCGGCTCGGCTGGTAAACATTCGATACGGCTCGGTAATGCCTTTGGTGGTTAAATCGTCAATCATCACGCCCAAATAGGCTTGCGAACGCGTGGGCAAGAATGCGTCTTTGTCCATCGCACGCAATGCGGCGTTTGCTCCTGCCAGAAGCCCTTGTGCCGCCGCTTCTTCGTAACCCGTTGTACCGTTAATCTGCCCTGCGAAAAATAGGTTTTCTATGCTTTTGGTTTCTAATGATGTTTTCAGGTTGCGTGGGTCGAAATAATCGTATTCAATCGCATAACCTGGTCGCAAAATTCGTGCATTTTCAAGACCTTGCATTGAACGCACTAATGCAAACTGAATATCAAACGGTAGGCTCGTGGAAATGCCGTTGGGGTAATATTCGTTGGTGGTCAAGCCCTCGGGTTCAAGAAAGATTTGATGACTATCACGATGAGCAAAGCGATTGACTTTATCTTCAATAGACGGACAATAGCGAGGCCCTACGCCTTCGATTTTGCCAGTGAACATTGGACTGCGGTCGAAACCTGAACGGATAATGTCGTGCGTTTTTTCGTTGGTGTGCGTAATCCAGCAGGAAATTTGTTCAGGGTGCATCGCCCTTGAACCACGCACGGAAAACACAGGCGGCGGATTGTCGCCTGCTTGTTCTTGCAGTTTAGAAAAATCAATCGTGCGACCGTCAATGCGTGGCGGCGTGCCTGTTTTTAAGCGACCTTGTGGCAAGCCAATTTCACGCAAACAACTGCCCAAAGCGTTGGCAGGAGCGTCTCCTGCACGCCCACCGCCGTAATTTTCTAAACCAATGTGAATTTTGCCTGTTAAAAAAGTGCCTGCGGTTAAAACCACGCAATCGGCGTGGAAAATCAAGCCCATAGCGGTTGTAACGCCAATCACACGGTTTTGTTCTAATAAAATATCATCAACAGGTTGTTGGAATAAATCTAAATTCTTTTGATTTTCCAATATCTTACGAATAGCGGCTTTATATAAAATACGGTCGGCTTGCACGCGTGTGGCACGCACCGCAGGCCCTTTGGACGCATTAAGCGTGCGAAACTGAATACCGCCCTGATCGGCGGCTAATGCCATTGCCCCACCCAAAGCATCAACTTCACGCACCAAATGCCCTTTGCCAATGCCGCCAATAGACGGATTGCACGACATTTGCCCCAGCGTTTCAATATTGTGCGTTAAAAGCAGGGTTTTCACGCCCATTCGAGCCGCCGCCAAAGCCGCTTCCGTGCCAGCATGCCCACCGCCAACCACAATCACTTGATATTTTTCAGGATAAATCATTTTAAAAATAGGAAAATAAAAAATAATCCGCCATTTTACGGCGAAAATCGTATAAAAACAAACGGTTCAGGCTGCCTGAAACTGCTATAATTGCCCCTTTCATTTTTAATTTTAGGAAAAACCATGACCGACTTTGCTATTACCGATATTGCGTTAGCCGACTGGGGGCGTAAGGAAATTGCCATTGCCGAAACCGAAATGCCAGGTTTAATGGCGTTGCGTGAAAAATTTGCCGACAAACAGCCTTTGAAAGGGGCAAGAATTTCAGGCAGCCTGCATATGACCATTCAAACAGCGGTGTTAATGGAAACGCTGGTTGCTTTGGGGGCAGAATTGCGTTGGGCTTCCTGCAATATTTTTTCCACCCAAGACAATGCGGCGGCGGCAATGGCAGCGGCTAATATTCCTGTTTTTGCCAAAAAAGGCGAAAGTGTGGCGGAATACTGGGAATACGCCCACAAGATTTTTGAATGGGCTGACGGCGGTTTTTCTAATATGATTTTAGATGACGGCGGCGATGCGACTATGCTGTTGGTGTTGGGCAGCAAAGCCGAAAAAGACGCGAGCGTCATTCAAAATCCAAACAATGATGAAGAAAAACATTTATTTGCGTCAATCGCTGCTCATTTAGAACAAGACGCAAACTGGTATTCTAAACGCCTATCCCACATTAAGGGCGTTACCGAAGAAACCACAACAGGCGTTCATCGTTTGTATCAAATGCAGGGACGCGGCGAATTGCCTTGCCCTGCGATTAATGTGAATGACAGCGTTACCAAGTCGAAATTTGATAATCTGTATGGCTGCCGAGAAAGTTTGGTCGATGGCATTAAGCGTGCCACCGATGTGATGATTGCGGGCAAAATCGCTGTGGTGGCTGGATACGGCGATGTGGGCAAAGGCTGTGCACAAAGTCTGCGTGGCTTGGGGGCAACGGTGTGGATTACCGAAATCGACCCAATCTGTGCCTTGCAAGCAGCAATGGAGGGCTATCGTGTGGTTACAATGGAAGAAGCGGCAAGCCTTGCCGATATTTTCGTTACCACCACAGGCAATATCCGTGTGATTACGCACGAACATATGAAAGCGATGAAAAATCAAGCGATTGTGTGCAATATCGGGCATTTTGATAGCGAAATTGATGTCGCCAGTTTGCGGCAATACAAATGGGAAAACATTAAACCGCAAGTTGATCACATTATTTTCCCAGACGGCAAACGCATTATTTTGTTGGCAGAGGGCAGATTGGTGAATTTAGGCTGTGCCACAGGACACCCCAGTTTTGTGATGAGCAACAGTTTTACCAACCAAGTGTTAGCCCAAATTGAGTTATTTACGCGTACCGCGGAATATCAAAAACAAGTGTATATTCTGCCCAAACACTTGGACGAAATGGTCGCACGACTGCATTTAGACCGTATTGGAGCAAAATTAACCGAACTCACAGACGAACAAGCCGCCTACATTGGCGTACCAAAACAAGGGCCATATAAGCCTGAACATTATCGCTATTAAATCGAAGGGTGGGCAACTTGTTGCCCACGCATTTTTCAGTCTGCCTGAAAATCAATCTTCCCATTTAAAACTGCCCACACACAAATCAAATGCTTGGCGCATTTTTTCGATGAAATCATCATCAGATAATGAGCCGTAAATTGTAGGCGTTTCTTTATTTCCCACAAATCCCCCATTTTGTTCATAGTGAGATACTTCAAGTGCCATATTGCCGTTTTCATCTGCAATCAGCAACACAGATTTACTGTGTTCGTCTAATTTTTTGGCACTGGAAAAGCCGCCAAATTGTGCTATATTTTTGCACAACATTTTGGGGTCGATTTCGGCAGGTTGAACGACTTGTTTGGAATACAGTAAATTTTTAACGCAATCGACAAGGCATAAATCAACGATTTCGGCTGACAATCGCACCATTCGGGTTGAAAGCCAGTCCGCAGTTGCGTTAGGTTCAATCACATTGTAACTGATAATCAGCATTTCGCCAGATAGCAATAAACGCAATTCGCAAGCATATTTCATTTTTGTATTTCCTTGTCTGCTACCTGAAAATCAATCTTCCCATTTAAAACTGCCCACACACAAATCAAATGCTTGGCGTATTTTGGCGATTAAGTCATCATCGTGCAATGACGCATAAAGCGACAAATCATTTAAATGGGCAAAACCTGCGTTTTTTTCGTATTCTGTGGGCAGAAGTTGAATATCGCCGTCTTCGTTTGCGTTAATCAGCAACAATTTGCTGTGTTCATCTAATTTTTTGTAACTTGGAAAACCGCAAAATTGTGCGATATTTTTACACAATATTTTGGGGTCAATTTCTGACGGTGTTATCAATTTTTTAGAATACAGCAATTTTTTCACGCAATCGACAAGGCATAAATCAACCGCTTCACAAGATAGTCGCACCATTCGCAATGACCCCCAGTCGGCAAAAGAATTAGGGTCAATAACATCGTAACTTTGAACCATTATTTCGCCTGATAGCAATAAATGCACATTGCATGAATATTGATATTTTATTTTTCTTGGCGTTTCAGGCTGCCTGAAAAGGTTTTTAATGATGCTCATTTTACATTCATCTCTTGGCGTTAAAAAAATAACTCACTCTACGACTTAACAAACTTTTCAAATGCTTGATTGATTTTCTGACGCAATAGGGCATAATCATTTATATCACTGATTACACCATATAAAGGTTTATCTTCATCATTTGTACAACATTCAATATAATCGCCAATATAAGTACCGTTTTCACTTTCATAATAATCTTGTACAAACGGCAATATTTTTTCACAAACATCGCATTCCCAAAATTTACAATCACAATGTTCGATAAAATATTCTGTTCCAGTAATTTCCCCATTACGCACTTGTTCGCATAATTTTTGATTACTTTCTTTCCCTTCAAAATGATTTTCTATAATCCATTGTAAAAACAATCCAATGTGATTACTTGCCATTTTTCAAATTTCGTTTTCCATTTCATCCGTTAAATCTCCTGTGATATGATGTTTTTGTCGATAAAGTTTTTCCGTATCTTCCCAATGCCAATCTGCTCTATCAATACTCATAATACATTCCTTAAACTTTCAGACTGCCTGAAAAGGCGGTTAAAAAAGAGTAAAATACGCCCATATTTTAACCCATTTCACGCTTATGAAAATTCTATTAGTGCGAATGTCGAGTATGGGCGATTTGGTGCATACCTTGCCTGCGATTGAAGATTTATCTCTTGCACGCGATGATATTGAACTGCATTGGCTGTGCGAACAGTCGTTTGCGGATATTGCTCGCCTGCACCCGTTTGTGAAGCACATTCACACCCTGCAATGGCGGGCGTGGCGGAAAAAAATTGTTTCACGTGAAACATTAACCCAAATAGGCTGCCTGAAAAAGGCGTTATCATCGCAACGGTTTGATTTTGTTTTAGATTCACAAGGGTTAATCAAAAGTGCGGCGTTTGCCAAGTTTGCCAATGCTCCTGTGTATGGTTTGGACAAACATTCCGCACGCGAACCGTTTGCCAGCTATTTTTACAGCCAAAAGTTTTTTGTGGAACGGCACCGCAATGCGGTGTGGCGAAACCGCAAATTGTTTTCGCAAGTGTTTGGTTATGTGTTTGATGAAAATAAGGTTGTGTTTGGTGCAAGGCTGCCTGAAAGCGATTTATTGCCTGATTTTAACGCACAACAGCAATATCACATTGCACTGACAGCAAGCAGTGCGGATAAAAAATTGTGGGCAGAAGAAAACTGGCGAACACTTTTCACTTTAATGCACGCCGAAGACGGGTTGTCGATTTTATTGCCGTTTGGCAATGAGGCTGAACAAGCCCGAGCAGAACGCATTGCACACGGCTTGCCGTTTGTGCGTGTGTGCGACAAAATGACGCTTTTAGAAGCTGCCGCCCTTTTAGCCAACGCACAATCGATTATCGGCGTGGATACAGGTTTGCTTCATTTGGCAAACGCATTCAATCGCCCCACAATCGGCATATACACCGCCACCGACCCAGCTAAAACAGGGGTAATCGAAAGTGGTAACGCCAAAAATATCGGCAATATCGGCACGACACCAAGCACAGAAGAAGTTTTTCAGGCGTGGCAGAGGATTCAGGCTGCCTGAAAGCCTGTTTATTTAAGCAGTTTTCAGGTAAAATCGGTCAGTTAAAAATATTGCTGACTAATCAACTAAAAAGGATATGGTGTGATGAAAAAAACCGTTCTATTTTTAATGGTGGCGTGTGTTTCTCTTGTGGGTTGTGGTGGTAAAAAAGATTCACCCAAAAATCTGCCCCAATGCGATGACGAAGTGGTTGTACAAAAGTTAAAAGAAGCCATTGTCAAAGATTTTCAAGCCACTTGTAATAAAGGGAGCGAATGGGGCGAATATCGCAATGCAGAAAAAGGGGTTTTTGAAGAATATCAAAAAGACGAAGATTTTTGCATGGTTCATTTTCGTATCAACAAAGATGAAAAAGGTTGGTGGGTTTCTTATAAGACAAAATATGAAAACCAAGAAGCAGTCGTTACCGATATTGACGCTCTCGCTTACTAACAGGTTAGGCTATCGTTGCAGCGAATAGGTGTAATATGAATTTGTTGTAGCCTGCCTGAAACCCCAAAAAATCCCCTTTTTGTGCATAGCAAAACACCTACACCCTTTCAGGCTGCCTGAAAGGGTGTTTATTTAAGCGGTTTTCAGGTAAAATAGGGCTTTTCAACCAAATCCAAGAGGGGCTGTAAATGAAAGCATTAGTCGCAGTCAAACGCGTTTTGGATTACAACATTAAAGCGCGTGTCAAAACAGACGGTTCTGGCGTTGATTTGAACAATGTCAAAATGTCGATGAATCCCTTTGATGAAATCGCCGTGGAAGAAGCGGTGCGTCAAAAAGAAGCAGGTAAAATCAGTGAAGTGGTTGTGGTGTCAATCGGCGTTGCCAAATGCGAAGAAACTTTGCGTACCGCTTTGGCTATGGGCAGCGATAGAGCAATCTTGGTTGATGCCCCCGAAGATTTAGAACCGTTAGCCGTTGCCAAAGTGTTAAAAGCATTAGTAGATAAAGAGCAACCGCAATTAGTTTTCTTGGGCAAACAGGCAATCGACAATGACGCAAACCAAACAGGGCAAATGTTGGCTGCCCTAATGGGTGCAGGTCAAGGTACTTTTGCAAGTAAAGTTAATTTGGGCGGCGATGAAGTGGAAGTTACTCGCGAAATTGACGGCGGTTTGGAAACCGTTGCTCTGAAACTGCCTGCGGTGATTACTGCCGATTTGCGTTTGAACGAACCGCGATTTGTGAAATTGCCGAATATTATGCAGGCGAAGAAAAAACCGTTAGAAAAAATGGCGGTTGCCGATTTGGGCGTTGATGTTTCGCCTAAATTGCAAGCGGTGAAATACGCTGAACCCAAAGTGCGTCAAGCAGGCATTAAAGTGGAAACCGTTGCCGCATTAGTCGATAAACTGAAAAACGAAGCCAAAGTCATCTAAACGAAAGGGTTGAAAATGAGCGTTTTAGTTATTGCAGAATTAAACAACGGACAACTTGCACCGTCCGTTTTGAATACCGTTGCCGCCGCACAAAAAGTGGGTTCGGTTGATGTTTTGGTTGCAGGCGACTCCGTTGCCGCCGCCGCAGACGCTGCCAAAAATATTGCAGGTGTTGCCAAAGTTTTAACCTGCGAAGCCGCACACTACGCAGGTGCATTAGCCGAAGAATTAGCACCTTTGGTTGTATCAATGGCAAACAACTACGCCGCAGTGGCAGTTGCGTCTTCATCATTTGGCAAAAACTTATTGCCACGCGTTGCCGCCATGCTTGACTGTGCGATGATTTCCGATGTATCAGAAGTGATTGACGCACAAACCTTTACGCACCCGATTTACGCAGGCAATGCCTTTGAAACGGTGAAGGCCAACGGCAAATTAGTTTTCAGCGTTCGCACCACAGCGTTTGACCCTGTCGCCGATACTGGCGGTTCTGCTGCGGTTGAAAGCGTGGCTGCTACTGCTGCCGCAGGCGTTTCTCGTTTTATTGGACGCGAAATTCACAAATCTGACCGTCCAGAACTCACCCAAGCACGCATTGTGGTATCAGGCGGACGCGGCGTGGGCAGTAAAGATAACTTCAACAATATTATCGTGCCGTTGGCAGACGCTTTGGGTGCGGCAGTGGGTGCATCGCGTGCCGCAGTCGATTCCGAATATGCCCCCAACGACTTCCAAGTCGGACAAACAGGCAAAGTGGTTGCCCCTGAATTGTATATCGCCGTGGGCATTTCAGGTGCCATTCAACACTTAGCAGGTATGCAAGACAGCAAGGTGATTGTCGCCATTAACAAAGACCCAGAAGCACCGATTTTCAATGTTGCCGATTACGGTTTAGTCGCCGACTTATTTGAAGCCGCCCCTGAACTGACCGCCGCCTTGAAATAAACCTTCTGTTTTTTGGATAATGTTTCACGTGGAACAATTTATGATAGATTGTTCTGCGTGATTTTTTATATAATAAGGGTTTTCAGGCTGCCTGAAACTTTTATAAAAGGTGTCATTAAAAATGAAGCCATCGCAAATTTTTCATTCGCAACGCAAAGAAATTCGCGATATTGCGAGCAAATTTCGCATTAAAAATCCGCGTGTTTTTGGTTCGGTTATTCATCAAACCGATAATGAAAACAGCGATTTAGACTTATTAGTGGATACGCTGCCTGAAACCACGCTGTTTGATTTAGGCGGTTTGCAAGACGCATTAGAAACGCATTTGGGTATTCGGGTTGATGTCAAAACCCCCAAAGATTTACCGCTTAAATTTAGAGAACAAGTTTTACAGGAAGCACAAGCATTATGACGATTAATCGTTGCGAAGACTATATCAACCATATGGCACAAGCCATACACCTTGCGTTAAGTTATATTGACGGCTTGGCTTTTATCGACTTTTTGGACGACACTTGCACACAACAGGCGTGCATTATGAATGTGTTGATTATCGGCGAAGTGGCAACCAAGTTGATGAACGAATATCCTGATTTTGTCGCACAGCACCCAGAAATTGAATGGCGAAGCATGCGTGGCATGCGAAATCGTATTGCACACGGCTATTTTGATATTGATTTGGAAGTAGTGTGGGAAACTTTGCAAACTGCATTGCCTGATTTGCAAAACAAAATTCAAGCCATTCAAAATAGTTAAGGTTAGTTTTCAGGCAGCCTGAAAGGCTTATTTTTCAATTTTTCATAAAGGAAAAAACAAATGAATACGCAACAAGATTTTGAATTAACCGCCGAAGAAATGGCAGAATGGAAAACTTTTTTGGCTCATTATAGTGTCGGTATCAATCATGATCTTGGTATCAATATGAATAGGTCTGATTTTGCCGTGTTAAACGAACCGTCTGCAATAAAAGATTATTTATTGAAAATTGAACAATTAGAAATTTATGATATAAAGAAATTACCTAATAACATTCAATATTTAACTAATTTAAAATATTTGTCTTTTTGTAATTGTCCATTCAAAACTTTACCTGAACAAATTGGGCAATTAGATAATTTGCAAAAGTTAGAGATTAGTTGTTTTGATAAATTATCTTCTCTTCCTGAACGAATTGGGCAATTAGATAATTTGCATGAATTGCATATTAGTCATTGTGAAAAATTATCTTCTATTCCTGAAAGCATTGGGCGATTAAATAATTTGCAAGAATTGCATATTAGTTCTTGTGAAAAATTATCTTCCATTCCTGAACAAATTGGGCAATTAGATAATTTGCAAAAGTTAGAGATTAGTTATTGTGATAAATTATTTTCTCTTCCTGAACAAATTGGGCAATTAAAGAATTTGCAAGAACTGCATATTAGTTTTTGTTATAAATTATCTTCTCTTCCTGAACGAATTGGGCAATTAGAGAATTTGGAAAAATTGCATATTGGTTATTGTGAAAAATTATCTTCCATTCCTGAACAAATTGGGCAATTAGAGCATTTACAAAAGTTAGGTATTCATTTTTGTAAAGAATTATCTTCTATTCCTGAAAGCATTGGGCAATTAAATAATTTGCAAGAACTGTATATTCATTCTTGTGATAAATTATCTTCTATTCCTGAAAGCATTGCCCACTTAAAAAACTTAAAGAGTTTGCATATTTATAACTGTAAAAGTTTAGAAGAACAAGCAAAAGAAAAGATAACTTTAGCCTTCGAAAGAAAAAAAGTCAAAAACTTAACCCCCGAAGGAAAAAAAGTCAAAAAAGTTTTAACGCAACTGAAAAAAGACACCAGCATACCATTGATTAAAATTAAGGCGAAAAAAGCCAAAAATCTGCCTTTAACTGCCAGCAAATTTGGCGGTGTGCCGTATTGGCTGCCTGAAACGCCGTACCCTGTTGATGAAAATGGCGATAAATTAGTCTTATTGGCACAAATAAATTGCAGTGAATTGCCGCCCTTGCCTGATTTTCCCACGACAGGGCTGCTGCAATTTTTTATTTCAACAAGTGGTGAAGTGGATTATGATAATCTCATATCACAAAAACGGCATTGTGTGGTGTATCACGAAAAAATTGATGACAATATCAGCCAACAACAGGTGCTGGCGTTAAATATTCCACTTACCACACAAGACGCAGAAGATTTTGATTATTGCGTGCCTGTTGAAGGCGAATATGCTTTGTCATTTACAGCGGGCAAATCTGGTATTGGTTTGCATAATCACGACTTTGGTGAATTATTGAAACAAACTGCCCAAGCATTAAAAATTACGCTTGATGAAGAATATGATGAAGCGATTAATTTATACGATGTCATTGGTAAAGATGCATATAACAAGTTAGAAGAAAGCATTTACGGACACCATATCGGCGGCTATCCCCATTTTTGCCAAGAAGACCCGCGTGATGATTTTCCAGAATATAAAATTCTGTTATTACAAATAGATAGTAAAAATGGTATTGATTGGGGGGAATATGGCGTGGGTAATTTCTTTATCACAGCGGACGATTTGAAAAAACGCGATTTTGGGTTGGTTTAATTTTCTGAAATTTCATTCTTAAAAAACAAGGACATAGTTTTTTAGAATGTCTAAATTCCTTGAATTCTCCCTATTTCTATTTTTACTTTTGGGAGATTTTATTATGCTTAATCAAAAACTCGATCAGTGTTTGAAACACTTGAATTCTGCTCAATCCTTGCTTGATTTATCGTTAATAGCGGTTAATCACCCTGATAAGTCCG
>JAGBKK010000015.1 GCA_017934045.1 Neisseriaceae bacterium | reverse complement strand
TATTGTCGCCGATTGTGCATTGTATTCCTGTGCAGTTATTGGCTTACCACACGGCATTAGCACTTGGTACGGATGTGGATAAACCACGCAATTTGGCAAAATCAGTTACAGTGGAGTAAGTTTCAGGCTGCCTGAAATCAATAAAACAAGGACTTTTTATGACTGAACAAAACCATTTAGACAAAATCGTGCAAATTGCCGTGAATGCTTTGGAAGATATAAAAGCCAAAGACATTGCGGTCATCGATACCGCAGACAAAACGCCCTTATTTGCCAAAATGATTGTGGCAACGGGCGAGAGTACGCGGCAGGTGAAAGCGTTGGCAAACAATGTTGCCAAAGAGTTAAAAGACAATGACATCGAAGTGTTAAGCGTTGAAGGCAACGACAGCGGTGAATGGGTGCTGATTGACGCAGACGATTGCGTGGTGCATTGTATGTTGCGTGAAGTGCGTGAATACTACGACTTGGAAACCCTGTGGGGCGGTGCCAAACCTGTGTAAAACATTTGTAGGGTGGGCGTGTCAGCCCACCAAAAATGTTTTCAGGCTGCCTGAAAGGTTTGGGTTATATAAAATAATATGAATATCCATATATTAGCGGTTGGCAATAAAATGCCCAACTGGGTTGAAACGGCGGTTGGTGATTATGCCAAACGCTTTGGTCGTGATATTAAATTGTCGATAAAAGAAATCAAACCCGAAAAACGCAATAATACCAGTGCCGAGCAGTGTATGGCGGAAGAAGAAAAACGCATTCGAGCCGCTTTGCCTGAAAAACCGTATCTCGTGATTTTGGACGAACACGGGGCGAATGTAACTTCGCTTAAATTATCGCAATATATTGATTTTTGGAAACAAAATAATATTCACCCATGCTTTATTATCGGCGGTGCAGATGGCATTTCAGGCAGCCTGAAAAAAGACGCAGATTTAACACTGCGTTTATCCGACTTAACGCTCCCACACGGCTTGGCAAGGGTTTTATTGGTTGAGCAACTCTATCGAGCGGTGAGCATTTTGGAAAATCACCCGTATCATCGGGAATAATTACGCATCATTCTTTGTCGCATTTGTTCGAATAAACAAATACTTGCTGCCATAGCGACATTCAGTGATTCGATTTTGCCTATCATTGGAATATGCACGCCATATTTTGCCAAAGCGGCAATTTCAGGCGACACACCTGTACCCTCATTGCCAAATACCCAAGCTGTTGGTTTTGATTGTAAATTTAAATCATACAAAGATTTAATATGCGTATGGTTGAGTGTGGTGATATTCAGGCTGCCTGAAAATTGTTGTAAAAATTCAATTAAATCAACATATTCAAAAATATTTAATAAAAAATTTGCTCCCATTGCGGCTCGCAATACTTTGGGCGAAAAAGCGTCTGCACAAGTTTTGTTTAACAGCACATTGGAAATGCCACAAGCAGCGGCAGAACGCAAGATTGTTCCCACATTGCCTGGGTCTTGTACACCGTCTAACACAACACAATCTTGGCGGTGGGGTAATGCCGTGTTTTCAGGCAGACTAAAAACCGCCATAATGGTGCAACCTGTATTTAGTGTGGATAAAGATTGTGCTATTTTATCTGATAAAACAATCACTTGAATATTTTTATCTGCATTCAGGCAGCCTGAAACTTCTGGATCATCAAGCAAAGATTGTGGCACAAATATTTTTTCAGGTAGCCTATGGGCAGCAATTGCCGTTTGCAATAAATGCACGCCTTCGGTAACAAATAAGCGTTCTTGTCGGCGAAATTTGGCTTGGCTGAATAATTGCCGCAGGCGTTTGATTTGTGGGTTGTCGGTGGAAGTAATCATTTGTTGTTCAATAAATCAAACCGCGTTCATGGTAAAACGGTTTGCCAATAAAAAACACCACGCTATTTTTAGCGTGGTGTGAGGGATTGGGTTAGTCTTCAACTAAATTATATTTTTTCAATTTGGTGGCTAATGTGTTGCGGTGAATACCCAAAACGCGTGCAACTTCTGATTGATTGTTGCGACAATTTTCCATCGCCACTTTAATAATGACGCTTTCGACTTGGTCGATGATTAAGTCGTAGATTTCGCCACGGTTTTTCACTTCGGCTTTGCGTTTGCTACCTTTGGAAGCGACAAAATAGTGTTGCACTTCTTTTTCAATGCAGTTAGAAAGTGAGTGTTGCATTATGTTTTCCTTATCTCAAAAACTTTTCAGGCAGCCTGAAAAGTAGGGTTGTTAAAAAATATGCTGTCCTGCAAATTCACATTTTAACCTTTTTTAATTTTATTTTCAGACTTTTTCGCATGTGGGTGTGTTTCGTCATAAATTTTAGCTAAATGAGCAAAGTCTAATTTGGTATAAATTTGCGTGGTGGAAAGGCTGGCGTGTCCTAAAAGTTCTTGTACGGCACGAATATCACGGCTGTTTTGCAATAAATGTCCTGCAAAACTGTGGCGTAACATATGCGGACTAATGTGGCGGCTTGCTCCTTGTTTTAAGCCCCACGCGTCTATATTTTGTCGCAAACGGCGTGTGCTAATGCGTCTGCCGTGATGATTGGTAAAAACTGCTGTTTCACCGTCTTGGGCAATACGCACGGCAAGCCATTCTTGCAATGCCACAATGCTTTTTTCGCCCAAAGGCACGATGCGTTGCTTGCCGCCTTTGCCGTGAATGAAAGCCACTTTTTCCATAAAATCAATATCATATAAATTTAATGCAACCGCTTCGGAAATCCGTAAGCCTGAACCATAAAGCAATTCGAACACGGCTGTATCACGGCGAGTGTAAAAATTATCGTCATCAGGTGGCGTGTCTAACAGTTGATTGAGTTCTTCCGCATCAAGTGCTTTGGGTAAGCGGACAGGGGGTTTAGGCGCTTTTATGCCAATTAACGGATTGTTATCTGCTAACCCCATTTCGCATAAATAATCGATATATGCTCGCCATGCACTCAATTTGCGTGCTAGCGTGCGTGGGTGCAGATTTTTTGCCGACAGTTTTTTTAACGCTGCCACAAATGCCGAACGTACCATTTCTTTGTTTTCAGTCAGCGTTTTAAGTTCGCTTAAATCGCTTTGGTAGGCACGAAGTGAATGTTCCGATAAACCACGGCGTTGTAAGTGAATAAGAAATTGCGGATAAAATGCAAAAAAATCAGTGTGGTTCATGGTTTCAGACTGCCTGAAAAAAAGATATTGTAAATTGTATCGACAAGCATATTTTTTTTCAATCTATTCATTTTCAGGCAGCCTGAAAGCTCTTGATTTTTACTTAAATATCAATTAAAATGGCAGTCTTTCCCAAGATTTTGGGAAAGAATTGTTTTTAACCTAATGCCCGCATTAAACGCCGAAAGGGTGTTTCTTTTTTAGAAATTCTTCCGTTTAATGTTAGGCTTAACCCTTTCAACTTTAAGGAAATTTTATGGCACAAATTACCATGCGTCAAATGCTTGAAGCAGGCGTACATTTCGGTCATCAGACCCGTTATTGGAACCCAAAAATGGAACAATACATTTTTGGCGTGCAGAACAAAATCCACATTATTAACTTGGAAAAAACTTTGCCGATGTTGAATGACGCACAAGATGTTGTTCGCCGTTTGGCTGCCAATAAAGGCACTGTTTTATTCGTTGGCACAAAACGCCAAGCACGCGAAATCGTGCGTGAAGAAGCCTCTCGTGCAGGCTCGCCTTTTGTGGATCAACGCTGGTTGGGCGGTATGCTCACCAACTACAAAACCGTGAAACAATCCATCAAACGCTTGGAAGAAAAACGCCAATCGTTAGAAAATGCCGAAGCTAATGGTTTGAATAAAAAAGAACAATTAGATTTGCAACGCGAAGTGGAAAAACTGGAACGCTCATTGGGCGGCATTGAAAAAATGCGTGGCTTGCCTGACGCAATTTTCGTCATCGACACAGGCTACCAAAAAGGTGCGATTATCGAAGCCGCAAAATTGGGCATTCCTGTGATTGCAATTGTTGATTCAAACAACAGTCCTGACGGCGTGAAATATGTTATTCCAGGCAATGACGATTCGTCCAAAGCCATTCGCTTATACTGCCGTGCTATGGCTGATGCGATTTTGGAAGGTAAAGCACAATCGTTGCAAGAGACTGTGAATAACGCTGAAAAAGCATAATGCAGTTGTGAATAGGTGAAAGGGCGACAATCGCCCTTTTTTCAAAATAGATTAAACAGATTTTAAGGATAAAAAAATGGCAGAAATTACCGCAAAAATGGTTGCCGATTTGCGTGCAGCAACAGGTTTGGGCATGATGGAATGTAAAAAAGCCTTGGTTGAAGCAGACGGCAATATGGAAAAAGCCGAAGAAATTTTACGCATTAAATCAGGTGCAAAAGCCAGCAAATTGGCAGGCAGAACCGCAGCCGAAGGCGTGATTGCTCATATTTTAGACGGCAATAAAGGTGCGTTGGTTGAAGTGAATTGCGAAACCGACTTTGTTGCCAAAGATGCGGGCTTTTTGGGCTTTGCCAAAGCCGCCGCAGAAGCTGTTGTTTCAGGCAACCCTGCGGATTTGGACGCTTTGAACGCGGTGAAAACTGCGTCAGGCGAAACCGTAGAAGAAGTGCGTAAAGCCGTGATTGCTAAATTGGGCGAAAATATGTCGGTTCGCCGTTTTCAACGCTATGAAACCGCTGATAGCCTGACTGTTTATATGCACGGTTCTAAAATTGGCGTGATGGTTGAATACGCAGGCGATGAAGCCACCGCACGCGATGTAGCGATGCACATTGCGGCATCTCGTCCGCAATGCGTTTCAGCAGAACAAGTTGATCCTGCATTGGTTGCCAAAGAACGCCATATTTACGAAGAACAAGCCGCACAATCAGGCAAACCTGCGGACATTATTGCCAAAATGGTTGAAGGTCGTGTGAAAAAATATTTGGCAGAAGTAACCTTGTTAGGCCAACAATTTGTTAAAAACCCCGAGCAAACTGTGGCACAACTGTTAAAAGCCAACAACACCACGGTTAAAGCCTTTACCGTGTTCCAAGTGGGCGAAGGTATTGAGAAAAAAGTAGTCGATTACGCCGCCGAAGTCGCTGCTGCGGCAAAAGTGTAATTGCTTGTTTTTTAGAATGAAAAAGGCGTTTTGGATAAACGCCTTTTTTGTGGCTGACCTATTTTCAGGCTGCCTGAAACTTATTCTTTTTCGGCTAATTGCTTTTCCAATTCTTTCACTCGTTTGCTTAATTCGCTTAAATGGCGAATATGTACGGCGTTTTTCACCCATTCTTTTTGCGTTTGAATGGGGTAGCAAGTGGCGTAGAAGTCGGGTTTGTCGATTGAGCGGGTAACCGCTGTGCCGCCGCCGATAATGGTGTGGTCGGCAATTTCAATGTGTCCGACAAACATCGCCGCACCGCCGATAATACAGTAATTGCCGATTTTGGTGCTGCCTGAAATGCCCGTGCAGGCGGCAATGGCGGTGTGGTTGCCGATGATGCAGTTGTGTCCGATTTGCACTTGGTTATCAATGCGGCAGCCTGAACCGATTTCGGTGTTGCCCAACGCCCCCCTATCAATATTGCTGTTTGCTCCGATTTCGGTATCATCGCCAATCGTAACGCCGCCGATTTGTGGAATTTTGTACCATGTTTTATCCGCCGTGCGGGCATTGCCAAAGCCGTCTGCTCCAATAACGCTGTTGGCGTGTATCATCACACGATTGCCCAAATGCGTTTTGGGATACAACACCACGCTTGGGTATAGCACACATTCATCACCCAAAACACAGTTTTCACCGATAACGCTGCCTGAAAGAATGCGGCAATTTTCGCCTAATTGAGCATTTTCGCCGATTACCACAAACGCCCCGATTTCACAAGAATCAGGCACAATTGCATTGCGATGAATCACCGCCGTTTCATGCACTTGCCGCGTGGATTTTTGCGGCGGATACAATAAATGCAGCACTTTGGCAAAATACAAATAAGGGTCATCTGCCACAATATACGATTTATTTTCAGGCAGCCCCACGATATTAGGCGCAACAATAATCGCCCCTGCATTTGTGGTTTCTAATTGTTTTTTGTATTTGGGATTAGACAAAAAGGAAATGTCATTCGCAGTTGCGTCTGATAAAGTTTTAACGCTTTGAATGTGAATATCCTGCCCTACAAGTGTGCCGCCTAATTGAGCAACGATTGATGATAATAAATATGGCATTTTATTTTCCTATCAAAAAATGGTTGGGCGTTATTATAGTCGATAAACTTCAAAAGTAGAAAAATCGCCAGTGCTGGCAAGGGTATGGAAAATACAATTATTCAAAGGATTTTTCAGGCAGCCTGAAAAGCGATAATGCTTTAAAAAATAATGATAAAATAAGCAAGTTTATTTTCTTTCCTTATCGTCCATTTAGGAGAATGCTATGTGCGACAATCAAACACAATATTCCAAACAACAAGTTGAAGAATTGAAAAAAGAAATTGAAGAATTGTTGCGTGATGGGCGTGTTGATGATAATGCAAGAACAGTTTTAATACAAAGTGTCAAAGATTTCCAAGAATATTTACAACAAATGGAAGCGTTAGAAAAAGAAATTGAAGAAGTGTTGAGCAATAAGCGTATTGAAAATAATAAAAAGGAAATTCTGACACAAGAAGCCAAAAAGTTAAATAATGTTCATCAAGAAATGATTGCAAGTATTGAATGTGTTCTTGGTCTTCTTTATGAAAAACAAGGAGATATTAAACAAGCCAAACAACATTGGCAAAATGTTCAAGAAAAACAAGATGTTGAAATATATGCCTATGCTCAATTAAGTCTTGGCATTCTTTATTATAAACAAGGTGATATTAAACAAGCCAAACAACACTATCAAAATATTCAAGAAAAACATGATTTAGGAGCAAATGCCAAGGCTCAATTTCTTCTTGGTATTCTCTATAAAAAACAAGGTGATATTGAAAAAGCCAAACAATATTGGCAAAATATTCAAGAAAAACATGATTTAGGAGCATATGCCAAGGCTCAATTAAGTCTTGGTGTTCTTTGTGAAGAACAAGGCGAAATTGAACAAGCCAAACAGCATTGGAAAAATATTCAAAAAGAATATGATTTAGAAGCATATGCTAAGGTTCAATTTCACCTTGCAATAATTTATGCAAAAGAAGAAAATGAAACTGAATTTAATCAGTGTATTATTCAATCAAAGGAATATTATCAAAATGATGAGTATATTAAAAATGTTATGAATAATGTACAAAATGCCAGAATTTTATTAAAGAATAAAGGAATATTATTAGAAATATTAGACCATTATTTAGATATTAGAAATGCTTTACAGGTTATTCGTACAGATACGCCAGTTAATTCTCCTGAAAGAGCATTTGCTCATTATACAGAAGTAGGCACAGCGATTAATTTTTTTCAAAAAGAAAATTCATGGGATTTTAGAATATCATCAGCAGAGCAATTTAATGACCCCACAGAAGGTAATGTATTGTTTCAATTTTTAAATAATTATTCTAATCAATTAAAATTACAAGAAATCAATAAGGAAAAATCGTCAGAATTAGCAGTTTTTATAGGTTGTTTTACTTTTAATCACGACAGCCTTAATCAATTTCGTTTATATGGTAAAAAACAAAACAGGGAAGCAACTGGCGTTAGTTTAGTTTTAAATACATCATTTTTTAGTAATTCTCATACAGGAATTATGAGTTTTGGTATTACGGAACAAATTAAAATTGATACAAGTATCAATAATAATATGAAAATAACTACAATTAAATCTACTGCCACAAAAGCAATAAATTATCAAGAAAAAAATAATGCAGAGTGTAATACACTTCCATTATATCGTTGTATTTATTTAGATCCTGAAAGTTTTATGAAAAATGAAAAAGGAGAAAAAATACCCTATTTGAAAATAGCGGCTCGTGATGAATTAACTTTTTATCGTGAAAATGATAAAAATATTCAACATTTTGAAAGTTATCAAGAATATATTGACGACATTCAAAAGGAAGTCAATAAACAATTTAAGGAAATGATTGTAAAAATAGAGCAATTATTTAAAAATATTGAAGAAAATGAAACAAAAAAAGAAATATTGAACATATTAAATTTAATTTTATTGCCGTTCAGTTATTTGGTAAAACATTCGGCATACCACGAAGAGCAAGAATGTCGTATTCTTTATTGTTGTCCATTTAATGACCAAGACATTATTGAAGAAAATTTTGACAGTGATTATTCTTCGGCAAAATTATATTGGAAATATCGGGCAATCAATAAAGATGATATTGCTCGTATCTATTTGTCGGAGGGGGCAAAAAGTTATGCGAATGTGTTTAAGCGATTAGGTATTAAAGATGTTCGTATGTCATCTAACCCATTCCGCACGGCTGAAAAAGAATAATCTTTCAGGCTGCCTGAAAAATTAACAGTACCACCGTAGGGTAGGTTTCCAACCCTCCACAACGCCGATAGGCGTTGTTTAGGATTATTCAAGCAGCCTGAAATAGATTTCTGTCGTTATGGTGGGCAAGGATGCCCACTCTACGGCGTTACTGTACTTGTTTCAGGCTGCCTGAAATATGCCCAATCAATGTACTCTACCTAATAAAATTTCCAATACAAATTTACTGCCAATATATGCTAACATTAGGCTGAAAAAGCCTGCGATGACAAAGATAGCTGCTTTTTTGCCACGCCACGAACGCATGGTTCTGCCAAATAATAACACGGCGTAAATCAACCATGAAGCCATACCAAACAGCACTTTATGCGTCCAGCGGAAAGGTTGGTGAAAGACCATTTCAGAAAATACCGTGCCTGTGGCAACAGAAACAGTGAGCAAAATAAAGCCCAACCAAATGGCTTGAAACATTAGTTTTTCAAGACTTAATAAGGGGGGCAAAAAGGTCATTAAAGGCGACATTTTGCGGCGGCGTAAATCGCGTTCTAATAATAAAATCAGCACCGCCATAATGGTGGCAATGCCAAATAAACAGTAAGCAAAAATCGATGAACCTACATGAATTAAAAATGGCACATTGCTAACCGCGTAACTGCTGTTTTGTCCAGGCAGTAGAGCGGCGACAATAATCGACAGCACAGCCATGGGATACAGCAAAATTTGTAAGCCTTTGAGTGGATACAGCAAACTGCCCACGCAATACAGCAACAACATTAACCAAGTGATGAGATTGAGTGCGTGTCCAAAGCCAAAATTGACTTGCCCTGCGGAAAGCATAGGCAACCACACGGCGGCAGCGTGCAGAATCAGTGCTGGCACGAGTATGGCAATTTCGCGTTTAATGGGGTACTCGTCATTGGGACGATTTCGCCAAAAGCCCCACACAAACGCTCCTAATCCGCCGTAGATAAACAATAAAATAATTAAAGCCGCTGTTTGCATTGTGTTTTTCCAAAAGTTGTGTTTCAGTTTGCCTGAATTAAGTTGTTGTCATTGTTTTTATGTGATTTGTGTTTCAGGCTGCCTGAAAAAGAATAGCGTTAAATTTTACTCTATTTTGTGGTGATGAAAAGTGAAAAATAGCCCAACGAAGATGAATGAAGATTTTGCTGTCGCTTAATGCGTTCAGGCTGCCTGAAACTACTTTTCCCACTTCTTCAACAATTTTACCGACAGTGTCATCAGCACGATTAACTGCAAAGCCAATACGGCAAACATTTTCCACAGCACGGCAAAGCCCACACTTTTGGTGAATGTGCCTAAACTGATAATTTGAAACCATGACGCGGGGAAGATTTTGGAAATCACAGCCGCCGAGCCGTCTAATGTGGCAACGGGGTAAATCATTCCTGAAAAATTGACGCTGGGTATCATCACCAAAATACCTGCGGCGAATAGGGCGGCGACTTGGGTATTGACAAAGCAGGACACAAACAAGCCAATCGCTGTGGCAACGGCGACAAACAATACAATGCCTGCGAATAGGGTGATGAATGAACCTTTAATCGGCACGCCTAAAATGAATACGATAAAAAACAATAAAATCAAGGCACTGGCTATGCCCAATGCGAGATAGGGCAGTTGTTTGCCGATTAAGTACTGGCTGCCTGAAACGGGTGAAGTGTAAAAATTTAAGATTGAGCCTAACTCTTTTTCGCGTACCACGCCCACGGCGGTAAGCATGGTGGGAATCATCAGTAACGCCATCATTAAAACCGCTGGGGTCATTGCGTAAATGCTTTTAAATTCTTGATTATAAATAAATCTGGGTTCGGTTATGCTGTTGATTGTGGCAGATTGTTCAGGCAGCATTTGGCTGATGTGTTGTGCCGATATGCCGCTGACATAACCGTTAATGGCGGTGGCAGTAAAGGGTTGCGTGCCGTCTATGTGATACGCCACTTGTGGGCGTTTGCCTGCGTTCAAGTCTTTGCCAAAATTTGGCGGAATTTCGATGACGACTTTGGCTTGACCGCTTTGTAGAGCGTTATCTAATGCTTGTGGGTTATGTATTTGATTTTGTTCTATAAAATAAGATGAACCTGCAAATTCTTGCCGCAAATGCCGACTGTCTTGACTTTGGTCTTGGTCGAACACGGCAAACGGCACTTTATCAATATCAAACGACACGCACAGGGCAATGCAAAACAAAATCACCAAAGGCCCTGCAACGGCGAAAAATAAACGAACACGGTCTCGCATTAACTCCAACGCTTCACGCCGTGCAAAGGTGAGCGTTTGGGCAAACCACGCCATTAAGGGATTGATTTTATCGTTATTTTCAGGCTGCCTGATGTTTTCATCAAACGCTTGTTCTGCCGATTCATTCGCCCCATTGTCTGCTAAACATTGAATAAACGCTTCTTCTAATGTGGCTGCCTGAAAGTGCTGACGCAACTTTTCAGGCGTGTCGGCGGCTAAAACTTGCCCTGCGTGCATTAAGGAAATACGGTCGCACAACGCCGCTTCGTTCATAAAATGCGTGGAGACAAAAATGGTGGTTTTGTCTTTTCTTGATAATTCAATCAGTTGTCGCCAAAATAGATCGCGTGCATTAGGATCAACGCCAGAAGTTGGTTCGTCCAAAATTAAGAGTTCAGGACGATGAATGCAGGCGGCGGCAAGTTGTAAGCGTTGGCGTATGCCTAATGGCAAATCGGCTGGTTTATGTTCAGAATATTGAATTAAATCAAAGCGTTGTAAAGCGTCTGCCACGCTTGTCTTAATTTTATCGTGCGTGGTCGGATAAATGGCGGCGGTGAGCGTTAAATTTTGGCGAACGGTCAATTCTTCATACAGCGAAAACGCTTGCGACATATAGCCCACACGACAACGCGTGGCTTTGTCGTCCGTATCAACAGGGTGTCCGAACAAAATCGCTTCGCCTTCATCGGCTTCCAGCAAGCCTGTGAGCATTTTCATCGTGGTGCTTTTGCCACAACCGTTCGACCCCAAAAAGCCAAAAATTTCGCCTTTATGAATGGTGAAAGACACATTGTTGGCGGCGGTAAAATCGCCAAAGCGTTTGACGAGATTTTTTGCCACAATCACAGGTTCTTCATCAGGATTTTGTGCAAATGGCGGAATAATCAATTCTTGATTGTTATCCGTTTTTTCAGGCAGCATACGGCGATAAGCGTCTTCAACCGTGTGCGTTTGCGTTTGTTGCAGCACTTTTTCTCGCGTATCAAACGCCAACAACTTGCCGTTATTCATCGCCAACAGATACTCAAAGCGTTCGGCTTCTTCCATATAAGCCGTTGCCACCATCATCGTCATTTGCGGAAACTCTTGCCGCAAGCGGTCAGTCAATTCCCAAAATTGACGGCGAGACAAAGGATCAACCCCTGTGGTGGGTTCGTCCAAAATCAACAAATCAGGCTGATGAATCAACGCACAACAGAGACTCAACTTCTGCTTCATACCGCCTGACAACTTGCCTGCTGGGCGATTTTGAAAAGCAAACAAGCCAGTGGCTTTCAGTAAGCGGTCTATCGTGGCACGGCGAGACTTTTCAGGCAGGCTATACAACCGTGCGGCAAAGTCGATATTTTCCAACACGGTTAAAGTCGGATACAAATTCCGTCCCAAACCCTGCGGCATAAACGCCACTTTTTCCGCAAGTTGATTTCTATCTGCTTGATTTTTTGGAATTTTGCCAAAAACTTCAATTTCGCCTGACTGAATTTTTTTCGTGCCAGCAATCAAAGACAACAGCGTTGATTTTCCCACACCGTCAGACCCTACCAAAGCCACCGTAACCCCTTGATTTAACGAAAAAGAAACATTATCCACCGCAAGGGTTTTGCCATAGCGGTGGGTTAGGTGGGAGACGGTGAGAATGGGGTGGGGCATGTGTATCTTTCAGGCTGCCTGAAAGGTTGGAGCCATTATTTTAACGCCTTATCTAATACGCCTTGCAATTCAGCCCAATCAGGTTCGCCCAAATATTGTTTAACAATTTTTCCTTGTTTATCAATCACAAAGGTCATCGGAGCAAGGGTTACATTGTAGGCGGTTTGGGCTTTTTTGTCTTTGTCGTATGCTACGGCAAAGGGCAGTTTGTATTGTTGAATATACGCTTTCACTTCGGCTTCGCTGTTGAGATTAAGCGAAATGGCAATGGTTTGAAAATTGGCGTTATTGGCATATTTGTTATGCAAATCAATCAGCATAGGCATTTCTTTCACGCAACCTGGGCAAGACGGATACCAAAAATTCAACAGCGTGGTTTTGCCGATGAAATTGCGTTCGTCCATCATTTGTGCGGTTTCAATTTCAGGCAGCCTGAAAGTAGGTGCGGCAGGTTTGCAAGCGGTTAAAACCGCAATCAGCGTTAGGGCAATCAGTGTTTTTTTCATTGTGCGTTCTTCAAAATGAGTGTGCGTAAATTCTCGTCCAACGGCAAGGCTTTGTTGGTGGTCATATCAAAAATGGTGTAGGTAACTTCGGCTTCGCTCACCACTTTGCCTGTGGCTTGGTTGATGATGGTTTGCTTTAACACCGCACTGCGATTGCCAAAGCGGTCGTGTTGGGTTTTAATCACCAACACATCGCCCAAGACGGCGGCACGGCGAAAGGCAATGTTGATATTCACCACCGCAAAGCCCCAGTTGTTTTGTTGGAGCGTGCTGATTAAATCGCCGTCTTCCAAAGCATTCCAGCGGGCTTCTTCTAAAAATTCCAAGTAGCGAGCGTTATTGACATGCTGATACACATCAAGATGATAGCCATGCACTTTGATAATGGTTTCTTTCATTTTTATGCGTCAGGTTTTAGGATAATTGGTTCAAACGGTGTGCGTTGCATTTCTTTGTTGGGCAAATCGGCAACAATGGTGGCAATACGCACTTCAAACCATTCGGTAAAAATTTCAGGATTTATATCAGGCCAAAATTCAGGGTCTTCGCACCAGTCGGCAAGTTCGGCAGAAAAAAGTTCGTCCAAACGGCTGATAATTTCGTCCCACACTTGGTCAATATCATCGCAAGCGTCAATTAAATAAGCATTGGGGTCGTCTTGCAAATCTTCTAAACTTAAATCGCTCAAATCGCTATCAGGCAAGCCATTCAGCCAAGCCCAAAACGGCTCTTGCGGTATTAACATGACTACACTGCGGTTGGTTTCAAACATTTTTGGTTTCCTTATGTTGTTTCAGGCAGCCTGAAAACTGGCATTATAAAATCATTTGTTAATAGTCATCATCTTTCTTTGGTAAGTTTTTTGGATTTTTGCGTGCTTGTTTCCACTGTTTTTTTGTATAGCCCAGTCTGAATGCTTTATTTTTTGCTTTGTTTATATGTTGTTGTAGATTGTTTTCATCTTCTTTACTGTCGTTCAAATTGTGCAATCTCAATGCAAAAGCAAAAGATAAACCTGCTAATATTGCACAAGATATAAAAAACCAGTTTGAAGATAAAAATAAAATAAAAAACTTTTTATCCTGTTGAAAGAATTGGGTAATTAATTGAGATATATAGGATGACGCATAGCCTATATTGAGAATTATTTTAACAATAGGTGGAATAGAGAAAAAAATACCCACTGTTATTGCTAATCCTATTTTTTTATAACGAGGAAAGCGAAGATTATTGAGTTCTTGTTCATCCTTATTGGCTACTTGTGCTAAAAAATTTATGTCTGTTGTGGTTTCAATACTTTGACTTTGATAATTAATTTGGGTGACGGTATTTCCATTACCGTTAATACTTACATTGTTATTACCACGATTGTTAATGTTATTGTCGTTCATATTTTTGTTCCTTTTGTTTAAAATATTATTTGTTCAGGTAGCCTGAACCTGTTCAGGCTGCCTGAAATGTTTTTTGCATTGTCGTTGTATCTTCATACGCTACCCTAAAATTATTTTTAACTTCGTTTTACTCGTTAAAAATAATTTTAGGAGATTGCCACGCCGTGCTTTGGCACGGCTCGCAATGACGGTAAAGGTTTCAGACAGCCTGAAACGCAGTTCAACGAATGAAATGAAGTTAAAATTATTCCGTTACCTTTTCCCCATTTATTTCAGGGGTTTCAGGCGGATTTTTGTTTGCAGAAGCGTTTTCACTGTCGCCCATTAAATCGTCAATATCGGTTTCTTCATCTTCGCTATCACCGTATTTGCCACCTGTTTGTTTGGCACGGTAACGCATATAAAAATCGCGTGTGTAGGCGTATTTATCAGGAGCGGCATCTTTGACGGCATCGGTTAAGCCGATATATTTAGTACGAGTATCAACCACATTTAAGGCGGTTACGCCTGCCAATACTTTGTCGTTACTGATTAAAGCACCTTGTGGCGAATACACCATCGTAACGGTATTGCCCAAGGAATCTCGCAAAGTAGAAGGCCCTGACAAGGGCATTACAAAATAATTGCTGTTTTTCCAACCCCAAGACGCAAATGTGTCGCCCAAGGTGTTTTTGTTGTTGGGTATTTGTGCCAAATCAGCCATCGGTAACAATCCGCCCAAGCCAAAGACCGTATTGAAACCCACACGCACAAAGTCGGTGCTGGCTTTTTCTACATCTAAACGCAACACATTGCTGCCAAAACTCACCACATCTTTTAAGTTATCAAACACATTGGTAACGCCTGAACGCACAGGTTTGGGGACGACTTTTTGATAACCGCGTGCGGTGGGGGCTAACACCGCAGTATCCAACGCGTCATTCACTTTGAACATCGCACGGTTGTAGGGTTCGTAAGGATCATTGGGGTTGCTCGCACAAGCGGTTAGACCACATACGATTGAGATAAGTAAAAAATGACGCATTTTCATAATGTTAAGCCCAGTCATCAAGATGATACAATTTCAATAAATCCGTCATTTGTGGCGGAGTGTCTTCAACTTTAAGCGTTTTCAGGTTGCGTTTGGCTGCCGCAATCAGTGCAATCACGGTGGAATCCACGCGTGTAATATCTTGAAAGGTGATTTTTTCCACACCTTGCAAGTTTTTTTGAAATGTGCGAAAAATATCGACAGTAACGCTGTTATTGTCGATATTTCCGCTTAAAATCAAGGTGTTACCTGATTTTGTTTGCTGCATTTATTTGCCGCCTTCTTTTTTCAATTCCGCAATCAAGCCGTCAATACCGCTTTTATTCACAATCTCTTTGAATTGCGTCCGATAAACGGTTACCAAACTTTGTCCTTCCACTTTCACATCGTAAATGCGGTATTTGTCGCCACTTTGATAAGTGGTGTAATCAATATGCACAATCTCGCTTTTGGGCGAATTAGCCGTGGGCAGAACCTCGGTATTGATGATGACTTGTTTGCCGTTGTTTTCCACACGCGGTTTGTCATTTACCGTTACTTGTGCGGATTTGTATTGAAACATCGTGCCCGAATAAATGCGAATTAACTTATTTTTGAACGCTTCGGTTAATTGCTTTTTCTGTTCGGCAGACGCTTGTTTCCACGGCTGACCCACTGCCAACGCAGTCATGCGTTCAAAGTCGAAGTAGGGGGACGCATAGCGTTCTGCTTCTGCTTTCACCGCCTCGGCATTCGCACCGTTTTCCTTATTCAAAATTTTTAATACTTCAACCGAGTTGGTTTTAATTTGATTAACAGCGTCCGCAGGTGCGGCAAAAGCAACTGAACAACAAAGTAAAGTAGCTGCGGTTAAAATGGATTTTTTAAAAGCATTCATTGTGTTTTTTCCTTTCTTGAAGAAGTGGTGCATTATAAGGACAAAATACATTAAGTAACACTTAAATTATTCATTTAATCCCAAACGATTGATGCGATTTTTCATCGAATAAAACGAAATCCCCAATAATTTGGCGGCGTTGGTGCGGTTGCCACCTGCTTTTTTTAGGGCTTCTTCAATCAATTTGCGTTCGGTTTGGTCTAAAAAGTCTTCCAAAGATTCTGCACCGTGCAACAATTCGCTGTCGCCGTCCGATTCGCTCTCATCAATTAAATTACTGCTGCGGCGAAGTTGTAAGTCGTCTGCACTAATCGGCTCGCCGCCTGATAGGGCAATGGCACGCTCCAAAATGTTTTCTAATTCGCGGAAATTGCCTGGAAAACTGTATTTTTTCAAGGCTTCCATCGCTTCGGGACGAATATTGACTTCGTTATCATTGGCGATTTTTTGTTTGAGTGCGTTAATCAGAAATTCTTTGTCGTCCAAGTCTAAATTGCGTAAAGACGGCATTTCGAGCGTTACGATATTCAAGCGATAATACAAGTCTTGGCGAAAGCGTCCTGATTCGACTTCGTTTTCCAAGTTTTTGTGTGTGGCACAGATAATGCGTACATTCACAGGCGTTTCAACATGTTCGCCAATTTTGCGAACGGCTTTTTCTTGAATCACACGCAACAGTTTCACTTGCATAGACAGCGGCAAATCGGCGACTTCATCTAAAAACAGTGTACCGTTGTGGGCTGCCTGAAAAAAGCCGTCTCGGTCGGAATCTGCACCTGTAAAACTGCCTTTTTTATAGCCAAAAAATTCGCTTTCCATTAAGTTTTCAGGAATCGCACCGCAATTGACGGCGATAAATGGAGCGTTGGCACGGTTGGACGCTTCGTGAATACTCCTTGCGGCTTGTTCTTTCCCTGTGCCTGATTCGCCTGTGATATACACCGACACATCGGATTTGGCGAGTTTGCCAATCAGTTTGCGAACATTTTGCATAGCCTCGGAATTGCCCAACAAGCGTTGGCGTGGTGCGTTTTCAGGCGGCACTTCACCGTTTTCGGTGAGCATTTTTTCGGCTTTGGCACGGGCTAATGCGGTTTTGGCTTTGGTGAGTGCTTGTTTGGTGTGTGTTATGGGTTTTTCAGGCTGCGTTTTATCGTCAGTATCGGTTTTTTTATGCGGACGGTGTGGTGCGTCAATGTTAATGGCGGATTTCACCAAAGTGCGTAATTGTGCAAGCGTTACAGGCTTGGCAATATAATCAAATGCACCTAACTTCATTGCCTGCACAGCTTGATTGGGATTGCCAAAAGCGGTAATCACCGCAATGGGCGTATCGGAATTTTGTGCCACAAATTCCACCACTTCCAAACCGTTACCGTCAGGCATTTTCATATCGGTTAAGATTAGATCGTATGTTTTTTCGGCAATTTTTTTCTTTGCCGAAACCACGCCTTCGGCGGTTTCCACCTGCAAACCCATTTTGCTTAATGACATTTGCAATAAGGCACGCAAATCGGCTTCGTCATCAACCACCAACACAGGGTGTTGAAATTGCAGTTTTAAATCGCTCATAGTAATTCTGCTTTCACAATCAATTCAAATTTACGCAAGGTAGCACGATAGCGTAACACAGCATTGTTCGCTTGTGCTAAATTTTGTGCGACATACAAACCCAAACCTGTTCCTTCTTTGGAAGTGGTGAAAAAGGGTTCGAAAATGCGTTCAGCGTTTTCAGGCGGAATGCCAGGACCATTGTCGGCAACGGAAATCACCAATTCATTATTATCCACTTTTAAGCGTGTGGCAATTTGAATGGCAAATTCGCCCTTATCGCAATATTTCCACGCATTGTTCATTAAATTATCCAAAATTTGTTGTAAGTGGCTGTCGTCAAAAAAGATATAGGTATTTTCAGGACATTCGGTGCGAATATCCAAACAGCCTTGTGCGTCAGGGTGGCTTAACACAAATTCGGTGAGAAATTCATTCAGAAATTGGTGTACGCTTAAATTTTTGCGTTGCATATTATCACTGCGATTGACTGCCTGAATTTCTTGAATCATACGGTTAATGCGTTTGGTGTTGTGGTTAACAATATTCACCAAGGCTAAATAAGGGGAATCAGGGTCATCTTGCAAACTTTCATGCAACAATTCATTGGCTTGACTAATGGCAGCCAAGGGATTGCGAATTTCGTGTGCTAAATTGGCTGTTAATTGTCCTAATGATGCGAGTTTATCGGTGCGAGACGCTTGGGCAATTTCTGCCGAAGAACGCATAGAAATCAACAATAATGGCGGTTCTTGTTCGGTTAAAGGGACGGCGGTCAGTTGTAATTCCTGCCCATCGCATAACAAAATTTCTTCAAAACTGTGATAAATGTGTTCGTGCCATTTCTTGACCACGGTTTCTAATTCATTCAAATGGTGATCTAAAAATAATTCAGGCAGATATTTTTTAGCTTGGTTGTTAAACAATACCACCTTGCCTGAATGTTTTAACACAATCAAACCTTCTTGGGCGTGTTCCAACACCAATTTATTCAGGTTACTTAATTGGGCGATTTGTTCTTCATTACGCGAAATCGTACCTAATGCACGGCGAATATTGACTGAACCGTAGGCACTCATCAACGCCACAAAAAAGCACGCCAAGGATAAAAATGCAGACAAAATAATGTTTTGTTGGGTTGAATCTTGCTGTTTAACATTTAACCATAACTGACTGATACTGCTTAAAAATAATAAAATTGTGGCAAAAGACGCATACGCCAACGCATTTCTGCCCCCTGTGGTAAAACACGCCACCGCAATAAACGGCAGAACAAAAATACCAAAACCTGTTTCCACGCCCCCTGCAATATGCGTCAGCAGAATAATCATTAAAATATCTAATAAATTGATGGCAATGGGATAAATGCTATTTTTGCGTTCAGTACGCATTTGCGGAAAAAATAAGGTGATGAAAATAAATACCGCATAAGACGCTTCCCAAACATATAAAGGCAAACGGTCAAAACGCACAACGCTATTGGGATTTTTGTTTTGCAACAAATAAAACACCAGCACTGCCACGGCAATGGCAATCCGCATCACTGCCACTAAATTTGGCAGATATTCGACATTGCGTTTGACGCGTTCGATAAATAAAGCGTCTGAAAAACTTTCTTGACGAAACATAAATTTCCTTTGTTTTTCCGAAACACCATTATAAGCATTTGTGCTGCCTGAAATATTTTTTTATATCAAGTTTTGTGCTGTTTCTACCATTTTGGAGACGCTTTTCAATGCTTTCAGGCTGCCTGAAAGGTGTATGGGTTTGCCTTTTTTGGCTCTTTTATTCAGCACATCGACAATACGCAGGGTGTCGGTATGCACTGCACCACGCCGCCCTGTGCTTTCGACTGTGTATTCTTCTTTATCCGTTAAAATAATGTGGGTGAGCGTTTCTTTATCGGGCAGATTGACTAATTGCAAACCACGACCTTTACTCATTTGACGAAGTTCGGCAAGTTCAAACGCCAAAATGCGTGGCTCGCTGGTGGCAAGCAAGACTTTCAGGCTGCCTGAAAGATTGGGAACACGCTCCGACATCAGGAGATTGCCACGCTCGCCGCTTTGCGGCTCACTCGCAATGACGGTATCATTATTTTCAGGCAGCCTGAAACTGTTGGGCACGGCACACGGCACCAGCATTTTTTCATTGTCATTGAGTGTCATCAACACTTTGCCTGCTTTGACTTTGGAAAGCATATCTTTCACGGCACAAATAAATCCGTAACCGCCTGTATTCGCAAGCAAATATCGGTTTTCAGGCAGCCCTGATATTAGGGTGATGATTTGGGCTCCTGCTTGTAAATCAATCAGGGACGAAATCGGCACGCCGTCTCCGCGTCCGCCTGGAATATCGGCGGCGGCAATGGTGTAAGAACGCCCCAAGTTGTCTAACAGCACAATTTCCGCAACCGTGCGGCTTTCAACCGTTTGCCGCAAATCATCGCCGTCTTTGAAGGTGATTTGCGATAAATCCAAATTATGCCCTTGCCGTGTGCGAACCCAGCCTTTTTGCGACAAAATAATGGTAATCGGCTCGTCCGCTACGGTCTGCACGGATACGGCGCGTTCGGCGGCTTCAACCAGCGTTCTGCGGTCATCGCCAAATTGTTTGGCATCGTCTTGTATTTCTTTGATAATTAAGCGTTTTTTAGCGGTCTCATCGCTTAATAAATGTTTCAGGTTGCCTTCTTCTTCTTGTAATTTGGCTAATTCGCTTTCTAATTTAATCCATTCCAATCGTGCGAGTTGTCGCAGACGAATTTCTAAAATATCTTCGGCTTGAATTTCCGTCAAACCAAAGGCACGCATTAACTCTGGCTTGGGCTCGTCTGCTTCACGAATAACCTTAATCACTTCGTCAATATGCAAAAAAACCGTCATTCTGCCTTGCAAAATATGAATACGTTTTTGTACTTCACTCAAACGATATTGCAGGCGGCGTGTAACGGTTGCCACACGGAATGACAACCATTCTGTCAAAATTTGTTTCAGCCCTTTTTGGGCAGGTTTGCCGTTGCCCCCCATCATCACCAAGTTAATCGGCGAATTACATTCTAAATCGGTATTCGCCATTAGCGTGTTGATAAATTCATCAGGGTCAAGGCGAGATGATTTCGGCTCAAACACTAACCGCACAGGCGATTCGTTGTCCGAATCATCACGCACCTTGTCAATTAACGACAGCATAAGCGACTTGGTGTTTTGTTGTTCTTGGCTTAACTGTTTTTTGCCCGCTTTCGGTTTGGGGTTGGTCATCTCTTCAATTTGTGCCAAGATTTTTTGTGCGGAGACGGCAGGCGGCAATTCGGAGACCACAACTCGCCACTGCCCACGGGCGAGTTTTTCCACTTCATACCTTGCCCGCACACGGATTGAGCCTTTGCCTGTTTCGTAAATTTTTAATAATTCATCAGGCGAAGAAATAATCTGACCGCCACCTGGAAAATCAGGAGCAGGTAAATATTGCAATATTTCAGCGGTTTGCAAATTTGGATTACGCAATAAAGCCACACTTGCGGCTGCCACTTCACGCAAATTATGCGGCGGAATTTCGGTTGCCAAGCCCACCGCAATACCGCTTGCCCCATTCAACAACACAAACGGTAAGCGTGCAGGCAGAACGCTTGGCTCTTCGAACGCACCGTCATAATTGGGCATAAAATCCACCGTGCCCATGCTTAATTCCGACAGCAACAAAGACGCAATCGGTGTGAGCCGTGCTTCGGTATAACGCATTGCCGCCGCCCCATCGCCGTCTCGCGAACCAAAGTTGCCGATACCGTCAATCAAAGGATAACGCAGAGTAAAATCCTGTGCCATACGCACCATAGCGTCATACGCCGAAAAATCGCCGTGCGGGTGATATTTACCCAAAATCTCGCCCACCACGCGTGCAGATTTCACAGGCTTCGCCCCTGCATTCAAACGCATATCGTGCATGGCATACAAAATCCGCCGCTGCACAGGCTTTTGACCGTCTGCCACATCAGGCAAAGCCCGAGAACGCACCACGCTCATTGCATAAGCCAAATAAGCCTGCTGGGCGTATTCACCTAATGAAAGTTGTTCGTTATGGTTGTTTGGAATTTCCGTCATTTTGATTGCTTGCTGTGTAAAATTAAGAGGGTATTGTAATACACAAAAGGAAGTTTCAGGCAGCCTGAAAAAATGATTGACAAACTGTTGCAAAAATCCCCAAAAAATCGCTTAAAAATACAAAAAATCACATTTTCAGGCAACCTGAAAAGATTTTTTGTCTATAATAGAGACTTCTTTTAGTCTCAATTTTAGGAGTGATAAAAAATGTTTGAAAGTAACTATGGCGATGTGATTGCCGTTATTATTTTGGTAGCTCTTGCTATCTTGGTGATTTTGATTTTCAACCGCTTGGTTTTGTTGAAAAATCGTTTTCAAAATGCGTTTGCACAAATTGAAGTGCAACTGATTCGCCGTCATGATTTAATCCCCCAACTGGTGGAAACGGCAAAAGCGTATTTGAAACACGAACACGAAACTTTGCAGGAAGTGATTGACGCTCGCAATGGGGCTTCCAAAGATTTATCGGGTTTGAAAAATTCATTGACTGACCCTGCTTTGGTGCAAACTTTTGCGGCAGCTGAACAAAGCTTACAATCGGCTTTGGGTCGCTTTAATATGGTAATTGAAAATTATCCTGAACTGAAAGCCGACAAACAAATGATAATGGTGCATGAAGAAATGACTTCCACCGAAAACCGCATTGGTTTTGCACGCCAGTTCTACAACGATATGGTTACTGAATACAATGTATTCCGTCAATATTTTCCTGTTAATATCATTGCTTATCTTTTTCACCACCGCAAAGACGCTGTTCTGTTGGAATTTGACGACAAACCCAAATCCGCCATTATGGTGGCTCCCAAAGTGGATTTTACGGTTTAATTGAATTCAATCATCTTTTTCAGGCAGCCTGAAACCAATACGGTCATAGCGAGCCGTGCGTAACGCACGGCGTACGCAATCTTCTTGTTGCGGTGCGTGGCAATGCAAACACAATTTGGCTGACGCTTAAACTTGCTTTCAGGCAGCCTGAAAATCAATGTAATCAATAAATTAGGAGGTGTGATTATGTTAAACAAACCAGCCATTGGACGATTAGAATATTTTTTCTATGCGTACATTATCGCCGCTGTGCCAAGCGGTTATGCGTCTTATCTTTTGAATGAAAATGGCGGACAATATAATGGAACCATTTGGTTTTTTTATATTATTTCGATGATTATTGCACTAACAGCAGTGGTAAAAAGATTGGGCGATTTAAATTTATCCCCAGTATTGTGCATATTATTATTTGTGCCGATTGTGAATGTATTATTTGCACTTTATTTACTTTTTGCATCAGGTAGTTAATTCAGGCTGCCTGAAAGCAAGGCGTAGGGTGGGCAACTTGTTGCCCACGATGTTTCAGGCAGCCTGAAACCCAATCACGCAAAGGAAAAACAAAAATGGCAATGAATTTTTACAAACAGCAAGAACAAGCACGCCGACAAGAAAAAATAATGTTTGCTTTGTTTTTGTTGTTATCTTTGCTTTTAACGATGGTCATCACCAAAGCCATTGATTGGGCTTTTTTAGGCAAACTGTCTTTGCCCTCTTTACTCACTATCAATATTTTGCTTTTGGCAACGATTTATTCGGTGTCGTTTGATAAAGTCAAAAAACTGCTTGCCACAGGCAATCGTTTGGCTGATTCCGCAGGCGGCTCGTTATTGGAAGAAGTGGATAACAGTCGAAAAACGCAATTACGCAATATTATCGAAGAAATGGCAATCGCCGCAGGTGTGCCTGTGCCGCGTATTTATGTTTTGAAAAAAGAACCGTCTATCAATGCTTTTGCCGTGGGATTAAAACCCACCGATATGGCGATTGGGGTTACGCAAGGTTGTTTGGATTATCTCAATCGTGATGAATTGCAAGCGGTGATGGCGTATGAAATGGGGCAAATTATTAACGGTTATACACGACTAAATACTTTAATGTACGGCGTTTTATTTGGTTTGCAATTTTTGTATTCTTTTTTAGAAAAAAATTTTTTGAATACAATGAACCAAATTCAAGAATTGAAAACCCAACAAGAAAATAAACTATTGCCTTATTTTGGCACGATTATCACCACCATTATTTTATTGCCCTTATATATTGTGGCTTATTTGGGGCATTTATCTGCCAAAATGATTAAATCCATTATTTGCCGTGAAAATGTCTTTAAAATGGACGCCACTGCGGTGCAATTATCACGACACCCTGACGCTTTGGCGTCAGCTTTAAATAAAAGTTTAAAACCGCAATGGAAATATATTTTATTTGCCGATGATTTTTCTACCCATTTAGAACATTTGCTTTTTACCTTTGGCAATGACCCTGTTTATGAATTTGAAATGTTGCGAACGCACCCTGAAACAGGGCAACGCATTCAAAAAATTCTGCCCAGTTGGCAAGCAATATTGAAAAATAATGACGAACCTTTGTCGTATGTGTCTGATGAACAAACAAAAATTACGCATATCTTGGGTTCGCGAGACAGCAGTGCTTATCAAACACTGAATGATTTGCATATTATTCCTACGATTGATAAAAATCAGCAAATGGTCTATGACACGGTGGCTACGGCGGCGGTGTTGGGCATTATTGGCGGTCTCAACGAAACCGCGCTAACCCAAACCGAAATCAAAGACGAAGCCTATTGGCGAAGTGCCGCAAGGCAGCCTGAACAAGCGTCTGCGGTTGTTGTGGCAATGCTTGCTCGCCACAGTGATAATAAACAAGCGTGTTTGGCTATTGCCGAATTATTTAGCCAAGAATTACACAATAATATCAAAAACTTATTAGAACATGCTCTGCCTGATGAACGCCGTTTTGCGGTGTTGGCGATTGCCTTGCCTAATTTACGCCTAAATGTGATTGGCGAAGAAAATATCAATAAATACAAAAAGTTTCTGCAACAAATTATTAAAGCAGACGACAAAATGACGCTGTTTGAACATTGCGTTTATGCCGCCGTTTCAGGCAGCCTGAAAACTTCGTTAATGGCAGGATTTTTATCATCTATGCCCAAAGATAAATTAAAACAAGAAATCATCGAGTTGCTTGCCTTAACCGCAACACATTGTAATCACGGCAAAAATGCCGAACAAGCCTTTCAGGCAGCCTGCAATGAATGCGGATTGGGTGTGTGTGCCTATCAAAACAATATTCCATTAGGGCGTTTATCTTCCTTACTACAAACACTTGATCGCCTGTCGTTAAGTGATAAACAACAGATTTTAACCGAATTAGAAAATATCGCTCATTTCGATGAAACCCTTGATAATAGCGAAAAAGATTGGCTATCCGCCGTGGCGATTGCGTGGGGCGTGGCAAAATCGTATGAGAACATTCCTGCCCATTCAAACGAATAAATGGTTTCAGGCAGCCTGAAAGATTGGAGAGTGATTAAATGGATATTTTTTACATTAAATTTTTTTTGATTTTATCGGCATTTAGTCTGTTTTTAATTGCCGTATTTGAAAAAGACACCGTTGGCGATAACACTTGGTTTTTATATGGATTTTTGTGGCGTTTCAAAATTTTTCACGCTATTATTGCACGCATTGTATCGTTTATTATCCCCATTTGGGATAACCCCACGCAAAGCAACCGTGTTTATCGAATGCTGTGCTTTTTATTAGGTTGTGTGTGCCTGTTTGTGGCATTGAGCGTATTATAAAAATTTTTCAGGCAGCCTGAAAGCCATTCAAGATTTAAAGAGAAATACTATGGTAATGAATTTTTATAAACAACAAGAAGAAGCACGCCGACAAGAAAAAATAATGTTGCTGTTGTTTGTGCTTATGTCGGTGATTTTAACCATTCTGCTCACCAAAGCCATTGATTGGGGTTATGCGTTTATATCCAACCGAACAAAAGAGATACCTGATGAATTATCTTTATTGGAATTATTATTGATAAATATTTTATTTTTTTCATCAATTTGTACCGCATCATTTTATAAAGTCAAACAATTATCCAAAGGGGATTATTCTTCTATTATGATGGGCGGTGTTTTATTAGATGATGACCCCAATAATTTACGAGCGGTACAATTAAAAAATACCGTTGAAGAAATGGCAATAGCCGCAGGTATTCCCGTGCCAAAAATTTATGTATTAAAAAACGAGCCGTCTGTCAATGCTTTTGCCGCAGGTATTCGCCATACGGATATGGTTGTGGGTATTACACGGGGGAGTTTGGAATATTTAAATCGTGATGAATTACAAGGCGTTGCTGCTTATCAAATGGCACAAATTATTAACGGTTATGCACGGCTAAATACTTTAATTTATGGCGTTTTATTCGGTTTGCAATTTGTTTATTCTGTATTCGCCAAAATATATAACAAAATCGCAAAAAGTGTTGGTGAAAGACAAGATCCTTTCAATATAGGTTTTGTTTCTTTTACTGTTTTTTTCATTGTTATGCTTCCTATTTTTCCATTGTGGTTGGTGGCTTATTCAGGATATTTTGTCGCCAAAATGATTAAATCCATTATCTGCCGTGAAAATGTGTTTAAAGCAGACGCAACTGCCGTGCAATTAAGCCGTAATCCCAATGGTATTGCTTCTGTTTTGCAAAAAAGTTTGCACACTCAATGGTCGTATATTTTATTTGCCGATGGCTTTTTATTGGATTTAGAACATTTGCTTTTTACTTTTGGCAATAATCCAATTTATGAATTTCAAATTCTGCACACCCACCCTGACACGCAACAACGCATTCAAAAACTTCTGCCATACTGGCGTGGCACGCCGATTACCACCGAAGATGACGCACCACGCCCAAGCCAAGACACGCCTTTTTATAATCAAATAAAGGTGCAAAATGTATTGGGTGCAAGCGAGCGTTCTTGGCAAAAAACGCTGGAAAATGAAGAAGTTAAAATATTGCCCACAGGATTACAAAATCACGACATTGTTTATGACACAGTGGTAACAGCGGCGGCTTTGGGCATTATTGGCGGTCTCAACGAAACCGCCTTAACCCAAACCGAAATCAAGGACGAAGCTTACTGGCGAAATGCCGCAAGGCAGCCTGAACAAGCGTCCGCAGTGGTGGTGGCAATGCTTGCTCGCCACAGCGATAACAAACAAGCGTGTTTGGCTATTGCCGAATTGTTTAGCCAAGAGTTACACAAGAATATCAAAGCCTTATTAGAGAACGCCTTGCCTGATGAACAGCGTTTTGCAGTGTTAGCGATTGCTTTGCCTAATTTACGCCTAAATGTGATTGGCGAAGAAAATATCAATAAATACAAAAAGTTTCTGCAACAAATCATTAAAGCAGACGACAAAATGACGCTGTTTGAACATTGCGTTTATGCGGCAGTTTCAGGCAGCCTGAAAACTTCGTTAATGGCAGGATTTTTATCATCTATACCCAAAGATAAATTAAAACAAGAAATCATTGAGTTGCTTGCCTTAACCGCAACGCATTGTAATCACGGCAAAAATGCCGAACAAGCCTTTACAGTTGCCTGTGTAGAATGTCGATTAGGTTTAATGAAATACAACCACGCCATTCCTTTGGGGCGTTTATCCAGTTTATTACAAAAACTCGACCATTTATCCATTACAGATAAAAAACAACTCCTAACCGCACTCAACACGATTGCCAACTTTGATGAAACCCTTGACAACAACGAAAAAGATTGGCTATCCGCCGTGGCGATTGCGTGGGGAATGCCCACTTACCCAAACCAATAAAATGATTTCAGGCAGCAAGCGTAGGGTGGGCAACTTGTTGCCCACGCATTCGAATGAGTGTTCAGGCAGCCTAAATAAATTGTTTTGAAAGAATTATATTTTTATAAATCATTGCCAATGCGATTGTTTATAACAATGTGATTATTGAATTTCAGGTTGCCTGATAATACAAACAAAACAGCGTGGGCAACAAGTTGCCCAGCCTACGCTTGCTACACGCATTCAGGCTGCCTGAAAGCGTTTTATATCAATGCTTACGGATTAGTCGGCGGATTTTGCTGTTGTTTTTTCTGATGAAACAACAAATAAAACAAACCGCCAGCAATCAGTGCCAGCACAATCAGCGTGAGCGAGATGATTTTGGCAATCGAAACCTTGCCGCGTGTTTCAACGCTTTCCACGCCTTGTTCATTCACTAAATACACATCGTCATTCAGTTTGCTGTTGCCAAGCATTTTGCCTGTGCCTTTGTTGATTTCTTTTTCAGAGCGTTTGACTTCGTTTTCGGCATAAATGCTATCACGGCTTGCGTGGCGGTCTTTCAAACTTTCTTTGGCAAATTTATCCGCTTTTTTGGAGCGAGCCGCACTCATCGCTCTTTCTTCTTCTAATTGAAGTTCTCTTATTTTATCTTCATACGAACGATTGCCTTTTTTTGCAGCCAATTTTTCTTCTAATTCTGCAATTTCGAGTTCGCGTTTCAAATCTTCGTATTTTTGTTCGCGGCGTTTGTCCGCCATTCTTTCTTGATAATCGCGTTCTTCTTTGGTTTCTTGCTTGGCTCTTTCGCGTGCCAATTCTTCTTGTCTAATTCGTTCGCGTGCAGCGGCTTCGGCTCGTGCTTTTTGAGCCGCTTCTGCTCGGACTTTTTCTCGTGCCGCCGCTTCCGCACGGGCTTTTTGGGCTGCGGCTTGTTCCTGCCTTTGCTGTTGCATTTCGGCTCGTCTTAAACTGTCTAAATCAGCATAAGCGTTGCTTGCCCACAACGCAAAACACAGTACAATCAACTTTTTCATTTTTGTTGCTCCTATCAATCACAATTTGAATTCGGTTGAATACGAATACGATTTTTTCCAGTAACAATTAACAGCGTTTGTCCTTCTTTGAATTGACAACGCTTGCCTTTTTGCGTAACCGTTTGTATGCCTCTACCATATCCTTTAAAAGAAATGGTTACGCCCTCTGTGGTTACCAAACCTGCTAATTTTCCACTAGCGTAGCCGAGTACGCCGCCTGCGGTAGCCCCCAATACCGTATCGGCAGTTTTGTTGTTGTCTTTACTTTTTTTCTTACCCACAATACCGCCTGCCGCTGCACCGCCAGCAGTGGCAACGGCAACGCCTTCTTTGCTGGTGGATTTTATTCTGACCGATGTAACATTGAGAATTTCCACAGTCTGACCTGTTTGCGATATATTGAGTTCTTCCACATCAAATACATCGCTCTCTGTGGCACAACTTGATAGCACCAAAATCGCCAGTATTGCCACAGTGAAATATTTTGTCTTCATTTGCGTTTCCTTTGTTTTGAGTGGGGTAGAAAAAAAATTTTTCGTAC
>JAGBKK010000014.1 GCA_017934045.1 Neisseriaceae bacterium | reverse complement strand
TTTTGTGTCTTCAAATCTTCTGCGTAGGCAATGTGCAATGCACCATTGGGCGTGTCGTGTATGGTATAAAACGCCGTTTCTCGCACTACGCTATTTTGTTGCTGATTGTTTCGTTCATTCACTTGGCGCGTTTCCTGTTCTTTTGTTGTGCATATCTTACAATAGACCACACCATTTCTCCAAGCATTTTGCTCATTTTTTATATCTTGTAACCAAGTTGCTTGGCTTGATATTACTGTTTTACAGTTTGTTTTTTTTTTTTTTTTTTTCAATAAGTTATGTGTTAAAATTAAAAATTATTTAACTGTTGCATTTTTACAACAGCAAGTGTAGGGGGATAACTTGTTGCCCACGCGTTTTAATCACATTTCAGGTTGCCTGAAATATCTACAATCAAAACCTTGTGGTTTTGCGGTGGGTTGAAAACCCACCCTAAAATGCTTTCGTCCATTACGGTGGGCATGAATGCCCACCCTACGGCATTTCTCTCGTTACGCTGTGCAAAAATGCCCAGTCCATACAAAACCTTACCGCTCTTTATTGGACTTAAACCTCACCGTGCGATACACATTGGCACATACTTGGCGAAATTGTGCTATTTCTTCTGCGGTGGTGTGCGGTGTTTTGGCGTTTGTGGTTTTTATGTTGTCCAACGCCCAAAAGACACACTCCGTGTTATTATTTATACTTATGTGATAAAACTCGGTTTCTTTGCCGATGCGTGTATTATTATCGCCCATTTTTTGTTCTCTGTCGTTTATTGACTGTGTGTTACAATAAAAAATCTGCTTTTCATAGCATAAACCATTAAAAAATCGTGCATTTTATGGCTGTTTTTTTTTTTTTTTTTGCAAATCAATTGTTTATTGTTATTTTTTCTTGATTTATTATCACTCATCATAGTGTGTGATTTTTGCAACAAATATATTGGCAACTGCACGGTGTTTGTTCAACGGTGTTTCAGGCAGCCTGAATGGTGGATAGTTATGGTTGTTTGTGGTTTGATTCGTTTAATTAACGATATTTCAACGCATTATTGATTGTGCTAAAAAGTCGGTAAAATAACGCCCTTTCAATTTCATTTCAGGCTGTCATCAATGCCCTTTATTCATATTGGCAACACATTTTTCTCTGCCACCAAAGACGATAATTTATTGGAAGTCTTGGAAAGAGAAAAAATTAACATAGACTATCAATGCCGCAATGGTTATTGTGGGGCGTGTCGTGTCAAAGTGAATCGTGGTGAAGTTAATTACACCAAACAGCCTTTGGCATACACCAGTCCAAACGAAATTTTACCCTGCTGTTGTACGGTAAAAAGTGCCGATTTAATCTTGGATATGGACGAAAATGTATTGCCCCAACATCAAGATGATGATGATAATAGACTGCCGTTTTAATCTTTCAGACTGCTGCCAACCCTTTTGATATTTCGCAACAACATACCTTAAAATTCAAGCCGTCAATCCGTTATAATAAACGCTTGTTTCAACACAAAGCGTTAGGTGCAATTATGGATTATCAAAGCGATATTGTGGTGATTGGTGCGGGTCCTGCGGGGTTAAGTTTTTCTCGCGAATTTGCCGACAGTCCGTTACAAATCAAAATAGTAGAACAACTGCCGTTGTCTGTTTTAGAAAATCCGCCGTTTGACGCACGCGAAATTGCACTCACACACCTATCGCGTGAGATTATGCAAAACTTGGGCATTTGGCAACAAGTGCCAGAAGACGAAATCTTCCGCCTAAAAGAAGCCAAGGTGGTCAATGGCACTTCGCCTTATCAACTGCATTTTCCGCAACCGAAAAAGGCGCGTGGTGGGGCGACCGATCGTTTGGGCTATTTAATTCCGAATTTTCGCATTCGCCAAGCGGCTTACAATGTGGTGAAAGACCAGTCGAATGTGGAAATTTTAACCGAACGCAAGGTGGGCGAAGTGAAAACCTTTGACGACCATATCAAAGTTTCATTAGACAACGGCGACACCATCACCGCCAAACTGTTGGTGTGTGCCGACAGCCGTTTTTCTACCACACGCGACAAAATCGGCATTCCCACCGATATGCACCGTTTTGGCAGAACCGTCATCACATTCCGCGTAACCCACACCGAAAGCAACGGTCATGCCGCATTCGAGTGTTTTCACTACGGCAGAACGCTTGCCATTTTGCCTTTGACGGAATTTATGTCGAATATGGTGATTACCATTGACAGCGACAAAGCCGATAAAATTTTACAATTAGATAACGAGGCGTTAGCACAAGATATTTATCGCGAAACGGACGGCAAATTAGGCGAAATCACCGTAGCCAGCACGCGGCATACTTATCCTTTGGTTGGCACACACGCTCGCCGCTTTTTCGCCGAACGAGCCGCACTCATTGGCGATGCGTCAGTTGGTATGCACCCTGTAACCGCCCATGGCTTTAATTTAGGCTTGGAAGGGGCAGATATTCTTGCCAAACAAATTATTCAGGCAGCCGCCAAAGGTAAGGATATTGGCGGTAAGCAGGTTTTAGAAACTTACAATTTCAAACACATGCTCAATACGCGTCCGATTTATCACGGCACGAATGTGGTGGTGAAACTATTCACCAACGAAAGCACGCCAGCACGGCTGTTGCGTTCTGCGGTTTTGCGTGTCAGCAACAATCTACCGCCTGTAAAAATGCTGATTTCTCATCAATTAACAGGTTGATTTGTTTCTATTAAATAAAAAAGCATATCTGTTTTAGCGGATATGCTTTTTTTGTGTTCAGGCTGCCTGAAAAAATCAATCAAGCGTGACGAATTAACATAACAGGAATTTTGGATTGTCGCAAAACCCCTTCGGCAACGGAACCCATTAACAAATGCATTAAACCTGTTAAACCGTGCGTACCCATAATAATTAAATCACAGTTGCGTTCTTGGGCTTCGCGAACAATGATATTGGCGATTTTTTCGCCAGAATTGTTTAGCACAGCGGTTTCGCCTGTCAGTTGGTGTTGTTCAATAATGGCTTGTGTTCGCTTTATCACTTCATCTTGTGGCGTGTCGCCACCACCTTGCAAGCCGTCTTTTCCCCACGCAAATTGAGCATAGTCCAAAATATGTATCGCACATACACAGGCTTTACTGCATTGTGCCATTTTGCACGCTTCCATCAAGGCACGCATAGACGCTTGGCTTTCATCAACAGGTACCATAATTTTTTGATACATTGCATTGTCCTTTCAATGAGTTGAGTAGTCTATTTTTACCGCAATTTCACAATCAATGTTATGATATTTATCATTGATTTTTCTTTGATATTCATACAGTCGTTTCAGAGCAAAATCCTGCGGCGTTACTTTGCCTTGCCGTATTATTTATACTGTCTGTGGCTCGATGCCTGTTATTGTTTTGAAGTTTAACGACTATATTCATATCTTTTCAGGCAGCCTGAAAACTTGAATTTTCCTAATTTGCCCTAATCTTGGGGTGGATATAATTTTTAACCGAAAGTATTTCAAAATGAATGCCGTAATGACGCCACAAGAAATTGTTTCCGAATTAGACAAAAACATTGTTGGGCAGAAAACCGCCAAGCGTGCGGTGGCGATTGCTTTACGCAACCGTTATCGCCGCTCGCAAGTGGCAGATCCCTTGCGTTCGGAAATTGTTCCGAAAAATATTTTAATGATTGGCTCAACAGGCGTGGGCAAAACCGAGATTGCACGCCGTTTGGCGAAGTTAGCCAACGCACCGTTTATTAAAGTTGAAGCCACCAAATTCACCGAAGTGGGTTATGTGGGGCGTGATGTCGATAGCATTATTCGTGATTTAACCGAAATTGCGATGAAAAATATGCGTCAAGAGGCGATTGCTCAAAACCGCAACAAAGCCCAAGATGCCGCCGAAGACCGCATTTTAGATGTGTTGTTGCCGCCGCCTGCCAATGCAGGTTTTATCGGCGAATCGGACAGCCAGCCTGAAAGCGAAACCCGCAAAAAATTCCGCCAAAAATTAAGGGCAGGGGAGTTGGACGACAAAATCATCGATATTGCCATTGCCCAAAACACCACCACCACCATGTCGGTGATGGGGCCACCAGGTATGGAAGATTTTTCCAATCAGTTGGAAGAAATGTTTGCAGGCTTAAACAAAGGCAAAATGAAAACGCAAAAAATGCCCATTTCGCAAGCGATGAAAGTGTTGATTGACGAAGAAGCCGACAAATTAGTGAATGAAGAAGAATTGCGAAACGGCTTAATCGAAGCGGTTGAACAGCACGGCATTGTTTTTATTGACGAAATCGACAAAGTTGCGTCTTCCAACGCTCACGGAGCAGATGTGTCTCGTCAAGGTGTGCAACGCGATTTACTGCCTTTGGTGGAAGGCACGACCGTTTCCACCAAATACGGAATGATTAAAACCGACCATATTTTATTTATTGCGTCAGGAGCGTTTCATGTCAGCAAACCGTCCGATTTAATTCCTGAATTGCAAGGGCGATTCCCTATTCGCGTGGAATTAGATAATTTAAGTGTGGAAGATTTTATCGCCATTCTCACCGATACCGATATTTGTTTGACTAAACAATATCAAGCCTTGTTGGCGATTGATGATATTCACATTCAATTTACAGATGACGGCATACGCAAAATTGCCGAATTGGCATTCCAAGTAAATGAAAAAATTGAAAATATCGGTGCAAGACGATTACACACGGTAATGGAAAAACTGTTAGAAGAAGTTTCTTACCAATCACAACAATGCGAAATTGAAATCAATGCGGCGTATGTGGAAGAACGCTTAAAAGATATTGTTGAAGATAAAGATATTGCACGCTATATTCTTTAATTAAATTGATTATTTCAGGCAGCCTGAAAACAAAAAACGGAAAGTTTAGCGACTTTCCGTTTTTATTTATCATCAATTCAGGCAGCCTGAATATTACTGCACAATCAATTTGCCGTGCATTTTTGTTTCGTGTCCCAAAAACGAGCAGAAAAAGTCGTAGCCACCGCCTTTAATGCTTGCCACTTTGATTTTCACCGTGTCGCTTTCCCCTGGTCCCAACAGTTTGGTATGCACCAAAACGCGTTTATCTTTGGGTTTGAGATAATCTTTTTTAATGCCAGCAATTGCACCGTCCAACACAATGCCTTTAACATCGCCTTGTTTGGCAACCACAAAATTGTGTCCCATTGTGGTTTTGTGGCGTTTGGAAGTGTTAGTCAGCGTTACCGCAAACTCGCTACACGCCGCAGGAATCACAATTTGCGAGATTTTTTTACCCGCTGTGTCGGTGTAATCCTTGGTTTCTGTGCCGTAAATGTCGATGGCACATTCGGCGGCATAAGCCAAATTGGCAGAACACAGTATGCCTATAAAAAGTAAGTTGTATCTTCCCATTGTCAATTTCCCTTTTTATCTTTCATCATCAGCAGTTATTTTAGGTTAATCGATAAAGTTTAATTATTATATTTTACAAATGATTAAATTTAATAAAACAAACATTTGTTTTATATTTTGCTTAAATATGAGTAGGATAGGGCTTTTTCAGGCAGCCTGAAAGGCTTTCATTTTCTCAAATGCTCGTAAAATCAAATCAGGCTTGTTTTCTGCCAATAATTGTGCGTCCGACAAGGCTTGTCGCCAGAGACGCACGCCCCCTTGTCCGTGAAACAAGCCCAACCATTGTTTGACTATATTGCGTAATGGCGTTTGTTGGGCGACCTCTTTGACGGCGTATTGATAAAGTTGTTCAATTAACGCTTCATCGGTGATTGAATTTTCTAAACAGCCAAAAAACAAACAATCCCAATCTTTCATCATCAACGGATTGTGATAAATACTTCGCCCAATCATCACGCCGTCTGTGTGTTGCAAGTGATTGTTTATACTATGATTATCCGTAATACCACCGTTAATCACAATGTTCAAATCGGCAAAATCTTGTTTAATGCGATACACAAAATTATATTTTAACGGCGGAATATCGCGGTTTTCTTTGGGCGACAAACCGTTTAACCACGCATTGCGAGCGTGAATAATAAACGATTTACACGGCGTTTTATGGGCAATTTCACCAACAAAATCACGCACCACGCTGTAATCTTCATCATCATCAATGCCAATGCGGTGTTTGACGGTGATTTCCGCCGTTGTGGCGTTTGCCATAGCGTTCAAACAATCAGCGACCAACGCCACTTCACGCATTAAACACGCCCCAAACGCCCCTTTCTGCACTTTGGGGCTGGGGCAACCGCAGTTTAAATTGACTTCCACATAATCATAATCTGCGGCAATTTCACAAGCTTTTGCCAAGGCAGCAGGGTTTGAACCGCCTAATTGTAAAGCCGTATTATGCTGTGGGTCGGTGTGTAATAAAAATGCGTCTTGATTGCCATAAATCAAAGCATTAGCGTGAATCATTTCGCTGTATAGCCGTGCATTTTTGCACAACAAACGAGCCATAAAACGAAAATGGCGGTCTGTCCAATCCAACATTGGGGCGGTGCAAAGGCGGTGTGTTTGATAGTGCATATTTAAAATATCTTTCAGGCTGCCTGAAAAAACTTATAATAACAAAAAACAATGTGAATAAAACAAAAATGACGCAAACAGAACCGTTTAACGCCTTAACCATACCCATTGACGGCACTTCCTTGATTGAAGCGTCTGCGGGCACAGGCAAAACTTACGGCATAGCATTGCTTTTTACCCGCTTGATTTTATTAGAAAATATACCCATCGAAAAAATTGCGGTACTCACTTTCACCAAAGCTGCCACTGCTGAATTAAAAACCCGTTTGCGTTCGCGATTAAATGAAGTGCGTTATTTATTAGAAAATAATCAATCTTCTGATGATTTAGATTTGCAACAATTATTAGATAAAGCAGACAATCAACAACAATTATTAAATCGAGCCAAAAAAGCACTCATCAATTTTGACCAAGCAGGTATTTACACCATTCACGCTTTTTGTCGCAGTATATTAAATGAAGAAGCCTTTGCGTGCGGTGTACCATTTGCTTTACAAATGCAGGACGAATACGAACGAAAACAATTAGAACAAACCTTATGTGAAGATTTTTGGCGTAAAAATATCGCACAAAATCAAGAAATTGCAACAATTTGTTTTCATAAAAATATGACACCTGATGATATATTAAAACATATTCAAAGTTTTATTGCACAGCCTTTATTGAATAAAAATAAAATCAATATCAACGATTGTATTGAACAACTGAAAAACGCACAACAACAACTTTTCAGGTTGCCGATGAAAAGCGTTGATGAAAATACATTGCTTAATCTGCAAAAAATTTTTGCCAAAGACAAAACACCTGAATTATGGCTTTCATTCAAACAACGCTTACAAGAAATAGGCAGTAATGAACTTGAATTACAATTTTGGCAAATTTATCCACAATTAAATGGCGGTATTTATCGTAAAAATACATTTGTTACCATTTTTAACCATTTACAATATTTGCTTAACAATTTACCGTATGATATAGATGAAATCACAAAAAAAGCAGATATTATGCTGCCTGAAAATTTATTATTTAAATCATCAGAAAAAAAACCTGAAAATTTAGAAAATTTCCGTATTTTTGCACACTATGGCATTGCCATTCAAAATATATTACACAATTTAGGTTTTATGGTATTAGATTATTTAGATAATGCCATTCAAGAATATAAAGAAAAACATTCATCAAAACGATCATATAATGACTTATTATTAGACATATATTCTGCATTAAAAAACAAACTATTACCCAAAAAACTTTCACAAAAATACGATGTTTTAATGGTTGATGAATTTCAAGATACCGACAGCGTTCAGTATGCCATTTTCAAACAATCTTTTATTGATAAAGGAAAAAGCGTTTTTTTAGTGGGCGATCCCAAACAAGCCATTTATCGTTTTCGTGGTGCCGATATTTATGCGTACTTAAATGCCAAACAAGATGCCAAGCATTTATATTCAATGAGTACCAATTATCGAACACACGAAAAATTAGTTAATGTGTGTAATGCTTTATTTAATGTAGAAAATGCTTTTTTTCACCATGAAATTCCTTTTTATCCTGTGGCTGCTCATCGGCAAGAATGGCATATTTCAGGCAGCCTGAAAGCACAAATTTTGCCCAACGCCTTAACGGTGTTGGCGATTGACGGTGAAAATAACGAAGAAAAAGCCAACGATTTACAACGCCAAATCGCTGCTGATATGTGTGCCAATCACATTGCACACATCTTAAATGGGCATTTAACTTATCAAGAAGAACCATTATCCGCAGGCAAAATTGCCATTTTGGTGCGTTCTCATTCGCAAGGCGAATTGATGAGAAAAACATTAAAAAACAAAGGGATTGATAGCGTTTCCTTGTCTCAACAATCTATTTTTACCACACTCGAAGCACAAGCTTTGAGTGCTTTAATGGAATTTTGGCTTAACCCATTGAATAAACAAGGATTATGGCGTTTTGTGCAAAGCAGTGTGTTCATCAACAAAAGTCTTGCCGACATTCAACGCGACAGTCGTGATGACGCACAAAACAATCGCATTCTTGAAATTGCCTATAAAACGCGTAACCTTTGGGAAAATAAAGGTATTTTTGTGGCGTTTCGTTATTTTGATGCCCAATTAAATATCGAAACGAACTTAATTGCTCGCCAAGCCTTGCGGACGCTTACCAATTTGAACCAACTGATTGAATTATTATCAGAAGAAGAAAAAAATCATTTCGGCACGCATGCCTTATTGCATTTTTTACAACAACAAATTGCCCAACCTGCTTACGGCGACAACGGCAAACTGCGTTTAGAAAGCGATGAAAATTTAGTCAAAATCATCACCATGCACGCGTCCAAAGGTTTGCAATATCCCATTGTGTATTGTCCTTTTATCTTCATTAAAGGAAAAAACGACTTCGCCGTGCAAGAATTTGAGATTATTCACAACGCAGACTATTCAGGCTGCCTGAAAAACACCCAAACGCTGGACAAACAAACGACAGAACGCATTAAAGACAATCTCAAAGCCGAACAAATGCGTTTATTGTATGTTGCCCTAACGCGTGCCGAAGACGCACTGATTGTGTGTTGTGGGCAAGAGACACAATTAGACTTATCAATCAATCACTTACTCAACGCAGGACTCAATCAGCCCACCGCCCCAAAATTACAAAAAGACTTATGGCAAGAATGGTTGCAAATACACACCGATTTATCGGTAGAAATCAAAGATAATGTTGAAAATACCGTTTTCAGGCAGCCTGAAAACCAGCCTACCCATTTTCAGGCAGCCACATTAAGTGCGGACGAACTTTATCGCATTCAACAACATCGGCGATTTTCCAGTTTTAGTGCGTGGTCGCGACAAGCACAAAGCACGCCCACAAGTGATGAAGAAGACAGCATTATTGACGCAAACGAACGCCAATTACCCCACAACGAAATGCCCATTGCACAAGGCATACACGCCTTTCCAGCAGGGACGAACGCAGGATTATGCCTACACGCAATATTAGAAAAATTTGATTTTTACCAACCTGCCCACCGCCAACAAGCACACATACAACGCACGCTTACCGCCTATCAATTCGACACTGCCTACACAGACGACATCATCGCCGTATGCGACCAAGTCAGAAAAACACCATTAAATCAAGGTATTACATTATCCGATATATCATCATCATTCAGGCTGCCTGAAAGTCAATTTTTAATAGACGAAATCAATTTTCAACCACAAATCGTTTTAGATTATTTAAGCAACACGCTGCCTGAAAACATTTGCCAATCCCTACAACAAGTAAAACAGCACACCGTGCAAGGATTTTTCAACGGTTTTATTGATATGTTAGCCAAAGACGCAAACGGCAGCGTTTATATTATTGACTACAAATCCAACAAATTAGGCAACAGCACAGGAGATTATCATCAAGACGCACTCAACAGTGCCATTGCCGAACACCACTACGCCGTTCAAGCCCTAATTTACGCCATAGCCACACGGCGAATGTTAAGCCTATACAACGCCTGTCCGCCTACCTTGTGCGTGCGTTATTTATTTTTACGCGGCTTAAATGCCGAAAACAATAACGGCATTTGGTCGTGGGACATTGACACCGCCACATTAGCACAATTAGAAAACGCCTTATCCGTGTCTGCACAAAACTTTCAGGCAGCCTGAAACAGCAAATAAACAAACAATATCGTTTTTGATAAATATCAACCAACACCGCAGATAAAGACCAAGTTAAATAATCAGAAATAACGCCCCAACGCCCAAGGTTAATAAACAAAAAATCAATAAAAAACAAACAAATAACAAACTATTTTGCTATTTGTCTCATTTGTGCAACGAAACAACAAATGTAAAAAGGCGAGCATTGTTTTAATGGTCATTTTGGTTTATAATCGGAAAAACATTGTCGCTGATAAAAGTAGCAACACTGTTACCAATAAATAAAAACACCTTCTCAAACAAACCTAATTGCGAGTTTAAGGTCTGTTATTGTTATATAAAAGGGCAGAAATAAAGGAGTCTTATTCAAAATGAGAGTAGCATCAGGAGTCGTTAGTATCAATTACCTGTTTGATTCAGCAGGCAGGTGGATTGCCTTTCGCAAACGCCGTTATGTCTTTGACCGCGACAGCCGTTGGATTGGCTGGACACCGTGGGACGATAACGAAGTATATTCCCCCAATGGTTCTTATTTAGGCACCATCACTTATGGTAATCGTTTATATTGCTATCGCCAACACGAAGAACGCGGTACACCAGGAACCATTGAACCGCCGCCATTCCCAGGTACTTATTCCGAGCCACCTTCACCAGGTCGTGCCGTGTTGTTACCGTGGGCAACCGATTTAGACTTCTCTTTCCATGCAGAATTAGACTGGTCAAGCGATTTAGGCACAGGTGTTGAACAAAATATGATTTTTGGTCATCAACCCGACCCTCGTTCTCGCCGTCAAGCCACACCTGCACCCACAGCAGAACAACGCTTATCAGTCATTGATTTAGACAGCGAATTTGATTTTGGCGATGCCGAGAAAATCGACATCAAAACCGAAATCAAAAAACACGACCCACAAGACAACGAACGAGACGAACGCCGTGTGCGTTCTCGTAGTCGCTACGAAGACGAATATGACGACTATAACGACCGCGACCACCGCACTCGCCCAAGAAGTCGTTATGACGATGACGACTATTACGATGACCGCGACCGCCGTCCATCTCGCCCAAGAAGTCGTTACGAAGACGACTATGACGACCGCGACTACCGTTCTCGTCCAAGAAATCGTTACGAAGACGATTATGACGACCGCGACTACCGTTCTCGTCCAAGAAATCGTTACGAAGACGATTATGACGACCGCCGTCCATCTCGTCCAAGAAGTCGTTACGAAGACGATTATGACGACCGCGACTACCGCTCTCGTCCAAGAAGTCGTTACGAAGACGATTATGACGACCGCGATTACCGCACTCGTCCAAGAAGTCGTTACGAAGACGATTATGACGACTACGACCGCCGTCCCAATCGTGCCAAATCTCGTTATCACGAAGACGACTACGAAGATGACCTACCTGTTCGTTCATCTGCGACACGCAGAAACACAGAAGATGACAATGCAGCCAATCGTAAAAAAGAAATTGAACGCTTGCGTTTAATCATTAGCAAGCACGGACAGAAAGCCGATGAAGACGACACATTATCACAACCATTAAAGAAAACAAATTAACCATAATCCAACATAAAGCCGATTATTCACAAATATTTTTCGGCTTTATTTTGGTGATTGTTTTTCAGGTTGCTATAATAACGCTTATCGCCGTTAATAACCTTTAATCTAAAAAGATAAACAAGTACACAAACTTTGTTTTATCATACAGAAACACAGCAAATTGGGGTACATTAAGATGAAACGCCGCCATTTAAAACAACAGGGCTTTACACTTACTGAATTGATGATTGTGGTTGCATTGGCAGCCATATTTGCCACGCTTGCCGTACCGAATATGAGCGGTATGATTGCACGCCAAAGAATCCAATCTCAAGCATCTGAAATTGCCAACGCCTTAACCTTTGCTCATACCGAAGCCGTGCGTCAAGGCAAGCCCGTATTTGTTGTACCAGCCAAAATTAAAACAGACGGCAAATTAGATGGTCCTACTAATGATTGGACTTCTGCCGATACCAATGCTGTGTTGGTTTTTGCAGATGAAAACAAAACTGGTAATACAGCACAAAAATATGATAGTGGTGAAGATTTACGCGTGGTTTCATTAAACAGCAAACTTACTCGCACACTCAGTCAAGAAAGTTTGGGGAAGGCATTAAGTACAGGCACGCCTCCAACTAATATGGCTTTCACTTATTACTCTAATGGACAAATGCGAATTGGAAAAATTGACAGTAGTAGCAATGAAGTAACCGTTACCAACCCACCAGGTGCGATTGCACGCATTGTCATTAAAGACAGCAAACGCGTAACCAAAAATCAAACTTCTCGTTACTGTGAAGTGATTCGTGCCGATGCCACAGGTCGTGCCTCTTTACATACCAGCAGCAATGGTAAGCGTTCAGCCTTAACATCGGACGATTTTTTCTATTGTCAATAACAAGGATAATGTACACAACAAATTTTAGGATACAAAACAATGAATACAGCAACAACTTCATTTAAGCAACAACAAGGTTCCACCTTGATTGAAATTTTGGTGTCTATGTTTATCCTTGCGTTGGGGTTAATGGCGTTAATTGCCATGCAAACGCGTACTTCCATTGGCATCAAAGAAGCCGAAAACCAAACCATCATTGCCCAAGTAACAGAAAACTTGGCAGAAAATATGATGACCAATCCTATCTTGGGTGTTAATGCAACAACATTAGAAACCACCAAGGATTATACACATTATGACAATACGGCTTACACTTGCCAAAACAATGAGACAGAACCTACAAAACCAACAGGGACATTAACCAACCCAACAAACACAAACACAGGTCGCACCCAATTAGCCACTTATCATACTGGTTTATTTCGTTATGCCGCTTGCAAAATCAATGGGGTAGAAACGGTTACAACAGAGGTTACTGATAAAGTATATAACCAAACTACCAAAGGACAAGTGTTGCATGTTACTTGGACAATGTCTGGTTCATCAGACAAACAATTTACCTATGACTATCCTTTGGATAACAACTAATCCATATTTAGGAGTATCAACAAATGAAACATAAAAAACTAACAACAAGTTGTTTTATCAGCAAGCAACAACAAGGTTTCACCTTGATAGAATTTATGGTTGCCAGTGTTTTGGGATTGGTTGTTATTGCTGGTGCTGGTGCTTTGTATTCTTATACCAAACGCTTAAATGATATTGGACAAGCACGCGTTGCCACCTTGCAAGATTTGCGTAACGCATCAACGATGATTGGTCAAGACGCACGCACCGCAGGTGTGTTTGGTTGTGCGAATTTAGGTCGTTATCATGACCCCGATGCCAATACAACCAAGAAAAGAGGCATTGAAATACAATATGATACGGCACTACCCGCAGCTAATCAACTGATTCAACCTTTAACTTTGGCTGGTACCGCTCCTAATGCCGCCGCAGGCGTGCGTTGGATTAAAGCGTCTGATGTTGCCAGCAAAGCGGCAAATATTTGGACAAGTTCAGGGGTAACACTGACACCAGCGGCAAATAGCGGTGTGTTGTTGTTTTATTACGGTGAAGGTTCATTGGCGTATAAAGGCTTTTCTGGTGCTAAGGTAACTTTTGGCACCGATGAACAACACCCCAATAAAACCGTTGAAAATTTATTAACCGATGGGGGACAAGGCGGTTATGTGGTTGCCGCAGGTTGTAACGATTTGGTGTTCAAAAAAGTTGATGGCAAGCATACTAAAAATGCGGATTTCTCCGTTACTATACCTGATCCTACTATTGCAATTGCCAACAGCACCGTAACTGGTTCAACCACTTCGATTAGCGATCATGCTGATATGATTTTGCAACGCTATAAAGTGGTTGCTTATGTTGTGGGTGATATTGCTGGCGAACCAACATCGTTGTATCGTTTTGAATTTGGCAATAATGGCGACAATTGGAGTGCTCCACAGCAGTTGGCAAAAAATGTCACAAAAATGGAAGCAGACTTTTTGTTTGTTACTGATTGTAAGTCAGGAATGCTCAACACATCAGGTGGATCAGGTGGTGTGGCAAGTGGCGATTTAAACTCACAACAATTTGATGTGAAATCTGCCGATGATGGCGATACTCTTGCTGTGGGAACAGACAATCATGGTCCGTCTTCCATTCAATTGAGATTAACTTACGACTTCCCAAAAATTCGTGGTGGTTCGGTTGACACAGGTAAGACAGGTGAAAAATTTGATATTTCAGCAGTTGTACGAGGAGGTAATGTATGTGCAAGCAGAAAAATTGTTCCATTATAAATAATCATTTAAGTGATCGCCAACAAGGTTTTTCCTTGGTGATGGTGATGATGATTATGGTGGTCATCGCATTATTGGTGATTGCGGGTGCACAAGTCAGCAATACCGAAATGCGTATCAGTACCAATAATGCTGACCAAAAATATGCCAAAGGTTTGGCTGAACGCACCTTGTTGGAAGCCGAAAAGTTTATCAGCCAACAAGCCTTGCAAGCAGCCCCAGCAGGCAGCACAGGTGTTAAAGCGAAAGATGAAGCTGATTTATTGAGTACCTTTAATGGTTCAAACGGTTTGTATGGTTACGGTACAACGAGAAGTACACCTGTTTGGGAAGTTGCCAGTAATTGGACGGGTACTAACAGTGTGGAAGTTGATAATTTAGCAGGCACAGGTCAAAAACCGCGTTATATGATTGAATATTTAGGCACCAAAGATGTTGATGGTGATAGAGGCTTGCGTGTCTTCCGTGTAACCGCTCGTGCATGGGGTGAAAACAGCAATACCGTTTCAACACTACAAACCGTGGTGGTTGCACCGTCATCTTAATGAATGGGAGGTGTCAAATGCACACGAATGATAGAGGTTTTACTTTGGTGGAAGTGATGATTGTGGTGGCGATTATTGCGATATTGGCAACAATCGCTATGCCGTCTTATCGACAACATGTGGAAAAAGGGCGTGTTACCACCGCCAAAGCATTATTAAACCAAGCACGACAACACGCACATGCGGAATTTCTTAAAGGTGGAAAATATCCAAGCACGACCGCTGATTATAAGAATGTTGGTGGCGATTTGGCAAAATACCACAATTTGAGTGCTGGCATTGTTAAAAATAGTAAAGGGAAAGATGAAGTTGTACTGACTGCTCAATCCAAAGAGTCTAATAATTTTGGTGGCAAAGTTACTTTAAATATCAACACTGGTGAATTTAAGTATGACAACTGTGTTTATAAGTCAGTATGCACCGCCATGGCACGCACAAAATAGACTGACGATTTATCTTGTTAAAACATCTCTCTTGGGTGAGAGATGTTTTTTGTTTTTCTGCAAGAAAATGCTTGTAGAAACTTATGCAAAATTTAATTTGGTGTTTGCTCAATAACTATAATTATTTGATTATATTATATTTTTATTTAATTTATTGATAGACAAGTGCAAGGAAAACGAGTATTTTTTGCAAAAACCCTTGCAGTTTGAAAAAATTGGTAGCTTTCAAACATTGTTGTTCAGGCAGCCTGAAACAAAAAACAGTGTCAAAAGCGAGATTTGAATGAAGTTCAAATCGTGGCAATCCAATAGATTTTTTATCAACGCCGCAAGGCGTTGTAACACTTTGTTATCTTTATAAGAAAGGCAACCTGAATGGCTTTTTGCAATATCGTTACAACGCTTGTCAGCGTTGATAAATTGCTTCGCAATTTATTGGATTGCCACGATTTTTCCTGCGGAAAAATCTCGCTTTTGACACTTGATTTTGTTTCAGGCTGCCTGAAAGTCAATCTTTTATGACTTACACGAATTTCGTTTTAATTTGGCGTATGGTTTGACGATTTCGCTGATTTGTGCGGCATCGTTGTCATCAACTTTTAAAAATGCTACGGTTACCATGGCAACGCTGGTGGCTTCACTGTTGCCTGATAGTTGTTCCACTACTTGGGTGGAGAAACCGTCTGCGTCTAATTTTAAGCGGAAGCCCTCTGCTGCCAAGCGGGTGGTGAATTTGCCGACTACGGTGTAGCCACCTTCTGAAACTGGGCGGTAACTTTTTGCCATTAAGGAAATTTTTTCGTCTTCGGTGGGGGTTTTGGCTAACGCTACCCAAAATGTGCCTTTGCGTTCGTTGGTGTTGGCTTTGGGAGCAACCGATTGGCTGGCAGCGTTCGGCCATTTAGACAATAAACCTTTAATGCGGTGATAATCATCTTCTTTCAAAGTAACCGTTGCTCCGCCACAGTTTTTAGGGGCGGATTGTTCGGCTTTGGGTTTATTGTCTGTGATTAACTCGGACTTTTTGTTGTTGTTATTGTCGGCTTTGGGTGCTTTGGCTTTTGCTGGTGCTGGATTATTGTTTGCCACAGGCGGATTAGGCATCGTCAGTTGCGGCGGTGGTGTTTGTATGACAATCGTACGGTCTTGCGGTGCTTGTGCTTGTTGTTGCTGATTTTGTTGCAACTGTGCTTGCACAGGGGCAACCACCATTTGTCGAATAATGGTGGTGGTGAAAACGATTAAATTTAACGCCACTAAAATGGCAAATACCCATTTCATTGTTGTTGTATCCGATTCAATAATCCGTAAATAACTAAATTTTCAACCATTTCAATATGCTTACCTGCGACAAATTGGGGCGGTAAATGATGATAAATGCGAGATGAACCGCCACCTGTAAGAATAATATCCACAGGCAAGCCTTCTTCTTTTTCCACCAAGCGGTCATACATTAAAATCAATGCCCCCACAACTGCATCCATAATACCGCTGGCAATGGCGTTTGGCGTGGTGGTGGCAAAGGGATAAATGCGACCGAATGGGCGGTCTAAATTGGCAGTGTTTTTCGACAGAGAATCTTTCATTAAGTTAAAGCCTGGCAAAATGCTGCCGCCCAAATATTGATTGGTGGTGGTCAGAGCGTCAATAGTAATCGCTGTGCCACAGGAGACAATGACGCAGGCATTAGATGAAAAGCGTCTTGCCCCTAATGCGTTAAACCAGCGGTCTGCACCGTGTTCGCCTGTGTGGCGATAGTGGTTGCGAATGCCACACGCCACTTGTTCGGACGCAAACCATTCTATGCGGTGCAACACTTGTTCGGCAACTTGCAGTTTTTTCATTTGTCCGCACACGGCTGAACCGTAGATTTTTTTAATGTCTTTATGTTGGCGGCAAAATTCGCCCAAAATCGATAATTTATTATACGGTGCTTTAAATGTGCCAACAATTTCGCCATTCACCACCCACGCCCATTTGATTTTGCTGTTGCCGCAGTCCAAAATCAGCATTTGATCGACCACTGCACCAAATGATTCGTCTTTATGTCGCAAGGATACTTCGCCACTGACGACTTTTTTCACTTCGCCGCCTGCTTCTAACAGCAATGCACCTGTGCCATCAACGCCCAACACTTTGCCTTCGGCAATGCTTTTTTCATCACGCATAATCACCACATCTTGCCCAATATCACGGCAGCCTGCGGTGTAAGCCGTTTGGAAAGTGGAGAAAGTATGAATAAAGAAAAATTGAATATCACGATTAATTTCGTGGATTAGGGCTTTGAGTAAAGGTTCAGGACGCACATCAGGTGCAAATTGCCACACGCCAGCAGTGCTTCTGCCTTCAACTTCTGGGGCTTGAAAATTCAAGCCCACGCCAATAATGCAAATATGTCCGCCTGTGGCGTGTGGGATACTTTCAATTAAAATGCCTGCGATTTTTTCACTGCCCACCATAATATCGTTGGGCCATTTGATTTTGGCATCAATACCAAAACGGCGGAGTACTTTTTGACAACTTAACGCCACCACCAAAGGCATCGCAGAAGTTTGATTGCGTGGGCGACGCGAAAAAATCGACAAACTAAACGACAAACAATCGCCAGGTTTTGCCACCCACGCACGCCCTCTTTGACCATACGGTGCGGTTTGCCGATTAGCGACAATCGCTTGTTTCAAAAAGTCAGGGTTCAAATTTTCGTCCGCAGCCATTGCGGTTTTTACTTTTTCATCCAATAAGGCGTTTGTGGAATCACATTCAGCCACCACCGACACAGGAATTTCTTCGGTTTGAGCAAATTCCACAAAATCGCTTTCACGAAACACCACAGACGGCGTTTTCAACTGCCAAAAACCGTCTCCCTGTTTTAAGTTTTCACGCACATTTTCAGGCAGCGTCATACGATAACGGTTAATGCCACCTGCGTCCGTTTTCAACTGATTGCACAAATCCGCAACGCTATGCGGTTTGCCGTCAGCCAAAATCAGCCATAAAGCGTCTGCGTCAATATAGGAAGATTGTTCATCGTCAAAAGAAGAATTTATCGGATTATTCATTAAGTCTTGCATGCTTTCGTTCATAAGATTTACCCATAAAAACAAATAGTTAAAAACTGCGTATTTTCTCTAAAACTGCCGTAGTCGAAGTTTGGTGTATAAAAGGAATCGAAAATACTTTACCGCCACGGGCGACTGTTTGAGCCGCTCCCACAATGTTTTCAGGCTGCCAATCGCCACCTTTGACCAAGATTTCAGGTTTAATCAGTTCAATCAAATTAAACGGTGTATCTTCATCAAAAAAGGTTACTAAATCAACACTTTGCAAAGCCGCCATCACCGTCATACGATTAGCTAACGAGTTAATCGGACGGTCAGCCCCCTTGCCCTGCCGTTTGACCGAAGCGTCTGTATTCAACGCCACAATCAAACTGTTCCCCAAAGATTTTGCCTGTGCCAAATAAGCCACATGCCCCGCATGCAGAATATCAAAGCAACCGTTGGTAAAAACCAAAGGGCGTTGAATCTGTTTCAATGCCTGCGGCAAGCATTCAGGAGCAATGATTTTGCGTTCAAAATCGGGCGTGGGAAACTCAAACATTTCAGGCTGCCTGAAATATAAAAAACACATTATTTTACAGGTTAAAACGATAGGCGACAAATAAGTTTTATATTAGTCATTACTCAATAATATAAGCGACTAATGTCATAAATTGATTGGATTATATAGCTGCGACAAGAAACAGTAAGAAAAAGGCGGATAAATGGCACAAAGTGGTGTTGTTTTTTAGTATCGTCAAACAACCGCACAATGGCAACAAGTAAAATTCAGGCTGCCTGAAACACTTTCAGGCAGCCTGAAACGCTACCATCACGCAAACATAATTTTGTTATCCACAACCGAAATATTCACCGTGCTATTCGGTGGATAGTCGCCTGCCAAGAGTTTTTTGGCTAATGGGTTTTCAATTTCCGACTGAATGGCTCTCTTCAACGGTCTTGCACCATATACAGGGTCGAAGCCTGTTTGGGCGATGAAATCCAATGCTTCGTCCGTCATTTCCAAACCTACGCCCACTTTTTCCAAGCGGTTTCGCAAAGCCTGTAACTGGATTTTGGCAATTTCGCGAATATGGTTTTGGCTTAACGCGTGGAAAACCGTGATTTCGTCAATGCGGTTGATGAGTTCGGGGCGGAAGTGGGCTTTGACTTCTTCCATTACCATATCTTTCACCGCTGAATAATCCTGCGTTTCGGCTGCCTGAATTTTCAGGCTGCCTATGTTGGAAGTCATCACAATCACGGTGTTTTTAAAATCCACCGTTCTGCCTTGTCCGTCTGTTAAACGACCGTCATCTAACACTTGCAAGAGAATGTTAAACACATCAGGATGGGCTTTTTCCACTTCGTCCAACAAAATCACGCTATACGGCTTGCGGCGGACTTGTTCGGTTAAGTAACCGCCCTCTTCATAGCCCACATAGCCTGGCGGTGCACCGATTAAGCGTGCTACGGCGTGTTTTTCCATATATTCGGACATATCAATGCGAATGAGATGATCAACGCTGTCGAACAAAAAGCCTGCCAACGCTTTGCACAACTCGGTTTTGCCCACGCCAGTCGGACCTAAAAATAAGAAACTGCCGTAAGGGCGATTTGGGTCGGATAAGCCTGAACGAGAACGGCGAATTGCGTCTGCCACCGCTTTGACGGCTTCGTCTTGTCCGATGACTTTTTGGTGCAAAACTTCTTCCATTCTCAATAACTTATCGCGTTCGCCCTCCATCATTTTGGCAACAGGAATGCCTGTCATTCGGCTGACAATTTCGGCAATTTCTTCCGCCCCCACTTCGGTGCGATACAGCGTATTTTTATCCGCCTTTTTCGCTCCATTGTCTGCATCGTTCAGGCGTTGTTGCAATTTCGGCAACTCGCCATATTGCAATTTAGACGCTTCTTCATAATTGCCTTGACGCATCGCAATTTGAATTTTGGTATTGATTTCATCAATTTGCTGTTTCAAATCTGCCGAAGAAACGCCTGCGGCTTTTTCGCTTTTCCAAATTTCGGATAAATCCGCATATTTTTTCTCCAACGCACTCATTTCGTCTTCAATCAACGCCAAGCGTTTGCGGCTGGCATCATCTTTTTCCTTTTCCAAGTGCATTTTTTCCATTTTCAGGCGAATAATGTTGCGGTTGAGTTTCTCCATTTCTTCGGGTTCGGAATCCATTTCCATTTTAATGCGACTGGCGGCTTCATCAATTAAATCAATCGCCTTATCAGGCAAAAAACGGTCGGTGATATAACGGTCAGACAATTCCGCCGCTGCCACAATCGCAGGGTCGGTGATTTCCACTTTATGATGAATTTCATAGCGTTCTTGCAAACCACGCAAAATGGCAATCGTGTCTTCAACAGACGGCTCACCCACTAAAACCTTTTGGAAACGGCGTTCTAACGCTGCGTCTTTTTCAATATATTGACGATATTCGTCCAAAGTGGTTGCCCCGATACAGTGCAATTCGCCCCTTGCTAATGCAGGTTTTAACATATTGCCAGCGTCCATTGCACCGTCCGCCTTGCCTGCACCCACAAGCGTATGAATTTCATCAATAAAAATCAGCGTTCTGCCGTCATCTTTGGCTAAATCATTCAGCACCGCTTTTAAGCGTTCTTCAAACTCGCCACGAAACTTCGCCCCAGCAATTAACGCCGCCAAATCCAAAACCAGCAAGCGTTTGTTTTTTAAGGATTCAGGCACTTCGCCATTAACAATGCGTTGAGCCAAACCCTCGACAATCGCCGTTTTGCCCACACCAGGCTCACCGATTAACACAGGATTATTTTTCGTTCGCCGTTGCAACACCTGAATGGCACGGCGAATTTCATCATCGCGTCCGATGACAGGGTCTAACTTACCTTCCCTTGCCCTTTGGGTTAAATCAAGCGTATATTTTTTCAAAGCGTCTCGACTGTCTTCCGCATTCGGATTATCCACAGCCGTACCACCACGAATAGCGTCAATAGACGCTTTCAGGCTGCCTGAAACCACACCTGCTTTTTTCAAAATACGCGACAATTCGCCGTTTTCTTGCAAAGCCGCTAACGGAAATAACTCGGTAGAAATATAAGCGTCTTGGCGTTTGGCGGCTTCCTTATCGGTGAGATTAAGAATATTGCCCAACTCACGAGAAACCGAAATTTCCCCGCCATTGCCTGAAACTTTGGGTAAGTTTTTGATTGCTTTATCAATTTCTTGGCGAATAAGCGACACATTCGCACCGCTATGAGCCAAAACACTCGCCACACTGCTATCATTATCTTGCAACAAGGCGTGCATTAAATGCACCGCTTCAATAAATCCACAGTCGCCCGCCAACGCCATACTTTGAGCGTCCTGCAAGGCAGCCTGAAACTTGGCGGTTAATTTATCAAATCTCATTTGTGTATTCCTTTCAAATTTGAATTTACAATTAGGAAAATAAATAAGATTGATTTTGAAAATGTCAAGGGATAAGATGAAAAAAACTTTCAGGCTGCCTGAAAAATTTATGTTCCACAAAAAAAGACTTGTGCCTACAAGTCTTTTTGCTTATTCGTCATCACGCCGACTTTTTATCGTCATCTTCATACACCAATTTTGGCGGTTGTTTTTTGTCGATAACGGCTTTATTCACAATCACTTGGGTAATGTTTTTGCGGTCTGGTAGGGTGTACATTGTGTCCAAAAGTACATCTTCCAACACCGAACGCAAGCCCCTTGCTCCTGTTTTGCGTTCCATCGTGATTTTGGCAATCGCACGCAGGGCAGACGGTTGAATTTCTAACTGCACGCCCTCCATCGCAAACAGGGCTTGGTATTGTTTGACCAAAGCGTTTTTCGGTTGGGTGAGAATATTCACTAATGCGTCTTCGTCCAACTCTTCCAAAGTGGTTAAAACAGGCAAACGACCGATGAGTTCAGGAATTAAGCCGAATTTGATTAAGTCTTCGGGTTCGACTTGGGCGAAAATTTTGCCAATGTCTTCCGATTCAACTTTGCTCACCACTTCTGCACCAAAGCCGATACCGCCTTTTTCGGAACGGCGGCGAATGATTTTTTCCAAGCCGTCAAACGCTCCGCCGCAGATAAATAGGATATTAGAAGTGTCGATATTGATGAAGTCTTGGTTGGGGTGTTTGCGTCCGCCTTGTGGGGGAACGGAAGCCACTGTGCCTTCAATCAGTTTTAACAAGGCTTGTTGCACGCCTTCGCCTGACACATCTCGTGTGATAGACGGATTTTCGCTTTTGCGAGCGATTTTGTCGATTTCGTCAATATAAACAATGCCTTTTTGGGCTTTTTCCACATTAAAATCACAAGTATTCAGCAATTTAGTTAAGATTTGCTCCACATCTTCGCCCACATAACCTGCTTCGGTTAAGGTGGTTGCGTCTGCCATCACAAACGGCACATCTAATTTGCGTGCCAAAGTTTGTGCGAGCAAGGTTTTGCCTGAACCTGTGGGACCAATCAGCAAAATATTGCTTTTGGCAATTTCCACATTATTTGGTGCTTTGGGATATTGCAGGCGTTTATAGTGGTTATACACCGCCACTGCCAACGATTTTTTGGCTTGTTCTTGACCGATGACATAATCGTCCAAATGGGCTGAAATTTCGCGTGGTGTGGGCAGTGGTGCACCGCTTTCAATCGATAACGGCGTGTTGTCGCCTGTGTTGGGTTCGTATGCTTTGTCGCACAAGGCATTACATTCGGCAATACACTGGTCGCAAATGCAGGCTTTTTTGCCCTCAATCAGCATTTCCACCGATTCTTCATTTTTGCCGCAGAAGTCGCATTTTCGTTGATCACTCATACTTAACCTTTCGTATCATTATGGTTGGCAATCACTTTATCGACTAAACCGTATGCGGCGGCTTCGTCTGCCGACATAAAATTATCGCGGTCGGTGTCTTTTTCTAAATCAGCCAAAGGACGACCCGTGTGGTTTGCCATTAACTGATTGAGTTTTTGTTTGATTTTTAGAAGTTCTTTGGCGTGAATTTCAATATCAGATGCTTGCCCTGATAAGCCGCCCAACAAGGGTTGATGAATCATAATGCGACTATTCGGCAGAGCAAAGCGTTTGCCTTTTGCCCCAGCAGACAAGAGAAATGCCCCCATACTGGCAGCTTGCCCCAAGCACAAGGTTGCCACATCAGGTTTGATGAAATTCATCGTGTCGTAAATCGACAAACCTGCGGTAACTGAACCGCCAGGCGAGTTGATATACAAATAAATATCTTTATCAGGATTTTCGCTTTCTAAAAACAGCAACTGTGCCACCACCAAGTTGGCAGATTCATCGGTTACAGGTCCTACCATAAACACAATGCGTTCTTTAAGTAAGCGAGAGTAAATATCATACGCTCGCTCACCGCGTCCGCTTTGTTCTACGACCATAGGCACTAACATATTGTTGATACTACTGTCTAACATAGGAAAATCCTTTCGTTGAAAACAATTTGCAGGGTGGGGTGTGTCAGCACGCCAAAATGCCCTGATAGGAGTGATAAAAACTTTTCAGGCTGCCTGAAAACGAAACTTATTTTGACGCAGTCAAAATCTTTATTTACGCAGTAAATAAAGGATTGCAAAGCAATCAAGTTGAAGTTTCAACGAGCCATAAGGCAAAGTTAAAATTTTCTGCCGTGATGGTGGGCAAGAATGCCCACCCTACAATTTTTCAGGCAGCCTGAAAAACACAAACAAATCAATTACACAGGACTAACGCCGCCGTACATCACTTCGTCAAATGTCATCGGTTTTTCAACCACTTTAACCTTGTCCAACATTAAATCGACCAAGTTATTTTCCAACGCCACATTGGCAAATTCACTGCGGCGATTGCGGTCTTTCATATACCACTCAATCACTTCGTCAGGCTCTTCAAAGTTTTGTGCGTAATCTGCCACGGCGGCACGGATTTGATCTTCATTTGGCATTAACTTGCCTTCCATTTGGCGATCTAACTCACCAACAATCAAGCCCAAAGCCACAGTGCGTTTGGCACGGTCGGTAAAGATTTCATCAGGCAAATCAGTCAAACCTTTGGTGTCCATACCGCGATTTTTCCATTCGGCAACGGTATCTTCTTTCAGCCGTGCAATTTGGTCTGCCACTAATTTTTTCGGCACATCAAAGGAAATATTCTCTGCCAACACATTCAGAATGTTTTGTTTGGTCATACCATCAACACGGCGTTTCACTTCGCGACCGATATTTTTTTTAATTTCCGCTTTCATTTCAGCCACATCGCCACTTGCTACGCCTAATGTTTTGGCAAAAGCGTCATTCACTTCGGGCAGAACGCCTTCGGCAACGCTTTTGAGCGTGATATTGAACACCGCGGTTTTGCCTGCCACATCTTTGCCGTGATAATCTTCGGGAAATTCCACCGATACAAATTTGCTTTCGTTTTCTTTCATACCGACAATGCCTGTTTCAAATTCAGGCATCATAGTTTTTGAACCCAAAACAAAGGGATAATTGGTTGCCGTGCCGCCGTCAAACGCCACGCCTTCGATTTTGCCTTCAAAGTCAATAATCACACGGTCGCCGTCTTTGGCTTCGCGTTCCACATGGTTGTAGGTAATGCGTTGTTTGCGTAGCACTTCCACGGTTTTTTCCACATCAGCGTCGGTTACTTCGGCAACCACTTTCTGCACTTCCTTATCCGACAAATCAGGAATGGTAATTTCAGGGAAAGTTTCGTAAATGGCGGCAATTTTGACTACACTGTCATCATCTTGATTTTCAAGGACTTCCAAATTTTGCAAGCCTGCTATTTGTAATTTTTCTTCATCTGCGATACGGAAGAATGTATTGACGGCGGTGTCATTCAACACATCGTTTTGAATGCTGTAACCGTAGTATTTTTCAATCATACTCATTGGAGCTTTGCCAGGACGAAAGCCGTCAATTCGTGCCTTTTTTTGTTGTTTTTTCAAACGGTTAGAAACTTCCGCACGAATGTCGTCCCATTTTAACGACAACACAATTTTGCGTTCCAAACCTTCTAAATTTTCGACAGAAATTGCCATAATTTGATATAACCTTTTATGTTGATTAAAATAAAACGGCAGATTTTAACATATTTTTAACGGATACTTGTAAAATTGATTGATTTCAGGCTGCCTGAACATTTATAAAAGGACTTAAAACAATGGAAAAAGTACACATCATTCTGCCTGAAACTTGGCTCTTTGAAACCGTTTTGCCTGTGCGTATTGGCGACATTAACTACGGCAACCATTTGGCGAATGACGCAGTTTTGCGACTTACCCACGAAGTGCGATTGCAATTTCTAAACGCACACCAGTACAGCGAAATGAATATAGAAAACGCAGGCTTAATTATGGTAAACGCTGTGATTCAGTTTATCAACCAAGCATTTTACGGTGATGAACTGTTGTGCAAAATCGGCTTGGGCAAAATCGGCAAAAGCAGTTTTGACCTAATCACACAAATGATACGCCAAGAAGACAACAAAGAAATCGCCCGCATAAAAACAGGTATGGTGTGCTTTGATTACACACAACAAAAGGTACAAGCCATTCCGCAGGCGTTTTTAGAGAAATTTCAGGCAGCCTGAAAAATTTTTGATTTTGTAGTAAAATCGCCAGTTTTCCGATTAACCAGTGGTTCGCAAACCTCCCACTATAAAAAACTAGGACACTCAAATGTATTCTTTCACGCTTGAACAACGCCAAGTTGCGTTGCGTAGATTAGTTTTGTTTCACATTGTGATTATTGTTGCCAGCAATTATTTGGTGCAATTTCCGTTTTCCATTGGCAATATCCACGCCACTTGGGGCGCGTTGTCGTTTCCGTTTATTTTTGTGGCAACCGATTTAACCGTGCGGATTTTCGGCAAAGGTCAAGCACGCAAAATTGTGTTTTATTCGATGATACCTGCCCTTCTGTTATCGTATGCCGTCTCCGTGCTATTCAAAGACGGTCGCTGGACACAATTATCTGATTTATATACATTTAATTTATTTGTGCTACGCATTGTTATTGCCAGTATGTTGGCGTATTTGTTTGGGCAGTTGTTGGATATTGTTGTGTTTGATCGCCTGCGTCAAATTAAGGCGTGGTGGGCAGCTCCGTCTGCTTCGTCTATTTTAGGTAGTTTGGTGGATACTTTTGTCTTTTTTGCGATTGCGTTTTATCACAGCAATAACACATTTATGGCAGAAAAATGGGTGCATATCGCTTGGACAGATTATATTTTCAAATTATCAATTAACTTATTGTTTTTCTTGCCTATTTATGGCATTGTGTTACGCTATATTTTGGGTAAATTGGTGGCGATTAAATCCAATACGCCACAAAACAGTGTGTTGGATTAACGATTTTCAGGCAGCCTGAATGGATATTATTAAATATTTACAAGCACAAGGCGTGGGTTCTCGCAAAATGTGTCGCTTGTTGCTGTCGCAAAATCGTATAGAAATCAATGGGCAGATGCCGCCTGATGATATTGCCGATACGCAGATACCGTCTATTTTAACGATTGACGGTGAAACCTTGCCCACTTTGCCTTTACCGTATTTTTATATTCTGCTGAACAAACCTGCGAATGTGGAAACTTCGCACAAACCTGTGCATTATCCATCGGTATTTTCACTGTTGCCCAAAAATTGGCAAAATATCGATATTCAAGCCATAGGACGATTAGACGCAGACACCACAGGCGTTTTATTGCTGACCAATGACGGCAAGTTGAATCATTTTCTAACTTCGCCCAAAAATCATATTGTAAAAACTTATCATGCCACGCTCAAACACCCTGCCGACAATGTTTTGTGTCAGCGGTTAATCAACGGCGTGTTGTTAAATGATGAACAGGAAATCATCAAAGCATTGTCTGCCGAATTGATTACGCCAACATTATTGGCATTAAAAATTGATAGTGGCAAATATCATCAAGTCAAAAGAATGGTGGCAGCCGCAGGCAATCGTGTTGAGTATTTAGAACGCATAGCCATAGGCAATATCACCGTGGGCAATTTGAATAGGGGCGAGTGGCGGTTTATTTTACCGTCAGAATTAGCAATATCTTTTCAGGCTGCCTGAAAATCTAATCTTAAAGAGACTCCTGAAAGACTGGCATATATGGCACATTTGAAGCGTTGGGCTTACGCTCGAAAACATCGCCTTTCTACTTGTTATGTATTCGTTTTCTGAAATCCCTGCAAAACTCGTCATTCTGAGTTTTCCGTAGAAAAACAAAGAATCTCAACTTGTTGTTTTACAATGAGATTATTCGCTATGCTCAGAATGACGAATGATGAAAAAGTAAGTTTTGCAGGGGTCTCTTAAACATCTAAATGGCTTAAATCCTGCTCTACGGCTTGTTCTAATGATTGAATAAAATCGGCTTTAATTTCTTTATAGGCTTCCAGCAAGGCGTATTCAAAACCCACCGCGTCTGTGCCGCCGTGGGACTTAATCACAATGCCACGCAAACCCAAGAAAATTGCACCGTTAAAGCGGCGTGGATCGACTTTTTGTTTAAATTTTTTCAAAATTGGCAACGACCACATCGCCACCCATTTGGCATACAATGATTGCGTAAAGCCGTCTTTGACCATTCCACCGATAAATCCTGCCGTGCCTTCAATGGTTTTTAACACAATATTGCCGACAAAACCATCGCACACAATCACATCAACTTTACCCGAAAAAATGTCTGAACCTTCGACATTGCCGATAAAGTTTAAGTGGCTGTTTTTTAATAAAGAATAAGCGGCTTTCACGGTGTCTGTGCCTTTAATATCTTCCGTGCCGACATTCAATAAACCCACTTTGGGCTTGTTTTTTTCAGGCTGCATAGCTTTTACCAACTGCGTTCCCATAATGGCAAACTGCAACAGTTGTTCGGACGGACAATCGACATTCGCCCCCAAATCCAAAGCACACACCAACTGGTCGTCTTTGGCTGGCAGAAATTTGGCAATCGCAGGGTGTTGTATGCCTGAAACGGTTTTCAGTACAAAGCGTGCGGTTGCCATTAACGCACCTGTATTGCCTGCGGAAACCGCCGCTGCCGCTTTGCCGTCTTTGACCAAGTTAATTGCCACACGCATTGATGAGTCTTTTTTGTTTTTCAACGCGTGTTGCGGTGGCTCGTCCATAGCGACCACTTCGGTGGAATGGACGATTTCAATGCGTTCTAATGGGGCATTTGTCTTGACTAATGCGTTTTTGACAGCGGTTTCATCGCCCACCATAATCAAGCGAGCGTCCGCATTGCGTTGCAAAAATTGTGCCGCCGCAGGAGCGGTTACGGTCAAACCGTTATCGCCCCCCATAGCATCAACAGCGATGGTAATCATTTTTACTAATCCATTGTGAAATATATTTTTTCAGGCAGCCTGAATGTATATTTACAAGCACAAAAAGTCGGAAGATGAAAATCCACCGACTTTTTTAATAAATGCAATTAAAACAAAGAGTTATTCGCCTTTTGCTTTGGCAACTTTGCGACCGCGATACATACCACTGGGGGAAATGTGGTGCGGCAAGTGTGCTTCACCTGTGAGCATATTGACGCTTAAAGACGGTGCAGTTAAAGCATCGTGCGAGCGGTGCATACCACGGCGAGATGGGGATTTTTTATTTTGTTGAACGGCCATTTTTTTGCTCCAAAAATATTTATTTATGCAAACCTTTTAACACAGAAAACGGATTAACTGTTTGATTATCCAAAACAACCGCCGTATCACATTGTGCGTGCATTGGGGAAAAGGGAAGGGCGGTTAAAAGCTGGTCTTCCACCCATTCTGCCACACAAATGCTGTTACCCACCACCACCAACACATCAGCGTCTTCCACCGTGCAATCGGCTTGATTGGCTTGTGTTTCGTCAGTGAAAATCAGCGTTTTGACGGTATTGTCTAATGCAAAGTTCATGGTTTTCAGGCAGCGTTGGCAAACAAGTTGCAGTGTTGCTGTTAAATGCACATCAATAAAGTGTTGTCCGAGTGCATTGATTCCGCCCAAAAAGGCAGCCTGAACAATGTTTTGCGAATTGGCAAAAATGCCGTCTTCCATTACTCTTGGATCTAAATCGTTCAAAACAAACTGCCAAACGGCGGTTTGTTTATCCTGCGAAAAAGTCCAAGGGTCAATACAGTTTGCGTTTAACATAAACTGGTGATGATATACTGTTTTTATATAACTTGTCAATGGTGTTGTCAGTATTCATTGTCAAAACAATGCTGTTTGGTATGGCAAACTAATTGTTTTAATAGGTTTATTTGAATAATGGGCGATAGTGCAACCATACATTCAGGCGGTTAGTCATTTTTATCACTCCATTTGTTTTACACACCTTTTTTTCGTTTCAACAATACCAAAACGGCACCGTCATTGTGGGGCGGTTCGGTGTATGCCAAGACTTGTGGGTGTACGATGAGCCAGCGGCGGACTAAATTTTTCAGTGTCGGTTTGAAACCTTTGGAGCCTAATCCACTGCCATGTACGATTTCGCCGATAGTGCCTTTTTTTTGAATAAAATCAATAAATTCGTTTAATATGGTTTGGGCTTCTTCTTGATTGTAACCGTGCAAATCGAGTGTGGCGATAATGTCATCATCTTGGGCAGACAGTAATTTTTTAATATCATTTTTACCACCACCGCCGTGTGCGTATTGTGTGGGGGGCATATCGTCAATCAGTGTGCTTGTGCCGATGAAAACATCGTTATCAGTATCGCGTTCGCTTTCTTGTTGGCGTGGAATAATGGGTGTTTTGTCTGATTTTCGTTCAACACGATTGCTGTTTTTTATGGGTCTAACGCCTGCCATTTGTTCGCTAAATAATGCTTGTTCGGATTGTAGGCGTTTGGCTTCTTCCGCTTGGCGTTGGCGGATTATTGCTTGTTCTTGGGCGATTTTGCCCGCTTGTTTGAGTTGCTTTTGCCAGTCTTGTGTTGTCATGGTGGATAATGTTTCAGGCTGCCTTTTCAGGCAGCCTGCAAGGTGTTTTATTGTTAGTTTGTAACAAACTTCACGCCACGCAGTTGGGATTGTAAAACCGCTTGGCGTATGGTCTCGATGGCTTTGGGGCGAATGAAGTTTTTGCGATACGCCAAAATCACGCGGCGAGACGGCACGGGTTGTTTGAACGGCACTACCGAGAATAATAAATGGTCGTTTTCGGTTAAGGACGATGCAGGCAAAATGCTAATCGCCAAGCCACCTGCTACCATATGGCGAATGGTGTTAATCGAACTGCCTTGCAGGGTGTTGGCAATGCCTTGTAAGCCTGTTTGTGCGGCGGCTAACTCGCGGCAGTTGGACAGAATGTTGTCGCGCATACAGTTGCCTTCGGTTAAAAGCAAAATGCGTTCTTTCACCAACTGTTTGGAGGCAATCATATCTTTTTCTTCCAAAGGGTGTCCTTTGGGAACAATCACGAAAAAGGGTTCGTCATACAGGGGGATTGTTTCAATGCCTGGTTCTTGGAATGGTTCTGCCAATACGGTTGCGTCCAACGCTCCTTTTTTAAGCATTTCTACCAAAATGTGGGTGTAGTTTTCTTCCAATACCAAGGGCATTTTGGGTGCTTTTTCGTGCAGGGGCAAAATCAGTTTGGGCAACAAATAAGGGGCAACGGTGAAAATTAAGCCTAATTTAAACGCCCCTTCTAATTCGTCCTGACGGCGTTCTGCCAAGTGTTTGAGACGATCGGATTCGTCTAAAACGCGTCTGGCTTGGTCGATGATTTGTTGTCCAATGTCGGTAACAATCACTTCATTAGAACTGCGGTCGAATAGGGCAATGCCTAATTCGTCTTCTAACTTTTTCACGGCAATCGACAAAGTGGGCTGGCTGACATTACACACTTTTGCCGCGCGTCCAAAATGACATTCTTGCGACACAGCAACAATGTAACGCAATTCGGTGAGCGTCATAATGCAAACTCCTTATTTCGCTGGCGTGGTTGTTTCTGCGTTTTCAGGCAGCGTGATATTCAGTGCCAACACATCAACACCGTTTTGTTCTTCTTGGGTGATTTTAATGTCTTCGGGTTTCACCGAAACATATTTGGAAAGCACTTCCAACAGTTCTTTCTTTAACGCAGGAATATAGTCGGCAACAGGTTTGCTGTCGTCATTGCGTTCGTATGCCATAATAATTTGCAAACGATCACGCGCCGTGCCTGCGGAAGTGGTTCGTTTGCCAAAAAGGCGTTCAATCAGTGATGCCATTATTGATTACCCTTTTTTTACTTACCAAACAATTTACTGAAAAAGCCTTTTTTCTCGGCTTGTAAGAAACGCATTTCGCGGTTTTCGCCCAACAAGCGTGCCACCACATCTTGATAGGCTTCGGACACCACAGTGTCTTTCATATAAATAGACGGCATACCTGTGTTAGACGCAGACAGCACATCTTTGGTTTCAGGAATCACGCCGATTAACGGAATGCGTAACAAGTCGCAAATGTCATCAACGGATAACATTTCGCCTTTTTCTACGCGTTCGGGCGAGTAACGCGTAACCAACAAGTGTTCTTTTACCGAACCGCCCTCTTCGGCATGACGGCTTTTGCTTTGCAAAATGCCCAAAATACGATCAGAGTCGCGAACGCTGGATACTTCGGGATTGGTGGTAACAATGGCTTCATCAGCAAAATACAACGCCATTAACGCACCTGTTTCAATACCAGCTGGCGAATCGCACACAATGTATTCAAAACCCATTTCGTTTTTGAGTTCATCAATCACACGACCCACGCCCTCTTTGGTGAGTGCCTCTTTATCACGCGTTTGCGATGCGGGCAGAATATACAAATTATCGCAATGTTTATCTTTAATTAACGCCTGTGTTAAAGACGCTTCTTTTTGAATAACATTCACGAAATCATACACCACACGGCGTTCGCAACCCATAATTAAATCCAAGTTACGCAAGCCCACATCGAAGTCGATGACTGCGGTTTTGAATCCACGCAGAGCCAAACCTGCCGAAATGCTTGCACTGGTCGTGGTTTTGCCCACGCCGCCTTTACCAGAAGTTACCACAATGACTTTTGCCACTTTAATCGTCCTCAAAGTTAAGAAATACCGCTTAATGCAGTAATGTTCAATTTTCCGCCGTCCAATGAAACGACAACCGATTTTCCATACAAGGATGCGGGCAATTCTTTATCGAAAATACGATAAACGCCTGCAATGGAAATCAGCTGTCCTTGCATAGAGTGAATGAAAATGCGAGCGTTTTTATCGCCTGACGCACCTGCCAACGCTCGCCCACGAAACGGTGCGTAAATATGAATATTGCCATCGGCAATGATTTCCGACCCTTGACTAACCAACGCCGTGCAAATCACATCGCCGCCCTCAGCATAAATTTGCTGCCCTGAACGCACAGGTTTATCCACAATAATGGTGGGTGATGAAGTGGGTAAATTGCGTTGCACAGGTTGCTGAACTGGCGGTTCAGGTTGCCTTGGGGTTTGTTCTTGTATGGTTTGTTGTGCTTGTTGCAACTGTTGTTGCAAGTCCTGCACTTGTGTTTCATACGATTGCTTGGTTTGTTGCAACTCTTGCTGCAAAGCAAAAAGTTGCTGTTCGTTCGACTGCCCTTGCTGTGCTTGCCCAACTTGTTGTTTCAGTTGAATAATTTGAGCTTTTAAGCGTTCTACCTGTTCTTGTTGTATGGTGGGTTGAGCTGCCGCCTGTGCTTGTGCAAGTTGTTGTTTCAGTTGCAAAACTTGATCTTTTAAGCGTTGAATTTGTTCTTGCTGTACATTCGATTGCGGCGGCACTTGGGGTGCAGCTGGCACTTCGGCTTTGGCTTGTGGGACGGCTGCGTCTTTTTCCTTATTGGAAATTAAAATAAACGGCAAACCATATTGCACCACTTTGGCTTCATAATCGGCTTCGGTATGACGAATGGCAATAATCCGCACTTGATGAGCGGCAAAACATTTCCACACGGCTTTAATATCCAACCCCCAAGGGTCAGGCAATAAATGCACATCAAGCACAAAAGGCATACCCTTAAATTGGGATAAATGAGCAGAAGATGCGACAAGTTCTGCGGTGAGTGTATCAATGTTTCCATCTTTTAAGAGAATGGAAAGCGTTTCAATGCGAGCAGATTTGATAACAAAAGCAGAACTCATTTGCGGTTTTAATCAGATAGTTAAAAGGTTGAAAAACAAAACTATCGCATTTTACCCTGATAACCGTTTTATTTCAACTCTATTAAATCGAAAGATTTTATTTATCACGGAAAATGATTTGGGGGAGTTGTTTGATGATATAAAAAAACAGCGTACTGCTTTTTCAGGCAGCCTAAACGCATTGTTTGAGACTCCTGCAAAACTCGTCATTCAGAGTTTTCCGTAGGAAAACGAAGAATCTCAACTAACTGTTTTATAAAAGATTCTTCGCTATCGGCGAGTAATGACGAAAGGTGAATAATGGGTTTTGCAGGGGTCTTTTTATGACCATTCATTTATTCTTTTTCGTCTTTTTGTTCAGTTAAACAAGACGAGCCACAACCGCCGCAAGTATTGCCACAACCTGTGCCACAGCCACCACAACCGCCGCCGTGTTTGCGTTTGATTTGTATTGCCCACAGCGATAAAAGCACGGCAACGATAATAAGTAAGCCTAATAAAATGTTAATCATCTTTATTCCTTTATTTAGTCAAATGTTTTCAGGCAGCCTGAACATTATTGTTTAGTATAGTCAAATAAATTCAAAAGTGAAACAGGCGGCGTGGCGAAGACAGTATAAATAATACGGCAAGACACGCCAACGCATTTCAATTTTGAAGTTGTTTGACCATATAAGCACCGATATAAACGCCATCGCAAGGGCAGGCGTTGAGTAGGATTTCATCGCTGTAATCAAGCACAGGTTTATAGTAATAATCACCATTACGATTATATAGTAATTGATTATTTTCTGGCAGATTTTTAATGTAATCAAATAGTTCTTTATCGGCACAAGAAAATAATGCCGTGCGGTTATATTCACCCCATAATTGCGTTAAATACATAAATTCTAAATCATTAGACAAAGATTTAATGGCTTGAATAAAATCTTTTATTCGAGTTTCGCCAAAATTTTCAGTGCCGATAGCACTTTGTCCTGCATTATCAAGGTCTTCAACATAATATTTTATTGCTTTATTATTAGAAGTATTTAGTGGTGCAATTAAAAAAGCCCAATCTCCAAAAATAGCACAAAATGCGACATACCATAATATGGCAAGGGCTTGCTCGTCTAATTGTTTTATCTTAAATATATCAATCGCTGATTGTTCTTTTGTAAATCTAATAAATTCGCTATTTATAATGCCTATTTTTTGTTGTAATATATTGATTTCTTTATGTATTTGATTTAATTCTTGTCTATCTTTTTCACTTGTATCTTCATTGTTGATTTCAATTTCTATGCAATGCTTATATTCTTCTAACATTGCAATAACTTCTTCTGTATCGAATATGGGAACAGTAGCATCGCCCAAATAAAAAATTTTACATTTTTGATATTTTTGAACAATCGCTTTTAATATAGCAAACGAATGTCTCATGCTATCCACTTCAATCAATAAAGCATTGTTTTTCATTGTATTGCTCCTATTTATGCCATTCTCTTAATAAACGGTTATAGTGGTAATAATTGATATTTGTGGTGTTATCCATTAAATAATCAATTATTTGAAATGTGGCGAATACTTCTTTTGTGTTGCCGATTTCATATAAATGTTCTTGTGGAAAAAGCGAAATAAAATCCTTTTTCTGATAAAATGCTAATGCTTCGGGTGATAAGGTTATTATATTTATAATGGTTTCATAAGTATTGCCTACTTTCATTCTTAAACTGTCTGATTTTATATCAATAAATCGTATGGATAAATAATTATCGTCAGGCAATTTAATTAAGGGTTGATTGTATTGAATAATTATCGGTATATCATTTTCACAATAAATTTTACCCAAAGGTGTAAATTGACCGAGTAAATAATAAAACATGGCTATTTTCCTTTTTTTAGGCTGCCTGAAATAATCGATCAACGCCTGTCGGCGTTGCTCTTGACATAGATGCCCACCCTACGGCGTTTCGGTTATTTCGTTTCAGGCAGCCTGAACCGCGTTCTACTGCACACCAAAAGCCATAAGCACTAATTTTACAATCATTGCCAAAATCCATGCAATCACGCATTGCCAAATCACCACAAACACTGCCCATTTGCCGCCGAGTTCGCGTTTGACGGTGGCAATGGCTGCCAAACAGGGGGTGTAGAGTAGGGAAAACACCAACATGGTGGCGGCAGTTAGTGGCGTTAAAATGGCGGTGAGATTGTCGCCAAACAGCACTTCCATGCTGGACACCACGCCTTCTTTGGCGATAAAGCCTGCCACCAAACTGGCACCCACACGCCAATCGCCCAAGCCCAAGGGTTGCATAATGGGGGCAAAAATGCCTGTAATGGCGGCTAAAATGCTGGTCGATGAATCTTCGGTAAGATTAAAATGCAAATCGAAACTTTGTAAAAACCAAATGATAATCGTGCCGAGAAAAATCACCGTAAAGGCTCGCTGAATAAAGCCTTTGGCTTTTTCCCACAACAGTTGCACAATGTTGCGAATGGTGGGAAAACGATACGGCGGAATTTCTAACACAAACGGAATCGGTTCGCCTTTGAATAGGGTTTTACGATAGATTAGGGCTATTAAAATGGCGGTGATGATACCGAATAAATATAAGCCTGACATAATCAATCCGCCTTGTTTGGGGAAAAAAGCGGCGACAAAAAAGGCGTAAATCGGCAGTTTGGCAGTGCAACTCATCATCGGCGTGAGTAATACCGTCATTTTGCGGTCGCGGTCGGACGGTAGGGTGCGTGTTGCCATAATCGCAGGCACGGAACAGCCAAAGCCAATCAACATTGGCACAATCGACCGCCCTGAAAGTCCCATACCACGCAGTAATCTGTCCATCACAAACGCCACACGGGCGATGTAGCCTGAATCTTCCAAAATCGCCAAGAAGAAAAACAGCACCACAATAATCGGCAAAAAGGTTAAAACACTGCCCACGCCTGCGAAAATGCCGTCAATAATCAAGCCGTGCAACACTTCATTCGCACCCCAAGCGGTGAGTTTTTCGTCAAACCAGCCTGTGCCAGCCTCAATCCACTCTTCAAATAATCCTTGCAAGCCTGCACCGACTAAATTGAAAGTTAAGTAAAAAATCAATGCCATAATGCCAAAAAATAAAGGAATGGCAGTGTATTTTCCTGTTAATAATTGATCGATTTTTTTAGAACGATTTTGCTCTTTGCTCTCAATCGGTTTATTTACTGTTTGTGAGCAGACTTTTTCAATATAACGAAACCGCATATCGGCTAATGCCGCATTTTTGTCTATGCCGCGTTCTTTTTCTAACTGTTCGGCAATTTTGTTAATGGTTTCTTTTTGATGATTGTCTAAATTTAATTTATTGATAATATATTCATCATCTTCCAATAATTTATCCGTTGCAAAGCGTGCAGGTATTTTGGTTTTATCGGCATTATTTTGAATTAAATGAATAATGGCATGCAAGGCATTATGCACCGCACCGCCATTGTCGTCTTTATCGCAAAAGTCTTGTTTTTGTGGCTTTTCTTGGTAGTGAGCAATATGCACCGCATGACGCACTAACTCATCAACCCCTTGATTTTTAGACGCAGAAATCGGAATAACAGGCACGCCCAACAATTCTTCCATTGCGTTAATATCAATCGAACCGCCGTTATTCGCCAATTCGTCCATCATATTTAATGCCACAATCACAGGAATATTCAGCGACAATAACTGCATCGTTAAATACAAATTGCGTTCGATATTTGTGGCATCAACAATATTGATAATGCAATGCGGACGATTTTCCAATAAAAAATTAATGGCGATTTTTTCTTCATCAGAATACGCCGTCATTGAATAAATACCAGGTAAATCGGTAATCACCGTATTCGCATAATGTTTAATTTGCCCATTTTTACGATCCACCGTAACACCAGGAAAATTGCCCACATGCTGTTTTGCCCCAGTAAGTTGATTAAACAGCGTAGTCTTGCCGCTGTTTTGATTGCCAATCAAGGCAAACGACAGCAACTCGTGGTCAGGCAAGGGTTTTTCGTCTTTTTTAGAATGAAACAAACCGTCTTCGCCCAAACCAGGGTGCGGCGTTTCCTTTTTCAATTCCGTGTCCGCCACATGTTCAGGCTGCCTGAAAGCAGGTTGGGCAATGGTTTCAATCTCAATTTGAGCTGCGTCCGACTTGCGTAAAGTCAGCGTATAACCACGCAAGGACAATTCCAAAGGGTCGCCCATCGGTGCGTGTTTCACCATTTTTACTACCGTTTCAGGAATCAACCCCATATCCAACAAATGCTGGCGTAACTTCTTCTCGGCTTTCACCGATTTAATCACCGCAAATTGCCCCAACGGCAAGTCGTGTAAATTCATTATTTCGTGTTCCTATTGATTGCAAATAATAAGTATTCGCATTTATAAAAAATAGCAATCGAATTATAAATTATTTTTATGTAAAAAAGAAGAAAAATAATAGCGTTTCTCAAAAAGAGACCCCTGCAAAACTCGTCATTCTGAGTGTTCCGTAGGAAAACGAATAATCCCAACTAACTGTTTTATAAAAGATTATTCGCTATCAGCGAGTAATGATAAAAGGTGAAAATGGGTTTTGCAGGGTTCTCTGAATGTGTTACAATCCAGCCGCTTTTTTCAGGCAGCCTGAAAGGATAATCAAATGATTTGGCACAAACAATGGATTTTTGGTAATTGGAAAATGAACGGCAATTTAGCAGATAATGCTGTTTTATTACAACAACTTGCAAAAATCAATCACGATCATGCTTTGGTGGGTATTGCCACACCGTTTCCTTATTTATCGCAAGCGGTTGATTTACTTAAAAATAGTCAAATTATTGTTGGCAGTCAAGATTGTAGTTCATTTGCCGAAAAGGGGGCATACACAGGCGAGGTTTCTGCCACAATGATAAAAAACTGCGGTGCGAAATTTGTGTTAATTGGACACTCCGAGCGAAGAACTTATTTTAATGAACAAAATCAAATACTTCGCAAAAAAATTGACAACGCATTGGCATGCGATTTAATCCCCATTTTATGCGTGGGTGAAACGCTGGAACAACGCCAAGCAAGGCAGGAAACCGCTGTGGTTGGCAAACAATTAACGGTTTTGCAAGGTTTGTCGGTGAATCATATTGCTGTGGCGTATGAGCCTGTGTGGGCGATTGGCACAGGTGAAGTGGCAACGGCTACGCAAATTGAACACATGCACGCATTTATTCATCGTGAAATCTTGTCAATATTGGGTGAAAATGTTACAATCCGTACCCTTTATGGTGGCAGTGTTAATGCAAATAATGCCGCTGATATTTTATCGATTGACAAAGTAAATGGTGCATTGGTCGGCGGTGCGTCTTTGAAAGCGGACGCTTTTTCTGCCATTATCGCTAACGCACAAACGGAATAACAATGGAAGCATTTAAAACCCTGATTTGGTTGGTGAATATTTTTTCTGCGATTGCCGTGATTTTTTTGGTGTTAATGCAACACGGCAAGGGGGCAGACGCAGGTGCGGCTTTTGGCACAGGCAGTGCGCAAGGCGTGTTTGGTGCGTCTGGTTCGGCTAACTTTTTAAGCCGCAGCACCGCCATTGCCGCCGTGGTGTTTTTCTGCACCTGCTTGGCATTAGCCTATGTGCATGCCAACAAAAATACAGGCGGTTTGGACTTTAACACCGCTCCTGCCCAAACTGCTCCTGCCACACCAGCTGCCCCTGCACAACAAGGCGGAACACAACCTGTTATTCCTGAATAGTTATCAAAATGCAAGCCGACATGGTGGAATTGGTAGACACGCTATCTTG
>JAGBKK010000013.1 GCA_017934045.1 Neisseriaceae bacterium | reverse complement strand
TATATATATATCAATGACTTACGATAAATTTTGTAGTATTTCATATTTTGCTTAAATAAAAATAATTTGCCTGTTTTATATTCATTTTGCACCGTTTTCATCAATAATAATGCCAACGATTAACCAACTCAAATGGAGCAAACAATGAAGTTCAAATTATGTGCATTATTTTCGGCTGTAACCTTTGCTGTAACTGCCTGCGGTGGTAGCGGTGGCGATGATAACATTACCGTAAATCAACCCACAAAATCTGTTGAAAATAACGAACAGCCCTTTGAAATGAAAGAACAAATTATAATGTGGAAAGGGGCTCAACATGCAGTTGGTAGCAGACCTAACTTTACAGGTCGTGAATTAATTATCAACAATTCACCAACGATGTTAGCAGGACAAGATAGTAACGACAAAACGGCATTAACTAAAATTACGGTTAATGGTGTAGATCTTCTTTTTGAACCACCTTATTCTTCATCTCATTCGTACACAGTGTCTAACGATAGTAAATGGAAGATGGTAGTAAATCAATATGAAGGTATGGATGTACATTATGGTGCAGATACTGCATATGCTCGTTATGGTATGTTTAATTTACCTGTATGGGTATATGGTGGAGACTATGAAAGCAATATGTCAGAAGATTATGCTTTATTTTATCAAGGTAATCCCACTTCTCTTGATGATATGAAAAAATTAGAAAAACAAGCAGATAATGTTACTTACAAAGGTCAAGCATTTTCGATAAGAGAAGGAAAGTATGGTGTGAGCAACTTATCTCCTTTTGCATATGGTACAAGCCAATTCACCGTTAATTTCAAAGATAAAACACTCAAAGGCGATGTTAATCAATGGTATGATAGCGAAAATAAAGTTGCAGATATAAAACCTGTCAATATTGACGCCAAAATCCGTGCCAATACTTTTGCTGGCACAGCAAATAAAACAGGCACAGTAGAGGGCAAATTCTACGGTCCAAATGCCGCTAATTTAGCAGGTTCGTTTAACGATAAAAGTCAAAAATTGCGTGGCGTTTTTGGTGCGGTAAAAAAATAAACCACTATTGTGTTAAAAAACAAATCCCATTGCTATCAATGGGGTTTGTTTTTTCAGGCAGCCTGAAACAGCGATAGGCGGTAGTCAAAAATGTTTAAATCGTTTATAATTTCGCACTTGAAATTTTTGGGCAAACCCCATATATTAGTAATATCTTAAATTATGGAGAAATCGTAATGAGTAACGAACTGATTGTTCATAGTACAGACGCAACATTTGCACAAGATGTTTTGCAGTCTGATGTACCTGTTTTGGTTGATTTTTGGGCACCTTGGTGCGGTCCTTGCCGTATGCTTGCCCCTGTGTTGGACGATATTGCCCAAGAATACCAAGGCAAACTGAAAGTGGTTAAAGTAAATGTCGATGAAAGCCAATCGGTGCCAGCACAATTTGCTATTCGCAACATTCCCACTTTGAAAATCTTTAAAAACGGTCAAGAAGTTGCCAATAAAGTGGGCGGAGCTCCCAAAGGACAACTCACCGCATTTATCGATGCGTCTATTGCGTAACTAACTGGCTTATTCAAGAACGACAGATTTTTCTGTCGTTTTTTTGTGGCAAATCAAGCAAAAAAACAAGTCATCAAATCGCAGTTTCAATAAAATGAAAACACGACACAAAGGTTTTTAATGATGAATATACCTATATTATCCTTACAAAACAATGCGTTTCCTAATATCTTTGACGCTGTTGAAAATCGTGATGGTTTGGTGGCTATGGGCGGCGATTTGTCGCCTGAACGCTTAAAATCTGCTTATCGTTTGGGCGTTTTTCCTTGGTTTAGCGATAATCAACCCATTTTGTGGTGGTGTTTATCGCCACGCACGGTGCTGTTTCCTGATAAGTTGCATATTGGTAAATCGTTGGGCAAAATCATTCGCAATACGGCGTATCAAGTTACGATGAATGCAGCATTTGACCAAGTGATTGCCGCTTGTGCCAATACACCACGCCCCAATCAAGATGGCTCGTGGATTACCAAAGATATGCAAAACGCTTATCTTCAATTACATAAACAGGGCATTGCACATTCGTTTGAATATTGGCAAACAGACCATTCAGGCTGCCTGAAATTGTGCGGTGGCTTATACGGCGTGCAAATTGGACGCATATTTTTTGGCGAATCAATGTTTGCCCATACGCCCAATGCGTCCAAAGTCGCTTTTGTGTGGGCGGTAGATTTTCTTAAAAAATCAGGAATTTATTTAATCGATTGTCAAATGAAAACCGACCACTTAATGCGTTTCGGTGCAGAACAAATAACATTAGCCGATTTTCAGGCAGCCTTATTGACTTATTGCGATTTGCCGCCCGTGTTGCCTTTTCATCAACAACTATTGAAAAATAATGAAAAATAAATATATTCAGGCAGCCTGAAAATAGCCACAAAATCCATTAAAATACCCCCTTTCTTTTTTCATCAAACGCTATGAAACTCACGCAAATTCGTTTGTCTGGCTTTAAGTCATTTGCTGACGCAACCACCATTCGTGTGCCAGGGCGGCTGGTGGGTGTTGTGGGACCGAATGGTTGCGGCAAAAGCAATGTGATTGACGCGGTGCGTTGGGTGTTGGGCGAATCGTCTGCCAAGCAGTTGCGTGGCGAAAATATGCAAGATGTGATTTTTAACGGTGCGGCAACGCGTCCTGCCGCGTCTCGTGCGTCTGTGGAATTGGTGTTTGACAATGCCGACAATGCGTTACAGGGCGAATGGGGGCGTTTTGCGGAAATTGCCGTTAAGCGTTCTCTCAATCGCAAGGGTGAGTCGGCTTATTTTATTAACAATCAACAAGTTAGACGCAAAGATATTACCGATTTATTTCTTGGCACAGGTGTGGGGGCAAGAGGTTATGCGGTGATTGAGCAGGGTATGATTTCTCGCATTATCGAGGCTCGCCCCGAAGAGTTGCGAGGTTATATTGAAGAAGCCGCAGGCGTGTCGAAATATAAAGAACGCCGCCGTGAGACCGAAAGTCGCTTGAAAGATTCGTTGGAAAACTTGGCTCGGCTGTCGGATATTAAGGCAGAATTAGAAAAGCAAGTGGAAAAACTCAAACGCCAAGCTGCCACCGCAGAACGCTACCGCAAAATTAAAGCAGATTTGGATTTGGCTCATAACCGTTTGGATTTTTTAATTTGGCAAAATGCACTTGCGGATAAGGAAGAATATACAAATAAAATCAAAGAATTAGAAGAAATAATCACCCAATTAGATGATGAACGCTCAAAGTTAAATGAAGAAATTTATGCGGTGCAGTTGGCAGAATATTCAGGACGCGAACAAGAAACCGAGTTATCAAGGCAGGCGGCGGCGTTGCGTGAAGAAATGGCACGCCTTGAAGAGCAAATTCGTCATCATTTATCCTTGCAACAGCGGCGAGAAAAAGAGCAGTTAATCACGCAAACCGAAATGCAGCAGGTGCAAAATCGTTTGACGGTTTTATCGCAAGATATTGAAAATACACAAATTTTAATTGATGAAAAACGCTTGTCCGCCGAAGAAACTCGCTTAAATAGCGAGCAGTTTGCCGAACACATGCCACAAGTGCGGCAGGAATTGGAACAATCGCAGGAAAATTTTAATCAATTACAAATAAAAATCAATCAGTTAAAACAAAATATTGCCTTAAAAAAACACAGTTTAGAACGCAATACGGCGGAAATGGAACGCCTAAAAATCAGGCTGCCTGAACACAGCGATTTGGGAGTGGCCGAAGAAGATTTTTCCTTGCAAGAACAAAAAGTTGAAGAATTACAACTGCGGTATGACACGATTGCGGAAAATTTGCTTACCGAAGAAGAAAAAATCTTTGCGGTGCAGTCAAAAATAACGCAAAATAATCAAGAACATAACGCACACAACCTGCGGCTAACCGCATTGGACGCAGAATTTGCCGCACTTTCTCACCTATCAAATGATAAGGAAAGCCATTTTTGGGACAATTTTCCGCACTTGGAAAATACGGCGATTTGGAAAAATCTTACCATTGAACACGAGTGGCAACAGGCAGTATCTGCCGTGTTGGGCGACCGCTTAACTGCTCGCTATGCTCCTGATTTAACAGTGGATTTTAGTCAGCACAATCTTAATTCTAATGCGGTGTGGATTAACCAAGAAATTGACCATAATGCGTTCAGGCAGCCTGAAAATAATTTGCAACTGTTTGATAATATTGATGATAATGCGTTCAGGCAGCCTGAACGCTTAATTGAAAAAATCAATGCCAATCCACCGTTTTCAAATGTGCTTGGACACTGGTTAGACGGCGTGTGGTGCGTGGAAAACATAAACACTGCCTTGCAATACCAAGCGTGGCTGCCTGAAAATCATTCATTTGTAACGCCTGACGGTCATCAAATCAGCCGTATTGGCGTATCGTTGTTTGGTGGCAATGATAGCGAACAACTATTAGCACGCCAAAATCGTTTGAATGAATTATTAGAAGAAAAAAATCAACTTGTGCCAAAAATTGAAGCCTTGGATAATCTTTCAGGCAGCCTGAAAGATGAATTAGAACAATATCAAAATAGAATTGTTGAAATTAAAAATATTCAACAAAATTTATTAAAAGAATTACAACAAGAACAAAATCATTTTATTCGCATTAAAACCGAATACAATGAACAACAAAAACGCCGTGCAGAAAAAGAAAAAGAACAACAAGAAACCAAACAACATATTGATTTATTAAATCAAGATAATCAAAGATTGCAAGAAGAAATTATTCAATTTGAAGAAGAAATGGTAACCTTGGAAGAAGAACAATTTATTATTGAAGAACAAGTGGATAGATTGAAAATTAAATTTAATCAATCACAAGAAAAAATTATTGAAGTGGAACGCTTGGCTAATCAATCTGAATTGGCGTTAAAAGAAGTTGAACAACAATTAAATTCTTTGCAAAATGAAGAAAATCATTTGAAAAATCGTCTGGAAATATTAAATAAAAAACAAGCCGAATTATCATTAGAAACTGAAAGTGAAGAAAATGATAATGAAGAAAAACAACGACAAAGATTATCGCAATTAGAACAACAATATGAAGAAATAGAATTACAATTAAAAAGTATTCAAGAAGAACAGAATAAACGCAGAAAAATATTAGACGAAGTGCGTCAAAAAGCAGACGCAACCGCCAATAGGCTGCCTGAACAACAAAAACAACGCGAAAACGCCACACTTGCCGCCCAGCAAGCCGAATTGATTGCCGAACAACACTACAACCGTTTGAGCGAGCGAGAAGCCGATTTTTCTGCCCTGAAAAACGATGCCGAACACGGCTTAACGCAACAAGAATTATCGCAACAAGTTAAAGATTTTTCTAATAAACTCAATAATATAGGTGCGGTAAATTTGGCAGCGTTGGACGAATTGGCAGACGCTGAAAATCGTCAAAACGAATTGGCGGCACAATATAGCGACATTGAAAACGCCGTTTCGCAACTAAAAGAAGCGGTTGCCAAAATTGACCAAGAGAGCAGGCAACGCTTCAAAGCCACCTTTGATGCGGCAAATGAAAATATGCAAAAATATTTTCCTGTGCTGTTTGGCGGCGGACAGGCGGCTTTAACCTTGACCGACAACGATTTGTTGTCCGCAGGCGTGTCGATTATCGCCCGCCCACCTGGCAAGAAAAACAGCACCATTTATTTGTTATCAGGCGGCGAAAAGGCTTTGACGGCAATGAGTTTGGTGTTTTCGCTGTTCAGTCTCAACCCTGCCCCATTTTGCCTGTTGGACGAAGTCGATGCCCCTTTGGACGATGCCAACACTTCACGCTTTTGCCAATTAGTGTTGCAAATGTCTGATAAAACACAGTTTTTATACATTTCCCACAATCGCCTAACCATGGAAAACGCCGAACAACTGATTGGCGTTACCATGCAAGAAAAAGGCGTGTCTCGCATTGTGTCGGTAGATATTCAGGCAGCCTTGAAAATGGCGGAGCAGTAAAATGCTAAAAGAATTATTATTGGTCGGCACGGGAAGTTTTATTGGCGGCGTTTTGCGTTATTTGCTGTCTTGCCTGATAAAATTTGACGGAACACATTTTCCTTACGCCACTTTTTTGGTGAATATTATAGGCTGTTTTATCATCGGTATAATTTATGCAATATCTTTGAAAAACAATATATTATCTAATCATACTATTTTGTTTTTAACTGTTGGCGTATGTGGCGGATTAACTACTTTTTCCACATTTTCCAAAGAAAGTGTACAATTAGTGCAAAATGGTTTTTTAGGGTTAAGTATTTTATATATTATTTTAAGTATTATTTTGGGTATAACAGCGGCTTTTTTGGGAATAAACACAGTAAAATAAGTTTCAGGCTGCCTGAAAGGATTTTTTTATGACAAGCACATTGCCACACAATATTTTATCTTTTGTACATTACTTATTATCGCAACACTTAAAATCAGGCGATTATGTTGCTGACTGCACGGCAGGCAACGGTAACGATACACTGTTTTTGGCTCAACGCGTGGGGCAAACAGGGTGTGTGTGGGCATTTGATATTCAAGAAATGGCAATACACAACACACGCCAACGCTTAAACAATGCTGATTTGCTTGCTCCTGTGCAACTGATTTTGGACGGACACCAAAACATAGACCAGTATATTCATCAACCTTTGGACGCGGTTATGTTTAATTTGGGTTATTTGCCACAAAGCGACAAAACTTGTACCACAACGGCAAATCATAGTGTGCTGGCAATGAAAAAATCTTTGAATTTATTGCGTCCAAATGGTTTATTAACCGTGGTTTTGTATGGCGGACACAGTACAGGAAGTGATGAATGCCTTGCGGTAGAAGCGTTAGCAAGGCAATGCAAACAACAGCAAGTGGATATTTTACGCTATCAATTTGCCAATCGACCCAAAAGTGCACCGTATGCTTTGATTTTTCGTAAGATAAGCGATGAAATTGTTTTTAGCTAACGCTAAACACTTTCAGGCAGCCTGAAAATCACACTGCCACATTCTGCAAATAAGTTCGCATTGCGTCTAAATACGCAGGATCTTCTAATAAAAATGCATCATGTCCAAACAGCGATTCAATTTCGGCGTAGGATACATTTTTACCGTTTTGAATCAAAGCTTTCACAATTTCTTTGGATCGTTCAGGGGCAAAACGCCAGTCGGAACTGAATGACACCACCAAAAAATTGGCTTGAACCTTTGCCAGAGCCTGTTTCAGGCTGCCTGAAAACTCTGCCGCAGGGTCAAAATAATCCAGCGTTTTGGTGATGATTAAATAAGTATTCGCGTCAAACACTTCGGCAAATTTATCGCCCTGATGATGAAGATACGATTCGATTTGAAAATCCACGCCAAAGTCAAATCGCAGAGCATCTTCTTTGAGTTCTCGCCCAAATTTAAGCCCCAAACCTTTTTCGGCTAAATAAGTGATATGCCCCATCATACGGGCAATGCGTAAGCCGCGTCGTGGCACAACGCCGTGTTCGGCGTAGCGTCCTGCATGAAAATCAGGGTCAGTTAAAATGGCTTGGCGTGCCACATCGTTAAACGCAATGTTTTGCGTAGAAAGTTTGGGTGCAGACGCAATCACCACCGCATGACGAATGCGGTCAGGATAATCAATCGCCCACTGCATTGCCTGCATACCGCCTAACGAGCCGCCAATCACCGCCGCCCACTGTTTTATGCCAAAATAATCTGCCAACATCGCCTGCGATTTCACCCAGTCTTTCACCGTTAGCACAGGAAAATCCGCCGCATACGCCTTGCCTGTGGCTGGATTTTCCGACAAAGGTCCAGTCGAACCGTGGCAACCGCCCAAATTATTCAAGCCCACCACAAAAAATTTATTGGTATCAATCGGCTTGCCAGGCCCTACCATATTGTCCCACCAGCCCGCATATTTATCAGACGCGTGATACCGCCCTGCCACATGATGATTGCCCGACAAAGCATGGCAAATCAGCACGGCATTGCTGGCGTTTTCATTCAGCACGCCATAAGTTTCCACCATTAAATCAAAACGCGGCAAGGTTTCGCCATTTTGCAAGGTGATTGCTTGCTCAAAGGCGATTTTTTGGGCTGCAACAATGCCAACAGATGAAGATTCAGACATATTTTTTAGTAAAATAGATACAAACCTACGATTATATTGATTTTATCAACACAATGGCACGCATTATTGAAATATTTTTATTATTGGCAATCGGCGGACTTTTGCTGTGGCAGTGGCTTTCACCCAAAAGACGACAACATATACACCGCCAAGCCAAAATGGTGGCAGTGGCAATCGTGGTTTTGGCATTGCTTTTGGTGCTAATCAGAGTGTTTCAGGCTGCCTGAAAACAAAAAATCCCCAATTTCTTGGGGATTTTTATTATCAAAAAGAATATTACTTACCGCCTTTGGCAACTCTACGCCAGTGGTGTAGCAATGGTTCGGTATAGCCTGACGGTTGGGTTGTACCTTTGAAGATTAAATCGCAGGCTGCCTGAAAGGCTGGGGATTTGTCGAATCTGCCAACCATTGGGGTGTAGGCTGGGTCGCCTGCGTTTTGTTGATCAACAATCGCTGCCATGCGTTCCAAAGTTTCACGCACTTGTTTTTCGTTGGTAATGCCGTGATACAACCAGTTGCACACATGTTGGCTGGAAATACGCAAGGTGGCACGGTCTTCCATTAAGCCGATATTGTTAATATCAGGCACTTTGGAGCAACCCACGCCTTGTTCTACCCAACGCACCACATAGCCCAACAAGCCTTGACAGTTGTTGTCTAATTCTTGTTGAATTTCGTCCGCCGACCAGTTGGTGTTTTCTGCCACAGGCACGGTGAGAATGTCGTCTTGAGTTTCCACGAAACCTTTGGCGGCAATCGCTTTTTGCACTTCAAACACATTCACTTGATGATAATGCAAGGCGTGAAGCGTTGCGGCGGTGGGCGATGGCACCCAAGCGGTGGTTGCCCCTGCTTTGGGGTGTCCGATTTTTTGCACCAGCATTTCTGCCATTAAATCAGGCATTGCCCACATACCTTTACCGATTTGAAAAATAATTTGAATTTAGGTATGTATAATGTGCATTTATTTTCCCTATAAACAAATTAGCAACATGTCTCAAAGTAAAAACATAAGTTCTCCATTCGCAACAGGCGGCGGCGGTAGTCGCTTTGAAAATTGCATTCTTGCGTCATTTGTGGTGTTAATGTTATCAGGCGGACATGCTCCTTGTCTGCCTTGTTATCCCATTGTTAAAGTCAAACCACAAGGCAGAATTGACGGTTTTGAAACAGATGACCTGATTGTTTATGTCGAAAATCCACAAACCAAAGAACAACGAAAACTAATTTGCCAAATTAAACATTCTGTTGCGATTACAAATAGTGATACTGAATTTGGTAAAGTTATTCAGGCAGCATGGAATGATTTTAATAATTCAACTATATTCACCAAAAACAAAGACGCTCTTGCTTTGATAACAAGTTTATTAAGCAAAACCGATATAGAGTGTGTCAAATATTTATTAGAACAGGCACGAGCAACTGCAAGTGCTGATGAGTTTTTTAAACATATTGAACAAGCAAATTTTAGTTCAGACACAGCACGAGATAAATTACAAGTCATTCAAAATTATTTAAAAACAGTAAATAAAGGCGTAGAACTTTCCCAAGAAGAAATTTGGAATTTTTTAAAACACTTTCACTTACTCGGTTATGATTTAGACATTAAATCTGGCGTAGTTTTGTCTTTGCTACATTCTCATATTTCTCAATTTCAATCAGAAAATCCAGAATGTATATGGTCAATAGTTTTGCAATATTGTATGGACATCAATTCACAGGCAGGCACAATTACTGATGAGAAATTAAAAAAAGACCTTGAAGATATTTGGAAAATATTCAAACAAAATGTTAAGCATAAAATACCCAAACATCTTTCAATTACTTACCAAAATCCTAAAACCGATTGGAAAAAACACCCAGACGCTATTTATTTAACATTAGCCACACTTATTGGCTCTTGGAATGAACAAAATTCAAATGATATTGAAATCGTTACACAACTTTTGGGGGTTGATTGGCAAAATAAAGCACGAAATATACTCAACACTCCTAATACGCCCTTATCTGTTAAAAACGGTATTTGGGAAATTCAGCAGCAAGATGAACTGTTAAGTCAATTAGGTTCGCAACTGTTTGATAATAATATTGAACAATTTCAATCACTTGCCATTATGGTTTTACAAGAAAAAGACCCTGCTTTTGAATTACCTGTTGAAGATAGGTTTATGGCAAATATTTGGGACAAAAAACCAAATATTCAAAAACATTGCGAAATGGTATGGCAAACGGTTTGGCACTGTTGCGTAGTCAAACAAAAAATTGCCCAAATTGCTCGCAAGGTAAAATTGAAACAATTTGCGAAAATGCGGCATATCAACTTTTGCATAATGCCGATTGGGTTTTATGGGGCAGCCTGAATAATTTATTGCCGCTTTTGGCAGAAGCCGCTCCAAATAGTTTTTACAACGCAGTTGATAAAGCAATACATTCAACCTCTTGTCCTTTTGATGAACTTTTTGCCCAAGAAAGAAGCGGTGCTTTGGGGGCACATTATTTAACAGGACTGCTATGGGGATTGGAGAATTTGGCTTGGGAAGAAGAGCATTTAGTGAATGTTTGTGTTACATTGGCAGAACTTGATTATCATGATACGGCAAACAGCAACAGTACTAATCTCCATTTAATTCGCTAACAACCATATTATTGCCGTGGTTACCGCAAACATTGGCAAGCGTTGAGAAACGCAATGTAGCGGTGCAAACCATTATTAAAAAATATCCAGAAATTGCTTGGAAACTACTGATTCAACTTTTAGATAATCAAAAAACGGTATCTTTTGGTTCGCATAAACCGAAATGGCGAAAAATTGTTTCTGATGATTGGCAACCAAATGTTACTAAACATGAGTACTGGGAACAAGTATCCTATTATGCAGAACTTGCTATTCAGGAAGCCGATAAAGATATTGACCGTCTTTCTACTTTGATTTTTCATTTAGAAAATCTACCCGAATCTGCTTTAAATAAACTACTTAACACCCTTGATTCTCAATATATTTTAGAACTATCAGAAGAACAACGCCGCCCTATTTTTGAGCGTTTAACGCAATTTACACAAACACATCGTCTTTACCCTAATGCTGATGACGAACTGCTTACTCGTATTGAAGAAATCACTAAAAAACTTGCTCCTGTTAATCCATTTTATCTATATCAAAGACTTTTCACTGCTAATAGTTTAGATCTGTATGAAGAGCTGAATAATTTAGAAGAACAAGAACAAAAACTTACCCAAAAACGAGAACAAGCAATTACAGAAATTTTTCAGCAAGGCGGTATTGACAGCGTTATTCAATTTGCAGAATCTGTTAATGAACCATTCCAAGTAGGACAAGTACTTTGTGTCATTGATAATCCCATTATTGAACGCACTTTATTGCCTGCATTTATAAATTCGCCCAACAATACACATAATATATTGGTGCATAATTTTGCTTGGCGTAAATGCAAACTTAAAGGTTATCAATGGTGCGATAATTTAGACAAATCCACTTGGACAATACAGCAATTAGCACAATTTTTGGCGTATTTACCCTTTAATCAAGAAACTTGGAAGCGTGTTTCGCAATGGCTTGGTTCTAATGAAAAAGAATATTGGAAGATTGCTGTCGCAAATATATTTGCAGATGATAACAACGATGAACTTCCTTTTGCAGTAGATAAACTTATTCAATTTGACAGACCGTACACAGCAATTAACTGTCTATTTAAGATACTTATAATAAAACAGCCAGTTAATTCAAATCAATGCGTTCAAGCCTTGCTGGCGGCTTGTTCATCTAATGAGCCTAATTATGCAGATAGTTATCGCATTCTCGAACTTATTAAATTTCTTCAAGAAAATAAGAAAGTTAATCCAGATGACCTTTTCAATGTTGAATGGGCTTATCTTCCTTTGCTTGACCCAAAATTACATAACGCTTCGCCCAAACTTCTTGAAAACAAATTAGCCAATGAGCCTGAATTTTTCTGTGAAGTTATTCGTTTAACTTGCCCTTCCAAAAACGAAAATCAACCGTTAAAAGAATCCACAAAAGAATCCAAAACCATTGCGATGAATGCGTGGCGATTACTGCAAATTTGGAAAACCATACCAGGAACACAATCAGACGGCACATTCAACGAAGAATGTTTTAAAAAATGGCTTGAAAAAGTTAAAGAATTATGCACACAATCAGGTCATTTAGAAATTGCACTTAAATGTATTGGTAAAGTTTTGATTTACGCCCCCACAGACCCGAGTGGTTTATGGATACACCAAGCCATTGCAAATGAATTAGATAAATATGACGCAGATAAAATGCGTCTTGGATATGAGATAGGCATATTCAATTCTCGTGGCGTACATGTTGTTGATCCTGATGGAAGACCAGAAAAAGAGTTAGCAAAACAATGGCGAGAAAAAGCCGAACAAGTCGAAAATGCAGAATTTAACCGTTTTGCCAGATTGTTAAAACAAATGGCAGAGAGTTACGATAAAGACGCAGAACGCATTATTAGCGAACATACAGAATAAGACTATAATTTCAGGCTGCCTGAAAAATACTAATGCAATACTTTTTCCGATAAATAAAAACCCGAATTACCAAATAAATCTTGTTGTATATTGAAATTTGGTTGTTCAATAAATTCTTTAATCGATTTAGCAATAAAACTGGCTAAATTTACTGGCACAGCATTTCCTATCATTTGTTCTAAATTGGTTTTTGTTCCAGAAAAGTTAAATGTTGTTGGAAATGTTTGTAAATAACTTCGTTCAATCGTAGTTAATGCTCGTATGCTTTGTAAGTCTATATTTTGTGGGTCGCAAGAGTTTAATTTATAACCTTTAGGGATTGGACGATTAACTCCACGAATTGTTGGACTGGGTTCATCAATAGAAAAAATCGCACGCCGATTATAATTGCGTGGGTGTCGATAATAATATTCTAAATTTAAACTATTTCCTAAATAATCACGAATAGTCATTGGTTTTTTATGTAAATGTTTTTTCAATGTTTCGTTTAGAAATTGATGTGGATAATCAAGAGAACCGATTAAAAAAAATCTTGTTCTTGATTGCGGAACACCACAATAAGAAGCGTCTAAAATAACAGAAGTTAAACCATAGCCTGTTTGCTCAAATTGTTTAACAATATTTTGTAAAATAATGTTCTTTTTAATTTGTTCTACATTTTCCATTACAAACCATTTGGGTTTAATATTGCAAACAATATTAGCAAAGTTATAGGTTAAATCTGCTCTTCCCAAAGTTATATCTCGTTTTCCTGCACTGGAAAAATCCTGACAAGGAGGTCCACCCATAATTAAATCAGGATTTAATTTTTTAATTTTTTCAATCGCAATAATTTCGTTCTGTAAATCTAATTCAAAAATAGGATGGGTAAAATTTTGACGTTATACATCTATTGCTGGTTTCCAATTTTCAAATGCAGCAACAACATCAAATCCTTCATTTTGAAAACCTAATGAAAGACCACCGCAACCTGAAAATAAATCAACACATTTCATCATAAAAATAACTCTGGAGAATTATAAATAATGGCATCAAAACGGCGTTCTGGACTTAACATTTCTTGACCGCCCCTTTTAATTTCGTTTTTGTTAATAATTGGCTTAATCAATCTTGGCGACAACATAAAAGGATTTGTTATCGTTCCAGAAGAAGCAAATGCTTTATCATTTTTGGTGTTGTATGAACAAATATCAATAATTTCTTTATGATTAAAATGTCCTGATTTTATAATATCAAAAAGCATTTTATATAACCATATTGCAGTTCTTGTTTGTCTTGTTATATTATTATTGTGTTGTTCATTGCAAATATCGTGAATAAATTTAACAAACGCAATATCACTCCAAACAAAAACATCTAAACAATTTTCTGCTAATTTAGGTGATTTTCCTTGTGTTTTCCAAATAGGTTGCAATAAAAATGGTGTTTGATTTTTTGAAAATTTACAAATATTGATTAAAGATTCTTTGATATTAGGTAATATATTTATTATTTCGTTTCCATTTGACCAGTCAATATTATTTATATTGTTAGGTATATTGATAACTTGTTCTAAATTTTTAATATTTTCAGCAACACTACATGCTAAATATACAATACTATCAGGACGAATAACAATTTCGCTACCATATTTATCTTCGCTTAAATTGCAAGTAGTATTATCAGGTAATGCAGTTAATTTAATTTCTAATGCTCTACAACATTGTCCATTATTTTTGTTTTGAATAACTAAATCTGTTCTTGGCATACCGCCAATAATATATTTTTGAAACGGCATATAAACTGTTTCAAATGCAAAAAATATTTCATTACTTTTAGTAGATATTGCAAATAAATCAGCAATAGAGACATTTGAGCAAATAACTTGATTATTTTTAATACATAAATAATTTGCAGAAATATTTTTGTGTTCTAAATAACAACATAAGGCTGCTGGAAAAGATGAATTAAATTGATTTTTTCCCCAAACTTCTTTTTTGGAAAAATCTCGATTGGATTGATTTAATCCAAATAAATGTGGTTTTTGCATTATTATCAACTCCAATAAAAATTAAAACAACATCTTTCAGCCTGCATATTGTAATACAAAAACGCTCTCTTCGGTTTATCACTTTCAGAGAGCGTTGATTTCTTGTTAGGCAAAAGAATTATTACTTACCGCCTTTTGCCACGCGTCGCCAGTGGTGTAACAATGGTTCGGTATAGCCTGACGGTTGCGTTGTGCCTTTGAAGATTAAGTCGCAAGCGGCAAGGAATGCGGGGGATTTGTCGAATCTGCCGACCATTGGGGTGTAGGCTGGGTCGCCTGCGTTTTGTTGATCCACAATCGCTGCCATGCGTTCCATAGTTTGGCGAACTTGGCTTTCGTTGGTGATGCCGTGATAAAGCCAGTTGCACACATGTTGGCTGGAAATTCGCAAGGTGGCACGGTCTTCCATTAAGCCGATATTGTTAATATCAGGCACTTTGGAGCAACCCACGCCTTGTTCTACCCAACGCACCACATAGCCCAACAAGCCTTGACAGTTGTTGTCCAATTCTTGTTGAATTTCTTCCGCCGACCAGTTGGTGTTTTCTGCCACAGGCACGG
>JAGBKK010000012.1 GCA_017934045.1 Neisseriaceae bacterium | reverse complement strand
TGGTGGGCAAGAATGCCCACCCTACAACTACTGCCGTTACGACAACAAAGCCCACCCCATAAACCAACTTATCTTAATCTTTGTTTATCAATAACTTGGCGGTCTATTTTTAAACTGCCCTTATCAATCGTTTTAATTTCGTTGGTGTTGATTTCTATGGGCATAAAATTTTTATCTTGTTGTATTTTTTGAAAAACGGCAGATTCAACCATAATGGTTTCATCACGCAAAGCCAGCCCTTTGCGTTTGTCTAAAAAATCTTCTATATTCAAATAATCTTTGGGAATGGGTTCAATCAATTCACGACAAACCTGAATTTTCTGCACACGAGAGCGACACTTTAAGAATGGTGTGCGTGGTGTTTTTGATGATTTTTTAATCGTGGGACAAAAAGACAGATTAACCGTTTCGGTATGACAAATAGACCGTGCCTGTGCATTCGGCATAAAAAACACGCTCAAAAGAGCGAGACATAAAGGAGCAAACCTTTTCAGGCTGCCTGAACAGCGTGCAACTAATTGAGAATGATTATCAACGGGGGGGGTAGAATGCTGGTCGCACTGGCTTTTTTGCCTGCCAATTGAGCCATTTCCGAAACAGCCACCCACGAACCTGTGATTTGCTCGAAAACCACTTTGAAGATTTTGTTCATTATCGTTCTCCTGTTGAAAAAAAGTTAAATATATGCTTAATTTTGTCTTAATTTGCCAACACATTATCTGATTTATATCAAGTAATCATTTACACAAGAAAATACTTATATATTGAAATATCAATGAGTTATCATATTGTTGATAAAAAAATAGGCTTTTTTGATGAAATTTAAACAAAAACAATCGATTGATTGTCAGTTGAACTGAACGGATAAACACCGTAGGGTGGGTAAGCACCCCACCAACAACGCTGATAGGCGTTGCTTTTTGCCTTTCAGGTTGCCTGAAATGGTTTGTACAGCGTGGGCAACAAGTTGCCCCCCTACGGCTGTCGTTTTGGTGGGCAAGAATGCCCACCAACAACGCTGATAGGTGTTGATTATTTATGGATATTACAGAAAATTCCGCCCTATTGGGTTGTTGGTGTGTTTTATCGTCAAACAACTTCAAAATTGAAATGCTTATGGCGTGTCTTGCTGTATTATTGATACTGTTGCAGCCAACGCTGTCTGTTTCACTTTTGAATTTGTTTGACGATATAATACGGCAAGGCGAGATAACGCATTAGTGCTTTGAAGTTTAATAACGATAAATTAGGAAATATGAATTTCAGGTAGCCTGAACGATAATAACTTTTCCAAAGAACCCAAATGAACACCGAAAACAACCAACAAATCAGCCATTTGCGTGGCATTCGCAGTTTTGTATTGCGTCAAGGACATTTATCCGCTGCCCAAGAAAAAGCGGTGGCACAACTTCTGCCCATTTACGGCATTCCGTATCAACAACAACTGATTGATTTGAATGATATTTTCAACCGTAACGCAGCCAAAATATTAGAAATTGGCTTTGGTATGGGTGTGGCGACTGCCGAAATTGCCAAAAGGCTGCCTGAAAAAGATTTTCTTGCCGTAGAAGTGCATACCCCAGGGGTGGGGAATTTATTAAAACTGATTGAAGAACAACAACTTAACAATATTCGCATTATTCACCACGATGCCGTAGAAGTGATTAACGATATGTTGCCTGACGGCGTTTTGGACGGCGTGCATATTTTTTTCCCTGACCCATGGCACAAAAAACGCCACAACAAACGCCGCTTAATTCAAACGCCGTTTATCCAAAAATTGCTCCCCAAAATCAAAAGCGGCGGCTATATTCACTTGGCAACCGACTGGGAAGAATACGCACAACAAATGCTTGAAGTTTTATCCGCTGAATCCGAATTAAGCAATACGGCAGAAAATTTTGCCGAAAAACCCACCTACCGCCCTGAAACCAAATTTGAAGCAAGGGGAAAACGCTTGGGACACGGCGTGTGGGATTTGGTATTTTGTAAAAAATAACAATATTTGTATTGTGAATTTGAAACAAATTCAAAAGGATAACAGGCGGTGTGGCAAAGACAATATAAACAAATACAGCAAGACACCAACGCATTATCATTTTGAAGTTGTTTGACGATAATATTTCAGGCAGCCTGAAAGGAAAACATAATGACCGCCATCAACAGACGACAATTTTTACTGATAACCACCGCAAGCATTTTAACGGCTTGTTCTAACAGCAAAAAATCTACACAAATTGCCAAAGGCGACACCGTAGTGGCACTGGGCGATTCACTCACCGCAGGTCATGGGGCTAACATTGCTTATCCTACTGTATTGCAAGAATTAACAGGCTGGCAAGTGGTTAATCACGGCGTATCAGGCGATACTTCGGCAGATGTCTTAAATAGGCTGCCTGAAACCTTATCGCTTAATCCTAAATTGGTATTATTTGGGATTGGCGGCAATGATTTTTTACGCAAAGTGGCAGAACACGAAACCAAACAAAACATTATCACCACCATTCAACAATTAAAAAATAAGGGGATTTCCGTGGTATTGATTGCCGAACCGCATTTTACCGTGAGTGCCTTATTTGGGCGTTTTCAAGACCACCCAATGTATGAAGAAATTGCTCGCCAAGAAAATATCCCCTTGGCAAGCGATTTATGGTCGGATATTTTGTCGGATAACTCTTTGAAATCTGATCAAATTCACGCCAATGACGCAGGCTACCGTCAATTTGCGGAAAAATTAGCACAATTTTTAAAACAACAAGGTTTGCTATGAAAAACATTGCACACGCCGATTTTATCCACCGCCCTGCCCCAACCTTTGCCCAATACGCGGCAATGTTGGTATTGGCAGTGATTGCCGCACCGATGTTGGCACAATTATCATATATGATGATGGGTATTTTTGCACTGTTTTGGTGTGTGCGTATTGTATTGATTAAATTAAAAATTCCTGCACTCAAAGGGTGGAAATTAGCCGTTGTTTCATCAATAGCGATTGTCTTGATTTTTTCACAAGCCAAATCGCTGTTTGGTCAAGACGGCGGTTTATCGTTTTTGCTGATGATGGCATTGTTAAAATCGTATGAAAGCAAAGACATTCGTGATTGGCAAATTTTGTTATTAGCCACTTTATTTTTAACCGTAGGGTCATTATTGTTTTCGCAAGGACTACTCAACACACTTTGGACAGCATTGTGCCTTTTTTTGGTGCTGACTTGTTTGAATTTATTAGACGGTGGGCAGATGAAAAACGCACTCAAACAAGCAGGACGCGGTTTAGCCTTTTCCTTGCCTTTGGCAGTGATTTTTTTTATCGCCTTACCACGCCCCGAAAATCCACCTGTGCGATTTATGCCTGTGGCAGACGCAGCAACCGCCAAAACAGGCTTAACCGATACCCTTTCACCAGGTTCATTTGCTCAATTGGTGGAAGATGATGAACCTGCCTTTAATGTGGTTTTTGCCAATGGTTTTGTTCCCCAAAACAATCAGTTATATTGGAAAACCTTGATTATGTCCGATTTTGACGGCAAAAATTGGAAAGCACGACAGCCGTTTTTTCGTATGGAAAACGCAGAAATGCAAGAACGCTTTTCAGGCAGCCCTATTGTGCAGTATGAAATTATTGCCCAAGACTGGAACGGTTATTTTCCTACATTGGATTACACAATCAGCGTACCACGGCGGCAAATGCAACTGTTTCACACAGGCAGTGTAATGGTGTGGCGGCGTTCCAATCAACATCGCCGTTTTACGCTTGAATCGGCATTATCTGACCGAATGAACGAAAATTTGCAACCCATGTGGCGGCGTGGCGTCTTGCATTTGCCTGACGGCGTTGCCCCACGCACCAAAGAACTCACCGCACAACTATTAGCCACCAGTGCCAGCAATGAAGAATTTGTACACAAAGCCTATCAATATTTTGCCCAAAATAACTTCACATACACCTTAACACCGCCACCATTATCATCATACGCTGACGAAACAGACGCTTTTATGTTTGAATCCAAACAGGGTTTTTGCGGACATTTTGCCTCCGCTTTTGCAGTGATGATGCGACAAGCAGGCTTACCTGCCCGAGTGATTAGCGGTTATCAAGGTGGCACTTATGACAAATCAGCAGGATTTTGGCAAATTCGCAGTCGTGATGCCCATGCTTGGGTAGAAGTATGGCTGCCTGAACAACAACAATGGCGAAGAATCGACCCCACGGCTGCCGTTTCGAATCGCAGCGAATTAGGTTTTAATGAAGTATTAGGCAATAAAAGCGGATTATTCTCGCGTTATTGGTTTGAAAAAATGGGGGCAAAAATTCAATTTTACTGGCAAAGCACCGTGGTGGAATACGATGCCGAACGCCAAAACAACCTATTTCGCCGATTGGGTTTAGGACGCGTGAGTGCCTCATCAATATTGGCAGTGCTATTGATTGGCGGTGCATTGGCGACAACACCCATTATTTTATGGTATCGCCGCCGTTTCTACCAACGCCAAAATCCCTTGGCAGACGGCTTTTTACGCTTAAAAGAACAACTCACAGGCGACCCTGAATTAGCACTTGCTCTAACCCCCACTGATTTTCTGCACGAACTACACCATTCAGGCAGCCTGAATAATGAAATTCAGCAGTTGCTGGCAGATTACATTCAATTACGCTATGGCACAGACAATCCGCCCAAAAAGCAAGTCTTACAATGGAAAAAACAATGCAATAAAATTTGTCGTAAATATGGAAAAAAGTAATTTTCAGCGTACAAAAATTGAAAATTCAGGCTGCCTGAAAAGCAAGTGTAGGGTAGGCAACTTGTTGCCCACGCTGTTTAATCAACTTTCAGGCAGCCTGAAATTCAACAATTGCTTTTACAATTAGTTATAAAAATATAATTTTTGATAAAACAATCAAAACAATTTTTCAGGCAACCTGAAAACATTTAATTTTCTGATAAGAATGGATTAAGTTGTCTTTAAGTCGCCGATGATTTAATGTGCAACATCATCAACGGAAACAACAAAGGAAATGACCATGAAAAAAACATCATTCATTCTTGCCGCTGTTTTATCGCTTGCCACCGTTTCGGCGATGGCTGATTCACACAAACACCGTTTCCACCCACAACATCGTGCAGACCGTGTTACCGTGATTAAACATTATCATCACAATCAAGCACCGCATTATCGTGCAGGCAATCGCTATTCAGGACAACACTATGCTCGCCCTGCACCACATTACCGCCATGCACCACGGCATTATGCACATCGCCCAATGCCACACCGCACGGCACCACACGCTTATTACACGCCAGTGCGTCCTGCACCGTTGCGTTATCCAAGTGCTAACTTTTCTTTGAGTGTTAATTTATAATTTGCGTTCTCCATACAACCGCCCTTTTGGGCGGTTTTTTATATCCAAAACCCTCTTTTCAGGCTGCCTGAAAAAAAATAACTGTTTCTCATTGCTTTTCAAAAATTTTTTGGTATATTCATTACTTTTCCAATCTTCATTTCCGAACGCAAAATGCACGCATTAGATTCTGTGGTTATGCTGTTGGCAGTTGCCGTTTTAACGGTAATTGTCTGCCGCCGTCTGCATATCCCAACGATGTTGGGTTATCTGATTGTGGGTTTTATTGCAGGTCCGGGTGTTTTGCATATTATCTCCCAAACCGAAGCCACTGATTTTGTGGGTGAAATTGGTATTGTGTTTTTAATGTTCAGCATTGGTTTGGAATTTTCTCTGCCTAAATTGCGAGCGATGAAGTCTTTGGTATTTGGTTTAGGCACGATGCAAGTGGTTTTTACCATGCTGCTGATTATCGGCATCGGACTGATTTTAAAAATGCCATTTTTAGCGGCGTTAGCGTTGGCTGGGGCGATGACGGTGTCTTCTACGGCGATTGTCAGCAAAATGATGGCAGGTCGTGGCGAACTGGGTACGCACCACGGACAAATGGCAATGGGCGTTTTGTTAATGCAGGATATTGCCGTTGTGCCGCTGATGATTTTAATGCACACGCTTGCAGGCGACACTTCAACGCTGTGGGAAGATTTGGGTTTTGCCCTATTAAAAATGACGGTGGTGCTGTTTGTATTGCTGTATTTGGGCGAAAAATTGATGCGACCATGGTTTAATCTGATTGCCAAATTGGAACAGTCAGAACTGTTTATGCTCAATGTGTTGTTGGTTACATTAGGCGTTGCGTATCTAACTGAATTAGCAGGACTTTCGCTTGCTTTGGGGGCGTTTGTGGCAGGTATGTTGATTGCGGAGACGCAATACCGTTTTCAAGTGGAAGACGATATTCGCCCCTTTCGCGATACGCTGTTGGGCTTTTTCTTCATCACCGTGGGTATGAAGTTGGATTTGGCGGTTTTATTCGACAACTACATTCAAATTTTAAGTTTTCTCGCCGTGCTGATTGTGCTGAAAGCCTTTGTGGTGTATATCGTATCGCGAATGAGCCAGCATAAACGCACAGATTCTTTTCAGGCAGCCTTTTATTTGGCACAAGGTGGCGAATTTGGTTTTGTGCTGTTGGCGTTGGCGTTGAAAGATGAGTTAATTCACATTGAAACCGTGCAAATCGGCACGGCGGCGATTTTATTGTCTATGCTGATTGCCCCTGTGTTAATTAGCATTGCACCGTGGTTGGTGAATCGTTTTGGCAAAAAATCGTGGGACGAAAAATCGCTCGATTTACACCAAATGTTGGTTGAAAATATGAGCAAAAGCGACCATGTGATTATTGTCGGCTTTGGACGCACAGGGCAAACAGTGGCACGAATGTTAAAAACCGAAGGTATTAACTATTACGCTTTGGATAACAACGCCGAACGCGTGCAATCTGCCCGTTTGGCAGGCGAACCGATTGCCTTTGGCGATGCTAAACGCAAGGATATTCTGCTTGCCGCAGGCTTAAATCGAGCCCATATGGTGATTTTAACTTCGCATTTATTCAAAGAAAACGAACATATTTTATCGGTGATTATGGCAGAACGCCCAACGCTACCTGTGATTGTGCGTTCAAACAGTGATGACAATGCACGCATTTTGGGCGAAAAAGGTGCGTCAGGCGTGATTTCAGACGAACAAGAAACAGGCTTGGTATTAGCCAGCGAAGTGATGTTGCATTACGGTATGCCGTTTTACCGTGTGTATAACATTATCCGTGGCGTGCGGCAGGATAAATATGGCATGCTGAAAGATATTTACTTGGGCGATGACGAAAAAGCCGCCGCCCAAGGCAACAAAAGCATTTACCGCGACAGCATACAACTGACCAAAGGAGCATTTGCGATTGGACACGATATGCGTTCTCTGCCTTTTACGCAATTCAAAATTCAACTCATCGGCATTCGTCGTGGCACGAAACTCATCAAAAAACCCGAAGCCGAATTGGTCTTACAAGAAAACGATGTGGTGTTGGTGATCGGCTTACCAGCCAATGTAGAACGCTTAAAACAAGTCTTATTAGGCGGCGAACAGTAGTTTTCAGGCAGCCTGAAAGGGCAAACTGAAATGAAATTATAGTTGTTAAACTTCAAGGCAAGACGCAGACAGTATAACTAATACAGCAAAGCTTGGCATAAGCATTCGTGTTTTGACATTTATAGTCAAACAACTTCAAAAGTGAAACAGGCGGTTTTCCGAAGACAGTATAAATAATACGGCAAGGAGAACCAACGCATTTCAATTTTGAAGTTGTTTGACTATAATGACTATAAAAACAAAACCGCCCTTTTATAAAGAGCGGTTTTTTATATGCCAACTTTTTCAGGCAGCCTGAATGTTAAATTTTCAACATTCGCTCGCCGCGTCCGATGCCTGTGGCACCTGTTCGCACGGTTTCTAAAATGCTGTCTTTGGGTAGGTTTTCGATAAACGAATCCAATTTGCCCGAAGTGCCTGTTAATTCTACGGTGCAGGTTTTGGTGCTAATATCCACCACGCTGCCACGGTAGATTTCTACCAAGCGGCATAATTCTTCTCGCTCTTTGCCTGCGGTGGCTCGGATTTTGATGAGCATTAACTCGCGTTCAACAAAACGGCTGTTGTTTAAGTCGGTTACTTTCACCACTTCAATCAGTTTGTTTAACTGTTTGGTGATTTGTTCCATCACCGCATCATCGCCATGCGTAACAATTGTTAAGCGAGACAGCGTTGCGTCTTCGGTGGGGGCAACGCTTAATGCGTCAATGTTGTAGCCGCGTGCTGAAAATAAACCTACCACGCGAGACAATGCCCCTGCTTCGTTTTCCATTAACAGTGAGATGATATGTCGTGTATTCATTATGGCACACTCCGTTTATCGTAATTGCGTGCATTGACGCTATTGACGACTGAATCCGCTGCTTTTTCTCGCATATGCGGCGGCAGCAGCATTTCGTCCAAACCTTTGCCATTGCCCACCATAGGGAAGACGGTTTCTTTGCGGTCGATGATAAAGTCCATAAACACGAGTTTGTCTTTGAGTTTAATCGCTTCTCGCAACGCACCTTCCACATCGGATGATTTTTCAATCCGCATACCGACATGGTGATAGGCTTCGGCTAATGCCACAAAATCAGGCAATGCGTCCATATAACTTTCGGAGTAGCGGTCGGCATAATAAAACTCTTGCCATTGCCGCACCATACCAAGATAGCCATTGTTCAAATTGATGATTTTCACTGGCACACGGTATTGATAACAAGTGCCAAGTTCTTGAATATTCATCTGAATCGAACCTTCGCCTGTAATGCAGAAGACATCTTCATCAGGCAGGGCTAATTTTGCCCCCATCGCATACGGCAAGCCGACACCCATTGTGCCGAGACCGCCGCTGTTTAACCACTGACGCGGACGGGTGAATGGGTAATATTGTGCGGCAAACATTTGGTGCTGACCCACATCGGAAGTAATCACCGCTTGGTTATTCGTCAATTTTGCCAAAGTTTGCACCACAAATTGTGGCTTGATGATTTCGCTGTCAGGATCAAACCACAGGCAGTTTTTGGCTCGCCATTCTTCGATTTGTTTCCACCATTTGTCAATATGGGCAGTGTTGGCGGACAATTTTTGCTCTTTCCACTGCGACACGATTTCGCTCAAAACGGCTTTCACATCGCCGACAATCGGCACATCAACTTTAACGCGTTTGGCGATGGATGACGGATCAACATCAATATGAATGATTTTCTTGGGTGAAGACAAGAATTTATCAGGCACAGACACCACACGGTCATCAAATCTTGCACCCACTGCCAACACCACATCAGCGTTTTGCATTGCCAAGTTGGCTTCATAAGTGCCGTGCATACCCACCATACCAACAAATTGACGATCGTCAGACGGATACGCTCCCAAGCCCATTAAAGTAGCAATCGCAGGCGATTGTGTTAAACGCACCAATTCGGTGAGTTCGTTTGACGCATTGCCCAACACCACGCCACCACCGAAGTAAATCGCAGGGCGTTTGGCGGCAGACAACATTTGCACCGCTTTTTTAATCTGTCCGATATGCCCCTGCACCACAGGTTGATACGAGCGAATAAACGGCGTTTCTTGCGGATAAGAAAACTTGCTTAACGCTTGCGTTACATCTTTGGGAATATCAATCACCACAGGGCCAGGACGACCTGATGACGCAATATAAAACGCCTTTTTAATGGTTTCAGCCAATTTGCCAACATCGGTTACCAAGAAATTGTGTTTCACACAAGGACGCGTAACGCCTACGGTATCGACTTCTTGGAAAGCGTCCGTGCCAACGGCGGTTGTGCCAACCTGCCCTGAAATCACCACCAACGGAATAGAATCCGAATTGGCGGTAGCAATGCCTGTAACGGCGTTTGTCGCACCTGGCCCCGAAGTTACCAGCACCACGCCCACTTTGCCAGACGCACGAGCATAAGCGTCTGCCGCATGCACGGCGGCTTGCTCGTGGCGAACCAAAATATGGCGAAATGCTTTTTGTTGAAAAATAGCGTCATAGATTTCTAAAACCGAGCCGCCAGGATAACCGAAAACATATTCCACGCCTTCGGCTTTAAGACTCTGCACAATGATATGTGCGCCAGAGATTTGCATAGGTAAGACCTTTCATAATCAGGCCGACAAACTGACCGCAATGCGTTAGTCAAACAATTTACCAAGCAATACAGCGTTATTTTGCCTTGTCTTGCTTTGAATTCAGTTTGACTATATTTTCACCGCATTTTTGTGCCATTTGATGGACAACGATTTAAGATACGCGCCTCACCAAATACCGAAAATATACACTGCCTGTCCCCGTATGTCGGGTTGATAAACGGTTAAGTTGAAAGGCGAAACATTACCGCAAATAAAGAAAACCGTCAATAGCAGATTATTTTTTCAGGCTGCCTGAAAAAGTTATAATATTGTTTTTAATTTATTCATCTTTGGCAGAAAATATGAAAATCACCACCACCAACGCCATTCCTCAACGCACCAACATTCCACGCCATATTGGCATTATTATGGACGGCAACGGTCGTTGGGCAAAAAAACGCTTTATGCCACGCATTATGGGACACAAAAAAGGCGTAGATCAATTAGAAGCCGCCGTTCGCCGTTGTACGGAATTGGGCGTGGAATATTTAACCGTATTTGCGTTTTCCACTGAAAACTGGCGGCGACCTGTGGAAGAAGTGTCGTTTTTAATGGGCTTATTTTCCGAAGCGTTGAAGAAAAAAGTGCGTCTCTTACACAAAAACAATATTCGGCTTAAAGTCATTGGCGGACGCGATAAATTTCCACCACAAATTCGTGATGCCATCTACGAGTCCGAAGCCTTAACCGCCAACAACACAGGTTTAACGCTCACAGTAGCTGCGGATTACGGTGGCAGACAGGATATTCTTAACGCTGTTAATTCTTTGATTAAACAAGGAAAAACCGAAATCACCGAAGAAGATATGTTCAATAACTTGTCATTAGGCTTTGCCCCTGAACCTGATTTATTCATTCGCACAGGCGGCGAAGCCCGCATTAGTAACTTTATGCTGTGGCAAATGGCATACGCAGAATTGTATTTCACAGACGCATTATGGCCTGATTTTGATGAAAAAGAATTGGATAAGGCGATTGCGTCTTTCCAAAAACGCGAACGCCGTTTTGGCAGAACCACCGAACAACTCCCTGAAAATGAACAAAGATCGTAAAAAAGACTTTAACTTCGTTGAAATTTCGGTTTATATTGCTTCGCAAATCTCTTTATTGACTTCGTTAAAATAAACCTTATTTTCAGGCAGCCTGAAACTCTTGCCGTCATTGCGAGTCGTTATAAAATAACGGCGTGGCAATCTCCAAAAAATCCACAAGGATTTTTTGGGTGGCGTATAAAGATGTAACGGCAATGCTAAATATTTTTCAGGTTGCCTATTGTTGAATAAAAACGCATGGGCAACTAAAAAAGTTTTATTGATTATTTTTTATTGTAAGGAACTAAAAATGAATATTTGGCATAAATTATCCGTTAAACAAAAATTTTTGACGGTATTTATTATTCAAAATATTAGTATTGCTTTATCTCTTTGGATTTTAGATATTGATTTTTGGTTTATAATATTTTTTAGTGTTATATTTTTTATTTATAATATAAGTGAATTAGTTACTAAAAAAACATTTTTTATTTTTAATATATGTATTCTCCTGCTTTTGTTGCCTGATAATTGTTTTAATTTAATGCAAAATTTTAATATAGATTATAATCAATTAAAAAATTATTCAGGAGAAAATGTTTATTCAGAACATACTGCTGGTAAATCTTCTCCTTCTTTTCATCTTATATTAAAGAATAATGAACAAAAGTTTGGATTTAGATGCTCTCCATTAAATCATTATGATAGTTGTAATAGAGAAATATCTCAATATTTTGGTTATGGTTCTGAAAATTATTATGGTAACGACATTTCTGTAAAATATGCAGAGATTTCTCATATTAGAATGATGTTTGTTGTGCCATTTATTAGCAAAGAAAAAGTTATTTATGAAATAAAGCATAACGATAAAATTATTTATGGTTATGATTATTTCATCAATAAGTTTTCTCAACAAAGAAAAAATTTATTGATTTTTGTTGTTTATTTAATATTAAACAGCGTGGTTTTCTGTGTCTTTTACCATTGGATACAGAAAGATTTTTTGAAACATTCTCGATGATTGGAGATTAGAACGCGTGGGCAACAAAGTTGCCACCCTACGCTTGCTAAACCAAGACGGCAAAACGCAAAAAGGTGAGTTGTTTTCGTTGGATAAGTTGAGAATTAGTGCAAATAATGAATTTTTTGCACAATATACTACAACTTTTCAGGCTGCCTGAAAGGTTAAATAGTGTATTGTGTAAAGGGTTTATTTGATTTTTATTGTGGAAATTAAATAAGGGTTTTGGATTAGCGTTGTACGCTTGCCCACGCTGAACAGACAAACAAAACTATTTTCAGGCAGCCTGAAAACTTAAAAATATGATGAAAAAACAAAACATTACCATTCTTGGAGCCACTGGCAGTATTGGGCAGAGTACGCTGGATATTCTCCGCCGACACCTCGATAGATTCAGCGTTTTTGCTCTCACTGCTTATTCGCAGGTGCAAAAATTAGCCGATTTATGTGTGCAATTTTCGCCCAAATATGCGGTGATTGACGGTGAAAACAATGCCGAAAAATTATCTTTGCTATTAAAATCAAAAGCTTGTGAAACACAAGTTTTATGTAGCGAAAACGCTTTGTCTTTTGTGGCAACGCACCCTGAAACAGATTTAGTGATGGCAGCGATTGTGGGGGCAGCAGGCTTTGTATCGGCGTTTGCGGCGGCAGAATGTGGCAAGAAAATTTTGTTAGCCAACAAAGAAACGCTGGTGATGGGCGGCGAATTGTTTATGCGTGCCGCAAACACGCACCACGCCGCCGTTTTGCCTGTGGATAGCGAACATAACGCCGTGTTTCAAACGCTGCCTGAAAGCGTTAGGTGTGATATGGCAAACGGTATTTTTTCAGGCAGCCTGAACGAGCAAATTGCGTCCATTCTCATCACTGCGTCAGGTGGCTCGTTTTGGCAAACACCGCTTGATGAATTTGACAAAATCACGCCACAAATGGCGGTGAAACACCCCAAATGGTCTATGGGTCGCAAAATTTCGGTCGATTCTTCCACGATGATGAACAAAGGCTTGGAAGTGATTGAAGCCTGTCGCTTGTTTGGCTTGCCTGCCGAGAAAATCGAAGTCGCCATTCACCCACAAAGCATTATTCACGGTATGACGCGATACACGGACGGCTCAATCTTGGCACAATTAGGCACGCCTGATATGCGAATCCCCATTGCCCATTGTTTGGGGCTGCCTGAACGGATTGTGTCAGGCGTGGCAGCGTTAGACTTTTTTGCGTTAGATAAACTGACATTTCATCGCCCTGATTTACAACGCTTTCCTTGCTTGCGTTTGGCGTTTGACGCATTAAAAATCGGCGGCGTAATGCCGTGCATTCTCAACGCTGCCAACGAAATTGCTGTTGCCGCCTTTTTAGACCATCAAATCCGCTTCACCCAAATCGCCCAAGTGATTGAAAAAACAATGGAAAATGTGCCGAATACGGTAACGGATAATGTGGCTGATTTATTGCAAATAGATAACAATGCCAGAATAGTGGCAGATGAAATGATTCAACAATTTCAGGCAGCCTGAAAGTTTATTTAATCGGCTTGATTGAATAACCACACAATAGGAAAAATATGAAAAAAATCAATTTATTATTTGTTTGTTTGGGCAATATTTGTCGCTCGCCAATGGCAGAATTTGTTATGCGAGACTTAATTGAAAAAGCCCAACTGTCCGACACCATTACCACCGCCAGTTGTGGCACTTCGGGCTGGCATGACGGCGAATATATGCACCGTGGCACACAACGATTATTGCGTGAGCATCACATTAAGCCACAACCGTTTGTGAGTAGCAGGCTGCCTGAAAATGCTTTATCGCTATTTGATTATATTGCAGTGATGGACGACAATAATTTACGCGATGTGGAACGCATTTTGGGACACAATCCACAACGCATTTTCAAACTCACTGATTTTAGTGCAGATTTTAATTTTGTGCCTGACCCTTGGTATTCAGGAAATTTTGAAGAATGTTATGAAATCATCGAAAAATGTTGCCAAAATTGGTTAGAACAATTAAAAAACAACATAAAATCAACACAGACAATGACATAACAGCATTTTTTTGTTAAACTTTGTGCTTTGCGAAAATATTTTGAAAATCGACTATGTTTGACCATAAAATCGTTTTTACAGGCCCTATGGGCTGTGGCAAAACCACCGCTATTCACACATATAGCGAGGTTGAGCCTGTGATGACCGAAGTCAAAGCCACCGAATCCGAAGTTACCGCCATTAAAGAAAACACCACGGTGGCAATGGACTATGGTTTGGTTACTTTGGACGAAGAAACGCGTGTGCATTTATACGGCACGCCAGGTCAAGAACGCTTTGATTTTATGTGGGATATTTTGGGTGAAGGCGCACATGGCATTGTGGTTTTGGTCGATCATTTATCCAAAGATCCAATCGAGCGAATGAAATTTTATTTGGGCAAATTTGATAAATTTCTCAAAAATGTGCCATGCGTGGTGGGCATTAACAAATATGATTCCCCTGCCCCGCATAATCTCAAACTTGCCGATTACGAAAAAGCCGTGCATGAACTTTATCCCAATATGGAAGTCTTTGAAGTCGATATTCGCAAAGAAGAAGATGTGCGTATGCTGATTATGTCCTTGTTGTTTAGTAAGCCCAAATCGATTACCGGCATTTTGGAACGCTTGGACAGATTGCCAGTGCCGAAAAATGTCCAACTCAAACAGGCAACCTGAAACACAAAATTTACAACAAATTATCATAATTCAGGTACAATAGGCACTTTAATAACGCACACAAAGACGAAAATGATTAACTGGTTTTTAATTCACATTAAAAATCAATAAATTGCAGTAGTTTTCAAGTAACGACCATTCCCTGTTTTGGAGAAAGCATAATGAAAGAAAAACGGTTGCAAGTATTTATTGACGGTGTCAATAAATACTTTACGCAAGTGAATAAATACGAAATCGATGTTGGCACACCTTATTTGTGCGAAAACACCAATCCACCTGCCTGCGATATTACAGGCGTGATTGGCATTACAGGTCCGATTACAGGCTGTGTTTATTTCAGTGCTCCCAGCGACCTGTTAGTTCATTTATTGCAAACGATTGAAGAACCTGACCAATCCTTGGATAACCAAATGGACTTGGTGGGCGAAGTGGCAAACACCATTTCAGGCAATGTACGCAGTGAATATGGTCCAGAATTTAACATTTCTGTGCCGTTTATCATCAAAGGCATTCCTGACGAAATCCACTTGCCACGCGATTCGCGTTCTTTCGTGATTCCGATTGACTGGAAAGAACACACCGCGTATATCGTGATTTGTTTGCGTAAATCGTAAATTATTCACACTTGTTATCAGTCAATTCAATAGATAAAACAGGCAAGGCGAAATACCTTGTCTGTTTTTATTTTGAAATTTAGCAACTATAAAAGCAAAATAATGCTTTACATTTTAAAAAAAAGCATTATAATAACCACCTTTCAACACCTGCCCAGGTGGCGAAATTGGTAGACGCAGGGGACTCAAAATCCCCCGCCGCAAGGTGTGTCGGTTCGAGTCCGACCCTGGGCACCATAAAAAACAACGGCTAAAAAGCCGTTTTTTTATGCTTGAATCAAACCCCTAAAACTTACCGAAACCCCTGCAAAACTCGTCATTCTGAATTTTCCGTAGGAAAACGAAGAATATCAACTTGTTGTTTTACAATGGGATTCTTCGCTACACTCAAAATGATGAATGATGAAAAAGTAGGTTTTACAGAGGAGTTTCTTATCGCCCAAACATTTCTGACACCCAATGGATTTCTTCTTCGCTGAACCCAGTTTTGCCTAATTTTGCTGCCACAGCCCATTCGCCTGACATTTGGTGTGTTGTGGCATATTCTTGCCATTCTTTTAGGTTTTGTTTTTGTTGGGTGGGTGGGTGTTTGGTTGGTTCATTTTGGGGTGTCATTATTTTAATCCTTTCAGGCTGCCTGAAAAGAAACGCTGAAAAATGAGTAGATATAGACAGTTCAAGGGGTAGTCGCCCAATGAAAAAATATGTCATATTGCTCATTTTATTAGCGTCTCTGAACGGTTTTTACAGCACTTCTGCCATTTCGTTTTGTGTATGAAAAACCACATTGCCGTTTTCATCGCAATCCATTTCGACTGAACCGCCGTTACTTAAATCACCGAACAGCAATTCATCTGCCAACGGTTGGCGTAGTTTGTTTTGGATTAGGCGGCGGAGTGGTCTTGCCCCCATTTTGTCGTCAAAGCCGTGTTCGCATAAATACGATTTAAGTTTATCGCTGAATGCGGCAACAACATTTTGTTCGGCTAATTGAGAAGATAATTCTGCCAAGAATTTTTCCACAATTTGCGTAATGCTTGCCATACTCAATGGGGCAAACGACACAATGCTGTCCAAGCGGTTGCGAAATTCAGGCGTAAAGGTGCGTTTGAGAGCTTCTTCGCCGTTGTTGGCAGATATGCCGCTGGCAAAACCAATGCTTTGGCGTGCCATTTCTTCTGCCCCTGCGTTGGTGGTCATAATTAAGATAATGTGGCGGAAGTCGCTTTTTCTACCGTTATTGTCGGTCAAAACGCCGTAATCCATAATTTGCAACAAAATATTGTAAATATCAGGGTGGGCTTTTTCCAATTCGTCCAACAGCAACACGGCGTGCGGTTGTTTGTGCACTGCGTCAGTGAGTAAGCCACCTTGTTCAAAACCGACATAACCTGGCGGAGCACCAATTAAGCGAGCCACTGCGTGCTGTTCCATATATTCAGACATATCAAAACGAATCATACCAATGCCCAAAGCGTCTGCCAAAGCCCGTGCTAACTCGGTTTTGCCCACGCCTGTTGGCCCTGCGAATAAGAAACATCCTGTGGGTTTTTCAGGCAGCCCCAAACCACTGCGTGCAAGTTTCACCGCATTGACCACACTATCAACCGCTTCATCTTGACCGAAAATGCGTTGTTTCAGGCTGCCTGAAAGGTCTTTTAACATAGCTTTATCATCGGAGCTGACGGTTTTTTCAGGAATGCGAGCAATTTTCGCTAAAACGCTTTCAATTTGTGGCGTATCAATGGTGTCGGTGCGTTCGTTTTCAGGCAAAATATGTTGAATGGCCCCTGATTCGTCCAAAACATCAATCGCCTTATCGGGCAAAAAGCGTTCGGTCATATGTTTTTGCGACAATTCTGCCGCCGCACGCAAAGCGTCATCGGTATAGTGAATGTTGTGGTGGGCTTCTAACGCAGGACGCAAGCCTTTGAGAATTGCCACTGTTTCATCAATCGTTGGTTCAGGAATATCGATTTTTTGAAAACGCCGATTTAAGGCATGATTTTTATCGAAAATCGTGCGATATTCCTGATAAGTAGTCGCCCCAATACACCGCAATTTACCTTTGGCTAACGCAGGTTTCAATAAATTTGCCGCGTCCGTTACGCCCTCGCTGGAACGCCCAGCACCGATAATGGTGTGAATCTCATCAATAAACAAAATGGCGTTATCAATTTTATCCAAAGCCTTTAACACCGCCTTAATGCGGGCTTCAAAGTCGCCACGATATTTCGTGCCAGCCAACAAAGCTCCCATATCCAAAGAATAGACTTGGGCGTTTTTTAAGACATCAGGCACTTCATTGGCAACAATTTGACTTGCCAAACCCTCTGCCAAAGCCGTTTTGCCCACACCTGCTTCGCCCACCAACAAAGGATTATTCTTATTGCGGCGACACAAAATCTGCATCATTCGTTGCATTTCGTCCGCACGACCGATGAGTGGGTCTAACCGCCCTGCTTTGGCTTCTTCATTTAACAGCGTAGTAAAGGCTTCCAAAGGATTTTTCGCGTCTTTACCATTTTTCTTATCCTTGGACCAAACATTGGCATTTTGACCGTCTCTTTTTTCAACAATCACCTTAATCAATTTTTGTTGCGATAAACCCTGTTTTTGCAAAGCAAATGCCGCATGCGAATTTTCCGCACGCAATACCGCGAGCAAAGCGTCATCAGTATCGGTGAGTACTTTATCAGACGATTTGGCTTGAATCATCGCCTGCTGAATAACATTGCGAAAGCCCAAAGACGGCACAGGTTCTTTATCACTTTTTTCAGGCAGCGTAGGAATGGTTTTCGACACCATATCAACCAAGTCTTTGATTAACAAAGACAAATTGATTTCGCACGCCGTCAAAATGGCTTTGGCTTTATTATCCAAAATCAACGCCATTAACAAATGCTCCACCGCCACAAACTCGCAACGATTCTTCGCCGCAATGCGATGAGCCTGACGAACCACCACTTCCAAATGTAAAGACATAGACATAGACATAATTTTTTCTCAAATGTGTTTCAGGCTGCCTGAAAAAGGCTTATTTTACTCTATTGGAACACAAACAAAAATAAGGTTTATTTGATACGAAGTATCAAACTGTTATGAACGAAGTTCATAACAGTAGATTGCGAAGCAATCAAGCCGCAATTTCGGCGAAGCCAAAATAAAAGAAAACTGGTATAACAAGCAAAAGAAAAGCGGGCCAGAACCTCGGCACTGGAAAACTTATGGTGGGCTGCTTGCTTCCGCACCTGACCCGTTGCCTTAAACTTCCATGCGAGGAGACCCGCAGGCGAGATAATATACATTTATACGACAGTTTTCAAGTTTTTTTTCTCTTTCAGGCTGCCTGAAATCTTTTTTATCCAAATTTCAGGCAGCCTAAACCTAATTTCTACGCCGTTTGCACGGCGTTTTTTATTGTTCAGCAACGCTTATACAGTACTGTATAAGGGGGGCTTGACAAAGCCCCCCTGCACGAAAAATTAATTTTTTCGTCTCATTTAAAGGGCAAAATTGTAGCGATTGTGCAAACAAATTTTGCTTATTTATCTTAACCGTATGTTGTGAAAGGAAAATATTATGGCATACAGATACGACCACGATTTACAATTTTTAGGCGAATGTTCGTCAGAAGAATTAAGAGATTTTGCTGAATTACTGATTTACGACAAAGACGGCACAGAACGATTAACTGGCAATATGGATTTAGCCAAAAGATACAAATATCAACCAGATTGCAATCAATATTGGCAAGAACTTGCTGCGGAATTTCAATTATTTGGCGGCAATACTTTTGCTAATATCGCACGGGGCAGTAAGGGGATTTTGTATAGGGAAATATTGCGTAATGTATTCGATAAAATGAAAATCAAAGGTTTTGCCGAAGATAAATCCACAGAATGGAACGAACAGTTATTTATGGAAAAAATAATTCCAAGTTTCACTGAAAAAATGTCGCTTGATGAATTAAAAAAACTTGCCAATGAATTAGGTATAGAAAACACAAACAACCTAACACCGCAAATTTACACAGCGGCATTTATCACATTGTTTCGCAGTGGTAAAATCCATTCATACAGAGTAATTGTTACTGTTGTTAATACATTTTGGAGAGCATTATTCGGACACGGATTGAAACCAGTGGTTAATGCTTCTATAAATAAAACATTAGGTACTTTAACAGGACCTGTGGGCTGGACTTTTACAGGTGTTTGGACTGCAATAGATATAGCCAGTCCTGCCTATCGAGTAACTATTCCTGCGGTTTTGCAAATTATTTACCTACGCTCACTAAATGCAAATCGCAATTTAATTAAAGAACAAGAAATACAACAAATTGATAATAAAGAATAAATTATATTTTACTAATAAGGGTAGGAAAAATCCTACCCTATAATTTATTTTATTACAGCCGAAAGGCATAATTTTTTGAATTTTAACAACTTTTATTCTGCCCTATTGGGCTGTTTGGTAGAGTGTGTTATCTCCCCCTACGGCGTGACTTTTTAAAAAATTAGGTTTGCAAAAATTTCGTTCAGGCTGCCTGAAATCTTTTTTATCCACAAAAATTGTGGATAACTCTGTGGATAACTTGTTTTTACTTGATTTTACTCAATAAAAAAAATTTCATAATTCCTTGACTTGTCAATAGATTATCTGTATAGTGGAGAGAAGTGGGACGAATTGCCCTAATGTGGAGAATTTCTCCCAAAATTAACCCAAAACAGGCGAAAAAAATGTTTGACGAACAGCAAGAATTGCTTGGCGTGCAAGACGCAACAATTGACGGAAAAGGCAGGTTAGCCATACCTGCCAAGTTCCGTGATGCTTTGTCGTCTTTTGATTCGCCTGTTTTATACACCACACTCAAATCCAAAACGCATTTATTGCTGTACCCTGAACCGTCTTGGCGGTCGTTTATTGACAACGAATTGCCCAAAATGCAGGGCGAACCAACCTTACGCCAAGTGGGCAAATTTATGCAAAATAATGTGGAAAAACTCACGCCTGATTCATCTTGGCGAATTTTAATTCCGCCGCGTTTGCGTGAGTTATTGAATTTTAACGATAAAGATGTGGTGATTGCAGGCTCTGGCGTGCGTTTGGAAGTGTGGAGCAAAGAGGCGTGGGATAAACAAACCGCCGCAGTGTTGGAAATTTCCGATGACGCTTTGGAAGCGGCTTTGGCAGAAAGTGGCGTACAGATTTAGGCTATGGCAGAACACATTTCGGTTTTGTTGCAGGAAAGCATTGACGCTTTAAATATTCGTCCTGACGGTGTGTATCTTGACGGCACTTTTGGGCGTGGCGGACACAGCCGAGCGATTTTGCAAAAATTAGATAAAAACGGTCGCTTGATTGTGTTGGACAAAGACCCACAAGCGATTGCAACGGCAAATGAGTTAGCACAACAAGACAGCCGTGTAAATGTGTTCCATTGTGGATTTAAAGATTTTCAGGCAGCCTTAAATCACTTGAAAATCAATAAGATAGACGGAGCGTTGTTTGATTTAGGTGTTTCTTCGCCACAAATTGATGACGCAGAACGCGGATTTAGTTTTCGCTATGACGCACCGCTGGATATGCGTATGAATAATGCAGCAGGGCAAACGGCGGCGGAATGGTTGAATACCGCACCAGAAAGCGAAATCGCCCAAGTCATTCGTGATTATGGCGAAGAAAAATTTTACAAACGCATTGCGGCGAAAATTGTGGCAAGTCGCCCACTGCACACAACAGTTGATTTGGCTAATATTTGTCGGGCAGTCATTACAAAGCACGAGAAAGGACAGCACCCAGCAACACGCACATTTCAAGGGGTTCGTATTTTTATTAACGGTGAATTAACCGAGTTGTCTGCCGTTTTGCCACAAGTGGTAGGCTGCCTGAAAACAGGCGGTCGCTTGGCGGTGATTGCGTTTCATTCTTTGGAAGACCGTATTGTGAAACAGTTTATCAAACAGCAATCAACGGTAAAACCATTGCCCAAATGGGTGATTGCCAAAGATAAAGATTTAGAAAAGCCAATGTTAAAAATCATCGGCAAAGCCATTCGAGCCACTGACGCAGAAGTCAAACGCAATCCGCGTGCAAGGTCGGCGGTGTTAAGGGTGGCAGAGAAAGCGGTGTAATGGCAGAGTAACAACGCCTAACGGCATTGATAAATTGCTTTGCCATTTATTAGATTGCCACGCCGAGACTTCGTCTCGTCTCGCAATGATACAGTGGTAGGGTGGGCATTCTTGCCCACCGTAATGGCGGTTGTAGGGTGGGCAACTTGTTGCCCACGCTGAACGGACGAACAAAATAATTTTTCAGGCTGCCTGAAAATTGATTAAACAGCGTGGGCAACAAGTTGCCCACCCTACGGCGTTACTGATTTTTTCAGGCTGCCTGAAAATTGATGAACACGACAAATAATAAACGGAGTTTTGTACAAATGATTCGATTTATCAATGCAATTTTATTAGCGTTGGCTTTGGTTTCGGGCTTGTTTTTAATCAATGTCCGCAATCAAACACGCGATTCGTTTGTGCAATTAAACAATATGCAAAAAGAATTGGACGAAATGCACAAAGAATATGAACGCATGCAAGTGCAACGCGTGGAATTAACTAATACGCAACGCGTTCGTCAATCCGCAGAAAAACAGGGTTTGGCAATTCCGCCTGTGGATCGCCTGAAAATTATAGAAAAAAGGGGGCAATAATATGCTTATCAATATGCAAGATCATCATATTAGCAAAAGCAAACGCCATACAGATAAAAAACCGCGTCCCGAAGCCAAGGGCAATCGTGTGATATTTGTGTTTGGGGGCTTGGCGTTTTTGTTATCACTGGTCATTTTGCGTGTGATTTATTTCACTACGCAAAATCAGGAGAAATATCAAAATTATTCCGACAACACCTTTATGCGTGCGGTGAAATTGCCTGCGGTGCGTGGGCGTATTCTTGACCGCAATGGTGCGGTGTTGGCAATTAGCGAAAATCGTGGCAATGTGATTGTGGATACCAATCAACTGCCTGATTTTGTTCGATTAAAAGCCGATAATGCCGACAAACCCAAAGCACTTGCTAAAATCGTGCAACAAGAACAAAATTTTAATCAAAAAATTGTTCAGGCAGCCTCTTTGTTGGGTATTTCCCAAGACGAAGCGGAAAAAATCTTCAATTATCATACCTACGATGATAAGAAAAAACGCGGCGATGTGTATATTCAACGCAATATTGACGAAGATTTGTCCAAACAATTAACCGCTTTGAAATTGCCAGGTTTGCGTGTGTTAAGCACCACGCAACGCCGTTATCCGAATGGCGAAGATTTTGGGCAAATCATCGGCATTACCAAAACCGAAGTGTTGTATAAACTCAAAGGCGAAGACGATTTTAAAGAAATTCAAGACCCTAAAATCTTGAAAAAAGCGATTGCCAACAAACAAATTGAATCCACGGTGGAAAAAATCATCGGCTTGGAAGGCTTGGAACGCACCAACGAAAAACTGTTAAGCGGCACAGACGGCGTGAAAATGGTGATAAAAAACAATCGTGGCGAATATATTGATAGCGTGGATTCGCCACGCAATCAAGCACCGATTGACGGCAAAGATTTAACGCTGACTTTGGATCGCAATATCCAGCACTTAACAATGAACGCTCTGCATCAAGCGGTGGATTTTCATAAAGCGGATAAAGCGTACGCCATTGTGTTGGACGCAAAATCAGGTGAAATTTTGGCGATGGCAAACTACCCCACTTTTGACCCTGAAAACTTTAATAAATATCCAGCAGAAAATCGTAAAAATACCGTGATGATGGATGTGATTGAACCAGGTTCAACCGCCAAGCCATTGATTATTATGAAAACTTTGGACGAAGGCAAAGTAACGCCAAATACCGTGTTCAATACCATGCCTTTTACGGTGGGCAATAAATTGATTAAGGATTCGCACCCTTATCCGTCTTTGTCGGTTACGGGGATTATTCAAAAATCGTCCAATGTGGGTTCAAGCAAATTGTCCTTAATGTTGCCCAAAGAAACCGTGCGTGAGCATTATGTAAAAATTGGTTTGGATTCGCCCACCAATGCAGGTTTGCCTGCGGAAAGCACTTATCCCTTACGCAAACTGAATAACTGGACACCGCTTGACCAAGCGACTATGAGTTACGGTTATTTCCCTGTGAATTTATTGCAGTTGGTGCGTAGTTACACGGTTTTCACGGCGGACGGCAAATTGATGCCTGTAACCGCCATTAAGCAAGATACGCCAGCCGTGGGCGAACAAGTGATTAAACCTGAAACCGCACGCCAAATGCGAAAAATGATGCAAACCGTTACCGAAAAAGGCGGCACAGGCACGCGTGGAGCGATTGACGGCTACACTGTGGGTGCCAAATCAGGCACGGCAACCTTGCAAGTGCAATATGTAGGCAAAAACGGCAAAATCCGTTCTCGCTATGACAACACCGCACACCGTGGCTTATTCATTGGCTTTGCCCCAGTGGAAAATCCACGCTTAATCGTGGCAGTCGCCGTAGAACGCCCAAAAGCCAACGGCTATTACGGCGGCGTGGTAGCAGCACCAGCCTTTGCCGAAATTATGAAAGGCTCACTCTCACTTTTAGGCGTGCCACCAGATAAACCACTGTTGGCAGATGAAAAAAAGGCAAGCAAAAAATAAAATAACAACAATAAAACCCTTTCAGGCAGCCTGAAAGGGTTTTTTATTGATTACAAAGAACAAGCGTAGCATAAGCAACTGGTTACTTACACTGTTATAGTCAAACAACTTCAAAATTGAAACAGGCGGTTTTCCGAAGACAGTATAAATAATACGGCAAGGAGAACCAACGCATTTCAATTTTGAAGTTGTTTGACTATATCAACTTTCAGGCTGCCTGAAACGAAACAAGACAGGGTGGGTAACTTGTTGCCCACGCTGTTTTATTTTTTCAGGCAGCCTGAATGTGTTTTATTGTCATTTTTACCACAAAATATAAAAATAATCCAAAAATCACCATTTCAGCGTGGGCAACAAGTTGCCCACCTTACGCTCGCTGTTACAATTGCTTTACGCTAAAATTACAATTAACAAGTTAAACAACAATTATATTTCTTTGCTTTTTCATTAAGAAAAATATCTATATTTCGCAATATGTTATTTTGGTAATCTTCAGGATTTTTGAAATTTTTTGTAATATTTTCATCAATAGGCATATAATAAATAAAACTTTCCATATCCTGTGGATAATTCAAATCTGCATACAAATATTCTATTTTTTCAAGAAGATGTGAAATATTATTTTCAGTTAATCGTAAATAAGCAATAATTGCAAATTTAGTTTTATCTTTTGCAATATCAATTTTATTGTCAAAATTAGGTAGAATATTTATATTATTCCTAATCAAATCCAAAATCTCATTTTTGTCAAATTGTTCTAAAAACAAAATATCATTTTCACTATCAGATAAATTTTCATTATTATTTATTTTTCTAAATAAATATTCGCTTGCTACCTTTGGATTTAAGAAATTATTTTCTATACCAAAATAAAGAAGATACCAATCCAAAGGCATTTGAATATTATCAAACAAAGCAAGCGAATACATTTTTATTTTCCTTTTGCTGGTGTGGCATTGGGTTTGCCTGTTACTGGAACATTTTCAATAAATCTACGATGAACTACGCCTTTGGCAGGATTTGGATCAACTATCCATTCAAAAACACCACTTTTACCATTAAGAGAGCCTTCAACTTGGTAGAGCGAGCGTTCAATACCATCTCCACCTTTCAAGGAAAATTTTGTTGCTTGTCCTGCATAATTATCGATAATATTATTAAAAGCGTGCAATTCATCTTTTTTTAATGCACTACCAGTACGAATATTATTTAAAACTGGATTGTTGATTTCAATGCTATTACCAGCCTTATTTACAGCTTTTCTTGCCTTATTAGCAACATTTACTCCTTTTGCCCCTTTTGTCCAAGGAGACGGAACGATACCAACAACTGCTAACGCATAATCCCAACCACTTTCGGCTTCCTTAAATGACAACCAATCGCCATAAATAGGGGTTAGATATTTACCTGTATCCCACCAAGAACTTTCTGAATTTTGCTCATTTTTATTCGTATAATAAGCCAAGCCGTATGGTGCGTTTATGGGGTAAGCATAATCGTTGTCGTCATGATCAAAAGTAACTAAATTTAATAAGTTATCGTAATCATCACTTACATAACTATTGCCGTAATAGTCATTATTGCTGTAAAAATGCAAATCATCATCATCGCCGTAATAATACCCCAAAACAGGCGGATTGTCATAGTCGTTTTGACTGTCGTTATTGCCATTTGATTGCGAGCCACTACCTGATAAGCCTTTGCCTTTGTGTAATGGATTATCGAACAAAGGCAAAGAAGTTGGGTAATCGTATGGGTTGTAACTGGGTGCAGGTGTGGCATTGGCGAAACTAACACGATCTGATACTGGATTTTCAGAAGTAGATGGCTTGGAATTGTCTAATACCATTCTCGCCTGTGGCACAATGCGACCGAAGTGTACGCTGGGATTGCTGTAATACGCTGCACCGCGTTCAGGGGCGGTCGGTATTTTCGACATTTCAACGATTGTATTAGAATTGTATGGCTTGGATTGGTTGTTGAATGTCGTTTTGCGTTCAGGAACAGGCAATGACCAAGAAGTCATCGGCATAGGATTTGCCACACTCTCCCAACCCTGCCCATTGTGCGTTAAATCCACAAAATCGCCATAAGCGTTGCTATTGGCAGCATTGGCAAATGATATTCGCTCAATTTGTGTATGATTGTCTTGCGTTTGTGGCTGATTATACGCTGTCGGATCAATCCCCACTGCTTGCAACAGTTGATTGTCATTAGCTTTGGGCGGCAATTTATCTAACGCCACCACCTTAACGCTGACTTCCTTGCCTTGAACTTCATATAAATACTCATCTCTTGCCCCAGTTGGCACAGGGTAGCCACCGCCTTGCTCACCGTCATAAGCGTCTGCGGGGTGAATTTCATAGCCTGTAACGCTTAAATCGGTGAGCGTTGCTCCGCCTTGCACCACACTGCCTGTTTTCGCACTAAAATTTCGTTGTGCCTTATTTTCAAACGGCGAATGTTCTCGATGACCATGATTGTGAAAATACTGCTGGTAAGACAAATTTCCTTGATAAAGCCTTGTTTCTATGGATAAATTTCCTGCCTGTTGCGTTAATTGACCGTGCCGATGAATTTGATTGTCAATATTGCGAACTTCGCCCCGACCACTGCCAAATAGGCGATATTTGCCATTCGGTAGGTAATTTTCACTTTTGGCAATATCATTTTGAGCATAAGCGGTGTGGGCGAATAAACATAAAATCATCAACAGCCGTAGGTTTTTCAGGCTGCCTGAACATTTATCCGTCATTCTGAGCGATAAGCGAAGAATCTTGTTTTTCATCGCATTAAGATTCTTCACCTGCTTGGCAGGTTCAGAATGACGCATTGGAACAAGTTTCAGGCTGCCTGAAAGACATTTTTTAATATTCATTTTATTTCCCCTTTATCTTCTTCTATTTTTAATGATTTCATTAGACGGAATTTCACCTGTTTTGTTTTCTTGATGAGAAAAATCATTATTCAGGCTGCCTGAAATGTTTGAATTATTGGTAATATCCGAAAAGTCCACCATTAACGGATCGGCACTCTTCACCGTTTTAACGGTTTTAAACGGTCCTGTCCAAAGAATATATTTTTCTAAATATTGGCTTTCAAAAGAAGAAACCGTTGGTTTAACAATCACTTGGCGAGAGTTTTTATCAATCGCAAAATATTCAATTTTGGTTTGTGATTTCAGGCTTTCGGCGTTGTATAGATGATATTCAGTGCGACTTCTTATTGTGCCGAACACATCAACCTTCACAAATAAATCCACATCGGCGTATTCGCTTGGCACAATTTGAATTCCTTTTAAGAATAATACCGTTTGTATCAGCCGAGAAAAAAATGCACCGTCTTGTGGGTTTTGGATTAGCGTTTCGTTTTTATAATCGCCCAAACCGTTTGCGTTAATGCCAAAACCTGCACGCGTATTTTGCCCTTCATTGCGATTGATTGAATAAGACGGTGCATTCAAAACGCTGGTTGAATTTGTTGTACCTTTTAAGCCGTCTGTATCGGTGAGTGCGTTGGTTTCATAAGTCGGATAAGTATAATTTGTAATCGATTTCGGCAAGTTTTGATATTCGCCACGAATTAAAGCGTCAATCGAATAACGACCGCCAGTCATCACGCCTGAACCCTGATCGCCTATCATCGACACAAACACGGCAACCTTTTTGCCTTGCAGGGCGGATAAGTCAATATTTTTAACGGCAGCACGACTTGACGCAGAAATTAACTCCTGCTCCACCGCAAAGCGTTTGC
>JAGBKK010000011.1 GCA_017934045.1 Neisseriaceae bacterium | reverse complement strand
TTTTTATATTTACATTCTAATCAAGATAATAAATTAAAAATATTATCTTGGAACACAGCGCTTTTGGTTATAGCGTATGCGTTATCGACAATTTTATTGAATATGTTTTTTGATACACATTATATTCAAAATAATTCTAAAATATCATGGGATTTGTTACCTTATAAAATATTTACTAAACCATTTGAAATTTTTGAAGAAATGTTGCTACCTTATTACAAAATTTCATTTAATTGGTTGGCTCCTTTATTATTATTACTATCAGCATTTACTATTATTTATGCTCGTTTAAAGAAAGAAAGTTATTTAGAGCGTATTGGTAAGATAGAGAAATTAATTTTATTTTTTGCTATTCCTTTAATCGCTTTTATAACAATTATTTTTGTATCATTACCTGATGTAACTATATTTAAACATAGAATGTATTTTTCGTTATCATCTGCTTATTTTTGTATTGTATTTATTGTATTACAATATGCAAAAAGTAGAACCGAATTATTAAAAAAAATCGCAATAGCGGTTGTTGTAATTATGCTTATTCCAACAATCACTTCGTTATGCATTGCAATGAAAGCATATTCTATGCAACAAGATTATGAAAGAATATTAATCACCTCTATTTATCAAGGATTAGGAAAAATTGGATTATCTAAAGAAGATAATCAAAAGATCACCTTTATGTGTAATCGAACTTGGTATGCACCTTATACAAAAAAAGTTCTTGAACGCAAACCTTATATGACAGATTGGGTTTATTCTGCTTCAAATCACACACCAGCACATTTTGGTAATTATATGGATTTATATCAAATTAATGCCGAAGTAGATATGGTTTTATCGAAAAAATTTGTGCAAAATAAAACCGAACAAATTTATTCGCATTATTTATACAGCATTCATCGCGGCAAAGTAAATGAACAAGAAATACTTATTGTTTGTGTTAAATAATGTAGTATATAAGCACATTGGGATAATATCCAACAAAGGTGAATGATTAAATGAATAACAATCTCCCCCCATTAGTTATAGATGTAGACGGCACTTTATTGCGTTCTGATTTATTATTAGAAACTGGATTGCAGTTTATTACTCACTGTCCTTATCGTTTAGATTTGCCTGTGCGTTGGTTAATGCAAGGAAAACCGATATTAAAACATCATTTAGCACAAAACACAGATATTGACATTGAACATTTACCTTTTAATCAAACAGTACTCAATTTTATTACGCAAGCCAAGCAAGAAAATCGTAAAATTATTTTAGCAACTGCTTCCGATCGTTTATTGGCGGATAAAGTGGCTGCCTATTTAGGTGTATTTGATGAAGTATTAGCAACAGAAAATAATACTAATCTTTCAGGCAGCCTGAAAGCCAAAGCATTAGTAGAACGATATGGCGAAAAAGGTTTTGATTATATTGGAAATTCTAAAGATGATTTACCTGTTTGGCAAGTGGCGAATAAGGCTTATGCTGTGCCTATATCACAATCGTTAAAACGACAAATCCAAAATAATAATTTAGAAATTTTGCCTGATGAAGACAGTACGCCACATATTAAAACCATTATCAAAGCATTTCGTATGCATCAATGGTTAAAAAACATACTTATTTTCTTGCCATTATTAGCATCGCACGGTTTTTTTAATTCTTCACAATTATGGTACGGCATTTTAGGTTTTATTGCCTTTGGTTTCTGTGCATCCAGTGTTTATATTTTGAATGATTTATTAGATTTAAAAAATGATCGTTGTCATCATAGCAAATGCAAGCGTCCTTTTGCGTCAGGACGATTATCCATTATGTGGGGATTGAGTGTTTTTCCGATTTTATTATTGTTGTCTTTTTTAATCTCTTTTTTATGGCTACCTGAACGATTTTTAATGGTTTTAGGTGTTTATTATGTATTAACGCTATCCTATTCTTTATATATCAAACGCCATATTGCTTTTGATGTTATTGCATTAGCATTGCTTTATACATTACGCGTTGTTGCTGGTAGTGCATTATTTTCTATAAAATTATCTTTTTGGTTATTGGCATTTTCTGTATTTTTATTTTTAAGTTTAGCTTTGGTTAAACGATATACAGAATTATTTAATAAAGCGAAAAATAAAAATAAAAAAGTGAGTGGTCGTGGATATAATACGGACGATTTACCCATCATATCTCAATTAGGAACAGCGGCAGGCTATATTACTGTATTGATTTTAGCTTTATATATCAATGATGCACAAACGGCTTTACTGTATCAACAGCCTAAATATATTTGGTTAGCTTGTCCTTTATTACTGACTTGGATTAGTTATGTTTGGATATTGGCTCATCGTGGGCAAATCAATGATGACCCTGTTATTTTTGCAGTAACCAATCGTATCAGTTTAGCTATTGGTGTATTGATTGCATTGGTATTTTGGGTGGCAATATGAAAACACGCTTTTCTTGGGGAAATTATCCCAAACAACCGCAAACAGCAACAGAATGTTACTGGCAATCTGACATTCAGGCAGCCTTAATGCGTTTTCAAGAAAACGGTACATTGGCGTACGGTCAAGGACGCAGTTATGGCGACAGTTGTTTGGCAAGTAGCAACAATGTGATCTATATGCGACCTTTCAATCGTTTTATCTCTGCTGATTGGGAAAAGGGCATTCTAATCGCACAAAGTGGTGTTACATTAGAAGAAATTTTAACCGTTGCCATTCCTAATGGTTGGTTTTTACCTGTTACGCCTGGTACAAAATATGTAACAGTAGGTGGTGCGATTGCCAACGATGTGCATGGTAAAAATCATCATCGTCAAGGTACTTTTGGTTGTCATGTTCGTTCTTTTAGTTTATATCGTTCAGATATTTCAGGCAGCCTGAAATGTTCCGAATACGAAAATACCGATTTGTTTCACGCAACCATTGGTGGATTAGGTTTAACGGGCATTATTGAATCCGCAGAAATTCAATTGATGCCAATTAAATCTTCACGCATTCAATCTATTACGCAACGCTTTAACAATATTGATGAATTTTTTGCCTTGTCCGCAGAATTAGATGAAAAACACGAATTTTGCGTATCGTGGGTTGATTGTGTTGCGTCAGGAACAAATATTGGATGCGGCATTTATATGGCAGGGGATTTTGCTGATGACGGCATATTAAAAGTGGAACATCGTCCCAAATTAAGTGTTCCCATAACACCGCCGTTTTCACTGATTAACTCACTGTCTTTGCGTGCTTTTAATCAACTTTATTTTCATAAATCACCGACTTCACGCAAAATCAGCAAAACAGGCTATGACCCGTTTTTCTATCCATTAGACAGCATTTTGCATTGGAATCGCATTTACGGTAGAAAAGGTTTTCAGCAATATCAAGCACTTATTCCAAAAGATAACGCTCAAGATGGCGTTCGAGAAATGTTGAATATCATTGCAAAATCGGGCGTGGGTTCGTTTTTGGCTGTGTTAAAATACTGTGGCGATATTGCTTCTCCTGGATTATTGTCCTTTCCCAAATCAGGTGTTACTTTGGCGTTAGATTTTCCGCAGAACGCAGAACGCAACAGCAAACTATTCAGTCAATTAGACGCAATCGTGCGACAAACAGGCGGACGACTTTATCCAGCCAAAGACGCACATATGAGTGCAGAAGATTTTCAGGCAGCCTATCCGAATTGGCAACAAGTTGAAAATTTACGCGACCCTGCTTTGATGTCGCATTTTTGGAAAAGAGTAACACAATGAAAAACATATTGGTAATTGGTGCAACTTCCGCTATTGCCACCGCGTGTGTGCGATTATGGGCAAATAAAGGTGTTGCATTTTTTCTATCAGGACGCAACAGCGAGAAACTCAATGCAATCGCTGATGATTGCCGTGTTCGTGGTGCAGAAGTCAATACTTTTAACGTAGACCTTGCAGATATTAGTCAGCATAACGCAATGTTTGCAGAAATTGCAAATAAATTTAACGATATAGATGTTGTATTGATTGCACATGGTACGCTGCCTGAACAATCAAAATGTGAAAAGGATGTTGATTTAACACTACAAGAATTAAATACGAATGCTGTTGCAACCATTGCCATGCTTACTCGTTTAGCGAATATTATGGAAGAACAAGGTAAAGGTTCGATTGCCGTCATCACTTCGGTTGCTGGTGATAGAGGACGCCCCAGTAACTATGTTTATGGCAGTGCCAAAGCCGCCGTTTCAACATTTTGTGAAGGTTTGCGTGCCAGACTATTCAAATCAGGCGTATCACTCACCGACATTCGCCCAGGCTTTGTTGATACACCGATGACACAAGGTCTGCCTTTGCCGCAAAAATTAGTTGCGTCCCCTGAAACCGTTGCCAAACGCATTGTTAAGGGAGTAGAACGGCGTATCAGTGTACTCTATGTTCCTTTATTTTGGGCTGGAATTATGTTTATTATTCGTTCTATTCCCAATTTTATTTTTAAGCGATTGAAACTGTGAGTGGATTTTTAACCGAAAAACATTTGCGAGCCTTAATTATTTCCGTATTACTTGCGGTGATTGGCTATTTTGCCTTTGTATTATTAAGCGGTTGGCAAGATGTCTTGAATGCCATTGTCCGTATTGGTTTTACGGGCATTATTATTGCTTTGTTTTTGTCATTAGTTAATTATGGCTTACGCTTTGTCCGCTGGCAAATGTATTTGAACACAATGGGACACCATATTCCATTTTCAGGCAGCCTGAAAATATATTTGTCGGGCTTTGCTCTAACCACTACACCAGGTAAAGCAGGAGAGGCTCTGCGTGGCGTATTACTCAAACCATTAGGCGTACCGTGGAAAGTATGTTTTGCTGCCTTATTAAGTGAGCGATTATCGGATTTATTAGCTATTGTTTTGCTTACCTTGTTAGGTTTATCTATTTTTCCCAACGCTCGATGGCTTGTTTTGGTCAGTTGTGTTGTCATCACCCTTGTTTTGTTGATATTATTTAACAAACGCTTGTTAGAACATTATCACAACAATATCAACGAAAACACACGCATTAAGCGAATGATAAAAAATATTTTAGGTATATTGCTCGAAGCACGCCGTTGCCAAACGCCAAGATTATTCATTATCACCTTATTATTGAGCGTTATTGCTTGGGGTGCGGAAGCGTATGCGTTTTATTTAATGCTTGGTTTTATGGACTTAAAATTTACCGTTACATTTGCTGTATTCGTGTATGCTTTTGCTACATTAGCAGGCTCTTTAAGTTTTTTACCTGGAGGGCTTGGCGGAATTGAAGCAGTTATGTTTGGCTTATTGGTTTGGAAAGGAGCAAGTCATGCTGATGCAACTGCTGCAACAGTTTTATTGCGTTTAGTAACCTTGTGGTTTGCCGTGTTTATTGGCTTGGGTGTATTGGCACATTTAAGCATTAAAATGCCACAAAAAAATGTTTAAGGAGTTTTTTTATGAATTTAACCAAAAATAAATTATCCAATTACGCTTTATTAACTTTTATATTAATTGTTTTTACTGTTATCTTTATTAACACCGCTCATGTTACGGAAGATGCTTTTATTACTTTCCGTGCCGTAGATAATTTTCTTAAAGGTTATGGTCCTGTTTATAATGTCGGTGAGCGAGTTCAAGTTTATACACATCCATTATGGTATTTTTTAATTACCACTGCTATTGGTATATTTAAAAACCACTACTACACAGTTATTGTATTAAGTTATATTTGCTTAATGATAACAATATGGTTAATATTCACTAAATTAAGAAGAGAAGATAACTTACTACAAATTATCGCAGCATTTTTAGCATTGTTAGTTTCTCGTGCGTTTATGGATTATTCCAGTAGTGGTTTGGAAAATCCATTATTACATTTATTATTGGTTGTTTATGTTTGTGTATTAACATTACAAAAAGATAATTTAAAAAGATTTTTCTATACCAGTTTGTTATATAACCTAATCTTTTTAACTCGACCAGATGCTATTGTTATTATCACACCTATTTCATTATATTTATTAGCAATAACCATAAAATCTCATGGATTAAAACAAACATTAAAATATGCTTTATTTTCAGTATGTCCCTCGTTGGCTTGGGAAATGTTCTCGCTGATTTATTACGGCAGTTTAGTGCCTAATACCGCACTATCAAAAGTTAATATTAACTATCCACGCATGGAATTGTTTGATAGAGGTATTGCTTATTTAAAATTTATTTTAAGAGAAGACACTGTTACTTTGGTAACCATTATTTATAGTTTTATTTTTGTTTGGTTTAATAAAAATATTTACGCTAAAATTTTAATGTTAGGTGTTGTATTGCAAATATTTTATATTTGTTATGTCGGTGCGGATTATATGTTAGGAAGATTTTTAACAATATCCATATTAGTTGCAATGCTTTCTTTTATTCTAATGGAATTTAATAATATAGTATTAAAAAGAGTTTTCATAAATTGTTCTATATTTTTAACAATGTTTTTAGTTGTATTGTTTTTTCCATTGTATTATGGGGCAAATCTTTCGTATTCAATTGATCACGATAGGAAATATACTTATAGAATACATTGGAATTTATATGGTGTCAGTGATGAGAAAGTAAATTATTTTCAAGAGTTGGGTTTAATACCTGTGATTAGAAAACACAGCGGCGATCCTTATACTTATCCGTGGATTATAGAAGCAAAAGAAAAAAATATTGCAAATAAAAATATTACAATTTTAGCTGTTGTTGCAGGTATGCCTGCGTGGTATGCTGATGAAAAACCTTATTTTTTGGAACCACACGGTCTTACCAATCCATATACTTCTCGTTTGCCTGCTTTACCTAAAAAACGAATTGGACATTATGAAAGAGTCTTTCCTAAAGGGTATTTGGAAACTTTAATGACAGGTAAAAATGTGATTACAGATCCAATGCTTGCAAAATTATATGATGATGTTGCATTACAAACTCAAGGCTCTTTGTGGCGAAAAGAACGCTTTTTTGCTATTTGGAGATTAAATTCTGGGTATTATAAGAAAATCCACGAGAATTTTGATTTTAATAACACAGATACATTGATGATTAAAGTAGATGACGAAAGCTTTATCAAAGTAGACAGGAGTAAGTATAATACGAATAATATTCTTGCGTTGTATATGGATACAAAATCTTTTATATTTACCGATAATATTTTTTTCCTATCTAATGAAGGTGTTCCTATCCCATTAAATACATTACCTACATTTAGTCCATTTTATAGTGATAAATAATATGTTACAAAAAACATAAATCTCTTATAATCCCCCATTTGACCCCATTCAGGCAGCCTGAAAAATGACGCTTTATTTATACAACACGCTTTCCAAGCAAAAAGAAGAATTTATTCCAGCCAATCCGCAACACATTCAAATGTATGTTTGCGGTATGACGGTGTATGACTACTGTCATTTGGGGCATGCGCGTGTGATGGTTGTGTTTGATATGATTGCTCGCTGGTTGCGTGAATTGTATGGCAAAGACGCTTTATCGTATGTCCGCAATATCACCGATATTGACGATAAAATCATCAAACGAGCTCTTGATAATGGTGAAACCATCAACGATTTAACCGCTCGATTTATCAAGGCGATGAACGAAGACGCTGCCGCTTTGGGCGTTTTGCCGCCTGATATAGAACCCAAAGCCACAGAACATATCCCACAAATGATTGATATGATTAAGCGTTTGATTACCAATGGTAAAGCCTATCCTGCGACAAATGGCGATGTGTATTATCGTGTGCGTGAATTTGCCGAATACGGCAGGCTTTCAGGCAAAAGTTTGGACGATTTGCGTGCAGGCGAACGCGTGGAAATCGACACCCACAAAGAAGATCCTTTGGATTTTGTGTTGTGGAAAGCAGCCAAGCCTGATGAGCCGTTTTGGGAAAGCCCTTGGGGCAAGGGCAGACCAGGTTGGCATATTGAATGTTCGGCGATGGGCAAGACGATTTTTGGCGAAACATTCGACATTCACGGCGGCGGTGCGGATTTGCAATTTCCACATCACGAAAACGAAATTGCCCAAAGTTGTGGGGCAACAAACCGCACTCATTCGCATGTTAAATACTGGCTACACAACGGTTTTATTCGTGTGGATAACGAAAAAATGTCGAAATCTTTGGGTAATTTTTTCACCATTCGAGAAGTTTTGGACAAGTTCAAACCCGAAGTGGTGCGGTTTTTTATTTTGCGTGCCCATTATCGCAGTCCGTTAAATTATTCGGACGCACATTTAACAGACGCAAACGCCAGTCTTACACGGCTTTACACGGCGTTAAACAACACGCCGCCAGCGGATTTCGTGTTAAGCGAAAACGTAAATTCCTATACGCAAAAATTTTATGCGGCAATGAATGATGATTTTGATACCGTGAATGCTTGTGCGGTGTTGTTTGAATTAGCCAATGAAGCGAATAAAACGCATGACGCACACCTTTCAGGCTGCCTGAAAGCCTTGGGCGGATTGTTGGGCTTATTACAACAAAATCCGCAAGCGTTTTTGCAAGCGGGTACAGCAGAAGGTTTGTCTGATGAAGAAATTAACGCTTTGATTGCCGAACGCACAATCGCACGCCAAAACAAAAACTGGGCAGAATCCGACCGCATTCGTGATGAATTAGCAGGGCAGGGCATTATTTTAGAAGACAAAGCAGGGGAGACCACATGGCGGCGTGGGTAGATTATAGTCAATTCAGACCAAAATCATGCAGCGTTGTTTCGCCTTGCCGTATTATTTAATACTGTCTGCGGCGAAACGCCTTGCCTGCTTTTGGTCTGAATTGACTATATTTTCAGGCAGCCTGAAAGCAAAAAAGCACCGTTGTTTTGGCAACGGTGCTTTTTAATGGTTTGAAATAATTACTTTTTCTCGCCGATTAGGGCATATACAATCAAAGCAAAAACGCTAAACAAAACGCCCATCACAATCGCCAAAGGCACACTGCGTCCGTTTTTCTTGGCTAATGCGTAACAGCCGTAAATACAGCCAATCCAAACCAATAATTGAATAATCAGAACCATACTTTCCACGGCTCATTCCTTTCTTAAAAATAAAAAGTTAATCGGAGTAATATTTATAACAAGAAATCTTAAAGAAATAAACAAAATTCAAGCATAAAGAACAGAATTTATGATTTTTTGACAATGATTTTATTGAAAATTAACATAACTTATTGATTTTATTTTTTTTTTTTTTTTTGCGTTGTAAAAAAGAGACAATTTTTTATTCATTATAATCAGACTGTTTGCAGATTAAAAATAAGGTCTATTTTTTTCTACTTTCGGAAACCCCTGCAAAACCTATACAGAAACAAAAATTTAATTCTATCGTAGATACCATAAGCGAAGTCAATAAATTTGCTGATTTTTAGTTAAACAAAGTCAGCAAAGATTGACTTTTTTAATCAAATCAACGCAGGGTCAAAATATTTTTGCGTTTTCAGTACCGCAAATGCAATCGTTACCAACTTTCTCATCAGAGCCACAATCACCACTTTTTTCGCTTTACCATTTGCTACTAATCGCTCTACAAATGGCTTATAGACATCGTCTTTCCAGCGTCCGAATGCAAAGTTCATTGCAGGAGCATAGAGTGCTTTGCGAATATCACTGTGTCCGATTTTCGATATGCCACAAACCGCATAAACACTGCTTCCTGATTGTCGTAACATCGGCGTTAGTCCGAAAAAAGTCGCCGCTTCTTTACCGTTCTTAAAACCACAACTCGCCAAATAGGCAAGCAACCAGTATGCCGTTACATCACCGATAGCAGGTATGCTTTTTAACAATTTGAAATTCTCGTTCAATGCTCTGTCTTGCCTGACAAGTAATGCGATTTTGTTTTCTAATTCTTTGATTTTTAGCGATAAGTAATCAATCAAGTCTTGACTGGATTGAATACAATCATCATCTTTCAACATACCCAAACGCACCGTTTCTTGTGCTGCTTTGGTTTTAAGATGCTCTAATTGTCGCATCATATTCAATAGTTTCCGCTCATTTGCTGGCTTGGGCTGATAGGTATGCAGTTTGCTGGCATTAAAATAAGCAAATTCAGCCAACAATTTCGCATCAACCTTATCGGTTTTGCTGCGTAAATTTGCACTTTTGGCAAAGTTTGGCGTGCTTTTGGGGTTGATAACCGCAACGGTTAAACCTTTATCATACAGAAAATCGGCTAAATCCATATGATAAACATTAGTGGCTTCTAATAGGCAATAAGATTGCCCATTGAATTGTTTAAGCCATTGATAAAAAAGGTTAAGACCTTTGTTGTCATTCGTAAAAACCTTGTGTTTGAACTTGCCGTTTTGCAACAACACGGCAACATCAAATTTGGCTTTTGCTATGTCAATGCCGATAAAATTTGTGTAAAATAAAATGTCCATGTGCTCCTAACCTTGTAAATACGGGCTACGAACGAAGTCCGTGCCTTTGATACCATTCGGGGTGATTATGGACAAAGTCTTATAGGCTAAAATCTACGCTCCGTGCTTGATAACACAAGGGTGGGCACAACTCTATAAAACTTGTCCAAACCTTATTTTAGTATCTGACAAATAAAGTTAATGGATAGGTCTTTATAATACAAGGGTGGGCATGTTCCCCACCAAAATTGAGCAATTTATAACCACTTGAATTTCAATAATATTCATTCCACTCTATCAGGCGATTGGTGGGCAAAGCCACACCTACGGCGTTTCATTTTATAGTCAAACAACTTCAAAAGTGAAACAGGCGGTTTTCCGAAAACAGTATAAATAATACGGCAAGGAGAACCAACGCATTTCAATTTTGAAGTTGTTGGACTATAAAAGATTAAGTTGTGCAGGGGTTTCTATAAGTTTCAAAAAAAATCCCCTGCACAAAAGCAGGGGACGAAACTTAAAGGAACACAAACCACTACCTAAATTTTCATCGACCAGCATCGTATGGCGTTGAAAATTAGGCGTTAAAACAAAACACTGACTGTCTGCTTTAACAATGGGCGTATCTTATCATTCTCTTTTAATAAAGTCAAATGAAAATCGCTATCAATTTTGAAAATTATATAATCACATTGATTTATATAATTATTTTGATAATTTTCTATGCCGTTTATGTTTCATATATGGCATTAAAATGCCGTTGGTGGCAAACAGGAGTGAGAAAAAGTAAATCACGCCGCAGATTAAAATGACCGCAGGGCCTGACGGTATGTCGATATAAAACGACAGCAATAAGCCCGCAATGGACGCCAACACCGCAATCAGGACGCTGCCGATTAACAGCGTTTCCATTCTTGAAAACCACATTCGTGAGCAAATGGCAGGCAGCATCATCAAGCCCACCGACATTAGTGTCCCCAATGTTTGAAAACCTGCCACCAAATTGATCACCACCAACATTAAAAAAACAATATGCCACACGCCGCCACGCCCTTTGACAATGCGTAAAAAGGTGCTATCCACGCTTTCAATCAGCAAGGGGCGGTAAATCAGCATAAGTGTTGTGAGCGTTACGCTTGCCACCACGGCAATCAATGCCAAAGACGGCTTATCCACTGCCAACACCGAGCCAAACAGCAGGTTCAGTAAGTCGATATTGCTGCCGTTTTTGCTGACTAAAATCACGCCCAAAGCCAAGCAGGATAAGTAAAAGGCGGCAAAATTAGCGTCTTCTTTAATAAGCGACAGGCGAGTGGCTAAACCTGCTCCTGCCGCCATAATCAGTCCTGTGAAAAAGCCGCCAAAGGCAATCGCAGGCAGGCTTAAACCCGCTAACATATAGCCCACAGCCGCACCAGGCAAAACCGCGTGGCTTAATGCGTCCCCCATTAAACTCATTCGCCGCATCACCAAAAACACGCCCACAGGAGCGGCAGACACGGATAAAAACAACACGGACGCCAAAGCGTATCGCATAAATTCAAATTCGCTAAAAGGGGAAATAAGCCAGTTCATTGTGTTAAACCTTTAATATTTTATATTTTCAGGCAGCCTGAAATTATTTTAATAATTTCCTATCTTCAATATTTTCAAGTACTTGCATTTGTGCTATGGCGATTTTGTTAAGTTTTATCAATCTTTCGGCTTGCGAAATGCCGTCATTGATAAAAACCGCATTTAAATTCTCCATATTCGATAAACAAATCAACTGGTTAATTGTCGCATAATCACGAATATTCCCTTTCAAGTTAGGATTTTTTTCTCGCCATTCTTTGGCTGTTAATCCAAACATAGCCACATTTAACATATCTGCTTCATCGGCGTAAATTAAGGACTTTTGCCGAGCCGTCAATTCTGGCGGTATCAGATTTTGAGCGATTGCGTCTGTATGAATACGATAGTTAATTTTCGCCAATTCTCGCTTGGCAGACCAACCGATTTGGGCTTGTTCGATTTCTTTAAGTCTTTGATATTCACGGATAAGATAATACTTAAATTCAGGACTTAACCACGAGCCGAACTCAAAGGCAATGTCTTTGTGGGCATAAGTTCCGCCATAACGCCCTGCACTGGAAATAATGCCAATCGCGTTTGTGCGTTCTATCCACTGTTTTGCCGACAGAACAAAACCGTTACTGCCTGCATTAAATCTAATGTTACTGAATTCCGTAATATTAAAATTTGGATTGTTGATTTGTTCCCAAATGCCTAAAAATTCAACCGCAAAACGCGTGCTTAACCAGTGCGAAATCACCAAACCAGTGGCTTGGGCATTTTTGAATTTCGCCATATCAGTGAGCGAAACATAGTCTTCGTTGTGGCGATTGACAACGGTAATAATTTCACCTTCAACTTTAAGTTTCTGCGATTTACTCATTTTTGCCCCTAACAACAAACTTTCAATAAACAGAAAGCATTTTACACCGCAAACAGTTTTCAGGCTGCCTGAAATTGATTAAACGCGTGGGCAACTAATTGTCCCTAATCAGTAATATTTGACCAAGTAATTTTACCGCCAAATATTACATATAAAATTTTAGCAATGGTTATGCCGTATAATAACCAAATACATAATTGAAAAAAATAAGTAATTAGTAATTCAAATTTTGATAATTTGAAATAGAAGTCATCATAATGTCCAAAATACAAAATAACATAACCAAACAAAATACCTGCAAATACACCATAATATGTATTTTTAATGCCGAATATTTTATAATTATTTAAATTTTTTGAATTTTCATACCATACTAACCCTCTCATATTATATTTATTTTTTCCCAATGGTCTTAATTTTCCATTACAGACTGATAATGTTGCAAAAAACAATATGGTTGCATATAATCCAAAGAAAATTAAAGCCAAAAAATTTAATCCACCTAATAAATAAGGTGAAACAGTAAATTTATCGCCTAAATTAGGGATAAAAATGTTTGGTGTAATATATCCTAAAATTTTCCAATCAGTAAAAGATAATAAATTTTCATAAAAGAAAATAACCAAAAACAAAATAAAAGCATATGCAATCATTAAATACATAAGAATATTACCTGCAAACAACAGTTTATTTTCTAACTGTTCTTGCTTTTCGTTAATTTCTTTTTTCTCTTCCACTTTTTTATTAAACCAATAATCATCTTCATACATAATTGATATTTCCATCTAAAATTCATTTTCAGGCAGCCCAAAACCCTAATGCTCATGATAATGGTGCTGATGAACGCCTGTTTCTTCTTCGCACCAAGCGTCAATATCAAACTGGTCTTGGCGAAAGCGGGCGGCTCGTTCTAAATTTTCGGCGGTTAAAACTTCGGCAGTTTTTCCTGCGGCGATTTTTTCGCGTGCCACCAACAAGGTGTTGGCAAAATAGTGTCGTACCAAACGGTTGTCGTGTAGCACCGCAATTACGCCTTGCCCTTGTTTCAGGCAGGTGCAAAGCACTTCCGATAAGGCTTGCGTGGTTTGTTCATCAATCGCATTAAAGGGTTCATCTAACAGCAAAAATTTGGCTTTCTGCACCAACATTCGTGCAAATAAAACACGGCGAAATTGTCCGTCCGATAATTGACTGATTAAATTATTCGCTTCGTTTTCCATACCCACTCTTTGTAAGGCATTGAAAACGCGTTCTTTTTGTGATTTTGATAAACCGCCAAAAAAGCCGATTTCATACCACAAACCCATTGCGGTGAGTTCAAACACAGTTAAAGGCTGACTGCGGTCTATGGCAGACACTTGTGGCAAATAGGCAATGTCTTTGTGGGTTAAGTCTTTAAGAATCACTTCGCCTGTGTCGCTTTTTTGCAAGCCCATAATCACTTTGAGTAAAGATGATTTACCTGCCCCATTCGGCCCACACACAGCCCAGCTTTCGCCCTCGCCAAACACGGCACACAAATGATGAACCGCAGGCAGTTGGCGATAGGTAACGGTAATGTTTTCGGCAATAATCGGCATATTAAATAATCCAAAAATAAATAAACCAAATCAAAAGAACAGCAAAAAAAGCAAACGCTAATCTTCGCCATAATGATGATGAAAGTAACGAACGCAACATTTGAAGTTTGTGTTAATCGAAAAGTGTAAATATAACACATTGACCGCCTTTTCAGGCAGCCTGAAAGAAATTCTATGACTGTTCTTAAACTGCACAACACACGGCAAAGCTTGTAAAAAATACCCAAACTACAACGCTTCTTTAATTTGATACAGCAAGGTCAAAGCGTCTTTGGGGGATAGGTCATCTGGGTTGATTTGATGAAGAATATCCGCAATATCGTGGTATTTGTTGGCTAATTCGCTTTCATTGTTTTTTTCTGCCACAGGGGCGATGAATAAATCGCCTTGACTGTTGTTTTGATTGGCATTTTGTTCCAATGCCAACAGGTATTTTTGTGCGGTGGCTATGGTGCGTTTGGGCAGTCCTGCCAATTTGGCAACCGCTATACCGTAACTTTTGCTCGCAGGGCCAGGTTCAACTTGATGTAAAAATACCACTTCTGTGCCGTTTTCAACTGCGGTTAAGTGCATATTGAACGCATGGGCGTACTTTTCAGGCAGCCTTGTGAGTTCAAAATAATGTGTGGCAAACAGTACAAAACTGTTGTTTTTATTGAGTAAATGATCAGCCACGGCATGGGCGATGGCTAAACCGTCATAAGTGGCTGTGCCGCGTCCGACTTCGTCCATTAACACCAATGAGTTTTCGCTGGCTTGGTGCAAGATTTTGGCGGTTTCTGACATTTCCACCATAAAAGTGGAACGATTGCTTGCCAAGTCGTCAGACGCACCAATGCGTGTGAAAATGCGGTCGATTTTGCCGATGAGTGCCGATTTGGCTGGCACAAATGAACCCGTGTGAGCCAAAAGCACAATCAAAGCGGTTTGTCGCATAAAAGTAGATTTACCGCCCATATTAGGCCCCGTAATCAGCATTAAACGGCGTTTGTGTGTCAGTTCGCAATCGTTGGGCGTGAAGTGATTGCAAGTTTTGGCGACAACAGGGTGGCTGCCTTGCACAATGTCAATCACAGGATAATCGGCAAATTGCGGTTTTACCCAGTTGTTTTCATCGGCAATTTTGGCAAAAGCGGTGAGCACATCAAGCGTGGCTGCGGCTCGTGCAATGTCTCGCAGTGGTTTAACAGACGCTTGCAGACGGCGAAGAATATCATCATACAAGCGTTTTTCTAATGCCAAAGCATTGTCGCGTGCGTTCAACACTTTATCTTCAAACGCTTTCAATTCAGGCGTGATAAAGCGTTCGCTATTTTTCATCGTTTGACGGCGGATATAATTGGCAGGAGCATTTTCTGCGTCTTTGCGGCTTAATTCAATATAAAAACCTGCCACACGGTTATATTCCACTTTCAGGGTGCCTAATCCTGTGCGTTGTATTTCTTGTTGTTGTAATTGTTGTAAAAATTCATCGCCGTGATTTTGAATTTGTCGCAATTCGTCTAATTCTGCTGAAAAACCGTTGGCAATCACGCCGCCGTCTTTAATCATTGTGGCTGGTTCTTCATCAATGGATTTTCTTAAAAAATCTGCAATTTCAATACCTTGCGGTAATATTTGTGATAATTGCGTGATTAAGTGATTTTCAGGAATTTCAGGCAGCCTGATGTGATTGAGTATATATAAAGAATGTCGCAACGCCGCTAAATCGCGTGGGCGAGCCGAACCAATCGCAATGCGTGCCACAATGCGTTCTATATCAGCAATATTTTTTAATTCTTGTTGAATATCTGGATAAATATTGCCCAAAATCGCCACCGCTTGTTGGCGTGCCTGAATGCGTTGCGTATCACGCAAAGGGTGATGAAGCCAATTGGCTAACAGCCTTGACCCCATATTGTTGCAACAACAATCCATTTCAGAAAACAGCGTTGGCGAAGATTTGCCGCTGATGGTGGCAGTAATTTCCAAATTACGCCGCGTGGTTGCGTCCATCACAATATACGCATCATCGCTTTGCACTGCAATGCTGTCCAAGTGTTGTGGCAAATCTTTTTGCGTTAATTTGACATAATTTAACACCGCACCAGCGGCGGCAATCGCCATGCTATGTTCGTCTTTATTCAAACCAAAGCCCAACAAATCTTGCACGCCAAAAAAGTCGCACAGCAAGGAAAATCCAGCGTCTAACGCAAATTGCCAAGCGTTCAAATGCGTCAAGGCTGCCTGAAAACGCAGTGGAATATCAATATTGAGTTGATCCGCAATCAAAATTTCCGCAGGATTTAAGCGTTGTAATTCGTCTTCTAATGATTGTAAGTTAATGTTTTTACATAAAAATTCGCCTGATTCCAAAGAAATCCACGCCAACGCTGCCGCCGTTTTATGCACTGATAACGCCACCACACGATTGGTTTCTTTATCAGGCAACAGAGCCGTATCGGTCAGCGTTCCAGGCGTTACAATGCGAACAATCGCCCGTTCAATCGGTCCTTTTTGCGAACCTGGTTCAGACAACTGCTCACAAATCGCCGCCGAACGCCCAGCCTGCACCAATTTTGCCAAATACTGTTCCACACTATGAAACGGCACGCCAGCCATTTTTACAGGCTCACCATTCATCTGCCCACGAGCAGTAAGCGTAATGCCCAACAAGGAAGAGGCTTCAACCGCGTCATTAAAAAACATTTCATAAAAATCGCCCATACGATACAACAGCAATTTATCGGGACATTGTTCTTTAATGCGTAAATATTGTGCCAACATAGGCGAAATGGCAGGTTTGCTCATAATCAAAAAAAGCGGTAAAAAAGGGGATATTTTACAGATATTGATGATGATTGAATAACGAAAAGAGATTTTTGAAACTTTCAGGCAGCCTGAAAACGCTCTTTATAGTCAAACAACTTCAAAACAATAACAGGCATCTTTGCCTACGACAGTATAACTAATACGGCAAGGCGAGATAACGCATTAGTGTTTTGAAGTTGTTTGACTATACCACAAAAGTGTTGCATTTTTGCAATATATATA
>JAGBKK010000001.1 GCA_017934045.1 Neisseriaceae bacterium | reverse complement strand
GTCCGTTGTGTCTACCTGTTTCACCACCTGGGCTTTACTTGGAGGCGGGGGTCGGAATCGAACCGGCGTCCACGGCTTTGCAGGCCGCTGCATAACCACTCTGCCACCCCGCCAACGAAGAGTGGAGCGGGAAACGAGTCTCGAACTCGCGACCTCAACCTTGGCAAGGTTGCGCTCTACCAACTGAGCTATTCCCGCAATTTCTTTCTGTGAAAGAAGAGTAGATTATAATGATTTGGTAGAATTTGTCAAGAACTAAATCACCTATTCTATTTATCTATACAAATCAAAACGCTTCCCCCACTTTTGGGGCGGCAGCAGTGTCGGATAGTTCGCATAAGGCGGCGACTTCTTGGGCGGTTTGGATAAATTCAGGCATTTGCAATAAAGCGTTGAATGTGGCTACATCACCACGCCCTGCGATTAAGTCCCAACGCCGTTGTAAATCGGGGTTTTCAGGGAGCCGATTCGCAATCAATTCATCTGCCATATTGGGGCTGTTGCACACCAAAACCACATCGCAACCCGCATTCAGCGCCGTAAGCGTGCGTTGGTAAATATCGCCCGCACCCGTTGCCCCTTCCATAGTTAAATCGTCCGAAAAAATAATGCCGTCAAAAGCCATTTCCTGCCGCAATTTATTTTGCAACCAGTAAGCCGAAAAGCCCGCAGGTTGTGGGTCGATATTGTGATACAGCACATGGGCAGGCATCACCGACTGCATACCTTGTGCAATCATTTTTTGAAACGGCAGTAAATCGTCTGCCATTTCAGGCAGCACTCGTGCGTCTTTGGGCAGTTGTAAATGGCTGTCTTCAACCACACAACCGTGTCCTGGAAAATGCTTGCCGCAAGACGCCATACCGCCGTTTTTCAAACCCCTTTGCAAGGCAATGGCAAGGCGAGCAACCATATCGGGCTTGCGGTGAAAACTGCGGTTGCCGATGACTGCACAGCACGCATAATCCAAATCCAAAACAGGCGTAAAAGACAGGTCAATGCCGCACGCACGCAGTTCGGCTGCCAACACAAAGCCTGTTTTTTCAGCCATAATTTCCGCCGCCGCAATGCCGTTTTTATCCGCATATTTTCCTAAATTTGCCATCGCAGGCAGACGCGTAAAACCGTTGATAAAGCGTTGCACCCGTCCGCCTTCGTGATCCACGGCGATAATCAGTTCAGGTGTGCGTAATGCTTTGATTTCTTTAACTAATTCTTTTAATTGTTCAATCGACAAAAAATTGCGGCGAAACAAAATCACCCCGCCGACATTAGGGTTTAACAAGCGGCGTTTATCGTCATCGGTGAGCATAGTGCCCACAACATCAATCATCGCCGCACCGCGTGGCAAGGAAAGGGGAGTCATCATCATTCAGGCAGCCTGAAAAATTAACAGTGTGCAAATTATACCGCTATTTAAGATAAAAACGGATAGAGATTAAGTGTTTCAGGTAGCCTGAAATATATTTTATTTATATGTTATAACGAGCGGAAAATACTAATTTTTGTTAAAATAAATTATCTCTGTAACTATCTGTAAGTTGGGAAAATAAAATGAGTGAGATTACTACTCAAACAAATTCATCAGAACCCGAAAAAATTCCTTCTGTTGAAATTTCTAAAATAAACTCATCAGAACCCGAAAAACTGTGTTTTTACGCAGGCAAAACAACCATTATTGTGGGTGCAAATGGTACGGGTAAAACTCGTTTAGCCGCCTATGTTGAAAAACAATTAGGCGAAAAAGCACACCGTATTGCGGCACATAGGGCATTAACCTTAAATCCTAATGTACCTAAAATACCAGAAGAACATGCAAATATAAAATTGAAGATTTTGGGTGGAGTAGATGTTGGTAACGCTGACTATTCAAGAATACATTACGGTCAAAGGGACGCTTATCGTTGGCATGGTAAATCGGCAACTCATTTACTTAACGATTTTGATGCTTTATTGCAATATTTATTTGCTCAACATAGTAATCTTTCAGTTGAAGAACACGAAGAACGATTACAGGGAAAAGAAATAAGAGTTAGTAAAACTCATTTTGATAAATTAAAAGAAGTTTGGGAGATTTTATTGCCATATAGAAAATTGCGTATTACCGCAGATAATATTCAAGTTTCAATTACTGGTGATGAAAATCCGAACTACTATTCAGCGTCAGAAATGAGTGACGGTGAGCGTGCGATTTTTTATATTTTAGGTCAGGTGCTTTGTGCAAATGAAAATACCGTTTTAATTTTTGATGAACCTGAACTGCACATTCATCAGTCCATTATTGCTAATTTGTGGGATAAAATCGAAGAATTAAGACCTGATTGTGCTTTTTTGGTGATTACCCACGATATTGCATTTGCAAGCAATAGAATAGCCGAAAAATATGTGATTAGAGATTATTTTCATAATTCTCAATGGGATATTGCAAAAGTACCTGAAAGCAATTTTGATGAACAAACTATTACAATGATTTTAGGCAGTCGCAAACCTATTTTATTTGTTGAAGGCACTTCTTCAAGTTTAGATATGGCATTGTATCGTGCTTGTTATCCCGAATGGACAATTATTCCAAGAGAAAGTTGTAGTGCGGTTATTCATGCTGTTTCATCTATGAAAAAACTATCACAAGATATGCCTTTGCTTCGCTTGCAATGTGCAGGTATCATAGATAGAGACGGAAGAGATGAAAATAGAGTTACTGAACTTGAACAAAAGGATATTTTTACTTTACCAGTGGCAGAGATTGAAAATATTTTTGCTTTAACTGATATTGTCAAAGAAATATTAAAATTAGAAGAATATCAAGGGCAAGATTTAGAAAATAAATTGTCTGACTTTCAAACCCAAATGATAAAATTTATTACAGGCAATTCATCAGAAGATAAATTAGATAAATTTGCAACAGACAATTTATCAGGAGATAAATTAGATAAATTTGCAACAGAAATAGTGCGTAGAAGAATAGATTATAGATTGAAAAAAGTTGATTTATCTTCTTCTCATAATGCAGAAGAATTAAAAAATCAGTTATCCGAAGAAATAAAAAATATAGATATTGACCAAGATATTTTGGATATTAAAAACGAGATAAATTCTTATGTTGCAAACAATGATTTAAATGGACTATTAACTATTTATGAAAATAAAGGTATATTCCCAAAGATTGGTGTTCTTTTGCGTGGTAATAATAAAAAAGATGATTTTGAAAAATGGTTGTGTAGAGTATTAAACAACAAAGATAAGAAATTAGTTGAAGTGATTAGACAAAAATTACCAAAAATTGAAATTCAATCATAAGCGAGTTTCAGGCTGCCTGAAAGCCTGATTTTCTTAAACACAAAAATAAAATCGAACTTGTTATGCAAGTTCGATTTTATTTTTATCAACCCAAACGACATTAAGCCATTGCTTTAATGCGAGCCGATAGGCGGCTTTTGTGGCGGGCGGCTTTGTTTTTGTGGAAAATGCCTTTGTCGGCAATGCGGTCGATGATTTTAACCGATTCAGCAAAAACGCTTTGAGCGGCGGCTTTGTCGCCTGCTTCAATGGCTTTCACCACTTTTTTAACGGCGGTGCGAAAGGCGGTACGCAAACCTGCATTGTGCGCCCGTTGTTTCACTGCCTGACGAGCACGCTTACGGGCTTGTGCACTGTTGGCCATAATAAAAATCTCCTAAAATAAAATAAAATGAACAAGCAAAATAAAATGCCAATTCCAAAAACGGAAGATTATAACCTAATCTGTAAATGTTTGCAAGCGTGTTGGTAGTTTAAGTGCGTTCAAATAAGCATAAATAAGATTTATTTCACTATTAAGTGAAAGCTTAATAAGATTTGATACTTCGTATCAACTAAACCTTATTTTCAGGCAGCCTGAAAGCGTTGTATAATCGCCCTTGCAAGAAACAGGGGTACTGTTTGTACTGGATAATCGTTGTTTGTAGAGCCAATGCTGTATTGCTTTGAATACAGACAACTATCCACAAACGGTTGAGAAACACCCTTACAATCCGATGCGGTTAATACCGCCGTGGAGAGTTTTCTTATCAATGATAAGCCCTTGTTTCTGAATATTTTTTACACACAAGGGCTTGACAATGGACAAATCTTTATCGCTACACATTCCTTTTCCCAACTCGCAACGCAAATATCTTTCAGGCAGCACCAATATGCGTGTGCCGTATCGTGAAATTTCGCAGACGGACACGGTTACTGACAATGGTGTGGAGCAAAATCCGCCCATTCCTGTGTATGATTCGTCAGGCGTTTATGGCGATGATAATGCGGTGATTGATTTGCAAAAAGGTTCACCCGATATTCGTTCTGTGTGGATTGAACAACGGGGCGATACGGTTGTTTTATCTGAATTATCAAGCAGTTACGGCAATAAGCGTTTGAATGATAAATCTTTGGACAGTATTCGTTTTCCGAATACACGAAAACCACGAAAAGCAATTTCAAATCAAGCAGTTACGCAAATGTATTATGCCAAGCAGGGCATTATTACGCCTGAAATGGAATTTGTCGCCATTCGTGAGCGAATGAATTTGGATAAGATTTTCAGGCAGCCTGAATATCAAAAACTCATCAAACAACACGCTGGACACGACTTTGGGGCGAATATGCCGAAAACGCCTGACGATATTACGCCTGAATTTGTGCGTGATGAAGTGGCAAGGGGGCGAGCGATTATTCCTGCGAATATCAATCATATTGAGTTAGAGCCGATGATTATCGGTCGCAATTTTCGCTGTAAAATCAATGGCAATTTGGGTAATTCTGCCGTTTCGTCTTCTTTGTTTGAAGAAGTGGAAAAAGCGGCGTGGTCGCTGCGTTGGGGGGCGGATACGATTATGGATTTATCCACTGGGGCGAATATTCACGAAACGCGTGAGTGGATTATCCGCAACTGCCCCGCTCCTGTTGGCACGGTGCCGATTTATCAGGCTTTGGAAAAAACAGGCGGTATTGCCGAAGATTTGTCGTGGGAAATTGTGCGTGATACGCTGATTGAGCAAGCCGAACAAGGCGTGGATTATTTTACCTTGCACGCAGGGGTTTTGTTGCGGTATGTGCCGCTCACCGCCAATCGCTTGACAGGCATTGTGTCGCGTGGCGGCTCGATTATGGCGAAATGGTGCTTGGCTCATCATAAAGAAAACTTTTTATATCAACACTTTGACGAAATTTGCGAAATTGCCCAAGCCTACGATGTGGCGTTTTCTTTGGGCGATGGTTTGCGACCTGGTTCGATTGCGGACGCCAATGACGAAGCCCAGTTTGCCGAATTGCATACGCTGGGCGAACTCACCAAAAAAGCGTGGCAACACGATGTTCAGGTGATGATTGAAGGGCCAGGACATGTGCCGCTACAACGCGTGAAAGCGAATGTGGAAGAAGAATTGCAGCACTGTTTTGAAGCCCCATTTTACACGCTTGGACCTTTGGTAACCGACATCGCTCCTGCGTATGACCACATTACTTCGGCAATCGGAGCAGCGAATATCGGCTGGTTTGGCACGGCAATGCTGTGTTATGTAACGCCCAAAGAACATTTGGGGCTGCCTGATAAAAACGATGTGCGACAAGGCATTGTTACCTACAAACTCGCCGCCCACGCCGCTGACCTTGCCAAAGGCTTTCCAGGTGTGCAACTGCGAGATAACGCCTTATCCAAAGCCCGTTTTGAATTTCGCTGGGAAGACCAATTTAACTTGTCGCTTGACCCAGAGTTAGCCCGCAGTATGCACGATGAAACTATGCCTGCGGCAGGAGCCAAAGTCGCCCATTTCTGCTCGATGTGCGGACCAAAATTCTGTTCAATGAAAATCACAGGTGAAATCCGCCAATTTGCACAACAAATGGAAGAAAAAGCCATAGAATTTGTGAAAACAGGCGGCGAGATTTATCGCTAATTGGCATTTCAGGCTGCCTGAAAGGGTTTTGTCCGTTGCGGCGTGGGCAACAAGTTGCCCACCCTACGCTTGCTTGCTTTTTAATTTGCCATACAACGCTTCGGCAGCAATTTGCAGATTTGCGTAAGTCAGTAATTCTGTTGAAGAAAAAGTTGTCATTTTTTGTTACTCCTGTGAGTTAAGTGGTTGAGAAAATTTCAATACCTGAAAAGCAAACGCACGGGTTGGCATATCTGACAATTCAGGACAATGTTCAGGAAGATGCAACCATGGCTGTCTTCCTGTTGCTGTTGAACCTAATCCAGATTCAAAAGTAAAAATCGTTTTTTCTGCCAATAATTCATCTGTTTGGCGATCAAGAATCTTAATGGTAATCCCTGCAACCCAATGTTTGCGTAATGCAGGATCAACATTGTTTTCATAGGTTAAGGCATAGCGTGCTGGATTGGACGGATTTTTTTCAACAATTTCTTCATCTTTTTTAACCTTGTTGTATTTGTATCTACTGATACTACCGTCTTTTTCTAAAATATCGACAAAAGAATAATTTTCTCCACTATTTCCCAAGAAACTACCAATATAATCACCTATTTCAAGTTCAGCAATAGCAGCATGTGAGTACATAGGGTCTGCGGTTAATCCCCAACCTTTATCTCTTTCGTGTTCTTCAAGGTCTTCCCTCCTGCGTGCCTTCAAAAGCATCACCCCATCAACATTATCCACAGTGCGATAAATTTTTTCGCCTGCTTTTTTGCATTGTTCATCAAAAACGGCACGGGCTTCGTTATATCTTTTTTCTGCGGCTTCTTTTATTGGTCGTTCTTTAATTTCCATTATTTTTAACGATAATCTTGCCCACAATGGAATAACCACAACAAACAAAACCACAACACAACCAGCCGTAATAAAAAATCCTTTGGCTTTTTTAGGAAAAATCAACGCCAACAGCAGAAAAAATCCTGCCAAGATAAACATTAAACCGTAATAAATTGTGCCAACAACTAACGAAGCCATTTTTTATTCCTTTAATAAATCCTTTCAGGCAGCCTGAAACAATTAAAAACTATATTTTTATTGCTATCTTTTAATTAAAATTAGCAAGCGTAGGATGGGCAACTTTGTTGCCCACGCGTTTTTATTCAACAACAGGCAACCTGAAAAACATTTTGCCTTGCCGTTATACCTGCATACGCCACCCAAAAAATCCTTGTGGATTTTTTGGAGATTGCCACACCGTTATTTTATAACGGCTCGCAATGACGGCAAGGGTTTCAGGCAGCCTGAAAGCATTCAATCCGTTCTCCGATTAGGGAGATTGCCACGATTTTTTCTTACGAAAAAATCTCGCAATGACAGTAGTCATTTTGTCCGTTCGGCGATGGCAACTTTGTTGCCCTGCGATTTTGTTTGAATTATCAGGCAACCTGAAATTCAATTTAATAATCACATTGTTATAAACAATCGCCTTGGCAATGATTTATAAAAATATAATTCTTTCAAAACAATTTATTTAGGCTGCCTGAAAACCCATTAAAACGCGTGGGCAACAAGTTGCCCACCCTACGCTTGCTGTTTTATAAAAGATTCTTCGCTATCGGTGCGTAATGACGAGTTTTGCAGGGGGTTTTGCAAGGTTATTGTATTTCTACCCACACAGGAGCATGATCGCTGGGGCGTTCGGCGGCTCGTGCTGTTTTATCTATTTGATATTTCATTGTTTTTTGCATTAAATTGGGCGTTAGAAGAATATGGTCAATGCGCATACCTAAATTGCGGCGAAACGCATTCATACGATAATCCCACCACGAATAGATTTTTTCGTCTTTTGCCAAAAACCGCACCGCGTCTGTGAAACCCAAAGCCAATAAGTTTTGAAACCATTGCCGTTCTTCATTGGAACACAAAATTTTGCCTGCGTGTTTTTCGGCTTCGGCGACATCAATATCATCAGGAGCAATATTAAAATCACCCAACAAAACCACATTTTGATATTGTGCTAATTCCTGTTTCAGGCAGCCTGAAAGAGCGTTAAACCATTGTTGTTTATATTGAAATTTATCACTTTCCAATCGTTCGCCATTCACGCAATACACACAAATCACACGAATATCATCAATGGTCGCCGCAATAAAACGGCTTTGTGGGTCAGCAAAATTGGGCATATTGCATTGCACATTTGCTAACGGTTTTTTGCTGATAATGGCAACACCGTTGTAAGTTTTCTGCCCCAACCACGCAGCCTGAAAACCTAAATCGGCAAAGGCTTCAATGGGAAATTTATCGTGTTCTAATTTCAATTCTTGCAACGCCAAAATATCAGCTTGTTGCTCATCTAACCACGCTAAAACCTGTGGCAGTCGCACTTTCAACGAATTAACATTCCATGTGGCAATTTTCATTTGATTATGTTCCTGAATAAAAAAGGCAACCTGAACAACATTTCAGGCTGCCTAACTGATTGATAATCAACCACCAAAATACCAGAATTTAGCCACCCATAGTGCGGAAACCACCCACACAATGGGAGAGACTTCGCGTGCTTTGCCGCACATTGCTTTAACCAAAGCATAGGAAATAAAGCCCATAGCAATGCCGTTGGCGATTGAGTAGGTGAAAGGCATAAATGCAATGGTGAAAAAGGCAGGAGCGGCTTCGGATAAGTCGTTCCAGTCGATTTCTAAACAGCCTTTCATCATTAAAATGCCAACAAAAATTAAGGCAGGAGCGGTGGCAAAGGCAGGCACAGAGCCTACCAAAGGCGAAAACCATAGGGCGAATAAAAATAAGACACCCACGACAATGGTGGTTAAGCCTGTTTTACCACCAGCAGCCGCCCCTGCGGCGGATTCGACATAAGCGGTAACTGATGAAGTGCCTAATGCTGAACCTGCGACAATGGCAGTGGAATCGGCGAGTAAGGCACGATTTAAATGCGGTAAATTGCCGTTTTTGTCTAATAAACCAGCTCGATGTGCCACGCCAATCATTGTGCCTGTACTGTCGAATAAATCAACCAAAAAGAACACAAAAATCACGCTTAATAAGGCAGGCGTGAATAAGTCTTTGAAATCTATTTGCATTAAAGTGGGGGCAATGGAGGGAATTTCGCCGACCACGCCTTTAAATTCGGAAAAGCCGAAAATAATGGAAATGACAGTTACCACCAAAATGCTGATGATAATTGCCCCACGCACTCGCCAATAATCCAACGCCACGATAATAAAAAAGCCTAATAGCGAAAGCAAAACGGTGTGCGATTTAATGTCGCCCAAGCCCACCAAAGTGGCTGGATTATCCACCACAATGCCTGCACTTTTCATACCAATCAGCGTTAAAAACAAGCCAATCCCTGCTCCAATGGCGAATTTTAAGGATTGCGGAATGCCGTCAATAATGGCTTTTCGCACGCCTGCAACGCTGAATATGACAAACACAATGCCTGACACACACACCGCCGCCAATGCCACTTGCCACGGCACGCCCATACCTAAACATACGGTGTAGGTAAAATAAGCGTTTAAGCCCATACCTGGTGCTAATGCAATCGGATAATTTGCCACCAAGCCCATTAAAATACAGCCAAAGGCGGACGCAATACAGGTTGCCACAAACACCGCCCCCCAATCCATTCCTGTTTCGCTTAAAATGGACGGATTGACGAAAATAATGTAACTCATCGCCAAAAAGGTGGTTAAACCTGCCAAAAGTTCCACTTTAATAGAACTTTGGTTTGCCGAGATTTTGAAGATTTTTTCGAGAAAGTTCATTTTGACCCTGCCTGAAAAAGTTGAAAAATAAGTTATTTAATCGGATTAGCAGGTTTTTTCTTATGGCGTAAAAACTGCCACACCCACATTGCATAACCCGATAAACTGTATAACAAAAAGCCCAAAAACAGCACCACAGACGGTTGCAAAAACAACAGCAACAGCACTCCCACGGCGATAACCATCACAAAAAACGGTACAGGCTGTTCGGAAGTGCTTAACTCTTTGAAACTCCAAAACTTAATTTGCACCACCATTGATAAACCTGCAAACAGTGTTACTGCCAAAGCAATGTAATCAATATGCGGCAAGCGTTCGTAGCCGTGATGCACCCAAATTAAACCTGCCACCAACGCCGCCGCCGTGGGACTGGGAACGCCGATAAACCAGCGTTTATCCACCTTGCCAATCAGCGTATTAAACAACGCCAAACGCAACGCCGCACAGGCACAATAAATAAAGGCGACCGCGTAACCTACTCGTCCCAAAGACTTCAACTGCCATACATACGCCACCAAAGCAGGGGCGACACCAAAACTCACCATATCGACAATGCTGTCTAATTGTTCGCCAAACGAACTTTGCGAGTTGGTGAGTCGTGCAATGCGACCGTCCAAGCCATCGCAAATCATCGACACAAAAATCCACACCGCTGACTGAATATAATGTTCAGCCATGGCTTGCGTAATCGAAAAAAACGCCGCTAACAAAGCCGTTAGCGTAATCGCATTCGGCAGAAAATAAATGCCATTGCGGCGGCGTTTAATGGGCGTGTCTATTGGATTATCTTCGTCAAAAGTATTCATAAAAACAAATGCTTATAATTTTTCAGGTTGCCTGAAAAGAAATGAGATAGGTGTTATTCTAATCTTTTTTGCCAATATAGTCGATTAACTTCAAAACGATAATGTGTATCTGTTGTGCAACGCTTTCAGGCAGCCTGAAAAAACAAACCGCCCTTTTCACAAGCAAGAGCGGTTTTTGCTATTTTCAACAATCCAACAAGCCAATATCGGCGACTGCGTTGGTTTGTTGTTGAATAAATGCCAATAAATTCAAACGATTGCGGCGGATTAGTGGGTCTTCTGCCATCACCATCACGCTGTCAAAAAATGCGTCAATCGGCGTTTTCAGTTGGGCTAATACGGTTAAGGCTGCCTGAAAATCTTTATTTGCCAAAGACGGTTGCACTTTTTCAGCAATCGATAACGCGGCTTGATACAAATCTTTTTCCGCCTGTTCCACCAATAATGTGTCTTCGATTTGAATTTCGTTCAGGGCAATGGCGTTTTTCTTCAAAATATTGCTGACGCGTTTATTGGCAGCGGCTAATGCTTGGGCTTCGGCAAGTTTCTTAAAGTGCGACACCGCTGATAACCGTGCAGGAATATCGCTTAAATCACCTGTTTTGACTGCCAAAACCGCCGCCACTTCATCGTGGGCGTAATCGTTTTGCAACATAATGGCAAGTCGTGCGTCCATAAATTCCAACACTTCCGCTACGGTATTGTCGGCGAGTTTGCCTTTTTCAAACGAATCAAATGCGGCTTGTACCAAGTGATTGGGTGATAAGCCGTGCTGCATTAACATTCGCAATATGCCTAATGACGAACGGCGTAAGCCGTATGGGTCTTTGTCGCCAGTGGGTTTTAAGCCTATGCCCCAAATGCCAACAAGGCTTTCTAATTTATCTGCCAAAGCAACACTTACGCCGACAAGGCTTTCAGGCAGCCTGTCGCCTGCGAAGCGTGGCAGATAGTGTTCTTCAATCGCCAAGGCAACGGTTGCGTCCAAGCCGTCATTTAAGGCATAGTAATGCCCCATAATGCCTTGTAATTCAGGAAATTCGCCCACCATTTCGCACACCAAATCGCTTTTACACAATTCGGCGGCTTGTAAGGTTTGACCGACATTCGCACCGATTTGCTCGGCAATATAAGCGGAAATATCCACCAAGCGAGCAATGCGTTCAGCTTGCGTGCCTAATTGATTGTGATACACCACATGCGTGAGTTTGGGCAGGCGGCTTTCCAGCGTGCGTTTTTTGTCTTGCTCGAAGAAAAATTGTGCATCGCTTAATCTCGCACGCAAGACGCGTTCATTGCCTTTGATGATATGTTCAGGCGTTGCGGCTTGCATATTGGATACCAACAAAAAGCGGTTGGTGAGTTTGCCGTTTGCGTCCAACAAGGGGAAATATTTTTGATTTTGTTGCATCGTCAAAATCAAACATTCTTGCGGTACGGTTAAGAAATGTTCTTCAAATTGTCCTTGTAAAACAACAGGATATTCAACCAAAGCGGTTACTTCTTCTAATAAAGAATCGTCCGCTGCCACAGTGGCTTGATTTTGACTTGCCAAGTCGTTTAAGGCTGCCTGAATATGTGTTTTGCGTTGTTCAAAGGAAGCAATGACTTTGCCTTGTTCTAACAAGGTTTTTTCGTAATCATCGGCATTATTGATGATGATTTCGCCTGACGATAAAAAGCGATGACCCAGCGTAGTATTGCCACTATCTAAACCCAAAACCGACACAGGAAGCGTTTGATTTCCGTGTAAAACCAATAACTTATGCACAGGACGCACAAAAGAATGCGTACTGCTGCCCCAACGCATTACCTTGGGAATGGGTAATTTTTTGACAGCTTGATTAAGAATTTCGCCCAACAATTCCGCCAAAGACTTGCCGTGTTGCGTGTATTCATAAGCATACACTTCTTGCTTGCCGTCATTGATGACTTTCAACGCCGCAAAATCTGCACCGCACGATCGCATAAAGCCCTGCAAGGCTTTGGTGGGTTCGCCGTTTTGCATACCATTTGCCACAGAAGGTCCTTTTTTGACAATTTGCATATCAGGCTGAACGGCTTGTGTGTTTGGCACCAACACCGCCAAACGGCGTGGCGTGGCAAATGCAGCATAATTATCCGCATTGCCAATCAATCGTGCGTCTATCAAGCCTTGCACCACATTGCGTGCAAAATGTTCGCCCAAGTTTTTCAAGGCTTTGGGGGGCAATTCTTCGGTGAAAAGTTCAATGAGTAAAGAATGATTCATTGTTGTGCTTTCTAAATTTTATTTCAGGCAGCCTGAAAAAGGCTTTTTCTAAAAAAACCCTATATTTTCATATAAGCGTTCGGTTTTTTCAAGGAGAGATTTTTTTCAGGCAGCCTGCAAAGGCGTTTTTGTAATACAATACCCTACTATTTAACCTTTCAGGCAGCCTGAAAATGAGCATTAAATCCGACAAATGGATTCGCCGAATGAGCGAACAACACGGTATGATTGAACCGTTTGAACCCAATCAAGTCAAACAAATTGACGGCAAAAAAGTGATTTCTTATGGCACTTCATCTTATGGTTACGACATTCGCTGTGCCAGAGAATTTAAAATTTTTACCAATATAAACAGCACGATAGTTGATCCCAAAAACTTCGACCCACGCAATTTTGTGGAAGTGGAAGACGATTTTTGCATTATTCCGCCCAATTCTTTTGCTTTGGCTCGCACGGTGGAGTATTTTCGCATTCCACGAAATATTTTAACGGTGTGTTTGGGCAAATCGACTTATGCGCGTTGTGGCATTATTGTCAATGTAACGCCGTTTGAACCCGAATGGGAAGGCTTTGTTACGCTGGAATTTTCTAACACCACGCCACTGCCTGCCAAAATCTACGCAGGTGAAGGCGTGGCACAGGTGCTGTTTTTTGAAAGCGATGAAGCGTGCGAAACTTCCTACAAAGACCGCAACGGCAAATATATGGGACAGACAGGCGTAACCCTGCCCAAAGCATAATCAAGAGACTTTTGCAAGCTGAATGCAGAAACGCCATACGGCGTTTCTGTTGTTTTGATCCGTCAAAAACTGCCCTACGCCAACACGCCGTCTTGCATGGTCATCACTCGATCAAAGTGTTGTGTGGCTTGGTCGTCGTGGGTTACCACCACCAAGGCTGTGCCAAGTTCGTTTTTTAAGTCCATCATCATAGCAAGCACATTCGCGGCGTTTTGGCGGTCTAAATTGCCTGTGGGTTCATCTGCCAAAATGCACGCTGGGCGAGTTACCAACGCTCGTGCGATTGCTGCTCTTTGGCGTTCGCCGCCTGATAATTCGCTTGGTCGGTGGGTGGCTCGATTTTTTAAGCCGACTTTTTCTAACATTTCGCTTGCCGCTTTGCGTGCTTCGTTTTTGTTTTTCTTGGCGATTAACAAGGGCATCATCACATTTTCTTCGGCTGAAAATTCAGGCAGCAGGTGATGAAATTGATACACAAAACCCAAATAGCGATTGCGTAAATCGCCCAACTGTTTTTGCGTTAAGTTCGCTAACGATTGCCCCATTAACGACACTTCGCCACTTGACGGCTTGTCTAATCCGCCTAACAGGTGTAAGAGCGTAGATTTGCCTGAACCCGAAGCACCCACAATACACACGCTCTCGCCCTGGTGGATATTCAGGTTGATTTGTTTTAATACTTCAACGCTTAAACCGCCGTCTTGGTAATTTTTCACCACATTTTCGCAAGAAATAACGAGATTACTCATAACGCAAAGCCTCCGCAGGTTGTGTGCGTGCGGCGTTCCAAGCAGGATACAGCGTTGCCAAAAATGCCAGCACCAACGAAATGACGGCAATCACGGTTACATCGGTCATTTGAATATCGGACGGAATGTAATTCAAAAAATACACTTGCGAATTAACCAACGACCGCCCTGCCAAGTTTTCGATAAACGCCACAATACTGCTGATATTTGCCGCAACGGTAATGCCTAAAATCACGCCCAAAGCCGTGCCAAACAAGCCCACCACGCCACCTTGCACAAAGAAAATTTGCATAACACCGCGTGGCGACAGCCCAAGCGTGCGTAAAATGGCAATATCGGCTCGTTTTTCATTGACCGTCATCACCAACAGCGAAATCAGATTAAATGACGCAACCAAACTAATCAGCGTCATAATGATAAACATCATTTTTTTCTCCATCGCCACCGCTTCAAAATAAGAACGATTTGAAAACGACCAATCATGCACCCAAATGCCCTGCTCTACTGCGTTGGGAATAATGGTGGGGGCAATTTCAGGTGCGTTTTGCGGATTATCCAGTTTCAAACGCACGCCGCTGATATTGTCGCCCATTTTGAAGAGTTTTTGAGCGTCCGCAATATGCACCAACGCTAATGTGTTATTCATTTCATAAATTTCGGTAGCCACAATCGCCGTTACATTAAATTGTTTCAAACGCGGCACCATACCTGTGGGCGTGGCATTGCCCTGCGGTGTTAAAACCGTGATTTTATCGCCAACATTCACCGCCATATTTTCTGCCAACACACTGCCCAAAACAATGTTGTATTCGCCTGTCTTTAAGGTATCTAAATGGCTTTTTTCCAAGCCGTCAAATTGTGCAACCTGCAAAAATTCATCAGGCACAATGCCTTGCAACAACGCCCCCTTCACTTCGCCTGCGTTGGTCAAAAGTGCCTGACCGTCTGCCACAGGCGTTGCCCCCAAAACATGCTTGTTTTGCTTGGCTAATTGAATTAAATCCTGCCACGAACGAGCGTCATCAGGGTCGGTATAACCCAAAGTAATGTGCGGCGAGACTTCAAACAGTTTGGCACGCACATCGCGTTGAAAGCCATTCATCACCGACAGCACCACAATCAGCGTCATCACGCCCAAAGCAATACACAGCACGGAAATCACGCTGATAAACGAAATAAAACCATTGCGTTTTTTGGTGCGTAAATAACGCAAACCAATCCAGTTTTCTAAATTCATAAAAGTTTTTTATTCCTTGTAAAAAGTTTTCAGGCTGCTTGAAAAATATCATTAAATACTTGCTTGATTTTTTGTTTTAATTTATCTCGATTGATTTCTTTACTATCATAAATGTCATTATGTGTGATTATTTTTAATGGAATATTTGCTTTTTCTAAACATTTTTCCTTTATAATATCATTCGTAGTAACTCGCAATGTTTTGATTTTTTCTTCTTCTTCCGTCATATTGCCAAGATGGTAATGCCCATGCCCATGATATTCTATAACAGCATAGGGGACAACATTTGTAAGTTCTTTATCATATTTATTCTTATAAGTATTTCTTTTACCTATTAAAAAATCAACATAATAATCTGAATATACCTTGTAACTATCGTTTTCCCCATCAATGAATGCTTTCATTGACACCTGTGGGGAAATTATTATTCCTTTATTTTTATCTTGAAAACAATCGTTATAAACATGTATCAACATGTTATAAATATAAAGTTCATCATTATTGATATAGTATTTTGATGATAATTCATTTTTATTCAATAACTCATTTGCTATCTTCAATTTTTTATCTTGCTTTTCTTGTTCTGTTGGCAAATCGAAAGATAAACAAAATTTTATCTCTTTATCTTTTCCTTGATTACTCTCTAATAATATTGCATACCTGTATTGTAAATTTTCAAACAAATTTGCTAATCTATTATAGTCATCTTGCAATATATTATTTTTATTTTTCAATTCATTATTATCGCGATGCAATGAATAATTTTCTTTATTCAAACTATTGCATCTATATTTTTGATTTTCAAGTTCTTTTTTTAATATATAACTTAAATATGCAAACGATAAAACAAGTAAAACCAAACCGATGATTATGTACCCCATATATTACCCCTTATAAATTGATATAATCCTTTCAGGCTGCCTGAAAATTATTGTGTGAGCGTTCCTGCTGTGCCGTACGCCAAAATTTCTACCGTGCCGATTGCACCGTTTTTGCCGCTTTGGTCGCTAATCACCGAAGTTTCTAATTTCACATTAAAAATGGCGTTGGCATGGCGGCTTTGGGCTTGTTGTTTCATTCTTAATATGGCTTCGCGTCTTGCTCGCTCCAATAGCGTTTCGTAACTTTTCAGTCTGCCGCCAAAAAACAATCGCCAAGCGGATAGAAATTGTTTGAAATAATCACTCGACACCACCACACTGCCCTGCACCAAGAATTGATTGCGGAATGTGTCAGGCGGTCGTTTGGCAGAAAAAGCAACAATGTGCGACAAGTCTCGTTCTCGCTGCAAAATGCTCATAAAATGTTTGTGTTCAAGGTGTTTGCCCACGCCAAACCCCAAGCCCAACAACGCTAAAAAGATGATGATTTGTAACATTTTTATGCTTCCAACAAAACCGCCGTGCCGTAGGCGAATACTTCGCTTGCCCCTGCGGTTACATTAGAAGTGGCAAAACGCACATTGATTACCGCATTTGCCCCCAAGCGAGCGGCTTGCTCGGTCATTCGTTCTAACGCTTCTTCGCGTGATTCGTTCAATAATTCGGTGTAGCCTTTGAGTTCGCCGCCGACAATGTTTTTCAAACCTGCCATAAAGTCGCGTCCTGCGTGTTTGGCACGCACGGTAGAACCTTGCACCAAGCCTAAATGCCTGATGATTTTGCGGTCAGGGATTATTTCGATATTGCTTAATAACATATTGTTTCTGCTACCATTTGATGAAATGGGTGGTGCGTATGGATTATCGTTGCTCATTGTTTTTTCCTTAACGAAAATATTGTTCAGGCAGCCTGAACCTTTATTCTGGCACGGAACAGATTTTTACCCGTTCAATGCGTTGTCCGTCTTTTTCTAATACAATCAATCGCTTGCCGTAATAATCGACAAAATCGCCGACATTCGGAATGTCCTGCATTTCTTCCATAATCAAACCGCCCACCGTGTGAAAATCCGCGTCATCAGGCAAAGGCGGCAAGTTTAACTGTTGGGCTAATTCGGCGTATTCCAAACTGCCATCAACTGTGAGACTGTCGTCATCGTTGGTTTGAATGGTGGGTGCGTCTTCGCGTTCAAATTCTTCGGGAAATTCGCCCGCAATGGTTTCCATCATATCTTTCATCGTCAGCATACCTTGCACCGCACCAAATTCATCAACCACCAACGCCAAATCCGCACTGTGCTTGCGAAACGATTCCAAAGCCGTCAAAACGGTGGCGGTTTCAGGCAACACCAAGGGCTGTTTAACGGCTTCCATAATGTTCAGGCTGCCTGAATTGAGTAATTGATTGAGTAAATCTTTTTTAGCGACAAAGCCCAACGGCTCTTCAATGCCCGCTTTGCCAATCACCACCAAACGCGAAAACGGCGTAGCTTGAATTTGTGCTTTTTGTTCGTCCAAAGATTGCGAAATATCCAAGCGTTCAATATCAGGACGCGGTGTCATCACCGCTTGTACCGAGCGTTCTGCCAGCGTAAAAACACTGCGAATCATATTTTTTTCGCTGTCTTCAAACACGCCGTCTTCATCTGTTTTGCCACTTTTGGCAGATTTTGCCACTAAATCTTCACGAATCCCCATCATACCCAACACAGAATCCGCCGCACGCCGCCGCCATGACTGCCCTGAAAAGGTATTAGCCTTGCGATTTTTCATTGAAATTTGATTGAATATTTCAATCACAATCGAAAAACCAATCGCCGCATATAAATAACCTTTGGGAATTTTAAAATGAAAACCCTCTGCCACCAGCGACAAGCCAATCATCAGCAAAAAGCCCAAACACAACACCACCACTGTGGGGTGCTGTTCCACAAAGGCAGTTAAAGGCTTGCTTGCCCAAATCATCACCCCCATGGCCACCACCACAGCAGCCATTGCCACAATAATGTGTTCAACCATATGCACGGCGGTTAAAACTGCGTCCAAAGAAAAAACCGCATCTAAAACAAGGATTTGCAAAATCACCGTACCTGCGGCGGCGTAAGCCGATGAGTGAAAATATTGTGCATAATGTGGTTTGCTTTCCAAGCGTTCGTGCAGTTCCGTTGTCGCTTTATACAGCAAAAACAAACCGCCCAAGCACATCACAATATCGCGTCCTGAAACGGCAAAATCGCCAATGTGAAACAAATCGGCAGTCAGCGTCATAATGTACGACACGCCTGCCAACATAAACAAACGCACAACAATTGCCAAGCCCAAGCCCAACATGCGTGTGCGGTCGCGGTGTTCAGGTTTGACCTTGTTCGCCAAAATGGCAACAAACACCAAATTATCAATGCCTAAAACGATTTCCAACACCATTAAGGTGAAAAAACCAATCCAAGTGGAGGCTTCCAACAGCCAACTGAAATCCATTGCGTTTTTGAAAATGATGAAAAGGTGTAATGATACCGTTTTTTGCACGAAAAAACATTATTTTCAGGCTGCCTGAATGATTTTTTGGCGTTTTTTGTATTCGTAGCGTTTTAATAATAAGATAAGACAAAACGAAATTGCCACCACGCCACTTAATACACCCAAAAAGATATGCCAGCCAAAAGCAGAATAAATAAAACCTGGCAAGAAACTGCCTAATGCACCACCGCAATAATAAGAACTGATATACATTCCGTTGGTAATCGGTTTATGCGATGAAGTTTTTTTATTGATATACGCAGTGGCAATCGAATGAGCAGTGAAACTGCCGAAATAAAATACAATCGTCGATAATAAAATAATGGCAAATTGTTCGATATGCAAAATTTGTAAAGAAATAAGATAAACAAATAAACCAAACAATACCGCATTTTCAGGCTGCCTGAAAATTTTTACAATGCGAGAAACATTAAATGAAACAAATATGCCCACAATATAACCCACATACATAAAACCTGTTTTTGAACCACTAAATACACCGTCTAATCGTTTTAATTCAAACGGTAACACATTTAAGGTTGCCTGAAAAACAAAAAACAAACCAAAAATAGCGGTGAAAATATATAAATTTCTTTTAATAGACAATATCTTGGGAATATAACTTAATTTGGGTTTGACCACCGTATTTTGTATTTCATCTAATGTTTTGGTTAAAATCATTGCCACAATCAATAATAAAATACTTAATGCGTAAAAGAAAAAACGCCAACCAAAAATATCGGTGCATAAGCCTGCTAAAAAGCGTCCCAAAAAACCGCCTGCAATGGTCATTCCAATATAGGCACCAATGGCTCGCCCTATTCTGTCTTTGATTGAAGTATGTGAAATGTAAGTCATTATGCCAGTTAAGGCGGCAGGAACAATAAAACCTTGCAGTATTCTAATCGAAATGAAATAGGAATATGATGAAACACTGGCAAATAAAAATTCTGTCAGCGAAAAAATAAAAAAGACGGTAATCAATAATTTGCGAATGGATACTTTTTCTAATAAATAACCATAAAATATTGATGAAAAAGATAAGGGAATTAAAATCGCTGTGGTAAAAAGAGACGCTTGCGTTTTGCTAATGCCCAACATATTTTCAAAATAAGGCTGCAAAGGCTGTGGGGCATACATAACGCCCATAGTAAGTATGGTGCATAGGTATAAAACGGTTAAGTTAAAGAGTTTTTTGTGTTGCATAGCGGTATCATTAAAGGGTTCAGGCTGCCTGAAATAAAGTTTGTTTGCGACGAAGTATCAAACCGAAATTTAAACAAGCCGTCAGGCGAAATTAAAATAAAGTTTATTCTATCAAATATCATATTATGAAACGGATAAAAATTCACAACAACAACAGGCAAGCAGCTTTTTTTTCACTACGCCTGAAAAGTGTTAATTATGTGGTTGTTCAACAGTGTTTCAGGCTGCCTGAAAATGGCTGAAACAGCGGTTGGCAAAAAGTTAGCGTATTATGCTACGCTATCCATTAACTTTATTGACAAAATGTTAAAATAAGGCTGATTTCGCTGTTAGGTGAAATTTTTATTGACACTAAAATCAGTCTATTGACAAGTTTTTTATGATGAAAATAAAACATATTATACAACTAATTGTTTTTATTCCTGTTTTTGCCATTATCGGCTTAAATATTGCCGCCTTTGGCAGTATATTGTTTTATCGTGCGTTTTATCCACATAAAACCGTGTTTATGCACGCTCGCACGCCTGAAAATGTGGCTATTCAATACAAACCAGTTAAATACGAAGATATTTCTATTCATCTTAAAAAAGCGATTATTGCAGCCGAAGATGCTAAATTTGCACAACACAGCGGTTTTGACTGGCAAGGTATTCAAAATGCGGTGAAAAAAAATAAAAAAACAGGAAAAATAAAAGCAGGTGGTTCAACCATTAGCCAACAAACAGCAAAAAATTTGTTTTTAATTCCTAATCGCTCTTTTATCCGCAAAGGCGAAGAAGCGGTGATGACTGCAATGTTAGAAGCCACCACCGACAAAGAACGCATTTTAGCCTTGTATTTGAACATTATCGAATGGGGCGAAGGCTTGTTTGGGGCGGAAGCTGCCGCTCAATATTATTACCACAAAACAGCCAACCAACTCACCCCAAAAGAAGCGGCATTATTGGCTTCCATGCCCACGCGTCCTGTGTATTATCAACAATATTTAGACAACAAACGCTTGAAAAATAAAACCAAAATAATACAAAAAAGAATGAAAAACGCCACATTGCCGCAAGGTGATGATTAGTTTCAGGCAGCCTAACAGATGATTTCTGCAAAACTTTCATTCTGAATTTTTCGCAGAAAAAGCAAAATAAAATTCTGCCTTGGTTTTTTGGTGTGTCAATTCTGCAACAATCATCATCATTTTGAATTTTTATTATTCAATATTGAGCGTGCCTTAATATAACTTTGACTTATATCAATGCAGAGATTAGTGCGGTGCGTAAAATGCCGATTGTAACTTTTTGCAAATGAAATAGGGGAACACAAATGGCTCTTTTCGCAAAACTTTTCAGTTCATTCATTGGTTTGATTTCACTCTTTACCATTGTGTTTATCATTGGTATGGCGATTTTCTTGTTTTTCTGGGTGGGTAAAAAAGCACAGGAAGACGCAAAAAACGCAGGTCAGCAATAACACTGACCTGAAAGTGAGTAATAACATTTTTTCCTCTTGATGTGTGTGTTCTGGGGCGATGTGATGTCGCCCCCCTTTTTTTATTGTTATTTATTATTATTTTATGGTGTGTACTCTGGGGCGATTCTCCCTTGTCATCGTTCAATGATAGACTATTTTAATAGGTTTCTCTGTATAATAACCCCGCCTATGTTTTTCATTCTGATGATATAGATTATGTCCAAGTTTCAAGTGCGTTCTCGTTTAAATAGTGTTGAAAAGAAAGTTTCTGTTGTATTATCAATAGTTTATTCTTTACGGCTGTTGGGTATATTCTTATTATTGCCCGTATTTTCTTTATATGCGTCTCAATTATCAGGCGGCGATAATCGGTTTTGGATAGGATTAGCCTTTGGCTTATACGGTTTAATGCAAGCAGCGTGCCAATTACCATTAGGTGTGTTATCCGATCGTTTTGGTCGCAAAAAAATCATTGTGGCAGGCTTGTCTGTCTTTGCTTTGGGCAGTTTTCTGTGTGCATTTGCCGACAATATTATTTTTCTATCCATTGCCCGTGCGATTCAGGGAGCAGGTGCAGTCAGTGCCGCCGTTACTGCCCTACTTGCCGACTTAACGCGTGATGAAGTCAGAACCCGTGCCATGTCCTTAATTGGGGCGAGCATTGGTTTAACCTTTTCAGGCAGCCTGATTATTGCCCCTGTGTTAGACCGTTTTATTGGCGTATCTGGCGTATTTATTTTGACAGGCGTGGGAGCGTTATTGGGTATCTTATTGATTCTATTTGCTATTCCAAATCAAGAAAATGCGTTCAGGCAGCCTGAAAAAATGAATTTTTCTGCCGCCTTTGCTAATCTTAATTTGTGGCGATTAAATTTTGGCATTTTCGCCCTGCACGCCGCACAAATGGCTATGTTTGTCGCCCTACCCTTTGTGTTGCAGGATTTAGGTTTTGTTAAAGCCGATTTGTGGAAAATTTATTTTCCTGTAACCTTAATCGGTGTAATTTTAATGATTCCTGCGGTAATTGTGGGTGAAGTCAAACACAAACTCAAAGCAGTGTTATTGTTGTCGATTGTTTTGCTTGGCTTGGCACAAATCGGATTAGCGTCTTCTGTTACCTTAATTCCGATAATCATCGCTTTATGTTTATATTTCATCGGCTTAAATATTGCCGAAGCGGTGTTGCCGTCCGCAGTCTCCAAAATCGCCCCACCAAACTTAAAAGGCACGGCAATGGGCATTTACAACACGGCAATGAGTTTAGGTCTTTTTTCAGGCAGCGTCATCGGCGGATTATTATTACAACGCTTTGATAGCACAAGTGTTTTTTATTTTTGTAGTGGCTTAATGTTGCTGTGGTTGGTGGTGAGTTTATTTTTACCGCAAATCATCAAAAAACAGTAAAATAAACCCTTTTACAGGAGATTTTATTATGCTTAATAAAGTTATTCTCATTGGTCGTTTGGGACGCGATCCTGAAACGCGTTATATGTCCAACCAAGAGCCAGTGTGCAATTTCAGCATTGCCACGGACGAAAACTGGAAAGACAAAGACGGCAACCGCCAACAACGCACCGAATGGCACAATATTGTGGTGTATCGCAAACTCGCCGAAACCTGCCAACAATGGCTCAAAAAAGGACAGTTGGTTTATTTAGAAGGCAAAATTTCCTCACGCAAATATCAAGGTAAAGACGGTATTGAACGCACTGCTTATGATATTGTGTGCGACACAATGAAAATGTTGGGCGGCAAACAAGATGGAACATCAAGCGGTTATTCTCCTTTCCCCGAAGAACAATCCGCCAATCGCCCAGTACCGCCTGCTCCCACCGCTTCTCAACCAGATTCTGCACCAGCACAAGTGGGGGGCGATTTGCAAGATGATGATATTCCTTTTTAATTCATATTACTTTCAGGCTGCCTGAAACACAATCAGACAGCCTGAAAGCAGACAAAATAACAGGGAATCAATAAAATGAAAAAACTTTTCTTACTGATCGCAATGTTCTGCACAAGCCCTGTGTGGGCAGACTTTTGTTCAGAAAACAAAGGCGTGCAAATCGGCAAACAAGTGTTATCGGTTGTTTCGCAAGATAATGCTTACATTAAATCAGCAGATTGTCGTGGCGACACCTTGGACTTACACATTGCCATTGGCTTACCTGACGAAAACATCACCAGACAAATGATTATTTTTGCCTTACAACAGTTTGATTTCAAAAACGCCCTGTGTTCCACCGCCGAAGTCAAAAAATTTGCCACCCAAGGATTAAACAGAATTGTTTATACCTATTCCGAAACCAATGGCACATTGATTTCACGCAAAGAAATTCTGTTAAATCAATGTCAATAAATGGTTCAGGCTGCCTGAAAATATAGTCGTTTCAGAGCAAAAGCATGCAAGGCAACTTGCCTTGCGACAGTATATAATAATACGGCAAGGCGAAGTAACGCCGCAGGGTTTTGCTATGAAACGACGATAAAAACAGCGGATTTAATCCGCTGTTTTGATTACATGGCGTTAATTACCGCGTCCCCCATTTCGCTACACGACACAATCTTCATACCTTTTTCGGCAATGTCGGCGGTGCGGTAGCCTTGTTGTAAAACTTTGCCAACTGCTTTTTCGATACGGCAAGCGGCTTGTTCGTTATTCAAACTATAACGCACCAACATGGCGGCGGAGAGAATGGTTGCCAGTGGGTTGGCTTTGTTTTGCCCAGCAATATCAGGGGCAGAGCCGTGAGATGGTTCATACAAGCCTTTGCCTGTTTCGTTCAAAGACGCAGACGGCAACATACCGATTGAACCCGTTAGCATAGACGCTTGGTCAGACAAAATATCGCCAAAAATATTGCCTGTAACCACCACATCAAACTGCTTGGGATTTTTCACCAACTGCATCGCGGCGTTATCCACATACATATGATTAAGCGTTACATCAGGGTATTCACGGTTCAAATCGGTCATAATTTCTTTCCACAATTCAGTGGTTTCTAAAACATTTGCTTTATCCACCGAAGTGAGTTTTTTGTTGCGTTTTTGGGCAGCGGCAAAGGCAATATGACCAATGCGGCGGATTTCGCTTTCCGTGTATCGCATGGTGTTAATGCCTTCTCTTTCGCCATTTTCATTAACCGAAATGCCACGCGGCTGACCAAAATAAATATCGCCTGTGAGTTCTCGCACAATCAGAATATCCAAACCGCTCACCACTTCGGGTTTTAAGGTGGAAGCGTTTGCGAGTTCAGGATACAACACCGCAGGACGCAAATTCGCAAATAAATTCAAATCCTTACGAATAGCCAACAAACCGCGTTCAGGACGCAAGGGGCGGTCTAAATTATCATACTGGGGTGAACCGACTGCACCCAACAGCACTGCGTCTGCACGACGGCAAATATTCTGCGTAAATTCAGGATACGGCGAACCATAAGCGTCATACGCCGCACCGCCTAACGGTGCATCTTCAAACGCAATGTCCAAACCGTCTTTTTGCAACACTTCCAAAACACGGCGTGCTTCACGCACAATTTCAGGACCAATGCCATCACCTGGCAAAATGGCAATTACTTTACTCATTTATTTGATTTCCTTATGGTTTGTAAATTAAATTCTATGGGTAATATGAATTTCAGGCTGCCTGAAAAGAGATTATTTTACGCCAAAACACGCTCACGATTTTGCTCCGTGTTCTTCTAATAATTGTCGCATTAAGCGAGACGATTGTGGCAAGTAATCCAGCACGGTGTTGCCTTGTTTGTCTTTGGCATTCACATCTGCTCCTGCGTTAATCAGCAGGCGGGCAATGTTAAGGTTAGGGTCATTATCGCAATGACCATCACGGCGACGCATAAGCCACATTAACGGTGTCATGCCCGCAACACCTTTAACAGTTGTCGCAACATTCACATTTGCTCCTGCGTCAAGCAATAACTGCACATTTTTTGCGATGCAACCGTCATGTGCCTGCATTCCACAAAAGGATTGAATAAGCGGCGTACTACTCACTCCGTATCGCCCTTTGACAGTCAAATTTGGGTCTGCACCGTAATCTAACAACATTTTAATCATCTCATGATTATCAGGGTGCATGCCTAATGCTTCTGTCAAAGCAGTGTGAAATATATCAATCACATTTGGGTTTGCCCCATATTCCGACAACAGCATTTCAACAATTTCTGTTTTACCTGCACCTGCGGCACTGACCAATGCTTTTGCTTTATCTACATCTGCACCATTATCCAACAAAAGCCGCATCATTTCGATACTGCGATAAACGGCAGTTCCCAATGGATAGAAGCCGCCAACCCTGCTATCTTTTACATTGACATTTGCACCATGCTCAATCAAAAGTCGCACACATTCCAAATTATTTGTATCCACGGCAATATGTAATGGCGTGAGCGTTGCCTTAAATTTACCCTGTTCAACCGCATTCGCATTTGCCCCGTTTTCTAACAAGCGTTGCACTTCCTTGTTATCGCCCTGCCGCACGGCGGTAAAAAGTTGCTTATCTATTTCCGACAAAACCGTGCGGGCTTCTTCGGGAATTTTGGGGAATGGATAATCTAATTTTTCATCAATCAAGCCGTTTAGGCGTTGCATAAACGCTTCGCTACGGGGAAAAGTGTCGTCTATGGCGTTGTCATTGTGTTCGGAAAACAGAATTTTAAAATCTGGCGTTTTGGGTATTGCTTTATAAGTTTCCGTCAGACAAAAGGCAAGTAACAATTCTTCAAAGAAATTCATCACTTCTTGTTCAAATTGCTCAACGCCGTTCTCTGGGTCTAATTCTTCGGCTTTGTCAGAGATTGCCAAACACTTATCGCCATCGCCAAAAATATAATGGGCTTTGCTTTGCGTGGTGTAATTCCAGTCGCCGATACTGTATCGCAAGTCAAGATACGATTCGCTGTTTTTATCATCGTACAAAGCGGCTTCGTCTTCGTCTGCGTCTTTTTTGTAATATTTAATGGTGCTGGCTAACGCCTTTTCAGTATTAAACGCCCACAAAATTTCGCCTACATCCTTGCTGCAATCAAAGGCAAAGGCGTAAAACTCTTTTTTGCTGTGTTTTTTCAAAAAGCGTTCCACATCTTTAACAATGGCTTGCAAAAGTTTATCCAAGCGTTGTTGTTTGTTGTCAATCAGTTCGGTCATTTTGAAGTCCTTTCTGTGGGAGTTGTGGGGGTTTCAGGCTGCCTGAAATAAAAAATCAACCCTGCGTAGGGTGAATTTCCAACCAACCAAAGCACCGCAGGTGATTGTAGGGTGGGCATTCTTGCCCACGCAGTTTAACATTTTTCAGGCTGCCTGAAATGTTTATATACAAGCCTTACGGCTTGTTTGGTGGGCAAGAATGCCCACACTACTATGCTGCCTGAAAATTATGATATTCAATGCGTTCTCAACAAGTTGCCCACCCTACACCAAAACCTGCGGTTTTGCGGTGGGTCGAAGAGCCACCCTACGCTTAATTCAAGCCACACATACTACGCAAGGCGTTTTGCAATTCGCCTAATCGTTCGGGCGGATAGGAGTCTAACACTTTATGCCCTGTGGGTACCCACGACAAAATGCGTTGCGGATTGATTTGTCCGTTTGTCATTTCAAAGCGTTTGGTAATGCCGTTGCTTTGATATGCCGTTAAATATTCCATTTGATTATTTTGGCGATTGAACACGCATTCAACCACAAAATAGCGTGGGTCGTTGGCTGGTTTGTTTTTATTTAATATGGTGCGTTTTGCCATCAATGCGGCAACAGGTTGGGTTAGCACAATATTTTGATTGGTTTCTGCCACCAATAATTGTGCTTGATTGTTGTTCAACCACGCCACAGGATTGTTAATCATTTTGCCGTCTTTGCTGTAAGTGAATGCCAAGGTGTTTCCCACATATTGGGCATTCCATTTTTTGCAATCGGATTTTTTCACCACCACAGGTTCGTTTTGTGGTTGGTCGGTTTCGCTGTAAAAATCTTGAATGGCACAATCGCCCTGTTGGGTTTTGCCTAAAATAATGCGATAGTATTCAGACGCAGATTTGCTTTTCACCACGGATCGATTTTGTTTCGCGTCTGCTTTTTTGCTGAAATAAACGCGTGTTTTGCCGTCTGCTTGGGCAATTTGCGATTGAATATTAGCTCGATTTTTTGCCACTTCATTCGGCAAAATTTGACTTAAAGACGGCACGGCAGGATATGGCGGCTCGGCTTCGTTGTGTTTGGGCATTTTTTCTAATGCGGCAATCATTTCTTTATTTGCCTTGTCCTGTTCGCTTTCTTTTTTAAACGCAGCACAAGACGAAACAGCCATAACCGCAGTTAATGCAACCAGCGTTTTCAACTTCATATCGATTTCCTTTTTCTGTTCAAAAATGGGTTAAAAATTTTGTATTTCAGGCAGCCTGAAAATATACAACCGCCCTATTCTGCTTTATTTTTTCACGCCGCACAATGTATCGGCAACTTCTTGTATTTCTTTTATTTTATTTGTATTCATCGTATCCACGAAACCATAGCCGTCCGCCGTCCAAGAAATCAAGCGACTTGGATCGATTTTATTGTCATTGTGAAATGCAACTTTATTCACCATTTTATCGCCTGCAAAAATAATAAATTTTTCGATTTTATTTTCTTTTTCGTTAAATTCGCATTCAAAAGCAGGCGGCTGTTGTGCGTCTTTGGGGGTTTCTGTATGCACAATCACCGTGCGATGAACATTGGGACGAATATTTTCTTCACCATAAATCAAGATATGATTTTGTTCATTATTCATCACCCCTGCATATAACGCCCCTTGTCGAAACCACGAAATACCATTCAATGTGCTATCCACAGTGCCATTTTTATCATACCAAACCGCCATACCGTCAAATGGTTGGGCTTTCCAACTTTCGCACTCGTCTTTTTTCACAATCATCGGCTCGATTTGTTTTTTATCATTTTCCGAATAAAAGTCCTGAATGGCACAGTTGCCGTCTGCCGTTGTGCCTAAAATGGTACGGTAATATTCGCTATCGGCTTTATTTTCAATAACTTCTCTATCGCCGTCTGCTTTTTCCACTTTGCTGTAATAAATAATCCGATTTTCATGATGAACAATTTGCGTGGTTACAAACTGCACATTTTTATCAATTTGTTCATTCGATAATTCAGACGGCGGTTTAATCTGCGGATATTCGGGCATAGGCTCATTATGCGTGGGCAGTTTTTTAATGGCATTTTCTATTTGTTTTTGTTTTATTTTTTGCGTTAAATCTTGGCGTTGCTGTTCGGAACAAGCGGTTAAAAACAGATTAACTGTTAAAGATAATATAATGATTTGAAAAAGATTTTTCATTTAAGTTTATCCTTATACTTTATTTATCCAGTTTCAGGCTGCCTGAAATTGCTTTTTATAGTCAAACAAATTCAAAAGTGAAACAGGATGCGTTGGTTCTGGCAGTATCAAACAAGCGTTTATTGTTTCTGACAAGCCAATAAATAATTATTTTGGCAAGCTTGTTTTAAATAGACTTGAGCTTGAGATAAATCTTTTTCTACACCCAAACCTTTGGCATACATATCACCTAAACCATATTGTGCAGGTGCTGCTCCTTGTTCTGCTGCTTTTTTATACCATTTAATCGTTTGCGAATAATCTTGTGGTACGCCTTTTCCATATTTATACATATTTCCTAAATTAAATTGTGCTTGTTTCAGCCCTTGTTCCGCGGCTTGTTCAAAATATTCTTTGGCTTTGGTGTAATTTATTTCCAAACCATAACTGCTTGAAGAATACATTATGCCTAACCTATTTTGTGCTTCTGCATATCCTTGTTCAGCGGCTTTTTCATAATAAATTTTAGCTTGGGTGTAATCTTTGTAATTGAGAAAATAATCTTCTCCTTTTTCAAAACAAACTTTTTCTTCCTGACAATCTACCTGATTAGTTTGCTGTTGTTCTACACACGCCGAGAGATAAAATACAGCACTTGCTAATAATATAATCCATAATGATCGTGTCATATTCATTCCTTAAATCAAAAACAGTATTTAGCAGATAGAATTGCATTAAATTATTTCAGGCAGTCTTATGGGTTTCAGGCTGCCTGAAATTGCTTTTTGTCGTTATTTCGTGGGCAACAAGTTGTCCACCCGACAATCACACCACTGCTTCTTCTTTGCGTTTTTGGGGTTTGACCAAACTTTCGCGTGATAATCTAAACATTAACAACAAGGGGCTGGCAACCAACACGGACGAGTAAATGCCGAATAAAATGCCGATGGTCAAAGCCATCGAAAAGCCGTGCAGTGCGTCTCCGCCGAATAACAGCATGGAAATCACCATCGCTTCGGTTGAACCGTGCGTAATGGCGGTGCGGCTCATTGTGGCGGTAATGGCGTTGTCAATCACTTGTGGCACGGATTTGCCACGCATAGACGGCTTGCGGAAGTTTTCACGAATACGGTCGAAAATCACCACTGCTTCATTCACCGAATAGCCCAACACCGCCAAAACGCCTGCCAAAACCGTGAGCGAAAATTCCCACTGGAAAAAGGCAAAAAAGCCCAAAATAATAATCACATCGTGCATATTGGCAATAATCGCCGCTAATGCAAATCGCCACTCAAACCGCAAAGACAGATAAATAATAATGCCGATACATACCATAGCAATCGCCGCAAGCCCATGTGTTACCAACTCTTCACCCACTTGCGGGCCGATAAACTCAACCTGCGTCATTTCCACGCTGGGATTGTCTTGTTTTAATAATTCCATCACTTGATTAGACAACGCCGCCGCCGCGTCTTTGCTATCGTTTTCAGCGGTATTTTTATTCGGCAGGCGAATCATCACATCTTTTGTTGTGCCTAATGCTTGCACTTGCACATCACCCATTTGCAGGGTTTGCAAGCGATTGCGAATTTGATTCAAATCTGCCCCTTCCTTATACGACACCTGCATTACCGTGCCGCCTGTAAATTCAACGGAAAAATTTAATCCTTTGAATATTAAGAAAAATACCGCCAAAATAAAAGTAATTAAGGAAATCGCCGTAGTAATTTTGCCCCACGACATAAACGGTATATCTTTTTTAAATCGGAATAATTCCATATTGTTAAACTCCATTTATATTTTCATTTTCAGGCTGCCTGAAATATTTTTCTGGCAGACTATTTCTTCCAAAAACAATCCACAATTAAAATATCCGCAGGCATTCCTTTAATTTGAATATCAAATTTCAAACTTGGTTCAACTGCAGTTTTAGCATTGTGTATTCTTAACGAAAATTGCCAACCCTCATCTAAACACAACAATAAAGTATTTTTCTTATTCTTTTGGAAATCTAAATATAAAATTTCCGTAGGCAATGGCACTGCTTTTAATTTTTGCACCCTATTTTTACCTAATTATTGATAAAGATTAAATACTTGTAATTGCGTTTTTTGTTTATTATCCACACTAATGATTTTATAAAAATCATATTTTCCTAAAAAATATTCAACCATTTTGCGAGCCACAATAGCCCCATGTTGTTGGTAAATACGATTTAATTCGTTTTTAAAAGCAAGCATTAGTGGATAATAAATTTTATCTTCTTTATCGGTTAAATCACGCCAATTTGTTCCTTTTTGTTTTTCTTGCTCCAAATATGTAAAAATAGGGTGAATTTCATTTTTATAATTTTGCGATACAGGTATATTTAACCATTTTTCACCAAAATCAATATTTTTGCTTAATCGAGAATGTTTTGCTGCAAAATGATTGTGTTTTACACTTAATCCAATTTCCCAACCAATCGAACTTCTAATAATTAAAATATCTCGCACATCAGCCGTTTCGCCTTTATTGTCTTGTTGCAGTTGTAATTCTAATATATCATTATTATTTTTTTCTTGAATTAAGGGTTCAAATTCAAATATTGTATTGATAATTGCATTCGCACTAATTAAATACTGTTCTTGTTCTTCAATAGTTAATAATTCCCAAGATTTTAATGCCGTAGTAAAACTGCTGTTTTCAATAATTTTTACCTGTCTTATTTTGTCAATCGCATTAAATAAAGAAATTAAACAAGCATATTCGTATGCTCTACCTAATTTATTACTTTGATTGCTCATTTTCTATTCTCCAATGCCTGTAAAATAGATTTTGCCATTTCAAAAGATAAATTCACAGGCACAGCATTACCAATCATTTTATAACCGTCATTTAACTTATTGTAATAAAAAATAAAATCATCAGGAAAACCTTGTACTCTGGCACATTCTCGCACGGTTAGGCGGCGATATAAATGCTCTTTTCCTTCCACAAATTTATTTTTATTCAATGCCACTTTGGGCATAACTGGGGCTTGTGGGTGTAATTGACATTGTCTGCCTGACGCTTGCACCGTAAAGGCCTGTTCATGCCATTGTCGCACACGATTTCTACTCATAAAAATCGGCGAAAAGCCACCAATATAATATTCGTGATTAGGAAATTTACATTGATTGCCATTGGTTTTATTTTGCGGTAATGCTTTAATAGCATTATTTTGCAAATCAAAAATAATATCCTTAAACGATAATTTTTCTTTATATGGTTGTGGCGGAATATAAGAAATATTTAAATCTTTTCTAAAACCAATATAAAAAACGCGTTTTCTATCTTGTGCTACCCCATAATCTGCGGCATTTAATAAAATGATATGTAAATCATAACCTGATTGTTCAAATTCTTGAACAATATTTTTTACTGCCTGATTATGGCGTTCGGCCATCATTCCTTTAACATTTTCTGCTAAAAAGAATTTAGGTTTTTTATCTCGCAAAATACGAATATACTCATAAAAGAGTTTTCCTTTTGGGTCATCAATTCCCTGCCGCGAACCTGCTTCACTCCAAGATTGACACGGTGGTCCACCGATAATACCATCACAATCAGGAAATTCGCTTGACGATACTTGTTTGATGTCTTTTTTAATTAAATTTGTGTGATGATTTTTTTCATATGTTTCCCAAATAGTTTTATCAAATTCATTTGCAGCAGATATATTAAACCCTGCTTTTTCAAAGCCTAAATCTAATCCACCACAACCTGCAAATAAACTGATTAAATTCATATTCAAAAATCCTGTTCAGGCTTCCTGAAAGATTACTTCCTATTTTTCTGATTATTAGTTCTTGCTTGTTTTTCTCCAAAGGAAGAAATTTTGTCAGCACATAATTTAGTTAATGGCTCCCCTATTGCTTCCTTGTAATTAAAACCTAATAACTGCATTGTTTTTAATGTATCTGCATTTATTAAATCTTTAAATGTATCAATATCAATATCGCCAGTTTGTGGGGCAAATGGTTTTATTAAATCAAGCAATCTTGATATTGTATTGTGTAAATGTTTAATATCATCATCGCTAATAACAATTCTTTCAAGTTCTGCTTGATATGTTCGAGCAATACGAATTGCGTCTTCTCGTTCTTGTATTATCTGGTTAATAATATCTCCATATTTTCCTTTGAGTTCTTCTGCATCTTTAATTTCTTTGTATGCTTTAATCTTATCACCTATAACAGCAATTGTTCCTTTCGTGGTTAATGCCGTTAATTCTGTGCCAAGTTTTATTAACAATTCGTTTATCATTTTTTAATTCCTTTTTTAATTTTTTTTCAGACTGCCTGAAAAAATTATGTTTCAGGCAGCCATCAATCCATTACTCCGCCTTGGGTTTATACACCGTGCCAATGGAAATGGATTTTAATTTACGGCGTGAGCCGTACCATAAGTTTGCCAAAGAGCGAGAAACCACTACGGCAGAATACATTGAAGTGAGAATGCCGATACAATGCACCACGGCAAAGCCACGCACAGGACCTGAACCGAAAATCAGCAATGCCAAACCTGCAATCAGCGAAGTAATGTTTGAATCGACAATCGTTCCCCACGCAAATTCGTAGCCTTTGTTAATTGCCATTTGCGGCGGTTGTCCGTCTCGCAATTCTTCGCGTATGCGTTCGTTAATCAGCACATTCGCGTCAATCGCCATACCCAGTGTTAAAGCAATCGCCGCAATGCCTGGTAAGGTTAAGGTTGCCTGCAACGCGGATAAAATAGCAATTAAAAACAATAAGTTAGAAGTTAATGCTATCACCGAGAACAGCCCAAACATTCGATAGTAAATAATCATAAACACGGCAACGGCGACAAAGCCCCACAGGGTTGAGCGGAAACCTTTTTGAATGTTCTCACGCCCCAAAGACGGGCCAATGGTGCGTTCTTCAATGATTTCCATCGGTGCGGCAAGGCTGCCTGAACGCAGTAACAATGCGGTATCAATCGCTTGGGCGACATTCATCGCGCCTGAAATTTGCACGCGTCCGCCTGTAATCGCCTGACGAATAACAGGAGCAGTAACCACTTCTTTTTTGCCTTGGTCGATTAACACCATTGCCATGCGTTTGCCGACATTGGCACGCGTTAAATCGCCGAAAATCGCTGCCCCTTGATTGTTCAAACGCAACGCCACCGCAGGGGCACCGTTTTCGTCAAAATCTTGTTGTGCGGCATTGATACTGTCGCCAGTCAGTTCGACTTGGGTCGAAACCAAAACAGGCACAGGGTTTTCGCCTGCTTCATACAATAATTCATAACCTGTTGGCACAACGCCTGCCAATGCTTGTTGCAACAGTGCGTCATCTGCCACCATATGCAGTTCCAGTGTTGCCGTGCGTCCGATAATGTCTTTGGCACGAGCGGTGTCTTGAATACCAGGTAATTGCACCACAATGCGATCGCTCCCTGCTTGCTGAATCACAGGTTCTGCCACGCCCAATTCATTGACACGATTGTGCAGTGTGTTGATATTTTGTTTCACCGCTTCTTCACGAATTTGCTGTAACGCGTTGTCTGGAATGCTAATCGACAGCGTTTTTTCGCCTACTTGGGCAATTTGTGCGTCAAACAAGGCTTTTTGCAAAACGCCCATCGCACGACTGGCGGTTTGTGCGTCTTGAAAATTCACCGACAAAGCGTTGCCGTTTTGGGAAACACCACTGTTGCGGATTTTTTCATTACGCAAAGCACGGCGAATATCGCCCGAGAAACTGTCCAACTTCTTCTGCAAAGCGGCTTCCATATCCACCTGCATTAAGAAATGCACGCCACCACGCAAATCCAAGCCCAAAAACATGGGATTCGCACGAATTTTCGCCAACCACGCAGGCGAATCAGGAATTAAGTTCAACGCCGTGATATAACCATCACCAGCGGTTTTTTCGATAATATCGCGTGCCTTTAACTGCGTTTCTTCGTCCGAAAAACGCACTTTCAGGCTGCCGTCTGCCACAAACATACCGTTGTGCGATATGCCATTGCTTTGCAAAGCCTGACTAATCGGCTGTTGCAAGGCGGCAACATTCAACGACTGCCGATTGGTCGAAACCTGCACCGCAGGCGTTTCGCCAAAGAAATTCGGAATGGTATATAAACACGCCACCAAAATCGTGATGACCACCAAAATATATTTCCATAAAGGATAACGATTCATATTGTTTAACTTTCTGTTTTAATTTAAGTTTCAGGTAGCCTGAAAACTTTATTCAATGCCGTGTCCTTTTCTTCTCTCCGATTTCAGTTGTTCTGCTCTTTGATACAAATCTTCGGCTTTGGCAAGGTCTTGGGGAACAATTTCTCCATTTTTATAGATATTACTCAACGCATAACAAGCGTTTTCTTTGGTATCTATTTCAGCATAACACGCCTTTTCAAATAGTGAAATGGCTTTTGCTTCATCTTTTGGAATTAACTCATTGCCATTATCATCTTGAAAACCTTCGAGATAAAATGTTTCGGCAGCCATCAAACACATATGAGCCGAACCGTCATTACACATTTTTTCCGAGATAGCCAACAGTCTGGGGGCTTGCGATTTATCGCCATGCATAAATTTCTCTGATACTTCCGTAAATTCTGGCATGCTGGGTAATACAGCATAACTTAAACAATGCTCTTTATTGCCAGTATCGCAAGATTTTTTTAATAAAGAGAGCAATCGCTCACTTCTTGATAACTTATTGTATTTAGAAGGATTATCAAGTTCTGCATCAGAAAGTTCATTCAGCAAATTATCTAACTCAACTTGTTCAGCATTGCTTAAAGCACCTGTTACGTCTTCCTTAACCACTTCTGTCTGTTGAGTAACAACCTTGTTTTCTTGTTGCGTAGCAGTTTCATTATTTTTTTCGTTACTACACGCAACTAACGATAAAGCAATCAAACACAAAGCAAAAAGATTTTTCATATTCATACCATTTCAAACAAACTTTTCAGGCAGCCTGAAAAACAACAACCGTCCTTGTTTTACAATAAACAAGGACGATTTTTAGCCTTTATTTTTTCTCGTCTTTTTTATCGGCTTTTTTAGCGACTGTTTCAGGCGTATCCACTGCGGCATTTGGGTCGTAGCGGTCGGCAATCGCCATTTTTTCCACTTTTACTTCCACATTATCGGCAATTTCCACCGTAAAAAAGCGGTCATCAACTTTGGTAATTCTGCCCAAAAAGCCCGAGTTCAAAATCACCTTATCACCGCGTTTGAGTTCGGCAATCATTTCTTGGTGTTTTTTGTATTTTTGCTGTTGCGGACGCATCACCAAAAACCAAAATACCACCAAAATCAAAATCAAAGGCAAAAACGAAGCAAACCCAGAAGACGCTCCCGCCTGTGCCGCGTCTGCGGCGTATGCAATACTAATCATACTTATTCCCTAACAAGTCTTTTAAAAACTGTTTATTATAAATGTTTTTCAACAATTTCACCAAATAAGGGCATTTTGATGAAAAACAATGATAGATTGTTTAAAATATTGGTTTTTCAGGCTGCCTGAAATTTATTGAAAGAAAAAATATGTCTAATATTCCGCAAATTATTATCGACACCGACCCAGGTCAAGACGATGCTGCTGCCATTTTAATGGCGTTTGGTTTAGATAAATTAAAACAAATCAATCTGTTGGCACTTACTTGTGTGGCTGGTAATGTGCCGTTAAAATACACGCAAAAAAATGCACGCATTATTTGTGATTGGGCGAAACACTTTGATTTTCCTGTGTATGCAGGAGCGGTGAAGCCACTTGCCAAAGCCCTTTTAACCGCCGAAGAAGTGCATGGCAAAACAGGTTTGGACGGTGTTGTCTTGCACGAACCGCAAACGCCTTTGCAAAATGAACACGCCGCCGTGTTTTTAGCAAAAACACTGTTGTCGGCTGAAAAAAAGAGCATTACGCTTGTGCCAATCGGTCCTTTAAGCAATTTGGCTTTGGCGTTTTTGCTCTATCCTGATTGCGTTAATGGCGTTAAAGAAATTGTTATTATGGGCGGTACTTTTTTTGAAGCAGGCAATGTAACGCCCAATGCGGATTTCAACTTTTTTGTCGATCCTTTGGCAGCACAAATAGTGTTAGATAGCGGTGCAAAAATTCGCATTGTACCGTTAGATGTAACGCATAAGGCATTAGCCACAAAAGAGCGAATGCAAAAATTGCGTGATTTGCCCAATGAAAACGGCAAACGCGTTGCCGATATTTTGCAATCTTACGGACGCTTTGATACGCAACAATTTGGCTTAAACGGCGGACCTTTGCACGACCCTTGTGCGGTGGCTTGTGCTGTGCGTCCTGAATTGTTTTCAGCCAGAGAAGTGTTTGTTTCGGTGGATACTTCCTTTGGCATATGTGAAGGAGCAAGTGCGGTTGATTGGCACGGCAAAAGCGGTAAAAAACCGAATGCCCACTGGTGCTATGCGGTTGATGATAATGCGTTTTTTGATTATTTTACGCAAGCGATTGCTGCTTTACCGTAAGCATTCAAAACGGTCGTTTTTTCATTATTTTCTTTCAGGCAGCCTGAAAAATTTTCTATGCAAAAAAGGGATTTCCCCCTGCCATTTCAATCGCTTGTGCGTAAGTGGGGATTTTGCCCGCGGGCAAGGCTTCGCTTAATATGTGGATATGTTCCACCTTGCATTCTGTCATTAAATCCAAAAAGTCCTGCACCAACACTGGAATTTCTTCTTCTGGCGTTAGAAAATGACGAAATACCAACGGTTGCAAGGGATTGGGTTCAATGGGGTGAAAAATAAACAATAATTTACCGCCCTCTTCTGCGGCAATCACCACGCCAACGCGTGGAAATTGCAAGCGAATCGAACGCACCGCATTAGCGGTGAAAATATCCAAAGCCATACGGCGGCGATGAGCGTTGCCGTGTTGCAAAGCAGCGATTGGCAAATCTGCTGTCATCGGATTGGCAAAAACCGTTGTACCTGCTTGATGAAACAACGCTTGCCACACCTGCATTAACGGCAAAGCGGCTTTGCCCAATGGTTTGCCCACAATTTCCGCCAATTCAGACCCACCATAACACACTGCATATTGCACCAGCACCTGCTGCCCCTGATTATAAGACACCGCTTGTGCATTGATTTGATTGGCAAATTCAGTTGCATTTTTCATAGATTGTTTCGCAACAAACCAATCTTCGGCAGTGATTTCTGCCAGTTGTGCCGAGCCGATTAAATTCGGTAAAAAATGAGCATTGTCAATAACTTGCCAGTTATTGTGTTGTTTTAATAATGATTTTATTTCTGCCACAGGCGTTGCTTTTTTCAGGCTGCCTGAATGTTCTGCACCAATCACGGTTACCACAGGAAAAGCAAGCCATTGAATTTCATCATTATTTTGTGGTGATAACGCCTTGCACAAATACTGCCACAACAAACGATATTGGGCTGGATTGGCAACCATTGCCAACGCCACCGATAAAGATAGCGTATGTTGTTGTTGTAATTGTAAAACAATATCCGCCAATAATTGCCCTTGTGCCAACTTGCTTTGGGCTTGATTTTTGGGCGATAAAATATCTGCCACATAACGCAACAGTTCGTTTTTATTTGCTGTTTCTGGATACGGACGCGTATCGGGAATGGATAAAATTAAATCGTTATTCATTGTTTCAGGCTGCCTGAAAGTTAATAATATCAATCAGTTGTTGTTTTAAGTGTTGTTCATCTTGCAACACATTCCACACAGCATCTTCGGATAAAACACCGCGTTTGAGTGTTGCTGGTAATTTGCCTTGTTCATCATCGGCGAAATCCTCTTTCCATTCATCGCTTTGATAATATTTTGATAATACGGAAATTTTTGCTTGTAATTGATGATATTTTTCTAATAAGGGCGATAATTCGTCAATCACTTGTTGCGTTTTACTCAAAATCTCTTCCATTTGCATAATGCGTTGAATTTGTTGCATAATTTTTTTCATACTCTTGCTAAAACACGCATTTTACCACGCTTTCAGGCAATCTGAACAATTCCCCATTTTCATTAAAATTGATATATAATCGGCGACTTAATTAAAAACAATCATTTGGAAAAATGCGATGACACAGACCTTAACCCATACCGCCCCTATTCCGTGGGCAAAAATCTTGTTTCCTTTGCTGATTGTTTTGCTGTTGGGTGCATGCAATCGTGAAGCCAACAACAATTTCAAAAATCCTGATGCGGTTGGAAATACACCAGCGGCAGTTGCGACACCTTCATCAGAAAATTCGGTAGAACAACAATATGCCGAAGTTAATCGGCAATGGTTAGCCACCAACAGCAAGCAAGACGGTGTTCAAACCACTGCGTCTGGTTTGCAGTATGTGGTGAAAAAAGAAGGAACTGGCAAACAACCCACCCTAAACGATGTGGTGAGCGTTAAATACACTGGCAGACTGATTGACGGCACAGTATTTGACAGCACCGATAAAAACAACGCTGGCAACCCTGTTACTTTCCCCCTTGATAGTGTGGTACAAGGCTGGCAAGAAGGTTTGCAGTTAATGAAAGAAGGGGCAGAATATACGCTGATTTTGCCTGCTGCTTTGGGTTATGGCGAACAAACGGTTGGTTCTATTCCTGCCAATTCTGCGTTGATTTTTGATGTCGAATTAGTCAAAGTAATGACAATGGAAGAAGCCGTGGCAGAACACGCCAAACAACAGGCTCAACAAGCCAATGAACAGCAAGCCGCACAACAACAGCCTGCAACAGAAAATCCAGCGGAACAACAAGCAACGCAACAGTAAATGGTACCGATCAATCACGGACGCTATGCACCTGATATGCGTCCGTTTTTTATTGAATGAAATCTGATACAATCGCCCCCTTAATCCTATGCACTTTGGCAAGCAATGAAGCAAGCGATTTTTGAATGGATTGATGACGCACAGCCTACAATGGACAATTTTGTTGTTGGCAAAAATGGCGAAGTGTGTCATCTGTTGCACAACAATCCGCCGCAACTTACTTTGTGGGGGGATACGGGTTGTGGCAAAACGCATTTACTCAAAGCGTGGCAAGTGCATTATGGTGGCATTTATATTGAAAACGGTGCGGATATTTTCAGGCTGCCTGAACACTTACATACACAACACATTGCTTTCGATAATATACAAAATTATAATGAAAATCAACAAGTTGCCTTATTTGCTTTATTTAACGATTGCAAAGATCAGGGCATTGCAATGTTGTTTGCGTCCGACACTCCGCCTGCCGCTTTGCCTTTGCGAGACGATTTGAAAACCCGTCTTGCTTGGGGAGCAGTGTATGAAGTGTTGGCGTTAAGCGATGATGATAAAATCAACGCCTTACGACAGTTAGCCAACGAGCGACAAATGTATATTGATGACGCGGTGTTTCATTATTTGATGAATTTTGTCAGCCGTGATATGCGACAACTTTCAGGCTGCCTGAAACAATTTGACGACTTTGCGGTGCAACACAAACGGCGTATGACACTTCCCTTATTAAAACAATTTTTGGAAGAAAAACAATGACGAATTTGGCAATTTTTGATTTAGACCGCACACTCATTACTTGCGATTCTGATGTGGCTTGGGCGGCTTATTTGGCAGAAAAAGGCATTTTTAACGAAAACGATAGCAAAAAACGCGACCAGTTTTACGCCGATTACGACAACGGCTGTTTGGATATTGACGCTTTTTTGCGTTTTCAGTTAGCCCCTTTGGGCAAATTTTCACGCCATGAATTAGACACTATGCACGCTGAATTTATGGATAAATATATTGTCCATCATATCACCAAAACGGCAAAAAATATCGTTCAAAATCATATTGATAATAATGATACTGTGGTTTTAGTGTCGGCGACCAATGAGTTTGTGATTACGCCGATTGCGGCACAATTTGGCATTCACAATGTGGTGGGTGTGCGTTTGGTGATTGACCAAAACGGCAATTACACAGGCGAATATACAGGCACACCGTCTTTTCGTGAAGGTAAAATTGTGCGTTTGCAAGAATGGCTTGCAAACAACGGCAAAACAATGCAAGATTACGACCGTTCATTTTTTTATAGCGACTCGCATAACGACTTGCCTTTGTTGCGTTTGGTCGATTGCCCTGTGGCAGTGAATCCTGACCCTTTGTTACGGCAGGAAGCAACAGACAAAGGTTGGACAATCATTCAATTTACGGAATAAATTATGTTGAAAACATTACTTAACGGCAAAATTCACCGAGCCACGGTAACCGATGCTAATTTAAACTATGTCGGCAGTGTAACCATTGACACTGATTTGCTTGACGCAGCAGGCATTGATATTCACGAAAAAGTGCAAATTGTGAATAACAACAACGGTGCTCGATTAGAAACTTACGCCATTGCAGGCAAAGCAGGTTCAGGCGAAATCTGCCTAAACGGAGCCGCCGCACGCTTGGTGCAACCTGGCGATACGGTGATTATTATGTCGTTCGTTCTGTTGGATAAAAACGAAATCGCCAATCACAAACCCAAAGTGGTGTTGGTGGATAAACACAATAAAATCACACAAATTATTGACGGCGAAACGGCTGGGGTTATTGGGTAAATTTTCAGGCAGCCTGAACAATTTAATTTCCTGTTAATCTCATTACCATAGATTTCACAAGCAAGCTATTTTCAACCACTCTTCATAAGGAACAAAAATGATGAAGAAAACGATTGTTGCGTTATCCGCACTGATTTTTTCTGCCACAGCCATGGCAGACATTCACATTCACAATCCGCGTTCGCGTATCACCGCCCCCACCGTTAAAATGGGCGGTGCGTTTATGGATATTCACAATGACGGCAAACAAGACGATGTGTTGATTGCCGCCACCACACCGCGTTCAGGCAAAACCGAACTACACAACACGGTGATTGACGAACAAGGTGTGATGAAAATGCGTGAAATGGCAAACGGCATTCCCATTCCAGCAGGACAAACCGTTACGCTCAAACCAGGTTCATTGCATATTATGTTTATGGACTTACACGAACCATTTGTGGAAGGGCAAACATATCCTTTAACGCTGAAATTCAAAAACGCAGGCGAAAAAACCGTTACGGTGAGCGTGAAAGATTTATCCAATGAAATTGAACAAGCTCACGGTGCAATGAAACACCATATCCCCCAAAAACACGATATGCAACATATTGATAAACGAGATGCGTCCAAAAAAGCCCCACCACCACCACAAATCGTTCCTATGGGCGAGCATACTGGTCATCAACATTGATTCAGGCAAGCTGAAAAAAACGGAAGTGTAAGAACTTCCGTTTTTTTGTTTCATCTATTTTCAGGCTGCCTGAAAAAACAGATCAAGCACGCATTTCAACCAATCTCTCCGTCCATTTAATCAATTTCGGTAAGCAGATTTTGTGCATATCGTAGTTTTGACGAATGTATTTGCGGGCGTTTAAGCCTAACTGTTCGCGTGTGGATTGGCTTTTGAGAATAAATGCGGTTTTGTCTGCCAAAGTGTGTGCGTCAAAGAAATCCACCAAAACGCCGTTTTCGCCGTTTTCAATCATATCACGCACAGGGGCAGTGTCGGCGGCAACAATCGCACAGCCGCAACTCATCGCTTCTAACAGCGATGAACTCACCACCAAGGGATAACTTAAATATAAATGCACCGATGACAGTTGCAAAAAGTGAATGTATTGTTTGACAGGCAGTGTACCGACAAAATGTACGCGTGCAATTTGTTCAGGTGTCAGGTATTTGGCAATTTCTGACCAGAAAATCAGCCGCCAATTTGCTCCCACACCAGGCGCCATACTGTATCGCAGGGTGTCTGCTCCGCCAATTAACACTTGGGCGTTGGGGCGTAAGACTAACAGTTCAGGCAGCATACGGAAAAAGGCGTGGCAACCTCTGTGCGGTTCAAAACTGCGGCAGGTGTAGGTGATGATTTCTTGTTCTTTGCTAAAAGTAATTTGTTTAGCACCGTCTTTTTCGGATAACACTCTGTCGCCTGGAATGTTGGGGCAATTCGCCCCCACTGCCCAAAATGTGGCGGTGAGTTCTTTTTTCGGCACAAACACCAAACTATTTACGCCCTCGTGCAGAACGCTGATTTTCGGTTGAAATTCATTCGGATAGGAATTAGCTTGAAAGCGTGTCGGCGATAGCCCTGCGTCTGCACGCTCTAACTGCATAATGGATGCGGCATTAGAAAGATAAATCTGTGCGGAAAATTCGCCAAAAATTTCTAAATTTTGTTCAAAATCTTTATCAAAACCAATCCACTGCCCTGTAGGGCGGAAGAACATTTCGCAGTGAATGCCCAGTGGCACATCTTGCCACACATCTTTGATAAACAAGGCTTGCCCTGCTGGCGGATAGGCAATCACGCAATCGGGCTGATAACCTTGTTTTTTAAGTTCCATGGCTGTCGCAAAAACTGCTGCACCGTAACGGATTTTGGCTTCCATATCCGCTGCCCATGGGTGAATAACATATTCCATCGGCGGTTGCGAAACAGGGTATTGCAACACACGCACGCCGTGCCAGCCGTCTTTGACTTGTGGCAATGCGGCTAATGCAATAACTTCGTGTCCTTGCTTGGCAAGTTCAATCACCCAGTTTTTGAATTGGGCTGGAAATAAGGGGTGAATAATCAGAATTTTCATCGTGTGTGCCTTATTGCAACTATTTTTCAGGCTGCCTGAAAAGATTGTTTGTTATTTATGATTTCCCACAATAACGCCGCCCAAATTCAGGCGGCGTGTTGTTTATGTTTTGCTTATTTACGCAAACCTAAACGGGTGATTAACTCACGGTAGGTTTCAGGTTTGGTGCGGCGTAAATAAGCCAACAAGCGGCGGCGTTGGCTAACCAATGCCAACAAGCCACGACGGCTGTGGTGGTCTTTTTTATGCACTTTAAAGTGTTCAGTCAAATCGTTAATGCGGAAAGTCAATAAAGCGATTTGCACCTCGCTTGACCCCGTATCGCCTTCTTTGCGTTGAAAATCTTTCACGATTTGTGCTTTTTGTTCGACAGTTAATGCCATTTTGTAACTCCAAAAATAAATTAGTCAAGTGCGGAAAAGTCAAATCATTTTAACCTTATCCGTCTCCGTGGTTAGTCGATTCAGAGCAATACTATCAATCGACTATATGCTCATCAGCCGCAAGGCTTTCAGGCTGCCTGAAAGGTTTTTTGCCAAGCCGATAAAGCGGTTTTCCATGTCATAAACACGAAAGGGGTGAATTATATCCTGATTTTGTTGAAATTGCACGCATTTTCCTTGTTGTAATGCCAAAATGTGGTTTTCAGGTAGCCGTATTTCAGGAAAATGTTGCAACATACAATCCACAGGCAAAATATATTTTTCTTGTTCGTCTTCGCTTAAATTTTGTAACTCATTGAATGTGATTGCATTTTCTATTGAAAAACCTGCGGTTTGCACTCTGCGTAATGCGGTTAAATGAGATAGGCTGCCTGAAAATTTGGCAACATCTTCGGCTAACACACGAATATAAGTGCCTTTACTGCACGACACAAAAATGGTTACCAACGGCGGATTAAATTCTAAAATATCAATGTGATGAATAACGATTTGGCGTTTTTTGCGTTCAATTTCAATACCAAGGCGAGCATATTCATACAACGCTTTGCCTTGAAATTTGAGTGCTGAATACATCGGCGGCGTTTGTTCGATTTCGCCCACAAAGGCATTGCAGGCAGCCTGAAAGGTTTGTTCATCAGGAATATGGGGTGTTGTGGTAATGATTTTGCCGTCCGCATCGCCCGTATCGCTTTGTTCGCCCAATTTCAGCGTTGCAATATAGGCTTTGTCTGCGTCCAACAAATATTGAGCAAACTTGGTGGCTTCGCCCAAACAAATCGGCAACAGCCCAGTGGCTAATGGGTCAAGCACCCCTGTATGCCCTGCTTTTGCCGCACGCAAACAATGCCGCACCTGTTGCAACGCCGTATTGCTGGACACACCACTGGCTTTATCCAACAACAACACACCAGAAATTTGACGAAAATTTTTTGCCATACACAACCTTAAAAGCGTTTCAGGCAGCCTGAAACACGCTTACTTCATTGCTTTGGAAAGCGTTTCGATATTGTGTTTCATCATTTCCACATAACTACCATTTTCAGGCAAAGCGTCTGAATACAATTTGCCTGTAACCGCCACACCTGTTTCTTGGCTCAAACGGTTGAGTAATTTTGGATTGCTGATATTTTCAATAAACACCGCACGAATATTCTCTTTTTTCACCGTGCGAATAATTTCTGCCATTTGCTTGGCAGACGGTTCGCTGTCTTCGGCAACGCCTTGCGGTGCTAAAAATTTCACTTGATACCTTGCCCCAAAATACGCAAAAGAATCGTGTGAAGTCAGCACCTTGCGTTTGTCTTGCGGAATATGAGCAAAAGATTGCTGTGCCAATGCGTCTAAATCGTCTAATTGCTGCTGATATTTTTTCAGCTTGCTTGAATAATAATCCTTATTTTTAGGATCGACTTTGCTTAAAGCGTCCGCAATATTTCTGCTATATTGTTTCATAAAAACAGGATCTTGCCACACATGTGGATCATCGCCACCGTGATGATGATGAGCATGCTCGTGATGATGTTCATGTTCGTGTTCATGTGCGTGTTCGTGTTGGTGTTCATCATCACGGCGAACGCTTTCAATGTGATTAGATGCCAAAATAACAGGCACATTGGCAGCTTTGGCTGCTTTCACAAATTCATTACTTTCAAAACCCTTACCATTCAACAAAATCAGTTGTACATTTTGCAGGCGTTTAGCGTCTTGTGGGGTAATGCGATAAATGTGCATATCCTGATTAGCTTTCACAATTTCAGAGACTTCAACCTTATCCCCACCAATTTGCCGCGTTACATCACCCAAAATACTGAAACTGGTCATCACCTTAACAGGTTCAGCAAACACCAGCGTGGCAGACATTAAAGATAAAGAAAACAAAAACTTGCGTAACATAATTTGTCCTTAAAAAATGAAAAAAAAGATTATTCATACAAAGTATAGCAAACCTGTCAAGAGTTTTTTATGTAATTCATTGTTTTTATTATGAATAAAGTTTTTCAGGCAGCCTAAAAAAAAATCGGACAACTGATTTGTCCGATTTTGATCATCATTAAAGAATTATTTTGCTTTGCGAGCGGGTAATTTTTCTTTAATGCGAGCGGCTTTGCCTGTTAAGCCACGCAAGTAATACAGTTTAGCACGGCGAACATCGCCACGGCGTTTGACTTCGATTTTGGCAACACTGGGTGCGTATAACTGGAATGTGCGTTCCACGCCTTCGCCGTTACTGATTTTGCGTACGATAAACGAACTGTTCAAACCACGATTGCGGCGGGCAATCACCACACCCTCATACGCTTGCAAGCGTTCGCGGCTACCTTCTTTGAATTTTACCCATACGGCAACGGTGTCGCCTGGTGCAAATTCGGGGATTTCTTTGTTCAAGCGGGCGATTTCTTCGTTTTCCAACGCTTGAATGATTTTGCATTTGTTACTCATAATGTTTATTCCTAATCTAATATGGATTCTCCATTGCTTTCTTGCAAAAGTTGGATTTCCTGTGGGGTTAAACTGTGCCGCGCCCATAAATCAGGACGGCGTTCTTTTGTGCGAATGAGCGACTGTGTGTGTCGCCATTTCGCAATTTCTTGATGATTGCCTGAAAGCAATACATCAGGAACTTTCAGCCCGTTAAACTCAACAGGGCGTGTGTAGTGCGGATAGTCTAATAATCCGCCACAAAACGAATCTTGTTGTGCCGATTGTTCATCGCCCAACACATTGGGACGGTGTCGCAAAACTGCGTCAATCAACATCATTGCAGGCAATTCACCGCCGCTCACCACAAAATCGCCAACGGAAATTTCTTCAATATCATTCGCTTGTAATAGGCGTTCGTCTATGCCTTCGTAGCGACCGCACAGCAAAATTAAATTTTCTTGTTGCGACAATGCCAGCGTTTTTTCGTGCGTTAAAGGCGTTCCTTGTGGGCTTAAATAAATGGCTTTCCGACAACCTGCTTTGTCAAACGCCACATTTAAGGCTGCCTGAATGGGCGGTGCTTGCATTACCATACCTGCCCCACCACCAAACGGTTTATCGTCTATATAACCCAAGCGATTATCGGCAAAGTGGCGTGGGTTCAAGGTTTCTAATCGCCATAAGCCATTTTTGGCGGCTCTGCCTGTAACGCCGTATTCGGTGATGGCAGAAAACATTTCGCCAAACAGCGTAATGACTTGCACCAACATTTTTAATAATCAGCCTGCCAGTCGGCAAGAATCATTTGTTCAGTGAGACTCACGCTTAAAATAAATTGTGCCACAAAGGGAATTAAAATCTGTTTTTCAGCCCCTTGCACTACCAAAATATCGTGTGCCCCACTTTCCTGCAAACCGCTCACCGTGCCTAAAATTTCGCCTTGTGGATTTTTTACCGTCAAACCGACTAAATCCGTCCAGTAATATTCGTCCGTGTCGGTTTCGGCAAAATCTTCACGCAAAACGGCAATAGTGCAACCTTTCAGCATTTCAGCGGCGTTACGGTCATCAATGCCGACTAATTTCGCCTGAAAGCCATCAGGAGCAATTTTGCCGCTTTCAGGCGAATATTCCTGCCAGTTGCCGTTTCTGCCCAAAAACCAACGCGGATAATCCATTAAACCGTCAGGAAATTCCGTATCGGCTTTAATTTTTATCCAGCCTTTAATGCCTGTGGCTTGTTTGACATAGCCCATCGGCACTAAATTGTTTGCGTCCATATTGTTTTCAGGCTGCCTGAAAGACTATTTAAGCGGCGGCTTTAATTTGTTTGCGAACGGCTTCGCTCACTTGTGCACCTTGACCCACCCAGTAATTCAGGCGTTCTTGGTTAATGCGAAATGCTTCTTGTTTTTCGTTGGCAATCGGATTATGAAAACCGATGCGTTCAATAAAACGACCATCGCGGCGATTGCGTGAGTCGGTTACCACTACATTAAAAAACGGGCGTTTTTTAGAACCGCCGCGTGCAAAACGGATAACTACCATTGTTTTTGTCCTTAAAAATTGCAATTTAATTTTTTGAAACGGTCAATTTTAATAGAAAATACTTGTTTATGCAAGGGGTTTTATGGTTTTTATTGGCATATAAAAAGTACTGTTTATTTACGCATAAATCCGTTACACTCTATTTCTTTTGATTAAAGCGAAAATATTATGCACATTCAAGAATTACAACAAAAAATCGCACAACTGTTACCGTGTGAGCATTTAAGTGTAACAGGTGATGGGCGGCATTTTTTTGTGGAAGTGGTCTCTACTGCCTTTAACGGCAAAACGCGTTTGGCAAGACACCGTTTAATTAAGGACGGTTTGAAGTCTTTAATGGCAAGCGATGAACTGCATGCTTTGTCCATTACTGCCGCACAAACGCCTGACGAATGGCAACAACGCTCGGATAATATGGCAAAACCTGCCTTTCGCTGTCATCACGGTCATTCGCACAAATAACAAAAATGCCTTGAAAAACAAGGCATTTTTTATTTTTCAGGCAACCTGAAAATTATCAATTTCCCCTAATTTGAGGACGCAAATAAAAATAATACAGCACAATCACTGCGATAAACACTGTGGCAATGATAATCGCCACAATCATTCCTTTAATGCGTTCAACGGTCGTTCGCTCCTGCCACGGCTTATGCCACCATTCAAACATTTACGGCTCTCCTGTCATCGGGCTGATGGTTAAAATTTCATAGCCTGTGTCGGTAACCAACACTTCGTGTTCCCATTGTGCGGACAGGCTACGGTCTTTGGTTTGCACCGTCCAGCCGTCTGCGGCGATTTTAATGTGGCGTTTGCCCTGATTGATCATCGGTTCAATGGTAAAAATCATACCAGGTTTAAGTTCTGCCCCAGTGCCTTTTTGACCGTAGTGCAACACCTGCGGCTCTTCGTGAAAACGCCGCCCTACGCCGTGTCCGCAAAATTCCTGCACCACAGAATAGCCATTATTTTCAGCGTGTTTGGCAATCGCATAGCCTATATCGCCCAAAAACGCACCAGGTTTCACTTTTTCAATGCCAATCATCATACATTCGTGGGTGATTTTGATTAAGCGTTGTGCAATCGGCGACACTTCGCCCACGCAAAACATACGACTACTGTCGCCATGAAAACCGTCTTTAATCACGGTTACATCAATATTCAAAATATCGCCATTTTTCAAAGGCTTATTATCAGGAATGCCATGACACACCACGCTGTTTAAGGAAGTGCAAATCGACTTGGGATACGGTGGCTCGCCGTATCCCAAAGGGGCAGGCGTGCAACCTTGCACTTGGGTTTGATAATTGTGGCACAAGGTGTTGAGTTCGTCCGTAGTCGTGCCTGCCTTGATATACGGCGTAATATAGTCCAACAATTCCGCCGCCAAACGACCTGCAATACGCATTTTTTCAATTTCATCTGGCGTTTTAATAATAATGTTCATAATTTTTTCCTATTTCAAAAAGTTTCAGGCTGCCTGAAAGTTATTTTATTGATAAACAATCTTTTTTATTATCAATATTCAATTTTTCTTTAAATTGAACACGAACAGTAAATATATTTTTACTTGCAGCAATTTTAATACAATTACCTTCTTCAAAATTATCTTTTTCTGCCATAAAATGTAAAACAACTTGTTTTCCGTTAGAAAAAAGTATGCGATATTCATAAGTATCTACTCCAATCAAACCACTCCCAGTACGGTAGCCATAGTTTGGTTTATGAATTTTCATATAATTAACATAGGCATTTTGCATTTTATTATTATGGTCAAATAGAGAAATAATACCGCCTAACACTAAAAATAAAGCAAAAAAATAAAAATAAATAGGTATAGAAAAAAATAATACGATAATTATTCTCTCACAAAAATTATACCTATCATAAATAAAAAAACAAATCAATATATATAGGGTAAATAAAATTGTAATAATATATAATGAAAAATAATATTTTAAATTATGTGTATATCCTATTTGCAATAAAAACAATGCTATTAAACACACTGGAATATAAGACTTAAAGAAAATCATCATTATTTTATGAAAAAGAGAACCTTTTTTAAAAAATATAACTTCTGGCTGTTTTTTCATTTTTTTTCCACAAAACTTTTCAGGCAACCTGAAAACACAAAAGCACACCAATGCGTGCTTTTTATGCAACACCCACTAATGTGCTAATTGTTCCTGCATTGCCTTACGCAAAATCGCATTTAAGCGAGTTTGATAACCACGCCCTGATTGTTTAAAAAATTCGAGTACATCTTCATCAATCCGCAAGGTGATTGATTTTTTGCGTGGAGCATACATTTTGCGAATACCTTTTTTTTCTTGATAGGCTTTAATCCACGGAATTTGGTCAGCAGGCAACCATTCATCATCGGGCGAATTTGCATTTTTGTAGTATTCAATGTCTTCATCGTCCATTGCGTCAATATCTTTGTTTTTCATAAATTTTTCTCCGTTCATTTGTTGCGAGAAAAGCGGAAATCAAACGATTTCGCTCATCTCTTGGTGTCCAAGCAACAGAGAGCAATCTGCCACGATTACTCATACCAATCGTACACAAACGAAGTTCGCCGTATTTTTCTCGCTTATCTATACGCGTAACAGCAAAAGCGTCATCAAATATCGAAGAGGCTTCATCAAACGAAACGCCGTGTTTCTTGTAATTTGCGTCTGCTTTTTCTTCGTCCCATTCAAAAAATTCATTTTGCATACAAAATTGTAACTACATTTTTGTTGTTCATCAAGAAAAATAAGCATTCAGGCAACCTTAAAAGCCTAATAATTTTTGCAAGGCGATTGTAACATTTTCTTCTCTCATCAAACTTTCGCCCACTAAAAATGTATGTACGCCATTGTTTTGCATATTGACAATATCCGTATGTGTTTGAATACCGCTTTCGCACACCACAGTTTTATTTTTGAGTAGTGGCAATAAACGCAGCGTTTGTGCGGTATCTACGGCAAACGAACGCAAATTGCGGTTATTCACGCCAAACAAGGGCGAAGTTAAGTGTTGGCATTTTTGCCATTCATCTTCATCGTGTAGTTCGATTAACGCCGTCATATTCAATGCGTGGGCAATGGCTTCAAATTCTTGCAACTGATTGTCCGACAAACTTGCCGCAATCAGCAACACAGCGTCTGCACTGTTGGCACGAGCCTGATAAATTTGGTATTCATCAACCACAAAATCTTTGCGTAGCACAGGCAAATCGCACGCTGCTTTTGCTTGTTGCAAATATTTCAGGCTGCCTGAAAAATATTTTTCATCGGTTAAAACCGACAAACACGCCGCCCCACCCTGTTCATACGCCTTTGCTAATGCAGGCGGATTAAAATCCGCACGAATTAAGCCTTTGGAGGGACTGGCTTTTTTAATTTCCGCAATCACCGCCGCCTGATTGTGTGCGTGTTTAGCGTGCAAGGCTGCCAAAAAATCACGTGGATTTTCACGGTCTTGGGCTTGCAATTTTATATCCGCCAAAGAAATGTGTTTTTTGGCAAACGCCACTTCTTCAAATTTTGTTTGATTGATTTTATTCAAAATATCGGTCATTTTGTTTTCTCTATATTATATTTCAGGCTACCTGAAAATTATTGATTATACAAATAATCACGGTGTCTATCTAATATTTTTATGGTAATAAAAATGCTAATGGCAATAATAATAAAAGTTTCTATATCTAAAATCCATTGTTTGCTCTTGCTATACATGTGTATTAAAGCATTAAATAAGTAATCCAAATTAAAATCAAAATTAGAATATTTTGCTACAAAAAATAATGTACCAAAGATTAAAATCATATTCATTATTACGAGAATAACAATAGCACTAATTAATGAATAAATATATCTATTTTTAACTTTTCTAATATGTCGTTCATTATAGATAGAAAAAATAATACCAATAATAAATGAAAGTAAAAATGGTATAATAAGAACAAAGCATAAGATATATATTTGTATTTCTTTTCCACTAAAAAATAGATTGATTACAGCAAAAATACCACTTAATAAAGTTGATAATAATGAAAAAGATAATGCACCTAATAAAATATGTCTAATTTTCTGCCCTTTTGTTAATTTAGGTAACTTAAAATTTTCCGATTTTGGCGGTGCATATGGGTTGTCAATCATTGTTTTTTCCTAACTTTATTTTAACTTCACTACATTTGTTAAACTGCATTTCAGGCTACCTGAAAGGATTTTTTAGCGTAATATTTATAATGAATATTTAAAATTAATTCAACAATAAAAATAGTGATATACCAAATAGAAAACAATGAGTTTAAATTATAAAAACTAAATTCAAAGTGAAATGTAATAACAAGCCATTTTCTCCAAGAGAAAAATTTATCCAATATAAAATCGAAAAAAAACACACTTAAACTTATTAAAATAGCATTAACTAATATATATATAAATAAATACCGAAAATTACTTTTACTTAAAATAGTTAAATATTCGTTTAATATGGAAAATATCAGTAAAGGTATAGCTAATGGAACTAAAAAACGAATACTCAAATGAAATACCACTAATAGCGTTTCAAATGGCATTTCTTTTGCGGTAAATACCCATTCACTTATATTTCCTAAACCACCAGATACTATAAAAATAATAGTAAAAATCAACCACATAAGTACAAAACACATAATAATTCGAGTAATTCTCTGCCCTTTTGTCGGTTGATAATTATTTTCAGGCAGCCTGAAATCTTCTGATTTTGGTGGTGAATATGGATTATCATCAATCATTATTTTTTCCTAATTTTATTTTAACTTCATTGTGTTTTAAGCAGCCTGAAAATATTTACAAACAAGTCTTACGACTTGTTTGGTGGGTTAGGAAACCCACCCTACAACAACACCTTACATTGTCGGCGGTGGGTTATAAACCCACCCTACTCTTCAATCGGCGGCTCGTTTGCTACTTGTGCCAACAGTTTATCCACTGCCCTTGCCTGCTCTTCGGCGGTGTCGTAGATAAACGACAGTTCAGGCATACGAAACAGCGAAATTTTGTGCGATAAAGCGTTGCGTAATCGCCCTTTTGCCGCGTCAAAAGCGTGCTGTGCGTCTTGCTGTTTCTCGTTATCCAACACGGTGTAATACACTTTTGCCCAACTGTAATCGCGAGCAATTTCTGCGTCTGTCAGCGTAAAAATACCAAAGCGTGGGTCTTTTAAGGCTTGAATTTCAGACGACAATTCTCGTAACAGTTGCTCTTTTATGCGGTCTATGCGTTGATAGGATTTGTTGTGTCGGTTCATTGTTTGCTCCTAATGGTTTTCAGGCGTTTTGGTGGGTTGGCAAAGCCACCCTACGATTTTTTCAGGCTGCCTGAAATTTTACACCAAGCCCTTTTTTGCCAAATACTCTTCGTATCCGCCTTGATAGTAATCAAAGCCGCCTTTGCCGTCTAATTCGATGATTTGTGTGGCTAATGACGACACAAACTGGCGGTCGTGGGAGACGAAAATCAGCGTGCCACTGTATTTTTCCAACGCCATATTTAAGGACTCAATGCTTTCCATATCCATATGGTTTGTGGGTTCGTCCATAATCATTATATTGGGGCGTTGCAAGATGAGTTTGCCATACAGCATTCTGCCTTTCTCTCCGCCTGACAGAACTTTCACCTGTTTGCCCACTTCACTGCCGCCAAAGAGTAGGCGTCCCAAAGTGCCACGAATGACTTGTTCATCGTCCCCTTCGCGTCCCCATTGTCGCATCCATTCGGTAAGCGTCATCTCACAATCAAAATCGTTTTCGTGGTCTTGGGGGTAGTAGCCAATCTGAGCCTTTTCTGCCCATTTGATTGTGCCGTTGTCGGCGTTCAGGCTGCCTGAATAGTGTTCGTCAAATGCACCTGCCAATAATTTTAATAGCGTTGATTTTCCTGCACCGTTGGGACCGATAATTGCCAGTCTTTCGCCTGCGTCCAAGATAAACGACAGTTTTTCAAACAATTTTTTATCAAATGATTTAGCCAAATTTTCCACTTCCACCGCTTGACGGTGTAACTTGGCTTTTTCGTCAGCGACAAATCGAATATAAGGATTTTGCCGAGATGACGGTTTAATTTCCACCATTTCGGCTTTAATTTTATCCGCTTGTTTTTGACGAGAAGTCGCTTGCCGTGCTTTGGATTTATTTGCCGAAAAACGGGCAACAAACTCTTGCAATTCTTGTAATTTTTCTTTCGCTTTGGCGTTATCTCGCATTGCCCTTTCTTTGGCTTGGGCGGACGCTAACATATAATCATCGTAATTACCTGGATAAAGCGTAATGCCACCATAATCCACATCCGCCGTATGCGTGCAAACTTCATTTAAAAAATGGCGGTCGTGGGAAATAATAATCATCGTAGAATCGTAATCGTTCAATACCCCTTCTAACCAGCGAATGGTGTTAATGTCCAAATTATTGGTCGGTTCATCTAACAACAAAACATCAGGTTTTGAAAAAAGAGCTTGGGCTAATAAAACCCGTAATTTAAAACCAGGTGCCACTTCTGCCATTGTGGCGTTATGCAAAGATTGCTCAATACCGACACCGTCTAATAATTCTGCCGCACGAGCTTCCGCAGTATATCCGTCATATTCGGCAAATTTCGCTTCTAATTCGGCAGCATGCATATAATCGTCTTCGGTGGCGTTTGGGTTGGCGTAAATGGCGTCTCTTTCGGTCATCGCTGCCCACATTTCCGTATGACCCATTAACACCACATCTAAAACTCTTTTATCTTCATACGCAAATTGATCTTGGCGTAATTTACCTAAACGCAAGCCTGCTTCTATTGCCACTTCGCCTGCGGTGGGTTCTAAATCACCGCCCAAAATTTTCATAAAAGTGGATTTACCCGAACCATTTGCCCCAATTAAACCATAACGATTACCACCGTCAAATTTAACCGATACATTTTCAAAAAGTGGCTTTTCACCAAATTGCATTGTCAAATTATTTGTACTGATCATTTTAAAAATAAACTCCAAAAAAACAGGGGCAAATTGTACCATAAATGACACATTAACGATTTTATTTTGTCAAAAATAAAATAAATATTGCGATATTAAAAAAATTTGGATAGAATGAAAAAACATTGAATTTTTTTCAACAAACCAGATGAGGTTAAATAATGGAACAATTGGATCAAAAAACCCAAAAACGCATTGCTGAATTAGCCAAACAACAGCAAAAAATTGCGACTGAAATTTCAAAATTGAAAAATCAACGCGCCTCTGTTATTCGCGACATCGTTGCCAAAATGGACAAATACAATGTTTCTTTGGCTGATGTTCAAGAGTACTTAAACAACCGCAAACGCTATGTTAATCCCACCACTGGCGAAACTTGGTCAGGCAAAGGTCGCAAACCTTTGTGGGTTGAAAACGCACTGAAAAGCGGTCGTTCATTAGAAAGTTTGGCAGCTAAATAAACTGGTTAAACACCCTAAAAATCCCAAACAATATTGTTTGGGATTTTTTTTTCAGGCTGCCTGAAAAATACAATCACTTTGACAGAAATAGACTATTCATTTTAAAATAAAACACCTTTTTCACTTTTTCGGACACAACACAAAATGAGTAATCAAGATAATCAAGACCCAAGTTGGATTCAATTATTACAGCAACAACAAAATATTCGTGCAGGTAAAAAAGGTGAAATGCCACCACCACCCACAGACGAAGAAAAAGACATCAAAAATAAAGCCTTTCAACAACACTTAAAAGAATGGCAAAAAAAACACAATTTATTAGCTGATGACGAAAACGATAATTCCGTGCAAGTACTTTTTGGCGATGTTTGGCAACAAACCGCCGAAGATATATTATCCAAAGGCGAGCCGAATGGTAATAATACCGTTATTTTAACGCCTGAAGAAAAATTGCAAATGGAAAGTGCAGGCGAAAACTTTTTTGAATATTTAGACGATACACCGTCTGAAAACAACGCCGCAGAAAATAAAACAACGAACGAACAAACCAGACAACAAACCAAAACCGCTTATGACGAAGTGCAAGATTTATTTGCCACACCACCGCAAGTTTCACAAGCACCAACTTATATGGTTAAAGTGATCGAACCACCGATTGCCACACAGCAAAAAGTTGCGGTGATGGACGAACAAGTGTTAATTGAACAATTAACCGAAAAATTGCGTCCGCATTTAAATCAAGCCGTGGCAGGAGCGGTTAAAAATGCTTTGCAACGCTATATGTCATCTTTGGCGTGGCAGTTGCAACACGAATTACCCACCGAATTAGACGAAGTGGTACACGACACTTTGCGTTTGCATTTAAGCCAAGCAATGAGTGATATTAAACAACAAGCAGGTATTGAATAATTGTTTTTTATTCAGGCTGCCTGAAAACTTTTTAATGAAAGGATACTTATTATGTATATTGTCAATACTGCCGCCGCCACCGTTCGACCAACCCAAAAATTTTTAGATTGGTTAATGCACATCTCGCAAAAAAATGGTGATGATTTATCGATTACATTAGAACAATTACGCACCAATGCAACCGTTTATTTAATTCCCGAAACCGATACCCCAGAAGAAAATATTGCTTACATAGACGAAAAATATGAAGAAATCTTTGAAGCCGAATTATCCGCGTGGGCAATGGACGAAAACGATTATCCACAAGATAGGTCGTTAAAAGCATTTTGGGAATTTTTCGATGTGGAAATTCACGATATGGTGGTGGATTTAGAATCCGAAGAAGACGATGAGTTGGACGAAGATGACGATGAATAATCATTTCAGGCAGCCTAAATGTCTCCGTTAATGGTTGAATATTCGATTTCTAAAATGGCACATATTTTGTGTGCCGTTTTGCATATCAGCACCCTTTTGATGGTGCTGCTTTATTTGGATACAATATATTGGTGGCTTATTTTTCCATTATTATTCAGTTGGTTATATGGTCATTATCAATATAGTGCATATAATGCCAATCGCATTACACATTTAGAAATTCGTCCCAATCGACAAGCTGTGATTACGGTGCAGCACGAAAGTATTGAAGTGGCATTAGAACGCAACAGTTTTTATGGTAAATATTTAATGTTGTTGATTTGGCGAAGTTTAAAAACAGGCAAAATTTACCGCCACGCCATTTTTCCTGATATGTGCTATGCCGACAGTCGCCGCCGTTTGCGTGTGTATTGCAAAACACAAAAATCTTAAACTTCAATACGATTGGGGGTAAAAGTTTCCCAACGGTTGCACGCAGGGCAATGCCAAAAAAAGACTTGTGATTTAAAATGACAATGGCGACAACGATACATCATCGACTTCTGCACATATCGCCCAATCACACTGCGAATCATATCTGCGTCCATTTTCCATTGATTCGGTAAGTCGCTGATTTTTATACTGATTAAACGATAAACGCCAATTAAATTAGGCAGTTGTCGTACCAAATCCACCGTCATTTCTGCGGCTTTGTGTTCGTCATACAATAAAACCGCTTTTTCGTAAATGAGATTGATTAAATCTAAATGTGGAAAGGTTTTCATATAGCCCAATAAAACATCTAAACCCTCGCTTGATTTATTGAGTGCGGCGTATGCGTCAAACAGGCGTTCGCCCACCATACTTAAATAATCGTGATTTTGTTGTTCAATGGCACTGTATGCGTCAATGGCTGCCTGAAAATGGTTTTGTTTGCTTTCAATATCACCCAAAATCATATTGGCACGCGTACATTTGCGATTAGCAATTAACGCCGCACGCGTGTGATTGCGTGCGGTGTCGTAATCTGAACGAAATAAAGCCGCTTGGGCTAATTCACAATAAAATTGAGCAATTTCAAATTGATAAGTGGTTTCGTCATGGGCTAATTTGGTGGCAGTGGCAATGGCTTTTTGCCAATCACGGTCTTGTTGATAAATGTTTAACAACACTTCATCGGCATCTTTCGCCATTTCGGTGTTTGCCAACTGTTCAAATTGTTGTTCGGCTCGATCCACCAAACCTGCTTGTTGAAAATCTTGTCCCAATTCGAATTGTAAAATATGACGGCGTTCGCCCACCAAATCTGGGGATTTTAAAAGTTTTTGGTGGAGTGCAATGGCTTTATCATTTTCGCCACGCAAGCGATAGAGTTTGCCCAAACTTAAACCCAATTCATAAGCGGTAATATCGGTTTTGGCATCTTGCGTTTGTTCCACCACTTCGCTTAATGCCAAAGCAGCCGTATTGGTTTTGCGGTCGATTAAGGCATCTAAACTTTGATATAAACCATCAGGTATGGACTTGGCTTGCTTTAACACAATTTTCATATCAATGCGTGCAGCAAACCAGCCGAGTGCAAAGAAAAACGGCAAAATAAATAATAATAACCACCAGCCTAAATCGATATTATCCATTATTCACAACACAATCATTTGAAGTTGATTGGTCATTATATCAATAAACGCCCTATTCTTTCAGGCAGCCTGAAAAAATATTGCCACGCAATATCAATGAAAATCGTGTAAAATTCCGCCTTTTATGAGTTATTCAAATGCCACAGATTAAAATTTACACAACGGCGTTCTGCCCTTACTGCACAATGGCGAAAAATTTGTTCAAGCAAAAAGGCGTTACTGAATGGGAGGAAATTCGCATTGATTTACACCCCGACCAACGCACAGAAATGATACAAAAAACAGGGCGTAGAAGTGTACCGCAAATTTTTATTGGGCAAACACATATTGGTGGTTTTGATGATTTGAATGCACTCAATCGGCAAGGTCAATTAGATCATCTTTTACAATAAACTTTTCATAAGGAATTGATATTATGGCTGAAAATCCAGCAGTAGCAACAGATGAAGCAGGTCAACCTGCGTTTAATATTGAAAAACTGTACATTAAAAATGCGTCTTTGGAAGTGCCGCACGCACCCGAAGTGTTTCGCACGCGTACGCAACCTGAATTGGACATAAAAATCGCCATTGCGTCTCGTGCTTTGGACGATGGTTTTTATGAAGTGTCCTTGCACGCCACGCTCACTGCCACTTTGGAAGAAACCAAAGAGAAAAACACCATGTTCTTGGTGGAAGTGGTGAGTGCGGGCATTTTCTTGGCTCAAAACTTCCCCACCGAAGCGTTGGAAGTGCTGCTGAATGTTACTTGCCCGAACATTCTTTTCCCATACGCACGCGAAGAAATCAGCAATTTGGTAACGCGTGCAGGCTTTATGCCTGTGTATTTAGCACCGCTTAATTTTGACGAAATGTATCGCCAACAACGCGAAGCGATGGCTCAACAAGAAGCCAATAAACAGGCTTAATGCTTTGTTTATATTATATTTTCAGGCTGCCTGAAACATAGCCGTAAGGCGGGCAACTTGTTGCCCACGCATTTTGTTTTTAGGCTGCCTGAAACACCATATCGTCATTGCGAACCGTGATAAAATCACGGCGTGGCAATCTCTGAATTTTCGATATAGCCGAAAATTCAGGTAGCCTATCCATAAAACGGTAATGCAAAAATATTTTGGCTTATGCCGAACTTCATTTCAGGCAGTGCCGTAGGGTGGGCAACTGTTGCCTACGCTGAATGAGACAAAATTGTTTCAGGCAGCCTGAAAGATTATTTATTTAAGAAAAATGATGAAAAAATTATTTTTATCCCTATTCGCAATCAGTGTACTTTCGGCGTGTAGTTCTTTGGAACATATCGGCACACCTAATCAATATGTTGAACCCACAGACGGCGATATTGCCTATGTTCGTTTTATCACTAATCCGAAGAACAAAGGGCTTTATCCTGAAACGGATTGTGTTTCAGGGAGCATATTAACCAAAGGAATGTTTGCTCCTTTTTCTGGTAATAAAATGTTTAGTCATTATGCAGTTGTGAATGTAAAAGAAAATTTTACTCCTGCCCGTTTTAAAGCACCGAAACGAGTGATTGATTTAGGCTTACCCAAGCCGTCTAACTGGACTTCTAAAATTAAAGATGAATACGATTATGCAGAAGTGAAAGTGCGTGCTGGAAAACCGACAACATTGGTTGTTGCTGATATGCCTGATGGGAAAAGTTGTCCAACACTGATTACATTTGTTCCACAAAAAGATAAAAATTATGAAATGACGCATAAGGTGGTGAAATACACCAGTTATGAAAGACAGTGTGCCACCAAAGTCGAAGAATTTGGTTTGGACGAAAATGGACAATATTACAGCCGACCGATTGAGATTGAAAAACCAAAATCGTGTAAAAAAGCTCAATAATCAATCTTTCAGGCAGCCTGAAACAACATAGAGAAAATATTATGGACTGGATACAAGCGTTAATTTTAGGCATTATTCAAGGGCTAACCGAATATTTGCCCGTCAGCAGCAGTGGGCATTTAGCCATTGGTGCCAATCTGTTTGGCATTCAAGGCAGTGAAAATTTGGCTTTCACCGTTGCCGTGCATGTGGCAACCGTGCTTTCCACTTTGGTGATTTTGTGGAAAGAAATTTCTTGGATTTTCAAAGGCTTATTCAAATTTCAAAACAATGCCGAAACACAATATGTGGTGAATATTCTGATTTCTATGATTCCCATTGGCATTATCGGTGTGTTTTTCAAAGATTATGTCGAACAAATTTTCGGCAGTGGCTTACTTGTTGTCGGCTGTTGCTTGCTAATTACCGCTACACTGCTGATTTTCAGTTACTACGCCAAACCACGCATTAAAGAAACCATTTCCAAAAAAGACGCTTTTATCATCGGCTTGGCACAAGCAGTTGCGGTGTTGCCTGGTGTATCGCGTTCAGGCAGCACCATTGCCACAGGCTTATTGTTGGGCAATAAAAAAGAAACACTCGCACAATTTTCCTTTTTAATGGTGATTCCGCCGATTTTGGGCGAAGCCTTGTTGGACATTGTGAAAGCAATCAAAGGGCAAGAAGTGTTTGGTGGCATAGAACCTTTGCCCTTGACGGTGGGTTTTATCGCTGCCTTTATCAGCGGTTGCTTGGCGTGCAAGTTGATGATTAGCATCGTCAAACGCGGTAAATTGGTGTATTTCGGTATTTATTGTGCGATTGTCGGCTTAACCGTGATTGCTTTGCAGTTGTTTCAGGCTGCCTGAACTTAATAAAAATAATTTATCCACCCTTTTTTCATAGCGACAATCCACCAACAGCAACCCTGTTTTGTGTTATCATTGACCGCTTTTTTCGAGTATTCGTACTCAAACAATCCACTATCGTTCATTCTTGTCAAAAGGAACAAACTATGTTAGCAGAATATCGCAAAGCCGCCGCAGAGCGTGAAGCCTTGGGCATTCCTGCGTTGGCGTTGTCTGCGGAACAAACCGCAGGTTTAGTTGAATTATTACAAAATCCGCCAAAAGGTGAAGAAGACTTTTTGGTGCATTTGTTGTCGCACCGTGTGCCACCTGGTGTTGATGATGCGTCCAAAGTGAAAGCCGAATTTTTGGCAAATATCGCCAAAGGCAGCCTGAAATCGCCTTTGGTTTCGCCTGAAAAAGCCACTGAATTGCTTGGCACTATGTTGGGCGGTTATAACATTAAACCTTTGATTGATTTACTTGATGACGCAAAATTAGGAGCGATTGCTGCTAATGGCTTAAAACACACTTTGTTGATGTTTGACGCATTTAACGATGTGAAAGAAAAAGCCGATAAAGGCAATGCTAACGCACGCGCGGTGTTGCAATCTTGGGCAGACGCTGAATGGTTTACCAGCCGTCCGAAAGTTGCTGAAAAAATCACCGTAACCGTGTTCAAAGTATCAGGCGAAACCAATACGGACGATTTATCACCTGCTCCTGACGCATGGAGTCGTCCTGATATTCCCTTGCACGCTTTGGCAATGTTGAAAAACCCCAGAGACGGCATTACGCCTGATAAATCAGGCGAAGTGGGACCCATTAAAACTTTGGAAGAATTAAAAGCCAAAGGCAATTTAGTCGCCTATGTGGGCGATGTGGTTGGTACAGGTTCTTCACGCAAATCCGCAACCAATTCAGTGATTTGGCATACAGGTCAAGATATTCCGTTTGTGCCGAACAAACGCTTTGGCGGCGTGTGCTTGGGCGGTAAAATCGCACCGATTTTCTTCAATACCCAAGAAGATTCAGGTGCATTACCGATTGAAGTTGATGTTTCCAAAATGAATATGGGCGATGTGGTTGATATTTGCCGTATGAAGGCAAAATTTTGAAAAACGGTGAAGTGATTGCCGAGTTTCAACTTAATTCGCAAGTTTTGTTAGACGAAGTGCAAGCAGGCGGTCGCATTAACTTGATTATCGGTCGTGGCTTGACTGCCAAAGCACGCGAAGCGTTGGGCTTACCTGCCAGCGAAGTTTTCAGGTTGCCTAACAATCCTGCCGACACAGGACGCGGTTTCTCTTTGGCACAAAAAATGGTGGGTCGTGCTTGTGGCTTGCCTGAAGGACAAG